>NZ_SJXE01000028.1:0-1997 GCF_004336975.1 Corallincola luteus
GCCGTGTCTGACGAGTTTGCTGACGCATCAGGTAAGTATTACGACAATGATGCACGATGCTTTGCGCAGCCGCATGCAGATGCGTTAGATAAAGCCAAACGTGATGAAGTGGTTGCCGCCGTCACCCGCACCATTGAGCGCCTGACTCAGTAGCGCTCTTTCATTGGCATCAAATCGAAAGCCAACGTGGATAAAGCCGCAGAGTATATGTTGGTGAATATGCCGTAGGGGGGCCAACGCGTATATATCTGACGAAAACAGACACTTAAAGTGTGGCTAATGTAGCATTTTTCGATGTTGCGACGAGTTATATTGAATAAAATCGCCGAAAGGAAGTGGCGCCCTCTTATATGGATGTTTCCTTCCTTTCGTTAATCAGTTTAAGCCTTGTCGTATTGTTCGCTGATTTTTTCCTCACTGATAAAAGCTATTGGATCAGTAGGTTATGATTAGAAAATCTAAATCAATAAACAGTGGGATAGGGGATATGACAGGGATAGGTATATATGTACCCTTTATCCAGATAGGTTCCCCGTGTATATCTACTTAGCGTTAGGCCTCTGGAGAAAGTATGTCATTTGACGTTAATATGATGTTCGATTTTTGCTTGTTAAAAATTCAAGAATTCTCACAGAAGCATCAAGGCGAAGCGTTCTATGCCTTTGCAATAGATGCAAACCTACTTTGCTTAAACTCAGAGGAGGTGGCGGCGGACACTTTGGAAAAGTACCAAAAAGAGTGGGAGCGAAAGTTGAGGCAATTCGATTGCTGGGATGACCTTTCGCATCAAGATTTAAGGGATGTGGAGCAACTTCTGCGCATATCAGAAAAACATGCCGGCCTAAATCGTGATGACAAATCCGCCTGCCTAAAGCTCATTAATGATGAAAGAGCGAAAAGGAGCCAGAAACCAAATCCATATTCAAGCCCTGACAGAATCCGCGAGCTTAAAGAGAACACCGGAGACTGGCGTTACCAGGGGTTCGCTGAGCTTACAGCCGAAGTTGGATTTGATTTTGATGCGTATGACGAGCACTACGAGATGGATGCCCATGAGCAGAGAACGAGTGAGTATGCTCAAGCCATGGAACAGCTTCTGAGCATGCTCAACTCGTTTTTAGTTTTTGAAAGTCTTAAGCGAACAAAAGACTTCTATGCCACTCGAGTTGAGCATGACTACTAGGCCTAACAAGTGCTTAAAGTAAATCGCTGCGCAAGCGCAGCAAGGGACACCAGCCACGACGCGGCAAGCCGCTGCTGGCCTCCCTTAAGCAAGCGTTATTATCACTGCAGCAGCATAGCAGCATAAAAGGACACCCACTTTTGTTTGACGAGTTTTTGATCCGCTTCTACGCTTTTGGCTAAGATATCTGAAAGCAAGAAAGCGGATATGACTCGCCCCCGCTCAGAGCTGGTTTCACCCGCTGATACGCCTTACTACCATTGTGTTTGCCGCTGCGTTCGCCGTGCTTTCTTGTGCGGTGAAGATAGATTTACTAATACCGACTACAGCCACCGTAAAGGGTGGGTTCTAGAGCGTCTTAGCCTGTTGGGTGAGGTATTCACTATCGAACTTTGTGCTTATGCGGTGATGTCCAATCACTACCACCTGGTGGTACATCTCAACCCCAAGAGGGCTGAAAGTCTGAGTGATACTGAAGTAGCTGAGCGCTGGGCCAAGCTGTTTACCTGGCCAATCATGGTCGGGCGCTATTTAGCAGGAAAGCTCACCACGGATGCGGAAAAGCAGGTTGCTACCGACATCATTCAACAATGGCGTGAACGCTTGTCAGATATCTCCTGGTATATGCGCTGTTTAAACGAACATATCGCCCGTAAAGCCAATGAAGAAGACAGTGTAAGGGCAGATTTTGGGGAGGAAGATTCAAGTCCCAAACCATTCTGGATGAAGCTGGACTATTGGCTTGTATGACTTATGTAGATTTGAATCCACTGAGAGCAGGAGTTGTCGATACACCGGAACAGTCCGTCGATGT
>NZ_SJXE01000010.1:0-172884 GCF_004336975.1 Corallincola luteus
ATACATTATGGCTCTGGCTTTTAGCTAACCCACGAAGGCGGAGGTCAGCACCTTTTGTGGGAGTCATATTGTCTATGCCACGGCTAAATGATGGATGTTATGAATCATTATATTTCAGAAAACCTAGTTAAGATTCTCGACTTATTATCGGGATGCTGGTCGATAAAACATTACCAACTAGTTCATCATGGCTGGGTATGCACAATCCAAAACTTGGATAACTGGCCAAAAGAAGCGCCTCTTCTCTTTTTTCTACATTCTGAACAAGGGTGTGTGAGAGTTTGCGAAAGCAATCAAGTGGATAGTAAGGTGTTTGCTGACAATCTTAGGGAGCCTGCAGAGATAGCGATGGTGATTAATCAGCATGTTTTATAACCAGCTACAGCGGATGGCGTCAGCTCGTTTTTGTACAAATAGCTACGTCACATGCGCGGTAACGCAAAGCGTTAAACAGGTAAGTGATGATCTATAAGCCAACAATGTGGACGAACCAAAGAAAGCTGGTGTTTTTCTGCTGCTTGGCGTTGTTGCCCGTGGCTATCGCTGGTTTTTACTTGGCGCTGGATAGAACGTTTACCAGTTTCCTGTTGACGCTTTCAATCGCTGGTCTGCTGTTTAGTCTTGCTAGTGCTGACGCCGTCAGTATCCATTTTAGCGATGGCATGGTTACGGTAGCTCGCAGCGGTATGGTAATGAATAACATCGAACTATCTTCAATTTTGCGTGTTGCCAAAGAGCAAAGAGGCCACATCAATGGTGTGTCTGTTGAGTGCACTGGTGACGTTATTCACTTTGTTCCGCTTTCTATGTTTAATGACGTTGAGCAAGATGAAATTGTTCAACGGCTAAGCAACGTATAGCCATCTAACGCACTGAATCGGCACTAGCTTGGGGAGGCCGCCGGCTTTTGCTGGCTGTGGTGATGTTTATGTTGCTAATGCCAGTTAGATTCCTCTTCCCGTCGCTCAAATACTATGTCTTTACCGTTGGTTAGCAGTTGTCTGATCCGCCAGGGGCGTCCTTGTTGATCTAACTCTACCAAGCCGATTCCGGTGTGACTCAGTAAGCGTCTGCCGCTGGGGATACCTTGTGGCTTACGTGGGATAATGCGCATTTTTCGTCGGCTGGTGAACCAGTTGAGGGGCGAACGGGGATGGTAGAGCCAGCGGTTTAGCCGATCCAGTTTATCCAATAACTTTTCCGGGAAGCTGTTACACAGACCGCTGCTGCAGATCTGCCAGATGTCAGGGCCGTGGCTGCTGCCACGTAGCTCGACATCGTAAACAAATGAGTAGTGCACATCGCCCGATAGGACAACGAAATTTTGTGGTGTTTTGCGATGCCGGAACACATTAAGAATACCGTTGGAGGTGCCGGGGTGAGCCATCCAGTTTTCAGCATCCACCAGCAATGGTTTGCCGAAAAAGGTAAATAGACGCTGGATCACTTCAATCAATTTCACGCCAAATATTGGCGCAGCAGATACCAATAGCACCGCGTTGTGGCCGCTCAAGCGGCGCTGCAGGTCGGTTAGCGCCTCCCAGTCTATGAGGCCCGACGGTTTATGGGCTGATGATTCTGAACGCCAGCGACGAGTACGGGTATCTAACACGACTAAGGGAGGTTCGGTCGGCCAATCGAAATCCCAGCCTGCAAACTCAAAAATCTGTTCGATTAACGCTTCATGCTGTTCGTTACCGGGTGCGGAGAGAGCCTCTTGTACCTCAGAGATAAGCTCGCTTGAGAACGCTTCAGGGCGGTTGCCCCACCCTTGATTAATCAGGTAGGCGATGAGGCCGTTACCGACGATGCGGCGGGAAAGCGGGTGATCATAAACGGCTTCTTCCCATTCGCGATTGAGGTTCCAGTCGTCGGTGACGTCGTGATCATCAAAGATCATCGCTACAGGCAGGTGCGCCATAACGCGACGCACCGCGCTTAATCCCGCCAAAAATGTCTCCAGCGTGGCTTGTTCTTGTAAATAGTTTTGTTGTTGTGATTCGGAAAGCTGCGCAGGCATCTCTGGCTTGGCGATCTGCCAGGGGGTTGGTGACCAAACCATCAGGTACATGGCGAGGTATTCGCCGAGGGTGATTAGGTGATTGTGGGCACTGTCGCTGGTAAATATAGGTTTACGAGAGCCAGCAAATAGCATCTCGAGTAACGATGCATTTTTTTCTACATTGGGTAGCAGCAGCTCACGATTATAGTAGCTGTCAGGATGGCTATAGAGATCGTCGCTGTCGTTGACTTGCGGGATCTCGCTGTTTTGGAGCCGTTCTTTAGGGAACTGCAGGGTTTGCAGCAGGCTGTGAATGTTGCGCAACATAGGTCCCGCCACATCATCTGCATAGATCTGGTCCCCTGACATCATCAGCAGCGCCGGCCAGCTAGATTGATTTTGCCAGGTTTGCTGTTGTGCGCTGTTGGCTGTGTCACTTAGCGGCTCACCCTTAGCGCTACGCGCGCAATGGGGGTGGCTGATATTCGCCGCCAGAAAACGGTTTGCTTTGAGCAGTCCGTCAGTACCTTGGTGATGGGGCTTGCGGCAGGAACCATGTAACAGAGCGCCTACCTGCGAGGGTAGAAAAAAACCGGGCATGGTTCTTTCTGGATAGCAAAGATCGGGTACAAGCTCGGTGATTGCTTGCCAGCGTTGCTCGCTGTCATCTTCTAACTTCAGTTCTAGTTGATAGTCGATCCATTGGTCTTGGGGCAGGGGATGTTCTAGTTCCAAACTAACGAGCAGGTAGTGCAGTTTGGGCGCAGCAGTGAGACAGATAAAGCTGTTGCTCTGGTCTGAGTCTCGACGATCTAATTGGTAGTGTTGTGCCGCTCTAGCTGCGGGAAACAGCGAGACCTTTAGTGCTACGGGGGCACTGACGGCAAGCCAAAATGTCAGACTGCTCGGCGTGATGCGACGCAGTATAGGTCCGGCAATGACCAAAGGGATATCGGCTGTCTCTGTCATACGGCTCTATCCAATTAACCCTGATTTTTTAGTGGGTTATTACTGTTTTACTGCCTTTAAATAAGCGGCAGACAGTAAGCATAGTCAATAGACAGAGTGTAAACAGGTGTGTATGCAACAGGTATTCACAAGGTGTGTGGTTAGACGCGCCGAAGTCTATCGGCGCGGTTGAACTTTATAGCTAGGTGCTTACGGCTATGGAAAGTCGAGCACCACGAGCAAGAGCTCTAGGTAAGAGTCGCTAGTGCTAATTTTGTTGCCGTGCCTAGCTTCGTTAACATTAAATTAAGTACAGATTTTATGAAGCTATAAGTCATCTTATCTACCGTAACCGTCGCTTTACCGGCAAAGTTGAGAATATGTCCGAGCAGTCCTTTGCAATCTTCAGCATACTCTTTGGATAGATTAGATATTTCAACCAGACTTCTGGCTAATACATCGTATAGAGTCAGCGTCCCACCTATCGCAGCTTGCGCCATGATGGCGGTCAATTGTCCTGACTTTCTAAGGAGGGTTAGCAAGGCTTCTCCAATTCTATCAGCCCAAACTGATGTGAAACTGGCGTGATGACGGTTTTCGTATTTCAAGCGCACCGCTTTAAAGTTGGCGGCAGAACCTTTCGCCATGCTCGTATAATCTTTATACGCTGATGCGGTTTCTAAATAACCAGGCGAATCTCCAGCTAAACAATGGGCTTTACCGGTTAAGTGCACGCAAGTACTTAACCGATATTCATCACCAGCATGGACAAAGGGCCATACAGGTACGAGCGGAATAGGATCGCTGCGATGGGTTGCTCTATAGACTCCCTGCAAACTACTTTCTGCAAGCGTTGCAAAGGACTTATATCCGACTCGCGGGGCACCAAACGTATATAGCTTTACGGGAACTTTATATCTTTTCTTTATCCAATTAGCCGCTAATTGGGCAAGGGCGCCACCTAAACTGTGCCCAACACAGTGTATAGGCTTATTTCCCATTTTATCGAGTAGCCCTGCGAGTTGCTTTTTGATCGAGTTGAACGTGCGATTAAAGCCGGCATGAACTGCTTGGAAATTGGGACCGACGGTGGTACCGCAGTGGAGGTCAGTTAAGGTATCCGCCATCCCGGCTGTGCCACGAAAAGCGATAACTATTTCGCCTTTGTAGTGACCTTCGTTTCGACCTACACCAACAAAACCAAAACCGGTGAAGTGATTCAACGTATGTTCAGCGACAGTGCCACTGATACCATGTAGTGTGGAGGCCTTGGCGTTGAACATAAACTGTTTGCTTATGTTTGCGGCAGCTTTAATTCCGTTTTTGTTATCTTTAGGAATATTTTTACTTTTGTAGGCAAAATCTGCTAGATCAACAGCAAGTTTCGGGCTTAGGGTATTCATTTTCAATCCTTTGATAATGTTTCAATTTTTTGTACAAAAGAACTCTGTTCCGTCGTCTTCTATCACATATATTTCAAAATCATTTTCCCATCGGCAAATGCTAGTCGCATCATATTCTCGATTGGGATTGCTGTGATTGGGGAAAGTAAAGTTGACTTCGTTTGAGCTAAGATCACAGATGAGCGTACCCAGTTTTTCGCTGTATTCAGGCAAAGCCTTTATTCCTGATAGGTCAGCTTCCCATAAGGTGTAGTCAAGATCTTCGTGCGTAGTGGTAATCTTTTGTTGAGTTCGGCTTACTGTAAAAATATCACCAGGAAGCTTTGAGCGAATAGTTACCTCAGGAAACGAAAACCGTCCATCGCTGTCAGTTTCTGTGGTATCTACGCGCTCAATCTCATCAATGTAATAGAGCCACCGTTTAACGGGGACTCCACTTATAGGTTTGTCATGCAGCGTAATGCGTCCCTGGACCACCGGACACAAATGAACATCGTACTTTTTTAATAACCCAAACATCCCGGCGTGAGCCTCCGTAATATAAATCGAGAAATCAGCAATGGGAGTTGGCAACAGGGGAGGGACGTATAAAACGCATAGCGGAGATACCTGCGCTGTCCCTGGCACATACTGACAATACCCTTTCCTTAGGTGGCTCAATTAAAGCGCATGATTTTGAACTTTTCAACTGTAATTATTTGCGGAGCTAGGTAGGTCTCTACTGTATGAAAAGTAAGTGATAGTTGTTGGAACCATGAGATGCTGTTGGTGTTAAGACGGTTTCACAGCCTTGATTTTCTGCCAACGCTTCACTCCCCACCACCAACCTAGGCCAATGAACAGTAGCGCGATACCTATCCAGGGCGGAATACTGGTTAGGGTTTGTTCGGTAAATTTTTCAACAATGCGGCCAATTTTAGCCAGCCGCTGATGGTTGTATGCGATAACGGCGGTGACGGTGGCAATGACCAAAGTGAAAGGCAGCCATGCTGGGCAGGGTGCACGGTTGAGCAGCCAAAGGAACAGGCGATAGGCTAATAGCGCGACGACGATGCCGCCAATCATGTCGGCCACCAGATGTTGCTTCACCAACACGGTTGAGGCGATGATCAAACAGGGGATCGGCAGTATTATCCAAAACCAATTTTTGTGGTGGCGGGCGAATATCAAAAACGCAAACAGGTTTAATGACACGTGTAAGCTGGGAAAGTTATTAAAACGGGTGTCGTTTTCCTGCTGGAAACGGGTGAGTTTAGACAGGCCATCTGCGCCCATGGCGATAGTTTTATCCATCGCCACCGGAAAGGTTTTGAAGATAAGAAAGCTGATACTGAGGATCAGAAAAAAACAGCAGGTGCCCCAGTAAAATTCTTGTTTCCGTTTTAGGGTAAAACAGGGCGAAAAAACAAACAGATACCCGAGCATATAAAAGATGATAAAGACGGGCAGCTGTGGCAACCAAGCATCCAATGCGGTGGCTGCATCATAAATGGTGGTGTCTGCTCCGTGCCGTTTAGCCCAGGAATAGCCCATCTCGAAATAGATAAACATCAGCACCGCAACCACGCAACGCAACCAAAAACGGGGGGATTCATCACCAAGCAGTTTGGCGCTCAGAGTTACGGGCAAAGCATCTACCTTGGGCTGCGAATGATTGGGGGCGTTGTTGTCCATGCTACAAATACTGAGTCTCTTGAACCGATAGGTAAAACTAATTGATGGTCACGCTATGGGATTTTGCCCATGGTTTCAATTTGTTGTTGCACAGTTTTGCTATTTATCCGTTGACCCTTGCGTTACTCCAAGGTCTATAATTAGCCTTGTTATCATCATGGTGCCACCTACTTATGTCACTGCTACGCCTCTACAGCACGGCAAAATTGTCTGCGTACTTTGCGCTTGGCAGCTTGTTGTTTTGCATCTTGCTGGTGTGTAGTCACTTGGGTAGCATGGCGTTGCCAACCTCCGCGTTGGCGGCGCACACGTCACACGCCTCTATCAACGCTGGCCCTCAGCATCATTCCGAGCCGCTCGCCTTCGCAGGTAAGCATGCTGGACGCAGTATGTCCGATACGGCGCAGAGCCATGCTGAACACGATTGTTGTGGTCAGAACGAAGCTGATCATAGTTTGGTTAAGTGGGTCACCAGCGTTCTGTTACTGCTGGCTGTGGCGGGATTAGTGTGGGCAACGACGCGGTTGTTTAAGCGATTGTCTCCGTCGCTCTCACTATTTTCTCAATACCTCAAGCCTGACCCTCCTGGCGGGTATCCACCGCTCTATCTGCAGGTTCAACGCCTGCGTAATTAACTCTTTCACTCTAAATTCGGTCTATCAGCAGATAGCCCACCACCTATTGCGATGTTTTTTGGAGTGAGTGATGAATATTAAGATCCTGTTAGCCATTTTTGGTTTTGTGTTAGTCGGTGCGGCTGCCACTGCCTATCTGTATGTCCCGCATACGTTCGATAGACTGTTTTCCCTCGATAGCCCTAGCCATGTAGAGCCGGCATTGCCGGGTCTCGACGGTGACCATACGGGCCACGCCCAGATGCAGCATGATGGCCCTCTGGACCCTATTGCGATTGCGCCCTTGGGGAGTGCTAGCCCCGCGATTAAATATGTGTGTCCGATGCATCCACAGATTGTGCAGGATGAACAGGGGCACTGCCCGATCTGTGGTATGTCGCTGGAACCCGTGGAAGTGGGGGCGGCCGCTCAAGAGGTTTCGGTGAATGTGGCTGGAGGTATGCAGCAGGCGCTGGGGCTGCGGACAGAAGCTGTGACCGCCGATGATACCTTATGGCGCTATGTGCGGGCACTCGGCTCCGTAGAGTATGACCAGGATGCGATCCACCATATTCACCCGCGCATGACCGGCTGGGTGGAGTCGGTCAGTGTGGTCAGCGAAGGGGACTATGTTAAAAAAGGTCAGAAGCTGTTTGATATCTATTCGCCGGAACTGGTGAATGCGCAAGATGACTATCTGCTAGCGCGTAACGTGCTGAGCGAAAAAGGTCGAAATGGTGACGACCTGTTGCGACGGGCTAGATTACGTCTTGAACTATTGGGGATCTCGGATAAGACGATTAAACAGTTAGAGAAGCGCGGCAAGAGTTTTTATAGAGTGCCGTTTTATGCGCCATACGAGGGGATGGTGAGCAAGCTCGAACTGCGTGAGGGGATGTTTGTAGAACCCGGCAGTACACTGATGGAGCTTGTGGATCTGTCACGGGTGTGGGTGCTGGCAGATGTGTTCGAGAATGAGCAGAGCTGGCTGGAAGTGGGGCGGCCAGCGGAGGTCACGGCATCGGCACAAGGCTTATTCGATATTGAAGGGCATATTGATTACATCTATCCAGAATTAGACGCCACCACCCGCGCGATGCGGGTGCGCGTGGTGTTGGATAATCCTGAGCAGAAGTTGCGGCCGGGCACACTAGTCGATGTTGAGCTATTTGGTGGGCCGAAACGCCAGTTGTTAACCGTGCCAACCGAAGCGTTGATCATGACTGGGCGAGAGAATCGCGTGGTGGTGCAGCGAGATGACAATAGCTTTGCGTCGGTGACGGTAAAACTTGGCATGATCAGTCAGGGACGGGCCGAGGTTCTGGAGGGGCTTCAAGCAGGAGATCGTGTTGTTGTTTCCGGGCAATTCCTACTTGACTCCGAAGCCAGTATTCAGGGCAGTCTGCAGCGTTTGAGCGGCAGCAATGCTGGGCAAACAGCGGCCGACCCCCATGCTGGCCATGGTCACTAGGGGGCGCGAAGATGCTAGATAAAATCATTAGCGCATCACTGCGCCAACGTACCATGGTATTGGTGGTGACAATCATTGTGGCGCTGTTTGGCTATCAATCGATGCGCACCACGCCGTTGGATGCACTGCCTGACCTGTCTGATGTGCAGGTGATCATTAAAACTTCCTATCCTGGGCAACCGCCTGAATTCGTTGAAGATCAAATCACCTATCCGCTTTCCTCCGCCATGTTGGCTGTGCCAGGAGCGCGAACGGTGCGTGGTTTTTCTATGTTTGGCGATTCCTATGTCTATGTGATTTTTGAAGATGGCACAGATATCTACTGGGCTCGAAGTCGTGTGCTGGAGTATCTCTCACAGATGCAGGGGCGCTTGCCTGCGGGGATTACACCGCAGCTAGGGCCGGATGCGTCTGGTGTTGGCTGGGTATACCAATATGCGCTGGTCGACCGCAGTGGCAGTCACGACTTGGCGCAGTTGCGGTCGTTACAGGATTGGTACCTGAAACTGGAACTGCAAAGCGTGGCTGGTGTGTCGGAGGTAGCGACCATTGGCGGGATGGAGCGAGCCTATCAGATCGTGGTCGATCCTCATAAGCTGGCACTTTATCAATTGGATCTGCAATCGGTAAATGCTGCGCTGCAAAGTGCGAATGCGTCGGTGGGTGGCTCGGTGCTGGAGATGGCGGAAGCCGAATACATGGTGCGTTCTGACGGCTATCGGCAAACCCTTGATGACTTTGCCGAGATCCCTTTGGGGATCCTGTCCGACACCGGCAGTCCTGTGCTGATGAAAGATGTCGCTGATATTCGTATTGGCCCGGCAGCGCGGCGTGGTATCGCTGAGTTGGATGGCAAAGGCGAAGTGGTTGGCGGCATTGTGGTGATGCGTTATGGCGAAAATGCGCTGGATACCATTGCACGGGTAAAAGCGAAACTGGCGGAGCTGGCACCGGGTTTACCTCCTGGTGTGGAGGTAGTGGATACCTATGATCGGTCGCAATTGATCCTTGATTCGGTGGATAACCTGAAAAGCAAAGTATTCGAAGAGATGCTGGTGGTGGCCTTGGTATGCCTGCTGTTCCTGTTGCATGCTCGTTCGACGTTGGTGGCGGTGATCACCTTGCCGCTGTCGATACTTATCAGTTTCATCATCATGGGTTGGATGGGGGTAAATGCCAATATCATGAGCCTAGGGGGCATCGCCATCGCCATCGGCGCTGTGGTTGATGCTGCCATTGTGATGGTGGAGAACGCCCACAAACACCTGGAGCATTACCACACTAAGCATGGCAAGCCGCCTTCAGGTGAAGCCCACTGGCAATTGATCAGAGAGGCGTCTGTAGAAGTGGGACCCGCGCTGTTTTTCAGCCTGCTGATCATTACCCTCAGTTTTATTCCGGTGTTTGCATTGGAAGCGCAAGAGGGACGCTTGTTTCATCCCTTGGCGTTTACTAAAACCTTTGCTATGGCGGCCTCTGCTGTCTTGGCGATCACCCTGATCCCAGTTCTTATGGGTTATTTCGTTCGTGGCAAGATCCCGCCAGAGAGCAAGAATCCACTGAGTCGCCTGTTGATTGCTGGTTATCGACCCTTGCTTAAGGCGGTACTGCGGTGCCCGAAGGTCACCCTGTTTTTGGCGCTGTTGGCGCTCGCCAGCGCTTGGTATCCGCTCAGTAAAATGGGGTCGGAATTTATGCCGGAGTTGGCTGAGGGCGATCTCTTGTATATGCCAACAACATTGCCATCGCTGAGTGCTGGGAAAGCGGCTGAGTTGCTGCAACAAACAGATAGGTTGATTAAAACCGTGCCTGAAGTGGCCAGAGTATTTGGCAAAGTGGGGCGGGCAGATACCGCCACCGATCCGGCACCGTTAACCATGTTGGAAACCACCATCATGCTTAAACCTCGCGACGAATGGCGTGAAGGAATCACTATCGAAGGGGTGATTGAGCAATTACAGCAAACAGTGAAGGTACCGGGGATCACCAATGCCTGGGTACAGCCAATTAAAACCCGTATCGATATGTTGTCGACGGGCGTTAGAACGCCAGTGGGGATCAAGATTTCCGGCGACAATGTGGCACAACTGGAGGAGATCGGTGAGCAAGTGGAAGCCTTGTTAGCAGCCATGCCCGGTACCCTGTCGGCATTTGCCCAGCGCAGCGGTGGTGGCCGCTATATCGATATTGAACCGGATCTGCATGCCGCAGCTCGTTACGGCATGACCCTGGCCGATATTCAGGATGTGGTAAAGATGGCGATCGGCGGTATGACGGTGGCAGAGTCGGTACAAGGGCAAGAGCGTTATCCGATTAATATCCGCTATCCACGCGCGCTTAGGGACAATATCGAAAACGTGCGGCGTTTGCCGGTGATGACCAAAACTGGGAAATATGTGCCGTTGATGAATCTGGCTGATATCTCTCTCAGCGATGGCCCGCCCATGCTTACCAGTGAGAATGGCCGCCTGATCAGTTGGGTTTTTGTTGATATTCAAGATATGTCGATCGGGGATTACATAAAGCACGCCCGAGAGCGACTTAATGAGCAGTTACTCCTACCCGCGCGATACAGCATTAGTTTCGCTGGTCAATATGAGTATATGCAGCGTGTTGAAGCGAGAATGACGCTGGTGATCCCGATGGCGTTGGCGGTGATTTTTCTGCTCCTGATGATGACGTTTAATTCGATGACTCAAGCGTCGGTGATCATGTTGAGCTTGCCTTTTGCGCTGGTGGGCAGTGCTTGGTTTTTGCACTACCTGGACTACAACTTGTCGGTGGCTGTTGCCGTGGGAATGATCGCTTTGGCAGGGGTGGCGGCGGAGTTTGGCGTTGTGATGCAGGTTTACTTGAACAACAGCATCAAAGCTCATCGTCAGCGAGGGGCGTTCAACTGTAAGCAAGATTTGGTGAACGCTTTGATGGAAGGCGCGGTGATGAGGATCAGGCCAAAGGCGATGACGGTGGCTACTATCTTTTTCGGCTTGTTGCCGATTATGTGGGGCGCTGGGGCAGGGAATGATGTAATGCAGAAGATCGCAGCGCCAATGATTGGCGGCATGATCACTGCGCCGCTGTTGTCGCTGTTTGTTATTCCGGCTGTCTATTTGCTGTTATATGGCCGAAGATTGCCAACGATGACATGAGCGGGGTTGACCTTCCCTCCATTGTAACCCCGATTCGTTTGATTGAATTTAGGTGAATTGAAAGTAACTACATTTAAAGTCTTTTATGTAGTTGCTTTTTTATCCACTGCTATTAATTATTAAACTTGAGATCCACACTTAAATTTACTCACGTTTAACCTGTGAACCTTTCGTTCTGCACTGTTATCTATAATTACGAGTTCATTAGCTATTACTTCAAAGCTGAAATCATACATCCAGTCTAATTCTTCTATTTGTGTTAACTCATAACGATGCCAAGGTAATGGACACTTTAAGTAAAAGTAGTGCTGTGCCGTGCCCATAGCACCTGGATCCGCGGTGTAAACATAAATGGAGCGACCCTCATATACTTGCTCTTTGTGCACATGTGAGGAGTCTGAGGAGATGCTTGAAAATAATATACCTAAGGAAAGCAGTGGGATCTGTACTGCTGCCAATAAATACCCCGATACAATGAAACCTCTGCTGACTATGACATTGTTTAACGTTTCTTTAATGGTTTTTGTTTTTGCGATCAATAAATATACAGAAAATACAATGAGGAATAGTTTTATAATTCTTAACTTATCTGTCAGTTCATGCATAAACATGGGTGATTTTATTTTTAACCCCCAAAGAGTGCCTGCAAACCAACTTTCAAGTAATGGAAACAATAAACAAGATAGGATTAAAATTATTAGATAAGGTGATTTTTTAATAGTATTTGTCAATGTGCCAGTTCCTTTTAGCCGTTCTGCGAGTTAAAGTTTTTCCTAATGCAAATCTGTTATTTCCGTTGCTGTTGGGTGTTTAATCGAAATTAAGCCTCTGATAGCGGGGACTTCACTTTTATCGCTTTTATATCATATAGGATGACTAGTCGTTTGTACTGCGCACGCAGCCTTTTCCTGCGCTTTTTGCCGCATACACGCCTTGGTCAGCCAGTTTTATTAGCGCTTCGTAGCTGTCAGTTTTTGTTGTTCGTGATGCCACGCCAACACTGATGCTGCCATGCCAAGGTGAACTGCCTGTAGAAACTCGCAACTCAGACACAGTTTGACAGACGATTTCGGCGATATTCATTCCGCCCTGATGATCTGTATTAGGGCAGATAACGAAGAACTCATCACCACCGAGACGGCACACCAGGTCATCATTGCGAAATGATTGTTTCAGTGTGGTAGCCAGAGCTTTTAAAACCTTATCACCAGCATCGTGGCCACAGGTGTCATTGATCGCTTTAAAGTGGTCAGCATCAATCATGATGCATACCAACGGAGCATCATGTTCTATGGCATGCTGCCAGCTTTGCGCGAGAAAGCCCATGGCGTGACGACGGTTAGGCAATCCAGTCAAGGTATCTGTTAACGATAGCTCTTCTAGGTGCCGGTTGGCCTGATGGAGCTCTTCTGTTCGTTGCGCCACTTTCTCTTCCAGCGAGTCGTTTAGCTGTTTTAACTCCCGGTTTCGTAACGATACCTGCTCAAATAGGCCGTCGAGTGCTTTTAGCAGCGGTGCGGTTTCACTATTTTTTTCTCTTTTAAGTTGCTCATAAGCTTGCTGGGGCGCTAACCCTTCCTCTATGGCTTTCATCTGTCTGGCCATAAATTGGTCTTCGCCAAGTATGTGGTAGGCCAGCCAATGAATGAGAAACTGCAGCAGGCGCTCTGCTTCTTGGATGTTGTCTTGAGTGACTTCGGTGTAAATAGCGTTGACTTCGTTGAGAAACTGGCCATGAACCAAGTGATGGTGGGCTATGTATTCAGGAATAAGCTTTGCTTCCTGCATCAGCGACTCTTCAGATTGAAAGTGCTCAATGGCGTAGCTAGAGAGTTGATTGTATAGCTTGTCAACATCCTCAATATCGATGACATCATCAGTTAACAAATTGCCAAACTGGTTGATTGTTTCGACCAACTGGTAGTGCTGCGTGTCTACTTCAGGAACGTGAGTGACAAAATGCTGATCCCAGTGAAACGATTTCATCTTTAACTATCTCGTTTTCATTTCAATGCTGAAAAAGCTGAACTACTTTTTCAGCATATCTTTTAGGTTGGCGAATGGGTTGTGGGTCGCGCTTTTTTCTTGCAGCTCTTCGCCGGCTTGCACGCGGGTACCGTAGGTGTCGGCTTCGGTGTACTTCTCGTGTTCATGATCATGGCAGAACAAGCACAACAGTTCCCAATTTGAGCCATCGCTGGGGTTATTGGTGTGGTCGTGATCGACATGGTGTACGGTCAATTCACGCAGGTTAGAGTATTGAAATTCACGTGCGCAGCGGCCACAGACCCACGGGAACAGCTTTAACGCTTTATCACGGTAGCCTTGCTCTTGCTGAGCATAGTTTTTAGGGATGATTGCCACGATATTCTTCTCCGACCACGTTTTTGCTGAGTATACCTGTGTTGGGCGGGTATCGGATCAGCAGGCAAGCTGACCAGTTCACATTTCTAAGATTGGCTTTGCTGCTTGTGCGACAAAGGTGATGGCCGTGTTACTGAGTGCTACTTTGTGGCTGTTGCGGAAAGCTAAGCTTGCGCACTTGCTCTAGCTCGATGGTGACTCTCGCGATATCCCCGTGTTGTAAAAACTCGGCAAGTAGCGGAATCGCTAATACTTCAAAGTTATGCTTGGTATCCCGGTCAAAATACTGTGAAATCCCAGACGCACTTTTTAATAGCTCGGCGCCAGCCTGAATGAAGCGATCGTCACTGTGAATGCTGTTGCTATTGGGTGACAAGTAGCCTAGCTCGCCATTAAGTTTTGACTGTACTTCTGGCCTTGCCATGTAACGAATAAATGCCTCTGCATTCTGTCGTTGGTCGGTGTTCGCTGCGATCATAAATACTTCCATCGGTGCTTCTTCTGCTCTAGCGATGCTGGCTATCTTGGGGAAGGGCATAAAACCAATATTATCAATGATATGTTGCGGCCACTTTGGCGCGACAAAGTTACCTATGAGCGTAAATGCGGCCTGTTGATGATAGAGGAGGGGAACAACTTCGTCCCAGTCGAAATCACTCGTAGCAGGGTTAAATAGATCGGCATCAATCAGTTGCTTCCAGTACTCAAAGACGGCAATAACTCGCTTATCCCGAAATGAGATCTTGCCGTTTAGTAGCTGTTGGTGAAAGGCCAAGCCATTCACTCGCAAATTGATATAGTCAAACCAAGCCGCCGCAGGCCACTGATGCTTGGTTCCGATAGCTAAAGGAGTGATACCGTCGCGCTTGATACGGGCACAGATCTCGATGAACTGCTCCCAAGTTTCAGGGGGAGGGCCATAGCGTTCTAGCAACGACTTATTGTAATAGATCCCCCAGTGATAGTAGGAAATCGGCAACGCATAAACTTCACCTTTGTCCTCGACGGCGTGTTTTACCTTGCTGAATTGGCTATCTAAACCCTCTGCGTTCCACAACTCGGTTAACGGATGAAGCACACCTTGGCGACTGAAAAAATAAAGCCTTTCGGATGCTTGCCAGTGGAGTATGTCTGGTGTGTCTTTCCCGGCGATCAGCCATTGAGTGAGCATGTATTTGTATGCCGCGTCTTTTTTTAACACGGCTTTGACTGCTATTCCTGTTTCTTTGCTAAAGTCAGCAAATACTGTTTCATAAGTTGACCGCTGGTTTGGTGTCAGTAGCACTGACACCGTCAAGGGATCTGCAATGGCAACACTCACTGTCAGTGATAGAAGAAGTAAGATAAGTTTACGCATGTCGCTCCATTGTGCCCGCTCTCCCTGTTCTGTTTAGGTTATGACTTCTTACACTTTGCAGGAACGTCTGCATGTTTTAGCCAGTTTGATGGAACCTGTATTGCCATTATAGTTGCGCGAGCATACGGTGTACTCGGTGCCTCAGTCACACTCATAAGTTCGCAGCTAAGGGTCATCTTTTTCCCTGACACGTTTTCAACTTTGGCGACCAATTTGATCGCTTCGTCTATCGGTGTTGGCGCTAAATACTGAATGCTGAGCTCTCCGGTAACGTACCAGATCGGTTGTCCTTGGCCTATTTCTCTGCCAGCTAATGCATAAGCGTGAGCCATCGCTGTGCAGATGCAATGGCAGTCAATGAGGGTGGCAATGATGCCGCCATTAACAAAGCCTGTTGGGCCAGCACATTGATGTGGTTGGGGCAGGTAAACGCATTCGCTGCTGCCATCGTCACGCCAATAGCTTTTTAGCCTTAGCCCTTCGCTGTTTTGCGGACCGCAACCAAAACAATGATTGTGTGGGATAAGATCCTGAAATGCTGGCTTCATCGAAAAACCACTTACTGAGTCATATCAGTTCAGCGTAGCAGGAGAATTCTGCCTCGTTGTTTTCACCAATAATAAAGAGTGTAAGGGGCGTTGTTAGTTGCATGCCAAAGGAGTCAGCATTACGACCCCTTTGGCTAACAAGCACTCAGTTAACGGCGGCCTTCGATCCGGAGTGCATTGGGCACAAAGGTGCGGTCATCTAAGGTGACCGAAAAATCGCAAACCTGTTCCTGGTTATCCAAACCGACGGCGACATAGCGGCGCGCATTGAGATCGTGGAAAACATCTAATGTTGTCCACACTGTCGGTACTTCGTAGTAATTAATGCTGTGTGCCATAGCCACTCGGAACAGGGTCTCACTGTCGTCATAAAGATCGGCGACCACGATCTGCCAGCTGTCTTCATCCAGATAGTAAACACGTTTGCTGTATGTATGGTAATACTCTGGTTTCAAGTTCGCTTCGACGACCCAAACCCGGTGTTTTTCATAACGGACTAACTCGGGGTTGATATGACCGATAAATAAAATATCTTCGTCGCTCAGTTTGTCTGAGTGGAGCTTGTAACTGTTGTAGGGGATTAACATCTCCTTTTTGCCTTTGAGTGTCCATTGAAACTTGTTGGGGGCACCGTTATACATGTCGAAATCGTCACTGGTACGTAAACCGTCGCTCATACGTCCTGGCGTGTCATAGGCGACGCTGGGCTCGCGCTTTACCCGGCGTTTGCCAGGTTCATAGCTCCACGACTGACGGGGCTCATATGTCTGATCCAAGGTTTCATGTACCAGCAGAGATGAACCTGCTAAGCGAGCTGGTTGTATGACATCTTGTTTAAACTTGAATAGGATATTTTGATCTGTCAGCTGTTCAGGGCTGGCATCGTTTTGAGCATATATAAACTTAACCTGCTCTTGGGTCTGGATCATCGTGTATTGACCGCTCTCGGTTGGTATAGCCATGGTGCCTGAACGCTTCACGTTTTCTCCACGGAAGCGAACAATATGGTTCCAGATCGCTTCCAAGCCGTTCTCTGGCGTTGGAAATGGCACACCAATGGCTGCGCCCCGAATACCATTGCCGTCGGGAAGCAGCTCAGCATTAGCATCATTTTGCTTACTCCATTGATATATGTTTTCCGGATAGGACGCACTGCGACGAGTCGGGTAAACCATCATGGCAAAGGTGGCGGGGTAGGTATCGAACATCGCCTTTTGGCCATCACTAAGTAGGTGGCCATATTGATCGAAATTCTCTTCTGTCACCGTATAAATGGGCACATCTTCGGCAAATGGATCTGGATGAAAATCTCCCGTTTTGTAGTTTTTGGGCACGGTGAGTATGCCGCCGCTCCAAGCAGGGATTGAACCATCTGCGTTTCCTGATTGTTGTGCGCCGATCGGCGTTAGTTTCAATGCTTTCCCTGTCTCTTTACTGTCCAAAGTTTGTGCGGCAGTGGTGGCGAGGGCTGCGGGACTGATGATTAAACAAAGAACAGTACAAATAGAGCAACTGAAGTTGATATGAGTGTTCATGGTCTGATCCTCTCTCATGAACGTGGTTAACCAATATGGTTGTGTTTGACTAGGTCTGTCAGTTAACTGATTGCCATAGTCACCCTGCTGCCCGCATTTGCATCAGGTTTTAAAGGTTATCCATAACCGTTACCCGAAAAGCCACGCGTGGCAGACTTGACTACTTTTTGTGTGCGTGATGACAGCAGCAGGGCGAAAACATTGAGCAGAAAAAATAGCGATTCTGCTGCTCTGTATTCGCTTGCTGTTTCTACGACTGGCTCACCAAACAATGCCTGATGAGCGAAAGTGGATCCCATGAGTCAGAGCGCACCTGTGTTAGGTCGACTGACTGCGTGCGAAGAGCCAAGCGAAAAGAGATGGCCTGACTAATAAGTGAGCTAAGTATGTACCTTATTAGAGGGGGGTGCGAATAAAATTTATTTACATTTGTAACCGTGCTTCGTTATTCGTTGTTAAATAAAACAATGGGTTAGTTGTATTTGTGCTGTTTTTTTAGATCAAATAGCTCCCATCTATAAGATTATTCCTTATCAGCGACCAGCTTGCTTACCTTCTTCTTAACTCGGCAAGCACTATCGAGATAGCTTTCTTGCTATCACCACTAATAAGGTGACCTTCTCTGTGAGAAATCTTATCGTTACTTGTGTTAAAAACCTGCCTTGTATCTGGCATTCTCTGCAAACAGGGTATGGTCATCAACATGCACATCCACCAGCAATATTTCGTTGAGGGTGATAAATATTCCAAAGGTCTTACAGAGTTTGAGGCTATTTGTGTCGCGATAGATGGGCGATACGACCATGCGTTGTTGCTTTATTCGCTGCAGGGCGATCAGTGTTGGGAAGTAGGGACGATGACTCCAATTATAGCCAATACACTCGTTGCAGGTTTCAATACCTGATTCTGTGACTTCAAAATTTGCTGAGCGTTGAGTCCCCCCTGAATCACAAAGGTAGTAGCGCGCTACGCCCAGTGCGCGAAGGCGTTCGGCATCGATAGTGGTTGGGCGATTTGCCATCACACTGCTGCGCAGGCGATAGACAGCGTCTTTCACTTCAATGTTATGCATCATCGTATCCGACAGTCGGATCGTTTTGCGGGAAAGATATGTTTTACGCAGCGTCGACATCTGTTCGTGGCAGCTCTGCTTGGCTAGCAAACCCGGCGCGGCAGGTTGAAATAACCAGCCTTGCATATAGTGAGCACCACATTCTAAGCCAAAATGGAACTCATCCTCGCTTTCTACCCCTTCGCAAACGATGCGACTGCCAGCGCGTTGAGCCAGTGTGGTGACAGAGAGAGCAACGTCGGCATGGGCACCGCCTTTAGCGGCCTGTTTGAATAACTGCATATCTAATTTAATGATGTCAGGTTGCAGTTCGATGATGCGATCAACCTGTGATGCCCCAGCGCCAAAATCATCGATAGCGATCTTCATTCCTGCCTGATGGTAGGATTTTACCAACCGTTTTAACGCTTCAATATCTCCCCCTTGCTCTGTTATTTCAATAATCACACGGGATGGGTCAATACCTAGCTTTTCGACCATGGCGACGGTCATACTGGTGTGCTGGCTAGATAGATGTTGCAACCATTCGGGAGAGATATTGAGGGTGATAAATCCGGCGTCTGACTGCTGCGCAAACAGGGTTAACGCTTGTTGCCGAAGATAGCGGTCGATCGTTAGTTTATTGGGGAAGCTTACCGTTGGATCGCTAAATAGCGGCCCGGCACTGATCATCTTGCCATCTCTGTTTTTAGTGCGGGCTAATGCTTCGTAGCCCGCTATTTCACCGCTGGCGACATGGACAAAAGGTTGGTACCAAGGAAAAAAGTGCTCCGGATGGAGCTGATGCCATGGGTCAGCTTGATAAGCCGACGGGCTTAGGGAGTAATTAACGGCTGTGTTTGGCATAACGGCGGCTCCTGCTGATTTTTGCATCAACCATTCCTTGGTGAATTAGTGAAGTACAGGCAAGCCAATGCATAACGTATGCCACATGCCTTTAATATATACTTTGCAGTTATCATCAGATCCAGATCGATGTCCGCAGGAAAAGTGTGACAATAAGTCGATTAATAATTATCCAGAACTGAACCAGAATGAGCCAGTTGCACCACTCTCGCTCAGAAGGCTTCACTGATATATCCCTATTGGGATAGTGGTTTTTTTACCGATTTGAACACAAGAGGAGTTGTGCATGCCCCATCTAAGGTTTCGTGGCGTGAGTGAGCAAGCTATTCAGAATATGAGTCAAGCTTTGGTCGATGATCTTTCGCAGCTACTTGGCAGTGGCCGTGACCATTTCACATTGGAGTGCGTGTCGTCGAGTTTTATATTTGATGGTGACAAGGTTTCTCCTGAGCCAATGGTGGAGGTGCTTTGGTTTCCTCGACCACAGACGGTACAGGATCAGTTTGCTCATCTAGTTACGCAAGCGCTACGTGATCAGGGGGAAACGCAAGATATCGCGGTGTTTTTTCAAGTGCTATCAGCCGAAGCTTACTATGATAATGGCGAACATTATTGAGCTGTCTTAATCGCCGTTCTAGCTAAGAGAAAGGGTAAGACCAAACGCCGCTGCACCAGCGGCGTTTTATTTGCCTTACATAGGGCCGTTTACTAATGGCTCAGCGCAGAATCATGGGATGACTTGACTGGCTTAGTTTGAGTCGTCTGTTTGTGCTCTTTGCAGCAACCCGCTAAATGCAGCCATTCATCGCCATCAGCTAAAATCACAAACTGTTCACCACGTAGGGTTTTGATCTCTGCGGCAACGGTGACCTGTTTTTGAAAAATCGCCAAATAGATAGCCAACGGGATCCCCATGACGGTGAGAGCCAATACCAAGCTCATCATTATTTGTCGGTGGGTGCGGCGCTCATCTCTGCTGATGAGGCTCAGATGGCAAATGTCTTCAGGAATACGAATACGACGGTGGCATAAAAATCCATCACTCACCTCGATGGCAGTGGATTCTTTTGGCATGTTTCGGTTCGACATGTGACTCGCCAGACCGGTAAAGTCACCAGATACAATGTTCATAGGCGTCCCAGCCCTGTTTTTTTTCTACCCCCAGTATGGTTCATCAGCCAAGTAGCGGCTAATAAAAAGTGTAAAAAACTGATGCTTTTTTAATCTAACGCATTAACAGCTTTTTATGATGCGGTCTATCCCATCATTAGTCGCTGGCCGCTATCTCATACAGCTTGTAAATCGCACCTTACAACACTGCGTCCTGCTATCCGGCCCTGGTTACATGACACCTTGCGCTAATGCCTTACATTTACGTAAAGGTAAACTTTTGCTGTTAAGTGAGTGGCGCACTCACCAAGCAACCGTGGAGGTGGAATGACCGAGGCAGGATATACAACGGCCGCGCGCACCAGTGAATTTGCGTTTGTCGCTCAAGAATCGTTAGCGATACCTATGTTCAGTGTGCTGGCGCAAGATGGCACTGCCTGTTGTGGGGCGGATCTCTCCGTGGTGGAGCAGACGGTAGCATTAAGGATCTATCAAGCCATGTTGTTCACCCGCGTATTAGATGAGCGCATGGTGGCGGCTCAGCGGCAGGGGCGGATCAGTTTCTATCTCACCTCTACAGGTGAGGAAGCCGCTAGTGTTGCCAGCGCCGCCGCGTTATCTGATCAGGATATGTTGATGGCGCAGTATCGTGAGCAGGGGGCGTTGGCTTTGCGTGGGTTCAGCAGTGAGCAGTTCATGAATCAACTGTTCAGCAACGAATTGGATCTTGGGAAGGGGCGGCAGATGCCTGTTCATTATGGCTGCAAAGCGTTGCACTACATGACGGTATCATCGCCGCTGGCCACGCAGATCCCGCAAGCGGTTGGCTACGCGTATGGCCAAAAGCTGGCTGCTGGTGAACATGTCACTCTTTGCTACTTCGGTGAGGGAGCAGCTTCTGAGGGCGACTTTCATGCGGCGCTAAATTTTGCTGCCGTATTGCGTGCCCCAGTGATCTTCTTTTGTCGTAATAATGGCTATGCCATCTCGACGCCAGCGGAAGAACAATACGCCGGTGATGGCATCGCCGCTCGAGGTGTTGGTTATGGCCTGCAGACTATACGCGTTGATGGTAATGATGCCTTAGCGGTTTATCTTGCAACGCAAAAAGCCCGTGCCTACGCCATAGAACATTGCGCTCCGGTGTTAATCGAGGCGATGAGTTATCGCCTGGGCGCTCACTCCACTTCTGACGACCCGTCTGGGTATCGCTCGAAAGATGAAGAACAAAAGTGGCGTGAATATGACCCGCTAGTTCGTCTGCGTGCCTGGTTATACCGCCAGCAATGGTGGAGCGAAGCAGAGGATAAGGCGTTAGATGAATCTCTGCGCGCTGAAATGTTAGCGGCGATGAAAGTGGCGGAGAAGATCCCAAAACCGAAACTGCGGGAACTAGTAACGGATGTTTACGATACCCCCAGTGTCGAATTGCGACGTCAGCAAGAGGATCTTGAGCAGCACCTGAAGCGTTATCCAGAGCATTATCCAAGAACAGCAGGGAGAGCATAACGATGCAGATGAACCTGCTGCAAGCAGTTAACAACGCCTTGGATCTGGCGATGGCGAGTCAGTCGAAAATGATCTGTTTTGGCGAGGATGTGGGCCACTTCGGTGGGGTATTTCGCGCCACCAGTGGTTTACAGGAAAAATATGGCCGGGAGCGTTGCTTTAACACGCCGTTGTGCGAGCAGGGGATCATTGGCTTTGCTAATGGTTTGGCGGCGCAAGGCAGCGTGGCTGTCGCCGAGATCCAGTTCGGCGATTACATTTTCCCTGCTTTTGACCAGATAGTGAATGAGTCGGCGAAGTTCCGCTATCGTTCCGGCAACGAGTTTAATGTTGGTGGCCTAACGATCCGTACCCCTTATGGTGGTGGTATTGCCGGTGGTTTGTATCACTCGCAATCACCTGAAGCCTATTTTACCCACACGCCGGGGTTGAAAGTGGTGGTGCCGCGAAACCCTTATCAGGCGAAAGGCCTGCTGCTGGCAGCGATCCGAGATCCCAACCCGGTGTTGTTTTTAGAGCCGAAACGGATCTATCGGGCATCGGTGGGGGAAGTGCCGGAAGGCGATTATGAGCTGCCGTTAGGTAAAGCCGAGTTGGTGCGGGAGGGCTCCGATGTGACCTTGCTGGCTTGGGGCGCGCAGATGGAAGCAATAGAAAAAGCCGCAGAATTGGCGCAAGCCGAAGGTATTAGTTGCGAAATTATTGACCTGCGCAGCCTGCAGCCGTGGGACGCAGATACTGTTTGCGACTCCGTCATAAAAACGGGTCGCTTGGTGGTGAATCATGAGGCTCCGCGGACCTCAGGTTTTGGTGCTGAGATTGTGGCGACCGTGCAGGAGCGCTGTTTTCTGCATCTGGAGTCGCCGATCACCCGTGTCACCGGTTTGGATACGCCTTTTCCTCTGGTTCATGAAACTGAATATATGCCAGACCATTTAAAAACCTTTGAAGCGATTAAGCAGGCTGTCCGCTTCTAAATCTGACAACCCATAACAAAAAGAATAACGGATTTAAGGATTGAGGAAAGACGATGTTTAAAGAGTTTATGTTACCGGATCTGGGGGAAGGGATCGTTGAGTGTGAGCTGGTGGAATGGCTGGTGAAAGAGGGCGATTTGGTGGTCGAAGATCAGCCCATAGCCGATGTCATGACCGATAAAGCGCTGGTGCAGATCCCTGCGGTGCATCCTGGCTGTATCAGCAAACTGTATTGCAAAGTAGGTGAACTGGCTCGTGTTGGTGCTCCGCTATTTGCCATCGAAATAGAGCAAGCCGTTGTTGCTGATTCGGTTGCCAATGCAGTTGAAGCGATAGCGACCGAAGTGGCTGAAAAGGTAGTTGAGACACCAGAGGCAGGCGCACTGATTGAGGTTTCTGAACCTCAGAGCGGTAAAGCGGTTGCCAGCCCAGCGGTGAGGCGAATGGCAAGGGAGTTAGGGGTTAATATTGCAGAGGTGCCAGGCTCCGGGGAGAAAGGACGGGTATATAAAGAGGATCTGTTTGCATATAGTGGCAACAGTTCAGTTTCGGCACTGCCGGGGCAACTGGCGCGGGTCACTGGCCAAGGCGAGAGCAGCCACAAAGAGCCTCTGCGTGGGGTACAGGCGGCGATGGCTAAGCAGATGAGCTTATCGGTTACCACCATTGCCCATTTCACTATGAGTGATCAGATTGATTTGACCGAACTCACAGCAATGAAACGAGCGTTGGCGGCGGAGATTGAGCAGCCCAAGCTAACCCTGATGCCATTTATGATAAAGGCATTGTCGGTGGCGCTGGCGGAATTCCCTATCCTAAATAGTCACTTACATGAAGAGCCGCAAGAAATAGAGTTCTTTCACCACCACCATATAGGGGTGGCCGTGGATACGCCGCAGGGTCTATTGGTGCCTGTGCTGCGTCATGTAGAAGACTCTTCCGTATTGTCTTTGGCTCATCAATTAAGTGAATTATTGGCCGATGCCAGAGCGGGTAAGCTATCGCGCGCTCAGCTCAGTGGCAGTACCTTTACGGTGTCGAATGTCGGTGCCATCGGAGGTACGACGGCAACACCTATCATCAATTATCCGGAGTCGGCGATCCTCGCTGTGGGACGCATTCAACGCCTGCCGAGGTTTGATGCCAACGATAAGGTGGTGGCGCGGCAGATCGCTGATATCAGTTGGTCAGCAGATCACCGGATTATCGATGGTGCAACCATGGCCAAGTTCAGTAACCGTTTCATTCAGTTACTACAGCAGCCCAGTAATTTGTTGATTAACTTGAGGTAATCTAAGCTGGAAAAGGGATCCCCTGCAGCAGTGAGCGGCGATGGCTGAATTCGCCCTTAAACATTTTTATATCGCTGAAGAGCAGTCTATTTATCTGCTCAGTCAAAATGATGCCCGTAAGCTCAAGCAGTGGGTGCAGCTGTGTATGCGGCAACTGGAGCAGCTTGGCTATCAGCAGATAAGCTTGATCGGTAAAGGTGCTTACGGCTTCGTTTTTGCTGGCACGAGCCGTGATGGCGCGCAGAAAGTGTTTAAATTCTCGCGTATCACCTTACCGGAAAGCGTGCAGGCTAGATTGGAAGATGAAGCCTACATGCAGCAGCAGGTCGTGCATCCTCAGGTGCCTCGCATGTTGGCGTTTGAGCGTGTCGGTAAGCAATCGATATTGATGATGCAGCGTGCGCCTGGTGAAGATTTGGAAAAGGTCTCGCTGCAGTTAGGACCTTTGCCTGCACGCTGGGTGCTGCAGATCGCTGCACAGCTGGTACAGATCTTAAACGCACTACGGCAGCTACCTCGAACTCAGGTGCACGGTGATATCAAGCCCTCTAATATTGTGTTTGATCGTGATTCTGAAGCCATTAGCCTGATTGACTGGGGCTCATCGGTATTCGCCCAGTTAGAGTCCGATGGGCAGCCGGCGGTGACAGATGTGCAATCATTGATGTCTGGGGATGTTAATCATAGTAATGCTCGGTTGGGTGACGTTTATTTCATTGGCGCGGAGCAGCTCAACGGTGCGCTCTCCAGCCCACGTTTTGATGAACAGGGCGTGGCTTCGACCTTATATGCGCTGGCGTCGGGGCAGTCTTGTCGCTTTGGCCATCGTGCTATACCTGCGTCATCTCTAGGTTTACCGCAAGAGTTTGCCCGTACGCTCGATAACTTATTAGCCGATGACGAGGTACTTAAGCGTCAAGCGGGTGATTACCTTCTGCAGCATATGGAGCGTATGCGGCGCCACTATTTTGCTTCAGATACGTGGCTGATTGAGCCTCCATTAGTACCGGTATGGCTGCGTGAAAGCGATGAGGCCATCGACACTGTCGTATACAGCTCCCGTCGTTCGTTCTTGATGGCGGACGGTGATAATCGTGAATTGATGTACATGGATGATGTCCAGCTAGAGAAGTACTATAAAAACTACTTGGTTGGGATGGGAGAGATTGAAAAAGCTTTTATCGCAGCGGTTTCTCGGCTGGGACAATACCCGGTAGTGGGCGGGCTGGCTCTGCATTGGAATGAGGAGGGCGTCGCGATTGATGCCAGTTTGAACCTATATGATGAGAGCTATCAGCGGGCGTTCCATGCAGCCGTCAATACCATGGTTAAGTTAGCGCGGGCATTGTGTCATCAAGGCACGTTTAAAAGCTGTATGTTTAACGCCAGAAATACACTGCATATTGATCGCAATCACCCCAGCCACCCATTTGTGCCATTGCCAGGAACGAGCTTAGCTTTTGAGATCCAACCGGCCCCCCCAGTGAATGAACGCAATCGCCACTCCTATTTTGAGGATGGCCGCGATCCTGATGAACAGTTAACCTTGCCGGACGCCATTATTGAAGCGGTTGAGCAGCTTAATCAGATCCATCACACCGGCTGCATCATTTTTGAAAGCTTGGATACACATTTACGAATACATAGCTATTACATGCTACTTGAGCCGGAGAAAGCGGATGACTTTACTGCCTTATTAGCAGCCATCATAGATGCAGTGCCGTTGATTAAAGGCACCGGTACTGCGGGTTATATGAAGTTGCCCTATAAAAACACCCGGCAGTTTGAGCGTCAGGAACAGCAAGCCGAGCAATTTTATCCTAAGGATCCGCGCTAGGATCTTCCGCGTTCGGCCCTGCAAAGATGAAATTAGCCTGCCAAACCTCTATGATGCCGCCCAAGTTTAGCTAAGCGGTTATCAGGTTCGTTTTGAGTAAACAGCCCATCAGAAAGAAGCATGCAATTCATCGATTGCATGACTATCGGAAGTCGTTAAGTTCGCGGCCTTTTCGCAGTCGTGGTTGCAGTGTGGTGCGTTGTGACTATTGTCGCCTCGCCGCCGATTTCTGCACCTGTGCTTCGCTGCCCGATACTGATTCTGATGCCAGTTTTGTGCTGTTGATGTACGACGATGAAGTGCTTAAACCGAGTAACACCGCCCGTTTGATCGCTGATCTTGTGCCTGACACTCACGCATTTTTGTGGCGCCGCACTGAAGTTGATCCGGCATTGATTGCTTTGCTGCAGCAACCGCAATGGCAACCGTTTGTCGTCTTTCCTGGCCATTATGCTGAACCTGAACGGCCAGTGCATGAACTGTTGCCGAGCTTGGCGAAAGGGAAGCGCCCGCTGTTTATTATGTTGGATGGTAGTTGGCGCGAAGCCTGCAAAATGTTTCGTAAAAGCCCCTATCTGGATGGCTATCCATTGCTATCGTTCAGTCCTGAGCAAGCGTCCGGTTACCAGATCAGAAAAGCGGCGCACAGTAACCAGCTGGCGACCGCCGAAGTGGCTGCCAGAGTACTTGCAGCGGCCGGTGAGCCCCATAATGCTCAGCTGATGCAGCTCTGGTTCGAGCTGTTCAGTTACCGTTATCAACAAGCTGTACATCAAATAAATCAGGGTAGGGAAGACGCACTTGAGCGCTTGGATGAATACATAAATAGTATGGAAAGCCTATAGTGTTTAGTGGCTTACGCTGTACTGCTATGATAATGCCATGATGCCTTATTAAATAAATCTAAGTTGGGAAATTAGCCATGCAATCTGCTCACGCTGTCCATATCCTTGTCAAAACCCAAAAAGAAGCTGCCGATCTTAAGCAACAACTTGCCAAAGGGGGCGACTTTGCCAAGCTGGCGAAGAAGCACTCACTCTGTCCATCGGGCAAAAAGGGAGGCGATTTGGGCGAATTCCGCCGCGGTGAGATGGTCAAGGCATTTGATGATGTGGTGTTTAAGCGCGCTATTTTGGAAGTTCATGGTCCAATCAAAACCCCTTTTGGTTATCACTTGATCAAGACGCTCTACCGTTCGGGTCGTTAGTTTTCTTCTAAATAGGGCGTGACCAGCGCCCTATTTTTCACCAATGCAACAAGCTATTTCTCGTTGGACTGTGCAAACTAAGCAATATATCAAGCACCTAGCATAAGCAACTAGGCTCAATATAGAGAAGCGTTGTATGACGGTTAGAAGCATTCTCTGGCGCGCGACAGCGTTGCTTTCCTTACTCTTGCTGCTCAATGGCTGTGAGCCATCAGATTCCCCTGAAAAAGCCGGTGCCTCGGCAGATCTGGCGATGGATGGTGATGATCTTTTACCCCTCAGTGAAGTTAAGCCGATTGATATCGCCGAGCTGGCCGATAATGCATTCAAGGAACTCTGGCCGCAGCTAACCGATGCACGTAGTGGTGATTTGGATGAACTGCTAACCCGTGGCGAAATCCGCATTTTGACCACGTTTTCGCTGGGTCAGTACTATATCGATAAAGGCACCCAGCGCGGTCTGACGTTTGAATCTATCCGTGAGATGGAAGCTTTTTTCAAAAAGAAGCTGGGCAAGAAAAAGACCCAACTACTTAAATTTACCATTATCCCGGTACGTCGTGATCAGTTGATCCCGTTCTTGATGGAGGGCTATGGCGACATCGCTTTTGCCAATCTGACCATTACCGAGCACAGGGAACAGGTCGTCGATTTTTCTCTGCCGTTCTCTTCCCGTGTCAGAGAGATGTTTGTCACACATAGCGGTGAACCGCCGTTAACTTCCCTTGATGAGCTGTCAGGTCGGGAGATCCATGTCCGTTTTAGTTCCAGTTACTACGAAAGTCTGGTGGCGTTAAACCGTGATTTTGAGCAGCGCCGAGTGCCCTTAATCCGTATTGTTCCGGTTGACCCCCGGCTGGAAGATGAAGATGTATTGGAGTTGGTTAACGACGGCATTCTGCCTGCAACGGTGGCCGACGAGCATAAACTCGATCTGTGGCGTCGGGTATTTAAAGGCCTGCAGGTACATGACGATATCCCGGTACGTGAGGGGGGGAAAGTGGCACTCGCATTCAGGCAAGATAGTCCGAAGCTGAAAGCGGTGTTGGATGAGTTTGCCCATAGCCATCGGGTCGGGACACTGATCGCTAATACTTTGTTGAAGCGCTATTTCGGTAATACTAACTGGGTAAAAACCGCAGAAGAGCGAGATCCTTTTCGCGGGATCCACGGGCTAACAAAGTATTTTAAGACCTACGGTGAGCAATACGAGATCGACTGGTTGCTATTGGCTGCTTTCGCCTATCAAGAGAGCCATTTCAATACCAAGGCGCGCAGTGGGGCTGGTGCCGTCGGGGTGATGCAGATCTTGCCTAGAACCGCCAAAGCGATTGGCTTTCCTGACATCAGCGGTACTCAAAACAACATCCATGCCGGCACCAAGTACCTTGCTAGATTAAGAGATCACTACTTCGATGATGAAAACATTGAGCCATTTGAGAAACTACTGTTTACAATGGCGGGATATAACGCAGGGCCAACACGTATTAATCGCTTGCGCCGAGAGGCTGAGCAGCGCGGCTTAAATCCGAATCGCTGGTTTAACAACGTTGAGCTGGTGGTAGCTGCCAAAGTGGGCAGAGAGCCGGTCCGCTATGTCGGTAATATCTATCGTTATTACGTGGCCTATAAACGTTCGGTATATGATCTGAATGCACGTATGCAAGCGATCCAGGCCGTGCAGGAATAGTTAAATTTTCTTTATTGAGTAAAACATGAGTGATGAATTAGGCCGTTATAACCGCCTTAAAGTGATTAAACGCGTTGATTTTGGCGTGTACTTAGAAACCCGCACCTTGGGCGAAGTTTTGCTGCCTGCGAAATATCTGGAGCGAGATATAAAAGTAGGTGATCAGGTCAATGTCTTCATCTACCTCGACTCCGAAGATGCACCTGTGGCAACTACCGAGAAGCCCAAAGCTCAGGTGGATGAATTTGCTTTTTTGAAAGTTGTAGACGCCGGTCGTCATGGTGCGTTTTTGGATTGGGGGCTGCAAAAAGATCTGTTGGTGCCTTTCTCTGAACAGCGCGAAACCATGGAAGTGGGCAAGAGCTATCTGGTGCGGATCTTTATCGACGATATTACCCACCGTATTGCCGCCAGTAGCAAGGTTGATCGTTTCCTCGACCGCTGGCCAGCCCAATATGAACATGGTCAGGAAGTCACATTGACCATCGCCAATCAAACTGAATTAGGCTACAAAGCGATTGTGAATCATAACCACTGGGGCGTGATTTACGCCAATGAGGTGTTTCGCCGCTTGCATTATGGCAGCACGATTAAGGGCTTTGTCCGCAAAGTTCGAGAAGATGGCAAGATTGACTTGATGCTACAAAAGTCGAGCCAGGCGCAGGTGAGTGGCCTTGAAGGCGACGTATTGGAACGGTTAAAGAACGCGGGTGGTTATCTGGCCGCCAGTGACAAGAGTTCGCCGGAGACCATTAAACGTATGTTTGGTGTCAGCAAGCGGGTGTTTAAGCAAACCATCGGCTCTCTCTATAAGCAGAAAAAAATCACGATAGAAGAGCAGGGCATACGCTTGGTCGAGTGATCGACCAAGCAATACCAGCCTCTCGCTTTATTTCCCCAGCCAAGTCGTTTATGCCGGAGTCTCCATGGCACTAAAAGCCACGATCTACAAAGCCAACCTAGAGGTGGCGGATATGGGTCGTCACCATTACCAAAACTACCCACTCACCATAGCGCAGCATCCGTCAGAAACCGCCCGAAGAACCATGGTGCGATTGCTGGCATTTGCGCTGAATGCCAGTGACGAACTGCAGTTTACCCGTGGTCTTTGCGTGGACGATGAGCCTGAACTGTGGCTAAAAAGCCTTTCGGATGAGATCGAGTTGTGGATTGAACTGGGGCTGCCTGACGAAAAGCGGCTGAAAAAGGCCTGCCGCCGCGCTAAGAAAGTGATCCTGTATGCCTACGGCAGTGCTTTTTCGGTGTGGTGGCCAGAAAACAAAAACAAGCTGGGGATGCTGAAAAACCTCGAAGTACATTACCTACCTGAAGAGGCCAGTCAGGCGCTGGGCGAACTGCTGCAACGTAGCATGCAATTACAGTGCAGCATTGATGATGGCCAAGTGTGGATGAGCACTAATGAAAACAGCGCCATGATTGAGCCGGAGCAGCATCAGTAGGCTGAACTCGCTGCTACTAAATTAGCTGAAAATTGTTCTTTTTTTTGCAGTTGTTTCAATTGGCGATTATGAAATAGGCTTTCTCTTCTTTTTAACATGGAAGTTAAGATATGAAAGCGACAGTATATGTTTGGCCAAGAAAGGATCAGAATGTTGGTCATGCCGCTATGAAAATTGGTAGCACTTATATTAGTTTTTGGCCTGCGGATGGCATAGGTAAACCTCAAGCCAAGAAAGGTTTGAAAATGAAGCTCTCCCACGCCGGTACTTCTGTCACTAGTTACCGAGTTGATTGTGACGCCGAAGGTGGTAGACAGCCTATCGCCATCGAAATTAATAACTTTGACGCTGAATCAGCGCTGGCGTACTGGCAACAAATACGTCGAGATGGCGTACGCTATCAGTTAAGAAAGAAAAATTGCTCCTCAATTGTCGCTGAATGTATTCATGCTGGTACAAACAGAAAACCTTCCTTTCAGCCAAAAGCAGAAGAGTATGGACGGTTTGGCAGTGTGTTTGGTTACGGTATCTGGACTCCTGCACAGGTGTTACGATATGCCACCGAAGTTAATAAGGCGTAGTCGGCATGGCGACTCCTCATATTGTTTATAGTGATCAACTAGATATCTCACTCGGTGGATTAGAGAAGCTACATCCGTTTGACGGACGTAAATTCTCTAAAGCCTGGGAGCAGATCACTAGCATATTAGGGGATAAATTGGATGGCTTCTCTCACTTGGTGACGTCACCGGTTACCGATAAATCCCTAAGCACTTTCCATACAGATTTCTATCTATCTTTGGTTGCAGATAAGCGTTATCTCGCACAAGTGGTGGAGATCCCCATTGTTAGGTGGTTGCCATCCAGTTGGGTGATGGACGGGATCGTAAAACCGATGCGCTATGCCACTCAGGCGACGATTTTGGCGACTGAGTTAGCTTTAGATGACGGCTTTGCCATTTCCCTCGCTGGTGGTTTTCACCATGCATCCAAAGAGAACGGTGAGGGCTTTTGCGCTTTTTCAGATATACCTGTTGCAGTCAATCTGTTGACACAAAGAGGTAAATTGAATGATGGCAGTCGGATTGCAATAGTTGATCTCGACGCTCATCAAGGCAATGGTTTTGAACATGCTTTTTATGAGGATGAGCGTGTTCGATTTTTTGATATGTATAACTGCGATATCTATCCAAAAGATCGATTCGCGGAAAAGCGCATCGACTATCCTGTAAAACTCGCCTCCAAGACCGCGGATGCGGAATATCTGTCTCAGCTCAAAGAGCACTTAGCAATATTTATTGAACGTTTCGGACCTTTTGATCTGATCTATTACAACGCTGGTACCGACATTTTGGCTGGCGATAAATTAGGCCAACTGTCGGTATCGTTTGACGGTGTGCTTGAACGTGACGCTTTTGTTCTCGATATGTGCCAAAAGGCGTCAAAGGCAACGGTGATGGTGACCAGTGGCGGTTATAGTGCGGACAGCTATAAGCTAATCGCTCAATCGGTAATTAATCAGTTTGAGTTGTAGTGCTTCGGGCATTTTCAGCTTAAGTGTTGTGATTTGCTAACTGGGCACAAATTTCGGGGGTTTTGCTTATAAGTTATCGGGGGTATGCTCCTGATAACTCTTCCCCTGATAGTTAATCTGATGAAACTCCTGTTATCTTTTCTTCTGCTTACCACAATATCTTTTTCGGCTTTGGCCGAGGTTGACTTGGTTCAGGTTGTGAAATCTGAGCGAAAAATGTATCTGTTTGATGGCTCTCGGCTCATTAGGGAGTTTGATGTCGCTCTCGGAGCCAACCCAAAAGGGCACAAACAACAAGAGGGTGATGAACGCACTCCCGAAGGGGGCTACCAGTTGGATTACATCAAAGAAGACTCATCTTTTTATCGCGCCATGCATGTTAGCTACCCAAATGAGCTGGATAAACAGTCGGCCAAGGAGAGGGGCGTGTCACCGGGCGGTTTGATCATGGTTCATGGCCAGCGGAATCGACTCGGCTGGTTATCTTTGCTGTCGCAACGTTTTAATTGGACCAATGGTTGCATTGCGATAACGAATGATGAAATGGATGAGTTTCTAACGCTGGTACCCGTCGGTACAGTCATTGATATTTCATGGGAGCGCCTTCCTTGATAGTGTTTTCTTATCGGGAAATAGGGTGGCTTTAGTTTCAAATAACAGGCGTTGAATAAGTTCTACGACTTCAAGGGTGGTGCGTTATATGGTTCTAAAGACGGATCCCAAGGTCAATGAGGGAGTTAAGGATTTTAGCGTTGAATTAGTGAAAATCTTGTTTAGCCGCAACCGTTCCATAACTGAAAAGTATCACATGGTTCTTTTGCATATCGCCGAGAATAAGGTTTGGGCCTGCTATCTGGTGGCGCTAATATGCGTGCTGCTACTGTTAATCAGCTCTTTATTTTGAAAGCTACGAAAGCTGATTTAGGCGTTAAAAGGAGCGTTGGCAAACATCTCGTCGATCAGCTCAGCCATCGGAATACTGCTATCGTTCGCCCGCACATAGGTGCGTAATCCCATCAACTGGATCTGAATATAGCGCGCCAACTGTTCGGGATCTGCTGATTCACTGATCTCATTGTGTGCCTTCGCCGCTTTTATTACTTCTGCGAACTCGGCTTCTACATCACGCAGTAAACGCTTTGCTTCTGCCAGCAGATCTGCGTTGGCATCAGTCAGTTCGGCGATGGTTTTTGCTAGCATACACATGCCACTGGGTGCGACTTGCTGGCTTTCAATCACGGCTATTTTAATGAACGCTTTCAGCGCGTTAATAGGTGAGGGGGCGGACTTACATGCTTGCAGTTGCTGCAAGCTCATCGCAGCGTAATGCTGTAGCGCTTCTTTAAACAACCCTTCTTTGCTGCCGAAGCAGGCATAAATACTGCCAGGGCGCATATCAATGATATCCTGCAGATTACGCATTGATGTTGCGTGGAAGCCTTTTTCCCAATAAAGGTTGGTGGCTTTTTCTACCACGGCTGCTCTGTCGTATTTAATGGTTTTTGCCATAGCGCATAGTCTTTAATTAGAACATACGTTCAATTTTAACTTGAACGATCGTTCAAAGCCAGCTATAGTGACCTCCAATAAGTCAACGCCACCCCCCGAATTGGAGCAGCAATATGAGTCATTTTAAGATTCACGATATCGAGTCAGCGCCAGAAGCCAGTAAGCCTTTGTTGGATAAATCACTTAAAGCGTTTGGTATGGTGCCTAACCTCCATGGTGTATTGGCCGAAGCGCCAGGCCTGTTACAGGCATATCAGCAACTGCATGAGCTGTTTGCGAATTCGTCGTTTGATGCTGAAGAGCTGACGGTAGTCTGGCAAACCATCAATGTAGAGCACGGGTGTACCTACTGTGTGCCTGCACACACCGGGATTGCACACGGGATGAAAGTCGACCCTGCATTGACGGAAGCACTGCGTAACCGTGATGCGATGCCAACGGCGAAACTACAGGTGTTACATGATACGACACTGAGTGTGGTGCGTAACCGTGGCCATCTATCTGAAGAAGAGATGACAGCGTTTTTTGCTGCAGGCTATGGTCAACGTCAACTGCTTGAAATTGTATTGGGCTTATCGCAGAAGGTGATTAGCAATTACACCAATCATTTGGCAAAAACTCCCGTTGATAAAGTGTTTGAAAAATTTGCTTGGTAGAGTGCCGACACAGGAAGGCTGCTGGATAGCCTTCCTGTGACTACTCAGCTTTACCGAGACAAGTCTTAGTTGCTCTCTGGCTAAGAATCTGTTTGCCATATTTCATCATAATTGTTCCGCACATTGCCTTTTTGTTACCCCGGCTCTGCCTTTTTGACGGCGTTAAATAAGCATCGAAAGCACTTACACAACTGATGCAAATTTATGGAGCCATTATCATGAAAAACACTACTTTGATCGCCGCTGCCCTGACTGCTGCTTTAACTTCTACAACAGCCATGGCACAAGACGCTGAACCACAGTACACCGAAGCTAAACAAGCGGGCACGATATTTACCACCACAGTGACGGGTCTTGCCGCTGGCGGTCCTATTGGTGCGTTTGCGGGCCTGTTGGCGGGTGCCTGGGTTAACTACAACATCGAAGAGGCCGATAATGCCGTGGTGTTGAGTAATGATCTGGAAACCGCACAAGCGCAGTTAAGCCAAACAGAATCTCTCCTCGCACAGCAGCGTCAACAGTTGGTCGCGTTACAAGCAAACTTGGCACAAAGCGAAACACTGACAGCACAATACGCGCAGCAGATGCTTGATCAGTTACAACTGACGATGCTGTTTAAGACCAATAAAAGTGATTTGACTGACTCCGCTAAGAATCGCTTGTCGCTGCTGGCGCAATACCTGACTCGTAACCCTGAGATGCAGATCCGACTTGATGGCTATGCCGATCCCCGTGGTAATGCAGACTATAACTTGCAGCTTTCTCAAGCACGTATTGATGCAGTTGCTCAACAACTGTATGACGCAGGTGTAGCGCCAGAACGCATCACCAGTCAAAGTCACGGTGCGACACTGTCATCGGCAACCAAAGGCGACTATGACGCTTATGCTTTAGAGCGCATGGTAAGCATTGAGTTGACCAAGGGTGACAATGTTAGCGTGGCAAAAATGAACTACCGCAAGTAGCCCCCAGTTCCCCCCGCAGTCGCCTTTCTGGTGGAGCAGGTAGCCAACCTCTTTTGGTTGCCGGTGGCTAACAGCCTCCCAACTGTTGGCCACTTTTGCGGAAGCAACACTGCTTCCGCTTTTTTATTTCATCGGCAAGAACAACGCGTTTTTAACACGGTTAATGTTAAGGGATGGATCCATGTTTATTGCACATCTACCGGCCGGATATCTGTTGGCCAAGTTCTTTATCAGCAAAGCAGAAGCGAAACGCCGACTTGATAGCACTGTGTGTTCCAACAGTGGTGAACGCGCTGATAAGCTGCTGAGTTACTCGTCTTGGCGCCGATTGTTTTTCGCGGCAGCATTAGTTGGCGCTATCGCTCCAGATCTTGACCTTGTTTGGTTCTATTTAGTCGATAATGGCAGTGTGCATCACCATGCTTATTGGACACATTACCCTTTGTTTTGGGGCGCTGCCTTGTGCCTTTGTGGTTTGTGGTGTCGATACTCTTCTACACCATTGGCAAGGGTGCTTGGCATTTTTGCCCTTTGCGGATTTATGCACTTAATATTGGACAGCGTGGCGGGGGATATCCGCTGGTTGGCGCCGATGAGTGATATGGGGTTTTCTCTGGTAACTATTCCTGCTAATTATCGCGTTTGGTGGTTTAACTTCTTGTTTCATTGGACGTTTCTGTTAGAGGTTGCCATTGCAGCTATCGCGTTGGGCTGTTTTTTATTGTCCAGATTGAGCGCCTTTCAGGCGACAGCTGAACGGCATCAGCAACGCGCTAATCGCAACGCTCTGGTTCCTTTGCCTACTGAGCAGGGGGGAGATCGCTAATGCGATTTAGGATGAATTCATTGGTCATCAACAAGCTGCTGTTTGTGTCGTTTCTCTGTTTCATCTGCTGGATCATCTATTTGGCGAATACTGGCGGCCATAGCCTGTTTTTCACTCTGGTTCGAAGCTTTCCATACGGAGATAAAGTGGGGCATTTTGGCTTGTTTGGTATGCTTACTTTGCTGGCGAATATGGCAACAAAAAACGCGATGTTTACCCTTGCCAACATGCGATGCCTTTGGGCATCTGCTGTCATCGTTGTTCTAGTGACCTTGGAGGAGTTAAGCCAACACTTTTTATCTCATCGAAACCTGGATCTTTATGATTGGCTGGCGGATATGGCGGGGATCAGCTGTTTCTCGTTGTTGAATCTCTATGTGGCAAATAAGTTTCGCTGTGGAAAAGATGTCAACCCGACAAAGTTGAATAGGGAGTAGTCTTAAAATCGGAGAATCTTTAGTACAAAAAGGCCGTTAAAACCTATAGTTATTCGTACCTTTTCTGAAATCAAAGAATAGCGCCCGGTAGGCGATTATTATCGCCGCCCCTGATGGCCTTTTGCTGAGGACCTCCATTATTAACAGCATTTCGCAGACATGGCACACCTGGTGGGCTAATGAGCGCTTTAATTACAGCCTGCGCACACTGATCTCCTTGCTTGGGGTCGTCATCCCTTGTTGGTATTTTCAGGCGATGGATGCGGTGACGCCCATGGTGCTTGGGGTGATCGCTGCCGCGTTGTCGGAAACCGAAGATAGCTTTGGAGGCAAGTTACGTCAGACCACCATGATGCTGTTCTGCTTTGCTCTGGCGTCGTTTTCTATCGAGTACTTATTTGATCGGCCCTGGTTGTTCGCTGCAGGACTCTGCATCTCCAGTTTTGGTTTTATTATGTTGGGGGCGATTGGTGGGCGCTATGCCAGTATCGGTTTTGCGTCACTGTTGCTGGCGGTCTATACCATGCTGGGAGCGCACCTTACGCAGGATCTGCTTAGCCAACCAGTATTGTTATTGTTGGCCGCAGGTTGGCACCGAGGGCTGTCTTTAGTTTGGCATGCGTTATGGCCGAACCAATCGGTGCAGCAGGGGTTGGCACGTGTCTATCGTAAGCTGAGAGTGTACTTGCAGTTGAAAGCTCGGCTGTTTGAACCTGTCAGCGGTTTCTCTTCCCATCAAAGACGGTTGGATTTAGCACGGTTTAATAGTGAGCTGGTGACCGAGCTTAACCAGACCAAGGATAACTTGCTTAATCGGGTGAGGCAGGGGAGATCAGGGCAAGCAGCTTATCGTTTTCTCAAACTCTATTTTGTTGCTCAAGATATTCATGAACGGGCGGCGTCTTCTCATTATCGCTACGATGAACTTGGTGAGACGTTTCGGCATTCCGACATTTTGTTTCGCTTTCAACTGTTAATAAATCGTCAAGCAGGTGCGTGCCGTAAGTTGGCGAAGGCGATCCTGAATCGTAAGCGTTACGAACATGATGTTGAAGTGACACAAGCACTCGATGATGCCAAGCAATCACTTAATTACCTGCGCAGTCAGATGAACCCAGAATGGCGCGTTCAGCTGGCATCATTAAAGTTCTTATTAAGAAACCTGTCGACGATTGAACATCAGTTAGCCAACTCGAACAACCCTGATGTTGAGACTGATAACGATATTAGCCTCAAGGATTATGAAGCACACACTCTCGGTGAGATGTGGCGTCGGTTGTGGGGCGCGATGACGCCAAAAGCGCAGGTGTTTCGTCATGCGGTACGCTTGTCGCTGGCGCTCACACTGGGCTACGGCATAGTTCAGGGGTTAGGTTTAGAGCGCGGTTACTGGATCTTGTTAACCGTGCTGTTTGTTTGCCACCCGAACTTCAGTGCCACCCGTAAGCGGGTGAGTGAGCGAATGGCCGGCACCGTGGCTGGCTTGCTGATCGGTGTCCCCTTGCTTTACTTGTTTCCTGGACAAGAGGGGCAGCTGGTATTGATGTTGATATTTGGTGTTGCTTTCTTTGCCACTCGAACCCTGCATTATGGTGTGGCGACCACCTGTATCACCCTGTTGGTATTACTCTGTTTCAGCCAGCTGGGAGAGGGCTTTGCGGTCATATTGCCGCGTCTGGGAGACACTTTGGTGGGCTGTCTGATCGCAGCGTTGGCGGTTCGCTATATTCTGCCTGATTGGCAGTCGAGGCACCTTCTTGGAAAAATGGCAGCGGCAGTGGATGCCAACCGTGGTTATCTTAGTCAGGTGATCGCGCAATATCGGATCGGCAAACGGGACAACCTTGCTTATCGTAGCGCCCGCCGTGCAGCGCATAACCGTGATTCCGAGTTGTCGGCAGCTATTAGCAGTATGTTGAAAGAGCCGGGACGTTTCCGTAAAGCGGAGAACGAGAGCTTTCGCATGTTGGTACTAAATCATGCCTTGCTCGGCTATATTTCGGCGTTGGGCGCGCACCGTAATCGTTTGGGTGATCACCAAGTACATCTGCTGGTAAATCAGGCTCATGATTCTATTTATGACCGTCTCGAGATTGTCAGCCAGATTTTAAGTCATACGGTCCAACTGCCTATCCAAGAGGTGGAAAGTGGTCTGGAGCTTAGATTAGGACGGTTACGAGATAGTGGCGATGATGTCACCAGCATGGTGTTACAGCAGTTATTTATGATCCATCGAATGCTGGATGAGATGACCCAGCTGGCGATGGAGATTGCAGGGTGTGATCAGCGTACCCCAACGGTAGATACGGCTGAGGTTAACGTTTCTTAAACTGACTGATTTTTTTACATGTCAGTCATGGTTATGTTTTATTGTTAAGTTTAAAAAGTTGATTTATATCAATTTTTTATTTTTGGTCTGTTTTTTGCCTTTAACTAACACGGTTATTGTTTGGCTCAATGTTAGCCAAAAGCGTTGTTTTGATAGGCAAAGGAAAGGACTGAAATATGAATATGCTGAAAAGATATGCAAAAGCAGGATTGGCCGCGGCTGCCATTTTGTTCTCAGGCTCTAGCGTTGCTAGTGTGATCACGCCAGACGCGGGTTGGTACGGCTTCTGTTTCGGTGATGTGGGCAGTTCAGCCTATGAAGGCTGTCAAAATCAGGGTGTTGGTACTGTTGGTAACATCATTGAATTGACGCTAACTGATGCAGCTTGGTTGAAAGTGACTGATGGCTTCAATATCGGCGATATGTTCGATGTTTATGTTGATTCCGCTTTAGCATTCACTACATCATTGCCTGGTCAAGGCTCCGAGCTTGTTGATCCTGATGCTCTGTTTGCCAGTGGCTATTACAGTGCAGGTAGTATGCTTTTGGAAGCCGGTAGTTATGCTATTGAGATCTTCGCGGCGGCATCACCTTTTGGCGGCGGCGGTGCCTATGTTGAAGTTGAGTCAGCTGTTGCTGTGCCAGCGCCAGCGACCCTTGCTATTCTTGGTTTAGCCCTTGGCGGTCTTGGTTTTGCGAGACGCAGCAAGTCATAGTTAGTTCTTGCAAAAAAAAGCCCTGCGCATTCGCAGGGCTTTTTTTTAGCCTATTTCTTTTGGCGCGGCAATTCGATGATCCTTAGCGCTGACTGTCGTTTTAATCTGTGCTGGAGGCGACAGACTGGTTACGCCCCTTAGCCTTGGCGATATACATCGCTTTGTCGGCATTGCTTAACAGACTTTCCAGTGATTCTTTCCCATCAAAATCTGCATAACCTAAGGATGCGGTAATGGTTTCATTTAACAGTTCGATATGAATAGACTCGATAGCTTGCCTGACCCTTTCTACTAATCCTTGAGCTTGCCGCTTATCGACTTTCGGCAAAAGGATAATAAACTCTTCTCCTCCATAGCGAGCGACATGATCAACAACTCGGGCGCTGGCAGTCAGCTGACTGGCTATGGCTTTTAGGACTTTGTCGCCCATGCTATGACCATATTTGTCATTGATGGCTTTGAAGTGATCGACATCGAGCAGTACAACAGTGAATGTTTCATGGTAGCGCACCGCACGCTCCCATTCCTGCTGAAGTAATTCCAGAATATGCCGGCGATTGGCAATGCCTGTTAATTCATCTGTGCGCGCTGCCAGCGCCTGCAGCTTTCTTGCTCGACGGTTAATGACGAGCTGCCAGGTCAAAATAGTAGCGATAATAAGCAGGGCGACGATAAGTAATCTGAACTGCTCTCTATGGGCGGCTGCTTGCTCCAACTTCGCTTCTTTAACTTCATTTTGGGCTTGAAGCAGTTGGTTCTGTTGAACTTGGATCTGTGCGTTAAACTTGGCTTCCATGGCGGCGACTTCACGGTTCAGATCTTTATCAAAAATCATTTCGTTTAGTTCGAAACGCTTTTTCAAATGTAAGTAGGCGTCGCGGTAGGCTTGCTCGTTGTAGGCTAGTTCAGCCAGTAATTCATAACTGACCTCTTGTCCTGATAGGGTATTGTTCCGTGTATAGATCTCTGCGGCTTGTTGGGCGAAAGGGATCGCCTCTTTTGTTCTCTCCATGCCGTGAAGGTATTGCGCTTTATTTAATAAGGACTTTGCGATCCCTTCTGTATCGTCATATTCAAGAAACACCTCATGTGCTGACGTCGCGGCTTGCAGGGCGGCTTCAAAGTCCCCTTGCTTAGATTCAATTTTGGCGATCTGCATATCTGCGTAAGCGACGCCGAGCTTGTCATCTCCTTTAACTGACAAGGCACGAGCTTTGTTGGCAAATGTCAGCGCTTGCTCTAAGCGATCCATGTTGACGAGGGTGTTGGCAATATTATAAACGGCGATGGACTGCCCAATGATGTCACCTTGCTGGCTCAGTTCTTCATCAACCAGATGGTAGTATTGCAGCGCTCGATCGTATTGCTTCATATAGCCATAGGTGTTACCCATGGCGTTCATCAGTTGCAGGCGAAAGTGCTTATCGTCTTCGCCACTTTGTTCAAACAGCTCAAAGGCGCGGGCGACATCTTCAATACTTTTTGCGTATTTCCCCTGATAACTGAAAAGTTGCCCTCGGGAGGAGTAAACCCACGCACTTTGCAGCTTTAAATCGTGTTGTTCGGCAATCGATATGAGTTTGTTGTAGATAGATAGCGCCTGCTCGATCTTTCCTCGTCTTTCTAATGATCGTGCGTAGCAGCTTTCGATCTGTACGTGATAGCTTTCGTTACCAGGCTTTTGGATATCCAGTTCAGCGCTTTGGTAGATAGCTGTCACACGGTCGTAATTACTCATTACCATGAAGGCAATGCACTGTTTGGCCAGCACTTGTAGACGAGTTTCGTCATCTAAAGGCCGTGCCAGATAGGCGTCAGCTTGTTGTATCGCTAATTGCGGATCGGTTTCGACAAGCAGTTTCAGCTGCTCAATATCTGGTTTTGCATCCGTTGCGTAGGTCGCACTGCTGACCACGGCAATCAGTAGCGTTAGCATGGTGAGCAGGTATCGAAGCATGGGTGAACCTAATGTTGGCCTACATGATGCAAATAGATTTGGGTTGTACGGAAACGTCGCGGGAGATCAAACTTTATCCATTGCGTTCCGCTTATCGTCCACTATTTCATGCTGTATTTTACACTTTCTGTGCTGATTGTCTGTTCCGCAGAGAACAGACAATCAGATAAGTCGCGCATTAACTTTCGGCTATGCCAATGCTTCAGTGTAGGTCAGTGGGGCAAAGAGATAGTAAATCTGACGCCGCTGTTATCAGACAAGTTCTCAGCATTTGCTTTGCCCTGATGATGTTCCACTATCAGCCGAACAATATGTAAGCCTAAACCTAAGTGAGTGCTGTCGTCTGCGGCTTTTTTGTCTCGCATGCTCACCATATTGTCGAATAACTGATGTTGCATCTTTTTGGGTAGCAGAGGCCCTTTGTTCTCGACGCAGATAAGAATTGATTTTTCAGTGCGTTGAAGCGTAATGAGTATCTCACTCTCTATCGGTGCAAAGCCGACCGCATTGTCGACGATCTTATCCATCATCTGGACGATAAGCTCGGGGGATATCAGTGCCACTAAGGGGGGATTATCTGTTTGCAGATTGATCTTATGGTTCTGATAAATATCGTTATATGCTGCTGTTAACTCTGTGAACATGATCGCCAGATCTAATTTTTCCATCTCAGCGTCACCGTGGCTAATGCTTTCTTCTAAACGGCTGGCTTCACTCATGGCCGTTAATAAGTGGCTAAGCCGGTTAGCGCCCTCTTTAGCGCGCAGTTGGTACATCTGACGATCGCTTTCATCTGTGCTCTTAGTCGCCCGTTCATCGGCTTGCAGTGTCAGGTTGTCCAACGATGAGTGCACTACCGCCAATGGTGTTCTTAACTCATGGGAAAGTTTTCTCGATAAGGTTTGTAAATAGTCAGTGTATTGCTGGACGCGCTCTAACAGTTCGCCATAACTGCGGCTGAGATCACCGATCTCATCGTTGGCACGACTGATCTGGAAGGCCCGCGTTTTCGAGTCGCCGTTGAATTGACCATTGCTGTCGAAAACCTGCTGGGTCGCTTGATTGAGCTTTCTAATTCGCCAGCTGAGCCAACTGGCATAGCCAAACAGGCCGCTGGCACCGATGAGCAGCGCTAGACTGCTAGCTAAGAAGAGCCGACCGAACGCTCGATCTGTCAGCGATAGATAGCTTTCGCTGCTTTGCTCTAATACCAGGACGCCCGCGGTCACTCCTTTTGGTGAGGGGATTGGTAGCGCGACGCTCAGCAGACTGCGATCTTGTTGGCTGGACTGTTGATACCAGCCTTTGGTTAAATCGCCATCTTGGGCTTGAGAGAGATCACTGGTTTGCCATTGGCCAAATAGTGATGATTCGTTCTTTGGTGGCATTGGAGGGCGTTGTAGTATGGCTCGATACAGTGCCCGCAGTGCGCCGTGGCTTGGCGCTGAACCACTCGCCTGATAGCCGCTGAGATCGATTTCTCCAGCTGTTGCCCGTTGCCATCCTTGGTTATCGACAACACGCATCTCTAATCCTGCGTGGGTAAACAGCTCTAATGCCTGGGTTAGTCTATTGTCTGTGGTGATCAGTCGTGGCGGGAGTGACTGAGCGCTGAACTCATAGTGACTTAGATGCTGTTGCTCCGATGCTAATGGTGATGCATTTACCAGATAGAGCCCTAATCTGCCGCTGACGAGTGATAACGGCATAGATAGCTCGATATTGTAACCATTACTGGTATCTAACCAATATCCGGCAATCTCTCTTTGGTAGCGAGTGCGGTTGCCTTGTTGGTAGCGCGCAATCATCTCGCCGGGAGCGCTGGCTGCGAGCAGATAGTCACGGCCATGACCGTTGCGGATCACCAGGTGGTCACCGTTATTTGCTGTACCGCGGGTAGGGTCAAAATACAGCCGTTGACGATCTTCAACTTCTAACAGCATATAAAGGCGATCTTTGCGGGTAAATAGTCTCAGGTTGGCGGCAAAATCATCATGTTGCAGGCGTCTGACGGGCATGCTCTGCCATTCGTCAGGATAGCCATCCATGATGATCCGCCAAGGTCGTTCAGGTGCAAACAGGGAAGGGTGTTCAGTTTGTTTCTTAACGGGGTCAGCGTCGCTCTCTAAAACTGTGCTTTCGTGTTGATAGGTTGGCGTATCTAATTGCCAGTCTTGTTGCGCCAATAGTGCCACCACGGCTTGACCTGTGGCTTCTAATGCTTGCAGCTGGCCGGCTCTCAATGCGGACTCGGTCTCTTTCACGTATTGGCAGCCTGCCCACGGGAGGGCCAGCATAAACAGGCTGGCCACCAGCAATTGGCGTTTTAATTTCATGACGCCGTGCGCCAGCGGTAGCCCATGCCATATGCGGTTTCTATGGCATCAAAGGAGGGGTCAATCTGCTGGAATTTCTTGCGGATCCGTTTGATATGGGAGGTGATGGTATTGTTATCGAGTACCACATTAGCGGCATCCATTAGCTGCTGACGGTTGCGAACATGGCCGGGATGCTTTGCCAATGCATGGGTGATCCAGAACTCGGTCAGCGTTAGGTCGATCATTTGGGTTTGCCACAATACGGTCATCCGTTCGCTGTCGATATTTAGATCGCCACGAACTAATTGGGCGTCGGGTTGAGTCGGCTTCTGCAAGGCATCGATGCGGCGAAACAGGGCAACGATACGAGCGAGCATATGCGGCAAGCTGATATCTTTGGTCAGGTAGTCATCAGCACCTAAACGCAGGCCGGAGATCACGTCCAACTCGCTGTCGCGGGCAGTGAGAAAGACAATGGGGAGTGCGGGTGCCAAGCTGCGCAGATCACGGCAAAGATCAAAGCCGCCTTCCACCTCTTCTCCTAGTCCCACATCGATGATCGCGAGATCTGGTAGACGTTGACGAAAGGCGTCTAATGCTGACAGTCGGTCGCTGTATATTTTGACTTGATAGCCCATGCGTTCCAGCGCATCCCGATAGTTTTCTGCTATCGCAATTTCATCTTCTACGATAGCGATTTGGCGACCCATGCAACGACTCCCATGCTTGTTGATTGGCTCTATTAAACCAGAATTCCGTGTGAACCCAAGAGGTTGCCACAATTCGTCATAATGTTTCACTAGTTTGCCACCAGAACTGCCGGGAACTGCCCCTTATTACTGCCTAAATAGCATCAGGATCAAATTACGGAGTACACAGATGCTGAGGTCAAACCTTCCCCCCCATCAGGTCATTCTTGATCGGCCATTGCCGTTAAAGCGGCGCCACCCTCAAGTCAGTGGTCAGTTGTTCCATCGCGAGGTGGTTTCTACACCTTACAAGACAGCGAAGCGAGTTCTGGGATTTGTTGTCCTTGCGGGGGCCGCCGTGGTGTTGCTGTTGACGCTTGGCCGCGCCGAAGCAGCATCGATGGCAGGGCGCACGTCGACACCTGTTGGGCAGTCGGCGATATCAATTGAAGGAGATATGGATGGCCAAGCCGGGGCCTCGGCAGGCAGTGGCGATAGCTTGCCTGCAGTGTTAGCGCCACGTTTGAATGAAGATGATATCAAGGCACCGCAGCTGATGTTGCAGCAACCGGGAAGGTTTACCCAAGCGGTGATGTTGAGTTCGGAGCTGGATCTGGATATCAGCGGCATGATAGTCAAGGCGACGTTAAAGCAGCGCTTTAAAAATACCACTGACGATTGGCTGGAGGGACTCTATCTATTGCCCTTGCCTGAGAACTCTGCAGTGAACCGGATGACTATGCAGGTAGGGGATCGAATTATTGAAGGTGAGATAAAAGAGAAGCAGCAAGCTAAACAACTCTTTGAGCAGGCGCGTAAAAGTGGCAAACGCGCCAGTTTATTGGTGCAAAGGCGACCTAATATGTTTAGCAACAAGGTGACTAACATTGCCCCGGGTGAAGAGGTGATTGTCACTATCAGCTTTTTGCAGCAGCTCGATTATCGTGATGGCGAGTTTCAGTTGCGTTTTCCTATGACCATTACCCCCCGATACTCCCCTGGGGTGCCTTTGGCTGATATCCCGGCGGAGGAGACCAACGCCAGTGTAGATCTGAGTGGTGATTTTAGTTGGGCGTTGCCGACGACGCAGGTGCCTGATGCTGTGCAGATATCTCCTTATATGTTTTCCCGCCAAGAACAGCTGGAGAAGTTGCTTAATCCGATTCAGATCCGAGCAAATATTGATCCCGGCATGCCGCTTGCTGCTTTGACTAGTGATTCCCACCAGTTAATAGTCAGTGAGCGCGAGGGGCAATATCGTGTGGGTTTGACATCGCCACAAGTCAGCATGGATCGTGACTTCTTACTGCGTTGGCAACCAAAACTAGGCAGTGAGCCGAAAGCAGCTTTGTTTACCCAAGAGGTGGATGGTGATAGCTACGGGCTATTGATGTTGATGCCTCCCGCTAATGTGAAGTCTGCCGATGGCCAAGGAGGCCCTCAGAGTGGACAGGCGATGGCGAAAGAGATGATTTTTGTTATCGATACTTCCGGTTCCATGGCGGGTGAGCCGATCAGGCAAGCGAAACAGAGCTTAATGACAGCACTGACTTGGTTGCGGCCACAGGACAGCTTTAACCTTATCCAATTTAACTCCAGTACCAGTATGCTGTTCCCACAAGCGATGCCAGCGAATGATGCGGCATTGCAACATGCTCGTCAGTATGTTCAGCGCTTGGATGCTGGTGGTGGTACAGAGATGATGTCGGCGCTGCGAGCCGCATTGAATAATCAAAGTCAGGGAGATGAACAGGGTAGGAATGCCGTTCGTCAGGTGGTGTTTATTACTGACGGCTCAGTAGGCAATGAGCAGGCTCTGTTCCAACATATTCATCAGAACCTTAGTGATAGCCGGTTATTTACCGTAGGTATTGGTGCCGCGCCCAATAGTTATTTTATGCGTAAAGCCGCTGAATTCGGTCGTGGCAGTTACACCTATATCAGTAATGTTCAGCAGGTACAGGGACCAATGTCGTCGCTGTTCAAACGTTTATCCTCACCGGTTGCCGATGGTATTCAACTGCAGTGGCAACAGGGTATTGATGCCGATGTTTATCCTCGCCGTATTCCAACACTTTATCTTAACGAGCCGTTACTTATCAGTTTCAAAGCGAACAAGTTAGATGGGCAACTCGTAATTTCTGGTCACACGGCGAAAGCTCCATGGCGCAGAGAGTTAAGCTTGGCACGCAAGGGCGGCAGCGACGGTGTATCGACCCTATGGGCGCGTTCCAAAATAGAAGCTTTGATGGATGAGAAAGTCGCAGGGGCAGACAAAGATGAGATACGCGAGCAGGTGCTATCTGTCGCGCTCACTCATCAATTAGTGTCCTCCTATACCAGCTTTATTGCTGTTGAGAAAACGCCCGTAAGGCCCATGGATCAGCTGTTGACTAAAGCGCCTGTTCCAAATGTACAACCACAGGGGCAGGCAGCGCAGAGTTTTGCCGTGCCTAAAACCGCCACCGGCGCCGATTTTAAATTGTGGATTGGTCTACTGGTTTTTCTCTGTTCACTATTTGCGTTGATGCGTTTGAACCAGCAGCAGGAGCGCTCAGATAACCTGGAGGCTATCTGATGAGCATATTGACTAAGAGCCTTAAACTCGGGGTGTGTTGCATCGCATTTGTTGGGCTACTGATGGTCAGCGATGCTGTTTGGATCAAAGCTAAGGCGCAGTTAGCTCAGTGGCTTATCGCCAGTGCGTGGGACGAACCAGAGGCTAAATCTGGTGATGATATTTCAAAACGTCCCTGGCCATGGGCTGATACTTGGCCTATGGCCAGATTACAGATCCCACAACTGGGTATCGAGCAGTTTGTGATGGCGGGACTGGATGGCGAATCTCTGGCATTCGGGCCGGGAATGGCCGTGAACACTCAGCTTGAACAGGGGATGATGATTGCTGGACATAAAGATACCCACTTTGATTACTTGCAACGCTTGCGTCTCGGAGATCGTGTGCGGGTTCAGTTACATGGAGAGCGTTTGCTGGAATTTGAGGTGAGCGGGGTGGGGGTGTTAGATCTTGGACAGGGAAATAATCAATTGGTCGTGGCGCCTTCTGAGTTGGCTTTGGTGACCTGCTATCCATTTGGTGTCCAGGTAAGTGATCCGCAATTACGCTATCTGGTGACAGCTAGAAGGTTAGAGTATGCAGAGCCGCTGGCGGTGGCAGGAGTGTTAGATAGCCTGGATCGCAGCTTTGTTAACGACTCGCGCGAAGATCATCCGTTGCAACAGTGGTTGCAAAGTAGAGCCGTTAAAATGTAGCTCACTTGCGGGTGGGCACTTCAATGGTGAATTGAGTGCCTCCCTGCTTTCTACTGCTGACGGTGATGACGCCATGGAGCCGCAAGCTCACCAAATTGTAAACCAGATAGAGGCCTAAGCCAGTGTGGCCAGTACTGCGCTGCGTGGTATAGAAGGGTTCAAAGACTCTGGGGAGTGCCGCTTTATCCATGCCTAAGCCAAAATCCTGATACTTAATCACCAGGTTGTTGCCTTTATGGCTAACAGATATGTTCACCTTTCCATGCTTATGACCAGGATAGGCGTGATGTGCACTGTTATATAACAGGTGGATCAGTGCCGAGGATAACGCATCTACATCGCACTCTAATATCAGTGCCTTGTCGCATTGAACATCGAGTTCCAGTTCCAGTTCTAAATCATCCTTGATCCGGAAATAACTCGATTGAATGACCTCCCAAATGGTCAGTGATTGCCAGCGACTATCCTCTTTTTCAAACGAGTTGGATTTAAAAATATCCACCAGACTGGAAGCTCGCTCTAAGCTGCGTAAGATGCTTTCTGCAGCATCATGTGCGCGAGTGAGCGATTGATTTAGGCGCTTTTTCGATAATTGTGCTTGTAGCAGTTGGTTGGTGAGTGATTGTGTCTCTTCCACCAACATAGAGGCCATGGTGATACCTGCCCCTAACGGTGTATTTAGCTCATGACCAATACCAGCAACCAGGCGGCCTAAACTCGCTACCTTTTCTGCTTTGTCTAATTTCAGGTGGGCATTTTTTAGTGCTTCGAGTGAGCACTCCAGCTCATGTTGTCGCTCAATCGATTCGAATAGCATCTTTTGCCGATTGATCGCCTGGGATAACTGGATCCCTAGGGCTTCGCCGAACTCGCAAACCAAAACATTCACTTCGGCAACCAGATAGCCAAACACCATGTGTTCAAAAGCAAGTGGGTGAACTAACCAGATGGTGTCGTTGCGACTCGGTATTCGCCATCTTTGGCCGATATGCTCGGGGAGAAGTTGATCTGTGACGATAGATTTTTGATGCTCAGCCAGCGGGATGACTTCGCCATCAACCACTTGGTGCTGCAGCTTGGCGTCACTGCTATCATCGTCATCAAATAAACAGAGATAGAGCTGGTGAATGCCTGCTGAGTCTAGGTTTTGTGCTGCTTGGTCAAAAAGCAGTTTCAGATTGGTATGTTGATATAGTTGCTGATCGAAGGTGAGGCGCTGCGCATGCATGTCCCTGACCAAGATCTGCGCCCGCCGCTGCTTGAGGTATATGGATTCTTTAACTTTGTGGTGCGCGATTTTGGCACCACAGCTTTCGCGAATAATTGCTTTGCTAGGAATATCTTTGGTGTCGTCTAACTGCTTGCCCGATATCTTCGCTAGCAAGCCTTTGGCGGCTGCTTGACCCATGGCGTAGGCCGGATAGCCGACCGTGGTCAGAGCTGGCTCCATCGCTTCAGCGTATTCGAAATTGTCAAAACCTGTCACCGCCATATCCGTAGGGACGGCTAATCCGCAATCTGTCAGCCCCTCAATGAACCCGTGCGCGCTCAGGTCATTGGCACACACCATCACTTCAGGTAGCGGTTTCCCACTCTCCACTAGTCCCTTAGCGATGGATCTTCCGGTACTGCGAACGAAGTCACCTTGCAGGATCCACTCGGGATTAAAGGGCACATTGTGCTTTTCCAGCGTATCGCAGAAAGCGTTAAAACGAGCGTTTGCTTCTTCATTGGCCACGGGGCCACGGAGAAAGCCCAACTTGCTGTAGCCTTGTTTGCTAATTAAATGTTTGACCACATTACAAATCCCTTCCCGGTTGTCAGCTAACACGGATGGGACGCTGTCGAGCGCGCTGCCTATATTAATGACAGGAAGGTGTTTAAAAAGGCCGACTAACTGCTCTGTGGCGTCATTTCCGGCTGAGTAGCCAATGCCACCACCATAGAAAATCACACCATCAGTGGTATGGTCGGGCAAAAATTCGTAGATCCAATTACGAATATTGTTTGCGTCGTTAGGTCCAGGGAGATAACCACCGACAACGGTCAACAGTTCGTAGCCATGAGAGCATAGGTAGTCTCTGGCACCGGCAAGCAGTTCCTGTTCTACTTTGAATACCATGGTTGGAAGAACCATGGTGATAGTTTTGTTTAATTCAGCCAAGTCGCAATTCTCGCATCACAGAGTCAACACTCCGTTTCGACTTTTTGCTACGTTATCTCTTAACAACAATGTAGTTGTTACCCCTGAAATTACGAGCTAGCCATCAGCAGAACCGGTGAGACCGGCTGGATGATATCGAGCGGTTATAAGTGGCTTATGCCGTTATTTTACTGAGTTAACGTTACCAAATGCACTTTAACTTACCAGTGGTTCTCTGGTAGTTAGTGAGCTTGTTAACACAAAGCTTCATTTTAACGACGACAGATGTGATTACTCACCCGTTTTTATCTGATCCAATAACCGCGCTTTGGCGTAAGAGTGAATATGGCAACAAATTGTTGACCACGTTGAGCTGAGTAACTAGTAGGGGCGAAGGGACAATGAAGCAAATAGATAAAATCCCGGTAGGGGTGAGTGCTTGTGTCGTTGGGCAAAAAGTACGCTTCGACGGCGGTCATAAACAGTCTGGTTTTGTAGTCCGAGATCTTGACCCCTATTTCGATTATCGTCCAGCTTGCCCTGAGATGGCAGCGGGGATGGGAACGCCTAGACAGACGGTGCGTTTAGTCGAGGATGGCGATTGGCTCAAGGTTCGCGGCAGTCGGGATCGCAGTTTTGATGTGTCAGATGCTTTGCACAATGCTTCAGAAAAATTGTCCGATGGATTGGCTGATTTGCGTGGTTACATCTTTTGTGCCAAATCACCCAGTTGCGGCATGGAGCGGGTGAAAGTGTATCACCCGAACGGGCACTCCTTGCGTCATGATGGTGTGGGAGTTTTTGCTGAAAAGATATTAAAGAAATACCCGTATCTGCCCTGTGAAGAGACTGGACGGCTGAACGATGTGTTAATCCGGGAAAGCTTTTTGACGCGGGTGTTTACCTTAGATCTGTGGAAGCGAGATGTAGAAGCCAACTTGACTAAAAAGTCGTTGCTCGACTTCCACGCTAAGCACAAGCTGATGCTGATGGCGCATTCGCCAGAACATTATCGAGCCATTGGCCCGCTGCTGGCTGATTTGAGCAGTGCCAATCTGGAGCAGGTGGCGTACAGCTATATTGTGCAGCTGATGCAGGGCTTGGCTATGCCGGCAAGTCGGAAAAAACACACCAATGTATTGATGCATATTCAGGGCTATTTCAAACGCGCTTTGGAAGTGGGAGACAAGGCAGAACTGACACAGATGATACATAGGTATCGAGAGGGGTTATTGCCGCTGAGTACACCCAGAGAGCTACTAAAACACTATTTACGCAAGCATCGCGATGATTATCTTCAGGGGCAGCGTTACTTTCAACCCTATCCAGAGCATTTGACTGTGAGGACTGTATTCTAGTTTACCGCTTTCTTACTAAACCCTTTGTGTTAGACAAATCCCTATTTTGCAGGCCTATGGCCTGCTTTTTTTTATATTCTGGGTTGGCTGTTTTTGCCATCTCATTCATGCCACTATAGCGCGGTAATAATTATTAAAGGTTCGACTATTTAGAGCATTAGGAGTGTTAAGTGGAAAAGTTTGAGAATGTAGCCGTCACCGTTAAAGCCAATGTTTACTTCAATGGTCAAGTGACCAGCAGAGCTGTCACATTTGCCGATGGTTCGACCAAAACTTTGGGTATTATGCAGCCAGGTGAATATGAGTTTGGTACGGCCGAAGCGGAACTGATGGAAATCACTGCCGGTAAGCTTCAGGTACTACTTCCTAATGAAACTGAATGGCGTGCAGTGGTTGGCGGTGAATCATTTAATGTGCCTGCCAATGTGAAGTTTAAGGTTAAAGTGGAAGAGTTGGCTGATTACGTCTGTTCCTACTTGGCCGATTAAACAGCGCTTATTTGTTGTATCCATAAACCCGACAAAGTCCTTTTTGTCGGGTTTTTTATTTTGCACATAGGGGGGGATGGAAGTGCAGCTTGATAACCGAACGACACTGCTATTCGATTGGGGTGACACCCTGATGGAAGATACCCCTGGCGTGCCTGGCAAAATGTGTGAGTGGCCGCAAGTAAAGGCGATGCCTGGGGCTGAAAAAATACTGCAGACACTGTCGCAGTCTTTCCAGATCTGTATCGCCACCGGTGCTGAACAATCAACCGAGGCTGATATTCGTAAAGCCTTTCGAAGGGTGGATCTAGACCAATATATTGATCACTACTTTTGTCGTCAGAACACTGGCTTGAGTAAGCCTGATCCTGCGTTTTACCAATTTATTCTGAATGAACTTGGATTGGCGGCAAGTGATGTGGTGATGATTGGCGATCATTGGGATAAAGATATATTGCCAGCAGCAGGCTTGGGGATGGCGGCTGTCTGGATAAACGTGCAAGGACAAATGGTTGATAGGACTGAGCTGGCAGGGGAGCGAGATCGGCTAATGATTAATGTTAAGCAATGCCAAAGCCTGAATGAACTCGCTCAATTATTAGCTATCTAGAAAAATAGAAAACGCGACAATGGCCGCGTTTTACTTAACGAGTGATAGAGCAAGATAAAGGTTAAGGAAGCACTTTCTTAAACGGTTTTACGATAACGTTCTGGTACACCCCTGCATCGATATAGGGGTCGGCATCTGCCCAGGTTTGTGCATCGGCAAGGGAAGGGAATTCGGCGATCACGGTGGAACCAGTAAAGCCAGCTTCACCCGGATCTTCACTATCGATGGCAGGCATCGGCCCAGCCACCAACAAGCGCCCTTGCTCTTTTAATGCTTGCAAGCGGGCGAGGTGGGCTGCACGCGCTTGCTGGCGTAAAGGCAGACTGTTATCAACATCCTGTGAAAAAATCACGTACCACATTATTCATTTCCTTCATTTTGTTCTGCGGGTTGTTCTTTGGGCAGGTGCTTAAATAGGTAGATCCCGGTGACGAGTGTGGCACACAAGGTTAAACCGAGTAGGCCGAAAACTTTAAAGTTCACCCAAACTTCTTGCGACATATAAAACGCCACGTAGATATTGGCCAGGCCGCAACCGAGGAAGAAGAACGCCCAACCTAGGTTTATCTTTCCCCATACCGCATCAGGCAAGACTAGCTCTTTCCCCAGCATCTGCTTAATCAGTGGTTTTTTAAACGGATATTGGCTGATTAACAGAGCGGCAAAGAACAGTACATTGACCACGGTGACTTTCCACTTTATGAAGACATCGTCGTGGAGAATAAGCGTGAGCCCGCCAAATACGGTTACCAGCACAAAAGTGATCAGATGCATCTTCTCGACTTTGCGATGGCGAAACCAGCCATAAGCCAACTGCAGGCCGGTGGTAATGATCAATGCTCCTGTCGCCCAGTAGATATCCTTGAGCTTATAAAAAGCAAAAAAGACGATCAGTGGGAGGAAGTCGATAAATTGTTTCATGCAAATAGGGCCTTTGCTGGCTCAGCAGCGTTATTCAGTTCAATGCAAAAATGGCGTTTGATGACCATGTAGTCTGGCGCTAACGGCGCATGGTGGCAATGTTTAGCAAAACTAAGCGTAACCGTTTGTGTGTAACGGTTACGCTTCACTGCTGGATCCAGTCGAACTATTTAACTGTTGCCGCTTTCATTGCCGAGATAAAACTCGTCATTTCGGCGAGCAGTCGATCGGTATCATCGACGTTATTTTCAATTACCTTCACCACAGCTGATCCGGAAATTGCACCAGCAGCACCTGCAGCGATAGCTTCTTGGACTTGAGCGGGCTCACTGATACCGAAGCCTAGCAGTGCAGGAGGCGCATTAAAGCGGTTGAGTGACTCTAGCAGTGCTGCCACTGGCATCTCTGCTTTGGTTTCTGCGCCAGTGACACCGGCACGTGACAGTAGGTAGGTGTAGCCTTTACCGTAACGGGCGACATTAGCCAAGGTGTCGTCGTCAGCATTGGGGGGAGCAATAAATATTGCGTCGATACCAAATTTTTCCGCCGCTTCACGGAACGGGACGCTCTCGTGGCTAGGTACATCTGCAATGAGTACTGAGTCAACGCCTGCTTCGGCGCAGCGCTGATAAAATTGCTCGATGCCATTGGTATACACGAGGTTGGCATAGACCAATAATCCGATAGGTACCTGCGGGTACTTTTCACGAATAATGGCCAACATCTCAAAACAGACCAATGGATTAACGCCGCTAGCGAGTGCGCGCACCGTGGCTCCCTGGATCGTTGGGCCATCGGCAATCGGATCAGAGAAGGGGATCCCCAATTCTAAGGCGTCAGCGCCGGCAGCGATCAAGGTGTCGATAATCGACAAGCTTGTTTCACGATCGGGATCACCTATGGTGACGAAAGGAACGAATGCGCCTTGGTTTTTGGCTGCCAGTTGCTCAAACAGCTGTTGATATCGATTGCTCATGAGATATCTCCTTTTTTCGCCAGAATGTCAGCGACGGTGAAGATATCCTTGTCGCCACGGCCTGATAGGTTCACGATCAGTAGTTGCTCTTTCTCTGGGTTTTCTTTAGCCATTTTTAATGCGTACGCCAGTGCATGGGCTGATTCCAATGCCGGAATAATCCCTTCGTGACGGGCTAATAGCTGGAACGCTTCAAGAGCCTCGTCATCAGATGCCCAAACGTAGGTGCCACGTCCCGTCGCTTTCAAGTGAGCGTGCTGCGGGCCAACAGAGGGGAAATCAAGTCCGGCTGAGATGGAGTAAGACTCCTCTACTTGGCCGAACTGGTCTTGCATCAGAATGGAACGCATACCGAAGAATATCCCCGGCTTACCATGCTCCAGCGGTGCGCCGTGTTCTTCGGTGTCGATACCTTTGCCTGCTGGTTCAACGCCTATCAATGCCACCTCTTTCTCATCGATAAAGTCGGCAAACATGCCGATGGCATTGGATCCGCCACCAACACAGGCGATTACTGCATCTGGCAGGCGCCCCTCTTTCTCTTGAATTTGGCGCTTTGCCTCTTCGCCGATCATGCGCTGAAACTCACGAACAACAGTGGGGAAGGGGTGAGGGCCTGCCGCAGTGCCGAGTAGGTAGTGGGCGGTCTTATAGCTGCCTGCCCAGTCGCGTAGCGCTTCGTTACAAGCATCCTTGAGGGTGGATGCGCCTGATGTCACAGGGATCACTTCTGCGCCCATCAGCTTCATACGAAACACATTGGGCTCCTGCCGTTCAATGTCTTTGGCACCCATATAGATACGGCATTTAAGGCCCATGAGGGCGCAGGCCAGAGCGGTTGCAACACCGTGTTGTCCGGCACCTGTTTCGGCGATGATCTCATGTTTGCCCATATGCTTGGCGAGCAGTGCTTGCCCCAACACCTGATTGGTTTTATGGGCGCCGCCGTGCAACAGATCTTCCCGCTTCAGGTAGAGGGTAGTTTTGGTACCTGCAGTCAGGTTGCGGCACTTGGTCAAAGGCGTTGGACGGCCAGCGTAGTCTTTTAATAGATCTGAAAACTCTTTTTGAAACGCCGGATCTTTTTGTGATGCAATAAATTCCTGCTCAAACTGCTTCAGTGCAGGCACTAGCAATTCTGGGACAAACATGCCGCCAAAATCACCAAAATAGGGGTTTAATTCGCTCATCTTCTATCCTAATAATCTCTTAATACTTGTCTTAACTGGGTGAGTTTGACAGCACTTTTTTCACCTGGAGCGGTTTCTACGCCGGAGTTGAAATCCAGTCCAAAGGTGCCAATTGCCAGTGCTTTTTCCGCGTTTTCTGGAGCGAGTCCGCCAGCTAGAAAAAGCTCACTAACGTTGTCATAACCATTTAGAAGCTCCCAGTTGAAGCGTCGCCCGACACCACCAAAGCTCTCTTTGTGGTAGGTGTCGACCAAGTGACGGTCGACCGGCCAACTGCCGAAATCCGGTAACGCTTCGGCAATGCGATGCGCTTTCCAGATTTCACAGCCCTCCGGCAGTAGTGGTCGTAACTGCTCAACAATTGATGAATCTTCATCGCCATGGAGTTGTACGGCGCTGAGTGGTAATTCGTTGGCCAATGCAGCCATCTTTTCTGGTGATTCATTAACAAACACGCCGACAAATTTGAGACCATCGACGGTCGTTATTTCTGCAGCTTGTTGCTCACTGACGGCTCTTGGTGAACCTGGAAAAAAGATCAACCCGCCGTAGGTCGCACCGTTTTCTTTCACCAGCTCGGCTTGGGTTTTATGAGTCAGGCCACACACTTTATGGTGACCAAAAATCAGGTTGCGACAGGCCATATCAACGTCTGGTTGTGACATCAGTGAACTGCCCACAAGAAAGCCATCAACATAGGTAGCTAGCTCACGCACTTCACTGTTCTGGTAGATACCTGATTCGGAGATAACAATTCGATCATCGGGTACCTGAGGAGCAAAGAACTTGGTTTTATCGAGTGAGATGCTCAAATCACGCAGGTTTCGATTGTTTATACCGATCACCTTACTGCCGAGAGCGATGGCGCGGTTCATCTCCTCTTGATTTGATACTTCGGTCAGTACATCAACCTGCAGAGAATCAGCGACCTGATGAAGTGACTTATACTCTTCATCATCCAATACCGATAGCATCAGCAAAACAGCGTCAGAGCCATGTAAGCGGCCAAGGTAGATTTGGTAGGGATCGACGATAAAGTCTTTATGCAGCACGGGCTGAGTGACTTGATCGCGCACCTGTTTTAAATAGGCCAATTTACCTTGGAAATATTTCTCATCGGTCAACACAGAGATAGCAGCAGCATATTTGGTGTAAACAGAGGCGATGTAATCGAGCTCAAATTCTGGACGGATTAGTCCTTTTGAAGGCGATGCTTTTTTGCACTCAAGAATAAAGCCTGCGTTTGGCTCAGATAGCGCGTCATAAAAAGAACGATCTGAGGGGATCAGTTGATCGATAAATGTGTCTAGCGGGCGCTGTAGTTTAAGCTCGACTAGCAGCTCGCGCTTATCTTTGACGATGCGATCAAGCACGGTCTCGGTCATTACTGATCTCCATTTTGTTCATTGCTGACCGTTGCCAGCCCTTCAGCGATGGCTAACGGCTTGGCACTATCCATCGCTTCAATTGCCAGCAGTGCACCTTGCTTAAGGCTGCTGGCCAGTCCGCTGACGTAGAGCAGGGCACCGACATTGGCTGCCACGGCACTGCGTTGTGCTTCTGTGCCTTGGCCGGCTAGGATGGCACGGGTAATGACGGCATTTTGTTCTGGCTCGCCGCCTTTCAGGGCATCCAACGGATGCTGTTTCAGGCCAAAATCTTCCGCCGTTACACTGTATTCTTTGATGCCGTCGCTGGTGACTTCTGCCACATCGGTTGGGCCATGCAGCGCGATTTCATCAAGGCCACTGCCATGGACAACCAGAGCATGTTTAACCCCTAAATATTGCAACGCTTCTGCGATCGGCTTGACGAGCGCCGGACTATAAACGCCGAGTACCATATATTCAGGTTGCGCCGGGTTAATCAGCGGGCCCAGAACATTAAACAGGGTGCGTGTTGCCAGTGCTTTACGGACGGGCATCGCATGTCGAATACCACCATGGTATTGCGGCGCAAAAATAAAGCAGCAGCCGACATTATCGAGGCACTTTCTTGCTGTGTCAGGGCTCATTGTAAGGTTGACCCCTAATCGCTCCAGTAGATCGGCAGATCCCGACTTGGATGATACCGAGCGATTACCGTGTTTGCAGACTTTCAGGCCGCAGGCCGCAGCGACAAACACGCTGGTGGTTGAAATGTTGATGGTGTGATGACCATCGCCGCCAGTGCCAACGATGTCAGCAACAGGGTAGGCAGGTTTCGGAAAGCTTGCCGCTGCTGCACGGAGAGCATCCGCAGCACCGGCTATCTCTTGCGGCGTTTCACCTTTGATCTTCAATGCGGTCAGTAGCGACGAGATAACCACTGGGTTCATTTCGCCACTAATGATTTCGCTAAACAGTGCAGCGGTTTGTTCGCGGCTCAGATCCTGTTGTTGATAGAGAGATTCCAGCATGATGTTCTCCTTATACCTGTGCCGTTGCCCAAGTCAGGCTTTGAGCTAATAGTCGTGCACCGTCAGTGGTGAGGATCGATTCGGGATGAAATTGAAAGCCCAACACCTTGCATTTGGCATCCATCACCGCCATTGGCAAGGATTGGTAATCAGCAATAACCTGCAGGTTTTCTACTCGCGTCGCTGCTAGTGAGTGATAACGTGCCACCGGCAGAGGTTGCTGCAAGCCGTTAAACATAGCTTCTCCGATATGGCTGATCGCGGACGATTTACCGTGCAAAATATCTCCTGCAGAGCCTACTTCACCACCATAAAACTGGACGATCGCTTGATGGCCGAGGCAGATCCCCAAAATAGGGAACTGGCCTTGGCAAAGGCCGATAAGTTCGAGCATACATCCCGCAGATGAAGGATTGCCCGGTCCAGGAGAGAGCACCAAGATGATCTGCTCCCCCTTGTCTGCATGTTGCTGCATCTTTTGGTGGATAAGCGTCGCCGCTAAATTATTGCGGTAGATAACCACTGGATGATCTAATGCGCGAAATTGGTCCACCAAGTTGTAGGTAAATGAGTCGAAGTTATCCAGCAGAAAGGTTGTGGCTTTCTTTTCCGTTGCAGGGCTTAGATTATTCATGTGCCGCTCCTTCCGCTTGCTTGGCTGCCTGATTTAGCTGCTTGTTGGCGCTGACAATTGCGGAAATTACCGCTTGTGCTTTATTGCGAGTTTCGTCTGCTTCCGCTTGCGGTTGAGAGTCAAACACCACGCCGGCACCGGCTTGAATGGTGGCTTTACCATTTTTGACAAATGCACTGCGAATGACGATGCAGGTGTTCATGTCGCCGACGCCATTAATGTATCCGACTGCGCCGCCGTAACTGCCACGGCGTTTTCCTTCAGTATCTCGGATAAGTTGGGCTGCTCTGATTTTTGGTGCGCCAACCAGGGTGCCCATGTTCATGCAGGCCTGATAAGCGTGTAGCGCATCCATATCTTCCCGAAGCTCACCAACCACGCGGCTGACTAGATGCATGACGTGACTGTAACGATCGACTTTAAGTAGTTCGGCGACATGGCGGCTGGCGGGCTTGGCAATGCGGGCAATATCGTTACGTGCCAGATCGACCAGCATAATGTGTTCAGCCAGCTCTTTTTTGTCGAGGCGGAGCTCCAATTCCATGCGGCTGTCGAGATCGGCATCGATGGAGCCGTCTGGATTGAAGCCGCGGCGACGAGTACCGGCGATAGGATAGACCTCGACTTGACGATCTTCTTGCTCATATTTGAGCGCGCTCTCTGGTGAGGCACCGAACAACACAAACTCTTCGTCGTTTACATAGAACATGTACGGGCTGGGGTTGCTTGCTTTTAGCTCGCGATAGGCAAATAAACTGTCTGGGCAAGCGATATGAAAGCTGCGTGATGGTACCACCTGGAAGATATCGCCGCAGTGAATGTTGTCTTTAAGCGTTTCTACCTGTTGGCAGAACTGTTCGTCACTGGTGTCTGTGGTGACGTCAATGGCGGCGCTTTCTGCCACCTTGCTACTGAGTTGGCTGGGGTTAAACTTGGTTAGCTGCTCTTTTAACGACTCAATGCGGCGGGTTTTCAGATAAAACTGTTCACTGGCGCCGTCACCACCAAATACGCAACCTGTGATCTCGCTTTGTTGGGTTTGGTGGTCGATAACAATCAGTGTTTCAGAGAGATAGAACAGGTAATCCGGGCAGTTGTTTTCACCGTCAGCGACATCCGGTAAGGGTTCGAAGCTGGCTATCAGATCATAAGCAAATGTACCGGCCAGGAAGATCGCATCATCGTTACTATTGCGTGTTTTGAGATGATTAACTGCCGCGCGAAGTGCTTCTAAAGGTGACAGGGCTTTTAAACGTTCCTCTTCGTCGAGGATCTCTCCGACTTCAGGGAAGTTCAGCACGGCGCCATTATCTGTTTCAACGACGGCGACACTGTCGGGTAGCGCACTTAAAATTGTCGACAGTGCGTTGCGACCGTTGTCGCTTAATAGAGTCAAGGTAACTTGGCGTCCACTGCAACTGATTTTAAGGGCGGCGTCTAATAGCAGCAGGGACTTTAGATCCGCTTTACTATCTATTTCTGCTGATTCCAGCAGGACAGTGTTCTTTAATTCACCGTGATGGGTAAGTAATTCATATAAGGCCAATGGATCCGCGACGTAAGGCGCGGTGGTGGTGAGCGCTTCAACCTCACCTGATGCTAGATGGCTCATGCTTTTTCCCTGCTGACTCTCTGTTTTTGGCTATCAATTTACGATGTTTGCGTGACCGATTATCGTAAAATGACCCCACACTATACTGCGCAAAAATGACGCTGCAATCTCTACCTGTCTGGACGGGCCATTGATTCATGGTTGTTCCCGAACGGCAGACATAAAAAAACCCGCTCAATTGGCGGGTTTTAATGTTTCTGAAGACAATACAAAGCCGAAACACTACCCGCTATGGGAAGTGCCACCACCACACGTTGCTGATGTTAAGGCTTAAAATCATTAGGTATTACTCCTGAAACAGTGCGCTCAAGCATGCAATGTGAAATCAGCAGTGTCAACCCCCTATCAGGGTATGAGACAATATCGCTATAAAAATCACACTTTCAGTTACGTGAGCCTGTCTTTGATACACGATTTTCATTGCCACAGCACCGCCTCCGACGGCAGTTTGTCTCCGGCGCAGCTTGCCCATCGAGCGGTTGCCCATCGAGTGAGCCAAATTGCGTTAACGGATCATGATTCTGTTGCGGGGCTAGATGAGATGCAGCGCGAGATCGAATCTCAAGGTTTAGCACTGACGCTCACCAGTGGGGTGGAGATCAGTTGTGCTTGGGAAGGGATGGAGATCCATATTGTTGGCTTGAACTTTGATGTTAATCATCCAGCCATCAAGACCCTGTTGGCTGAGCAGAAAGAGCGCCGGTTAAAGCGGGCGCAAGGGATCGCAGACAAGCTTGCTCGTTGTGGCATCGATGACGCCTATGACAAGGCGGCGACGCTGGCGCAAGGTGGCTCTATCACGCGGGCTCATTTTGCCAGGGCGATGGTTAACGATGGCGTGGTGAAGTCGATGGAAACGGCGTTTAAGAAATACCTGCGCAAAGGTAAACGCGCTTACGTCAATCCAGGCTGGTGCTCCATCGCGGAAGCGATTTCTGCATTACATCAAGCTGGCGGGGTGGCGGTGGTGGCACATCCAACCAAATATCGCATGTCGTGGAAATGGATCCGTCAGCTATTAAGTTGTTTTGCTGAGTGGGGCGGCGATGCCGTTGAAGTGGCCATGACACAACAAACACCTAACGAAAAGCGCAATCTTGCTGATTTAGCGATAGAATTTGGGTTGTCAGCTTCTCAGGGATCCGATTTTCACCATCCTGGGAGCTGGGTTGAGTTAGGGAAAAACCTCTGGTTACCGGATGGCGTTAGTGGTGTCTGGGAACGTTGGACAACGCCGCGAGGCGAATAGGAAATATAAATATGAGTCAGTTCTTTTATATCCACCCTGATAATCCGCAGAGTCGGTTGGTCAATCAGGCTGTGGCGATCATTAAGCAGGGTGGTGTTATTGCCTATCCGACCGATTCAGGTTACGCCCTGGGATGCCACATCGGTGATAAGGCGGCGATGGAGCGGATCTGCCGGATCCGTAATATTGATAAAGCCCACAACTTCACCTTGATATGTCGTGATCTGTCAGAGTTGTCGTTGTATGCGCGAGTGGATAACTCCGCCTATCGCCTACTAAAAAATAACACGCCGGGGGCTTACACCTTTATTCTGAAAGGGACTAAAGAGGTACCTAAGCGCTTACTCAATGCAAAGCGAAAAACTATCGGTTTGCGGGTGCCGGACCACATCATCACCCAGGCTTTGTTGGCGGCGCTGGATGAGCCGATTATGTCGACCTCGTTGATCTTACCTGGAAACGATATGGCTGAATCTGATCCAGAGGAGATCCGTGATCGATTGGAAAATCAGCTGGATCTGGTCATTCATGGTGGATACTTAGGCGAAATGCCGACGACTGTGGTTGATCTCTCTGAAGATACTGTCGAGCTATTGCGTGAGGGAGCGGGTGATCCCACACCGTTTCGCTAATGGCTGAATCGACAACCACCATTCACGAACCTGCGGTACCTGTGCAGCAGACTTTACCACTCGCCAAAGTACGTGGCGAAGTGATGTCAGAGGCACCGCTTGATCTCTATATACCTCCTGAGGCGCTAGAGGTATTTCTTGATGCGTTTGAGGGGCCGTTAGATCTGCTGCTCTATCTTATTAAGCGCAAGAAGCTTGATATTCTAGATTTGAATTTAACAGAGATCACCGCGCAATATATTGAATATATAGAATTAATGCAGGATATGAAGCTGGAGTTGGCAGCCGACTATCTAGTGATGGCAGCGTTTTTGACCGAGGTGAAGTCACGCTTGTTGTTACCTGTTCGCGCCAGTGATGAAGAGGATGAGGAAGATCCTCGGGCGGCGTTGATCCGCCGCTTGCAGGAGTATGAGCGTTTTAAGGTTGCGGCACAGGAATTAGATACCTTGCCTAGAGATGAACGGGATTATTATCAGGCAGCGGCAGAGGCGCATGAGTTAGCTCAGCCGATGAAGATTGAGCCTCAGGTGTCGATGGCTGAGCTGTTCGTGGCATTTACCGACGTGATGAAGCGTGCCAGTGCATTTGAGCACCATCAGGTACAGCGCGAGGCTTTAAGTACCCGAGAACGGATGAGCATGATTTTGGAAAAAGTGAGTCGCCAGCATTTTACGCCGTTTGATCAGCTGTTTGAGATCGAAGAGGGCCGTGCAGGTGTCGTTGTCACTTTTCTAGCCATTCTGGAGCTGGTAAAAGAATCGATGTTGGATCTGGTGCAAAATGCTGCTTTTCAACCTATCCATGTAAGAGCTGCAGGGGGCGTTGATAGTGCGGAAGATTAATGACGAACAGCTGAAACAGTTGATTGAAGCAGCGCTGTTCGTGGCTGATAAGCCTTTAACAGCAAAAGCGCTGCTTGAAGGTGTGTTGTGTGAGTTTACCGTGTCAGGTAAACGGGTAAAAGCAGTGATTGACGCGCTGGTGCTGGACTATGCGCCACGGGGGATCAATTTAGTTGAGGTCGCCAGTGGCTGGCGCTTCCAATCTGCAGAAGTTATTAGCCCCTGGTTAGGACACCTATGGCCGGAAAAAACACCACGGTACTCGCGGGCGCTAATGGAAACCCTCGCGCTGATTGCTTATCGCCAGCCAATCACACGCTCCGAGATTGAAGCGGTACGTGGTGTGACGGTCAGCAGTAACATCATACGGACATTGTCGGAACGACAATGGATTAAAGTGGTAGGACACAAAGAAGTACCGGGGCGCCCGGCGCTTTATGCTACCAGCAGGCAGTTTTTAGACTATTTTGGGTTGAAATCACTTGAACAGTTGCCAGCCCTTGAGGAGAATCCGCTCTCCGACGAGCCGGTTGATGCGCAAATGCTCGAGCAGGTTGAAAAAACGTCGAATCCACAAGAGGTATTAGAGGCATGAGTGAGAAATTGCAGAAAGTCCTGGCGCGGGCCGGTTTGGGGTCTCGTCGTGAGGTAGAGCAGTGGATCGCTGCAGGCCGAGTGAGTGTTGACGGCGATGTCGTTGAGCTAGGCACCCGTGTAGAAGAGGATGCCAAGATACGTGTGGATGGCAAACTGATCAGAACCACACCGGCAGAAGAAACCACGTGTCGTGTGATCATGTACCACAAACCGGAAGGTGAGGTATGTACCCGCAATGATCCGGAATCACGCCGCACTGTGTTTGATAACTTGCCAAAGATTGGGGCTGGTCGCTGGATCGCTGTTGGCCGTTTGGATCTGAACACCAGTGGATTGATGTTGTTCACCAATGATGGGGAACTGGCTAATCGCTTAATGCATCCGAGCTTTAAAGTGGAGCGTGAGTACGCTTCTCGCGTGTTTGGTGATGTCTCTGACGATAAACTTAAGGCGTTGCGCAAAGGTGTGATGCTGGAAGATGGCAAGGCCAAATTTGATAAGATCCAAGTGAAGGGTGGCGAAGGCATTAACCAGTGGTTTTATGTCACCTTAAGCGAGGGGAGAAATCGAGAGGTGCGCCGTCTTTGGGAAAGTCAGGAGCTTAAAGTGAGTCGCCTGATCCGTGTTCGTTACGGTGCATTGACCTTGCCAAGAGAGTTACCACAAAGTACCTGGCGCGAGTTGTCGTTAGAAGAGGTGAACTATCTGCGGGAAGAGGTGCAATTGCCGAAAGAAGATCGCAGTAAGCCCTCAGTGAAATCAAGGATTGGTGAACAGGAGCGTCTGCGTCGGGTGCGTCGCAGTGTCTCTAAACATCGTTCACAAGCGCATCGCCGAGTACGCCGTCGCTAACCCGCTTTTGAACGGGAAAAATCAAAAAAAAGGCGCCATCTAAGCGCCTTTTTTATGATTTATTATCAGGTTATTTGGGTTGAGCATCAACGGATTGGCCATGAATATCTTGGCTATCGGGGCCCATCAAATAGAGATAAGTCGGCATGATCTCTGCTGGTGTTTTGAGTTTGTTGGCATCTTCCCCCGGATAAGCGGTAGAGCGCATACTTGTGCGGGTTGCACCGGGGTTGATTGCGTTAACGCGAACGTTGGTGTTGCTCAATTCATCAGCCAAAATCTGCATCATCCCTTCAGTGGCAAACTTGGATACTGCATAACTACCCCAATAGGCGCGTCCCTTTTTGCCCACCCCAGAGCTAGTGAATATCAGTGCTGCGTCATCGGCCTTTCTTAATAGGGATAACAGTGGTTTGGTCATCATCATCTGAGCGGTCACATTCACCTTCATCACGGTTTCCCAGCTGGCTAGGTCGATCTGCTCAAATGGACTGAGAACCCCTAACATACCTGCGTTGAGTAAGACGCCATCCAAGCGGCCAAACTGCTCTTCTATAGTGGTCGCCATATCGATGTAGTGCTGTTCTGTCGCGCCCTGCATGTCGAGGGGGACGATAGCAGGCTCCGAGCCATTGGCGGCAACGATAAGATCATAGGTTTGTTCTAATTTGCTGACTGTCTTTCCTAGCAGGATCACGACAGCACCATGGCTGGCGTAGGTGAGGGCAGCTTGGCGACCAATACCATCGCCAGCGCCTGTTACTAGAATAACGCGGTCTTTGAGTAGGTCATTTGCTGCTTGATAATCCAACATCTTTGTTTTCCGTTTTGTCTGCTTCGGGTCGGCAAGACGCGCATTTTACCTTCCCCTGTGTGCTATCGCGACCTTTTTACGAAATTGGGATCTCAGTAACATTAAACAGGTGTTTGATGTAGCGATATTGTAACTCTTACGTTACCTTACAAACTGGTAGGAGCAGATCGCCCCAAGTGCTGATCTGTCGAAACCAAGCTCAGTATACCGAGCCATAACTATAAGAAAGGACCTTGGGGAAAAGCATGAGAAAACTAATAATAACCCTGGCCGTTGCATCCGCGTTGGCTGTAACCGGTTGCGACGATGAGTCACTGGATGATGCGCGCAACGATGCGGCGGGCACTCCAGTCATTAATGCTTCAAAAATATCTTATGATCCTGCGAATGGCGTTTTGCCGGTACCAAACGATCTGCTTTATACCGACACCACTGACGGTACATTAAACATCCCTGTTACCGATCCATCTGATTTGAGTAACCCGCAGGTTGCTATTAATGCCTTGGACGGTTGGAGTACAAACCAGCCGTTTGTCATCAATGTGATCACTGATGGTGATGTAACCTTAGACCCAGCCTCGGCTGCCGCGCCTGGTGTGGTGAGAATATACGAAACTGTGTTTGGCGGCCCGTTAGCGCCTCCTGAGTGTGCGGAAGTACCGACAGGTGCCGCTTGTATGGTGATAGCAGAGCTTGCATTTGGTACTGATTTTATTACCTCATCGTCAGGTAACCAGCTACTTATTATGCCGCTCGCACCGCTGAAGGCGAAAACCGGTTACTTGATTACCACGACTTCTCTGCTGATGGACTCAGAGTCCCGTCCTGTGCAAGCCTCGTCGACTTATACCCTGGTAAAACAGGATATTAATACTTTACCGTTAGGCTCGCCTTCGCAGTTACTGCTGCAAGGAGCGGTCAATAGCTATGAAAATGCGATCGCAGCGTTTGGTGTTGATACCAGTGTAATCACATACAGCGGTGCTATGACGACGCAATCAATTGAGGATGTTTCAGCGTTAAATCGTCTAACTATGGCCGCTGACCCTGCGACCACCCCTGTTTTGATGCCTCCAGCGATGACAGGACTTACGGTTGCTGATGCTCTTGTTGGATTGGGTATCACAGATCCCAACACTTTGGCGGTCGCCTCAACTGCGTTGCTGGCGAATTCGACTCTCACTAATGTGCCGTATTACCTTGAATTTCCGAATTTCGGTAATTGTGACCTGACTGAACTGGCGACAACATCACAGTGTGATGCGATTAACTCTCATTGGTTGGCCGCAGGTGATAGCCCCATTACTATTCTAGGGGCTGTTCAGTCTGGCGCACTACCGCCAGAAGCTGTTCTCGCCAGTTGCCCCGATGCCGACTTGTCTAATGCTGCCTCTTTAGTAGGTTGCGAGATAAAAGACGCTGAAGGTAACCCCATTGGTTTGGATCCTGAACGTAACCTCACCAAGTACAACCCGTTGGCAGCCCCTACCGAGATGCAAACGCTGGATGTGTTAGTGACCTTGCCTGATACCTCTGATGTTGCTAACGGTGTACGAGCAGCATTGGGTTTACCTGCAATTACTGCGGCGCCAGCGGCCGGTTGGCCTGTTGTTGTGTTTAGCCATGGTATTGGTGGTGCGAAAGAACAGAACTTAGCGCTTGCAGGTAGTTTTGCCCTACAGGGATTGGCAATGGTATCCATAGATGCACCATTGCACGGCTCCCGTGGTTGGGATGCGGATATGAATGGGGTGTTCGAGATTAGTGCCAGCTCAGGCATGATCGCGTTTGATCCTGTGAAGTATGCAAACGCGAATGTCTTGTTATACGTAAAGTTAGATAACCTGCTGACGACCCGTGATAACTTCCGCCAAAATATAAATGACCATTTGGCGCTGCGTATGGGCTTTAATTCATTAGCTCAAGTAGCCCCTGGGGTGTTTGATCCGACAAGAGTTTCGATCAGTGGTGTCTCACTGGGAGGTATCAACACTGTATCAACTGCTGCTGTCGGTGGACTGCCGCTGATTGATCCAACGACAGGCAGCGAGTTACCTCCTTACTACGCCTTTAGCACTGTCATGCCAAATGTTCCCGCACAGGGCTTGGCTGGTGTGTTTGCCTACTCAGAAACCTTTGGCCCAGTTGCTAAAGCGGCGTTTGTGGAAAGCGATAGCTTTAAACAGGTGCTGTCTGATGCAACAGGCTTGAGTCTCGAAGAGTTGGCGGCACTAGAGGCCAGTGATCCCGATGCTTATCAAGCGCTAGTTGATCAGGTGTATCCTACGTTTATTGCTCAATTTGTTTTCGCTGCTCAGACGGTGATCGATTCTTCTGACCCGGTGGGCTACGCGCCAATTTTGGCAGGGCAGGGTGCGTCTGTGTACTTGGCGGAAGTGGTTGGTGACACTGTATTGCCAAATGACAATTCCGCATTCGGTTTGCCGTTGTCCGGTACCGAGCCTTTGATCCGCGTATTGGGTTTGCCAGGTGTTGATGCGACAGTGACAGGAGCACCTGCAACAGGCGCGGTACGTTTTATCGATTCTGCCCACGGTAGCGTGGCAGATCCGACAGTGAATCCGGCAGCGACCGTTGAAATGCAGACTCAGCTAGCTGTCTATGCTGCCAGTGGTGGCGCGATGATCTTAGTATCAGATCCATCAGTTGTGCAGCCTGTGATGTAGTTTGTAACTTTTTACAATTGCAAAGGCCCGGCATTAGCCGGGCCTTTTTCTATTTGGTATCTTAGGCACAAATAAGCGATATTGAAGCACGATCCAATTCTCTGAGTTCAAATGTTTAGTTAAGGAAGTCGATGGAATTTTTATATGAGTATGGTCTTTTTCTGGCCAAGGCAGTGACGCTGGTTATAGCCATTGTTTTAACCGTTGTTGGAGTGGTTGCCGCAGCGGCGTCAGCGAAAGGCAAGGATAAGAAAGGTCACTTGGAAGTGACTGATTTGAGCAAGCAGATAAGTGAGCAGCTGACTGACCTGCAAGAGAAAGTACTCTCTAAGCCAGCCCAGAAACTGTTGGAGAAAACCCACAAGGCTGAAGCCAAGGCGCAGCAAAAAGCGGTTAAAAAAGCCGAAAAAGAGGGTAAAGAAGATACCCATAAGCGCGTTTTTGTTATCGATTTTAAAGGCAGTATGGACGCACGTGAGGTCGATTCGTTACGTGAAGAGATTAGTGCGGTGCTATCTATTGCCAATAAAGACACTGATGAGTTGTTGGTACGCTTGGAAAGCCCTGGCGGCATGGTGCATGGCTATGGTTTGGCGGCGTCACAACTGGCACGGGTTCGCACTGCTGGTTTACCTATGACAGTCGCTGTCGACAAGGTCGCGGCCAGCGGTGGCTATATGATGGCGTGTGTGGCTGATAAAATTCTTGCCGCTCCATTTTCGATTATTGGCTCTATCGGTGTTGTTGCGCAAATGCCTAACTTCAATAAGCTATTGAAGAAAAATGAGATTGAGTTTGAGCAACACACTGCTGGTGAGTTTAAACGAACGCTGACTATGTTCGGTGAAAATGATGACCACGCCCGTGAGAAGTTCAAGCAGGATTTAGAGGAGATCCACGAACGCTTTAAATCATTCATTGCTCAGTTTCGTCCTGCGTTGGATTTAGAGCAAGTTGCTACGGGTGAGCATTGGCTTGGCGGGCAAGCGCTAGAGCTCGGACTGGTGGATGAGATCGGTACGTCTGACGATTACCTGTTAAACGCAGTTAACACGGCCGATAATCAAGTGTTTAAAGTACAATATGCAACGAAGAAGAAGCTGTCAGAGAAGTTAGCCAAAGGTGTTGCCCATGGTGTCGATGGTGTTTTGGCGCGATTTTATGATCGTCTAAATGCAGGCAAATTTAGCTAATAGTTTTTGTTTAGAAAGAAGAAAGGCTGCCATCACAGGGCAGCCTTTTTATTTTAACAACGAAGAAAGAAGGTTAGCGTTCTAAATGCACCTCTTCCTCTGCTAAACCTGCTTCAGCGGCATGGTAGCGTTCTAAATCCATTTGCTTTTCTGACTTTCCTACGACGCATGTAACCATACAATCGCCAGTTACGTTGACTGCGGTGCGGGTCATGTCTAACAGCCTGTCGACACCAATGATCAATGCGATCCCTTCAACCGGCAGCCCTACCTGTTGTAACACCATCGCCAGCATAATCAAACCGACGCCGGGAACGCCCGCGGTACCAACAGAGGCGAGGGTGGCAGTTAATATCACCATGAGGTAGTCACCAAGCGTCAGATCCATACTAAACACCTGGGCAATGAATACTGTGGCCACCCCTTGCATGATCGCTGTGCCATCCATATTGATGGTAGCCCCCAGAGGTACAGTGAAGGATGCCACCTTATTCTTGACGCCTAGCTTACGAGTGACAGTCTCCAGTGTTACTGGAATTGTCGCGTTGCTAGAGCTGGTCGAGAAAGCGAAGAGCACGGCATCACGCATCTTTATTAGAAAAGTCACCGGACTAAGCCCTGAAAGTGCTTTTAGAAGAACAGGGTAGGTAATTAGGGCATGAATAAGCAGCGTACCGAACACCACGAGAAAATATTTCATTAAATTGGCTATCGTTGAGAAATCTTGCACGATAAATAGTTTAGCCATTAAGGCGTAAACGCCATACGGGGCTAAATTCATAAGAATGCTGACCAATTTCATAATGACCGCATTTAAATCTTCGAAAACATTAGCCAAACGTTGTCCGGCTGGACCAGCAATCGCCATTGAAATGCCAAAAAGCAGTGCAAAGACAATTATTTGCAACATATTTCCTTCGGCCATCGACTTAATTGGATTTGAAGGGAATAGATTTATAAACACTTCACTTAAGGTTGGTGCTGCTTTTGCGTCAAAGGTTGCACCGCTGGTGAGGTTTACGCCTTCGCCCGGTGAGATAAGCAAAGCGATACCAATCGCGAGGCTGATAGCGATAGCGGTTGTGACCAGATAAAGGCTAATGGACTTGAAGCCTAGACGCCCCAATGTCGAAGCATCACTTAGGGAACAGGTGCCGCATACTAGAGAGACAAAAACGAGAGGGACAACCAACATTTTTAAACTGGCAACAAAGATCTTGCCAATTACATCGAATAGACCATTGGTGAAATAATGGTCAACAAAAGTGCTTTCGGGAAAAATATTGCGTAATAAAACGCCAGTTAATATTCCCAAAAACATACCAATAAGAATTTTCGTGGTCAGGCTATATTTCACGGTTTGATTAAGCATAAATATCTATGAGTCTGGTTTTGATCACAAAAATTAGACTAACAGCTACTTAATGCCGATTAAACCACGTTTTCTGTTAATCACATGTTGCTCACATGTTTGCCTAGCCCTAACATAGGCGAAATTGAGATTGTTGTATTTTGCAGTATGTCTATCCAAAAAGAGATGGATAGCTTCTAGGGAGACAAAGATGAGAACGATGGCCCGCAAGAGCTGGTGGATATTGCTAGCTTCTTTATTTTTAGCTGCGTGTGGCGGTGGTGATTCGTTGGAGCCTACGGAGGACCCAGTTGACCCAGTCGATCCAGTCGACGCAATTATTGATATCGAGCTTAGTTTTTGGGATTGTCCAGATCCTAACGCTAATTCAATTGATGGTTGTACTGAAACCGATTCACTCAGCATTGGTAGCCCCGCGGTTATCTATGTGCAGATAACAAATGACAGTGAGACCGGAACAGTTGATCGTCAATTGGTGACGGTCAGTTCAGATAAAGGTGTGCTTAGCCCTGAAGATGGCAAAGTACTTACCAACTCATCAGGTGAAGCCTTTGTTAGGATTTTGGCGGGCTCCGATGAAGGTTTAGCGACTATTGATGCTGACTATGACACAGCGACAGACCAAGATTTTTTGGAGATCGGCAGTGCTAATGTTGCGTTAGATATAAGTACTACGTTAGGGGAAGATGAAGAGCTAGTTGATGGCGCAACCCTTGCGGTGACAGCTGAAGTGACATCTGATGGTGCTGCATTTGATACGCCTGTCGTCGTCACCTTCTCATCGGCTTGTGTTACCCAAGGAACAGCTAGTATTGATACCGAGGTAACTGCTATTGGCGGTATAGCCACTGCTACTTACCGCCCTGAAGGTTGCCTTGCTCAAGATACTATTTCTGCAAATGTGACCGTAGGCGCAAATACCGCGACGGATACAGTCACTATTCAAATTGCAGAAGCGTCGCCAGCAGGAATTGAATACTTTGGTGCTGACCCTGACTACATTACACTGAGAGGGTCAGGTGGACAGACTGTTTCTGAAGTGACCTTTATCGTTAATGATGAGTCTGGCGCGCCATTACAGGGAGTAGATGTTGATTTTGCGCTATTTACTGCGGCTGGTGGAACTGCGATTCCAGCAGAGAAAATGACTGCTCGATCTGACTCCGAAGGTAAAGTACGTACCTCTGTAGTTGCCGGTACGATTCCTGGCTCCGCTCGTGTGCAGGCGACGTTAACGACTGAAGCTGGTACGGTTTATTCTGCGGTTTCGGGTTTGTTAAGTATTGGTAGTGGATTACCGACTATTGATAGCTTTTCCCTCAGTTTATCTCAGTACAACCCTCTGGCTTGGACGGTTGATGGTGTGGAGGTTGACGTAACTATTCGCGCAGCTGATCACTTTGGTAACCCGGTTCCTGATGGCTTTGCAGTTTCTTTTGTCAGTGAGGGCGGGGCGATTGAACCCCGTTGTCAAACTGAAAATGGTGCATGTACTGTTAAGTGGCGAAGCCAGGATTTCCGTCCTGATGATGGTCGAGTAAATGTTATGGCCTTTGCTCAGGGGGAAGAAAGCTTTACCGATATGAATGGTGACGGTCTCTTTACCTCTGCGACTGAGTTCTTTATCGACGTTAACGTGAACGGTGTTTACGACGTAGGTATTGATATTGTTCCTGATTTACCAGAAGCTTTTGTTGATGCAAATGAAGACGGTGTCCGTGGCGAAACCGAAGAGTTCATTGACTATAACCAAGACTTAACTTACCAAGGTAATAATGGACAGTTTAACGGCCAGCTATGTAACGGCCAGGACTGTACCACTGACTTGTTAGATGTTTTTACTGAGAGAACGATACAAATGGCAGACCGCGGGGCGCTTTACGCTTTTGTATGTGGTGATGAGCTTTGTACGTTGGCAAATCAATCAGCAACTTACGATGCTGATGGCAACCGATATCTGCACGCTTTTGATGGTGCAGCTGATCTCTGTATTTACGAGGAGTACACCACGGTTGAAGGCGGCGTGATGAGAACGCCAATGGCCTTCGCTACGTCTGTTAGCTATAAAGCAAATGATCCGGTGGAGATAGTAGGGGGCGCGAGTGATATTCAAGAAAATACCAACCAGGTGATCCATGCCGATGCAACGAACGTGATTGTCCCTGCTAGGGACATAGATACGGAAGGTTGCCCATCGACTGCGATGTTTGATTTTGGTTATAGAGGAACTGGTACGGTCGAGGTCACTGCGGAATACAGTGATGGCTCAGGCGCCTTTTGGGTTATAAATGTGAACTAATACACTCTACTATTAAATAAGGCGCCAATATGGCGCCTTATTTTTTGTGCTTGTATTTTGGTATATATTTACGATTGAAATCGATAGACAGCTCCGAGATTCAGGATATTAGTTAATCCATTTAGGGCTTCCCGGCTCTCGGTCAATAGCGCTGGATCAGCCAAGTCAGCGAAGCTCAGTTGATCACGATAATACTTATCTGCCCATTCATTAAGCTGTGCGAACAGTGTGTCACTGATCAAGCATCGCTGGTTTACTGCGGCTAACTCTTGTTCGCTTAAAGCAACTCTGAGCCTTAAACAAGCCGGTCCACCACCATTTTGCATACTTTGTTTCACGTCGAAGTAATGGACCTGCTTAATAGGTGTGCCACGAGTAACTAACTCACTTAAGTAAGCGTGCACAGCTGGATGTTCTTGACATTCGGTAGGGGCAATAATTGCCATGTCACCGTTAGCTTGGGTGATGATCTGAGTATTGAATAGATAGCTTTTGATGGCTTCTTGTACGGAAACTTCGCTCGTTTTCACTTCTATCAAATAAAGCGATGAGTCACCGAACTTGCTTTTTATCTCTTCGATAACGAGGCTTGAATTGGCAAACGCTTGTTCATGGTAAAACAACACGTTACCGTTACCAACGGCAATCACATCATTATGGAATACACCTTGATCAATGACGTCGGGGTTTTGTTGAATGAAAAGTGCATTGCTTTCATTCAAACCATGTAAGCGCGCCACTGCCTGACACGCTTCCAAGGTATGGCGTGCTGGAAACTTGCTCGGTGCTGGTTTGCTAAGATCTGTGGCATGCTTACCAAATACAAATAATTCTATTCCTGCTGTTCCATAATCACTACACAATCGTGTATGGTTTGCCGCACCCTCGTCACCAAATAGATCGTTGTCTGGTAGGTGTTGGTGGTGGGCAAAGTGCTGCTCAGAGTCGAAGATGCGTTGTAAAATACGCCCTGTTGTCGTCGGCTCTAGTGAGCGGTGGAACTTGTTCGCTAAGTTGGCAGGCGTAAAATGTACGCGTTTATCTGCTGTGTCTGCACTGGGTGAGACGGTGGCTGCATTAGCTGTCCACATGCTGGAGGCAGAGCAGCATGCCATCAGTAATGCTGGCGCTTGTTTCGCGGCTTGTTGGATCACCTGAGCATCACTGCCTGAAAAACCTAAGCGACGAAGGGTATAGACGTCAGGACGCTCCTGAGGCGCAAGAACGCCTTGTGTCATACCCATATCATGCAAGGCTTTCATTTTGCTTAGACCTTGCTTGACCGCGGCTCTGGGGTTAGAAACTGCTGCGGCATTGTTGAGTGAAGCGACGTTGCCAACGGAAAGCCCCGCATAGTTGTGGGTTGGCCCAACAAGGCCATCAAAATTAGCTTCTACGTATTTCATTAAGGCTCCGGAGTTATGGGGCTGTGTTTTTATTGTTTTTTTGAACTACCGCCCGATTATAGTGAAAACATCGCGGTAAACCTATGGTGACCCGATCGACAATATGACCTATTTGTGTCGATTGATGTTGACAGAAATGCATCTGACGGGTTAACCCTCTATATATAGAAGTCCAATGGTGGACGATTGATGACAGGAAAGTATGTCTAAATCACTGGTAATTGTAGAGTCTCCAGCCAAGGCGAAGACTATTAATAAGTATCTGGGAAACGAATTTGTCGTTAAGTCCAGTGTCGGTCATGTACGCGATTTGCCCACAGGCAGCAAAGGGCGCGCGCCCGCGGAAAGGCAGTCAACAAAAGGTTTGTCTGCGGAAGAGAAGGCGGAGTTAAAGAAAAAGAAAGATTATAAAGCCTTAGTGACGCGGATGGGAATCGACCCGAAAAAATCCTGGGAGGCGCACTATGAAGTGCTGCCGGGTAAAGAGAAGGTCGTCAACGAGTTACGCAAGATCGCCAACTCTGCCGACACTATCTATCTGGCGACGGATTTGGATAGAGAAGGGGAAGCGATTGCTTGGCATTTGCAGCAGATTATTGGTGGCGAGCCTGAGCGATATCGTCGTGTCGTGTTCAATGAGATCACCAAGAATGCGATCCAAGAGGCTTTCTCAAAACCTGGTGAGTTAAATGTTGATCGTGTTAACGCCCAGCAAACCAGGCGTTTTCTTGACCGCGTTGTTGGTTTTATGGTGTCGCCGTTGCTGTGGAAGAAGATTTCACGGGGACTATCCGCTGGGCGAGTGCAATCTGTTGCCGTACGTTTGGTGGTCGAGCGTGAGCGCGAAATTAAAGCTTTCGTTCCAGATGAATACTGGAATATTCATGCCAATACATTGACGAAAGCCGGAGCACAGCTTCAGCTTGAAGCGGCCAAATATAATGGCAGTAAATTAGTTTTAGCCGATAAAAAGGCCACTGACGCCGCATTGGCTGCGTTGAAGCCCGCTGATTTTGTCGTTTCGGAACGAGAAGATAAGCCGACAACCAGCCGTCCGTCAGCGCCGTTTATCACCTCGACTCTGCAGCAGGCGGCTAGCACGCGCTTGGGCTTTGGTGTGAAAAAGACCATGACCATGGCGCAGCGTCTTTACGAAGCGGGTTACATCACCTACATGCGAACGGACTCGACCAATTTGAGTCAAGAAGCGGTGGCTGCGGCGAGGGAGTTTATTTCCGAACAGTACGGTGAGAGTTACTTACCGGGCAAAGCGCTGGCGTATGGGAGTAAAGAAGGGGCTCAGGAAGCGCACGAAGCGATACGGCCTTCTGAAGTCACTCGCGTTGCCGATAGTCTTGGTGATATGGAACGTGATGCCGTTCGCCTGTATGAGTTGATTTGGCGTCAGTTTGTTGCGTGTCAAATGGTACCTGCGAAGTATGACGCTTCCACTATCCGTGTTACTGCAGCGGGCTACGAGCTTACTGCAAAGGGACGTACGCTGCGTTTTGATGGTTGGACTCGGGTTCAGCCACCAGCTGGTAAGAAAGAGGATGTGGTACTGCCCAGCGTTGCTGTTGGCGATATGTTGGCGTTGCAATCTTTGGATCCGAGCCAACACTTTACTAAGCCTCCGGCGCGCTTCAGCGAAGCATCTTTAGTAAAAGAACTGGAAAAAAGAGGGATCGGTAGGCCGTCAACCTATGCATCGATTATCTCGACGATCCAAGATCGTGGTTATGTACGTGTCGATAAGCGCCGTTTCTATGCCGAGAAGATGGGCGAGATCGTTAATGACCGGCTGGTTGAGAATTTCTCTGATCTGCTTAATTTCAGCTTTACGGCTGAGATGGAGGATAGGCTGGATGAGATCGCTTCAGGCCAACAAGGCTGGAAGGAAGTACTGGATCAGTTTTATGCTGAATTTAAAGAACAATTAGATAAAGCCGAGTTGCCCCCGGAAGAGGGCGGGATGCGCCGTAACGAGATGGTGCTGACAGAGATTGAGTGCCCAACATGTTCTCGGAAGATGGGTATCAGAACAGCATCCACGGGAGTGTTTCTAGGCTGTGAAGGTTATAACCTGCCGCCAAAAGAGCGTTGTACGACGACGTTGAATTTGGTGCCCGGTGATGAGGCGGTTGCCATAGACGCCGATGATGAAGCGGAAGCGCAAGCGCTCGTTGCCAGAAGGCGTTGTGGCAAGTGTGGCACGTCGATGGATAGTTATTTGCTTGATGAACAGCGAAAGTTACACATTTGCGGCAATGCGCCAACCTGCGATGGTTTTGATGTAGAAATAGGCCAGTTTAAGATTAAGGGCTACGATGGTCCGGTCTTAGAGTGTGATAAGTGCGGATCCGAAATGCAGCTGAAGTCTGGCCGATTTGGTAAGTACTTTGGTTGTACTAACAGTGAATGTAAGAACACTCGTAAGCTGCTTAAATCAGGGGAAGCGGCGCCGCCGAAAGAAGACCCTGTGCAACTGCCTGAGCTCAAATGCGAAAAGTCTGATGCACATTTTGTACTTAGAGATGGGGCTGCAGGAATATTTTTAGCTGCCAGCACATTCCCTAAATCCCGCGAGACTAGAGCGCCATTTGTTGATGAGCTACGTCGTTTCCGTAGCCGTATTTCGCCGAAGTTCCATTATTTGGCTGATGCGCCAGCAACCGATGATAAAGGGAATCGTTCGTTGGTACGCTTTAGTCGAAAGACGAAGACTCAGTATGTTACCAGTGAAGTAAACGGTAAACAGACGGGGTGGATGGCTGTGTACGAAGATGGTAAATGGCGTGAGCAAACTAAAGCGCCTGCAGCCAGAAAGAAGAAATCTTCGTAAGGGGACGAGGGGCTTTGGATGCCCCCGTTCGCATCGCTAGATATTTAGATAATAAAAAAGCGGGCTGATTAAGCCCGCTTTTTTATGTTCATTTCTTAGCTTTGCCGGAGGGTTACCACTTTTTCTTCGGCTGGAATAACACGTCGAGATCGTCTTTCTCTTGTTCTTGACGTTTTGATATTTGCTGGTCACTCTCTTTCTTAACCGAGTTAGCAATATCTTCAGATAGTCTGTCGACTTCAAGGATCTTCTCCCTGATATATTCATCGGGGTTTGTCTGGTTATGCAGCAGCCTTTCAGCCTTATCCAGAAGCTCGCGTGCGGAGCCAAATTGGCGGAGTGCTCGAGCAGCAAGCGCTCTCTTAAGTGCATTTTCGACACTTATTTTTAGTTGGATACGGTCGAGGAACTTTTCCTCTTTGGTGAAGGTTGAAGGATCTATACGCCCTTTGTTGTGCTCTGAACGCAACACCAAACGTAACTTTTTGATCCCCTGAACAAACTGAACAGCGACTTTCTCGCTGTCTGGGTAGTTAAATGAAGCTTCATCAGGCTCAGTAAATTCTTTATTTATCTGCGCTATTAATGACTCTAACGCACGCATCCGCTTGTTTATCTCAATACTTTCAGAAGAGACCTCTAGTAAAGCGTTTAACGCCTCAATATTGCGTTTGTAAAGCATCAAAGTGACATTTTTGGTCATAGGCAGCTTAGATGCGTAGCTGAGCAACTCTTCCGTTTCGTCGATAATTGCTCTTTGTCGGGCTAATTCGGCACGTCTCTCAGCTTCTACTTTCTCTTTGTGCTGCTGAATCACGTTAACGCCGATCACCAGCAACAGCAGGATACCTATCAAAACTATAACGATGGTAAAGGTCATGATTAAGCCCGATTTAATTGTATGGGTACTAGCCCGGTTACTTTAACGAAATTCAAGAGATTAGGGTAGCTTCAAGGTGAAAACACTGCCGTCCGAATCGCTTTTATTCTTTAGTTCTATGTTACCACACAGATCGCCCCGTTTATGTGCGGCAGCAATCAGTCGTGCGAAGAAGAGGCCTAACCCCGTTCGCCCAGTTTGAATATTGAAATTGTCTTGAATAGGCTGGTTTAAGGTTAGCATCTCATCTGGATAACCTCCTCCATTATCAACGATTTGCATCACAAGGTAGCCATTTTCTTCCTGTGCTTTGATTTCAATTCTGTTCTTTGTGTAGCGCATCGCGTTGACGAGGACGTCATTGAGCAAGGATCCAATCAGATCCTGATCGAGATACCAGGCGAGATCTGACTCGATATCAAGTTCCACATCAATTTTGCGGGAGCTGATATAGAGTTGATTTCTGGATATTAGCTCTTCGACCAGATCTTCAATAAAAAACTCTTCGATATGCAGGGGTAACTGTTGTTGATCAGCGCGGTACAAGGCGAGCAGGTGGAGCAGATCACCGTTAAGTCGCGACGCTTCATAATGCAAGTTGGCAAGCTCAGGCCCATATTTGGGGTTTTCCTCAGTGATCTGCATCGCCAAAGTATCTAAGGATTGGATGAGCATGCACAGGCTGTTCTTCATGTCATGAACACTGGTTGCTAGCACTGATGCAAAATCAATGCTCGGTTTGTTTGCTGTGGTACTCATTCGCTCTCTCTTAAATTGGCGTAGCGTTGGATAAGCTGCTGCACTTTACCTGCTCTCGCATCGCTATCGGGCAGCCTTCTGCTTAAAGCTAAACAGCTTTTGCAGGTCAGCTTTTCGTTTCTTGTAAGTGTGGCTGTTTCTGCATGTTTCAGCAGTGCTTGCGCTAAATTAATCGCAATAGTAATGCTATTGGGGTGCTGTTGATGAGCGGTGTTGAAAAACCGAATAGCTTCTTTGAAGTTACCTTTTTTATACGCCTTCAATGCTAAGACATTGTCGGTGCACTTTTCTTCCGTTGAGTTTGCCACGATGTTTATTTGCGTCGCTATTGCTTCCTGCATTTCGGTTTCTTTTAGTTGTTTGCACACATCACTGATCTGCGTGAGGAAGGAAGTTTCTTGGATGCAGTTGAGTGATGGTAATAGCTCTTTCTTTAACCGCTGAAAGCTCTCTTTAGCCGCGGCGTACTTCTCTTCGAGAAGCGCGGCTTGGGTGCGGGCAAGCGCGATGGACCAGAGCATAAGCATTGATGAGGGGTATAGCTTCTGGTCTTCTTTGAGCGCAGTCTGGAGTTCGGCTACTACTTTCTTTTTGTTTAAGCCACTGCTTGTTTGGATTTTTTTGAGTAACACCTGTTGTCGTTGGATAAAGTCATCAGGGGTTTTCAATGCGGATGTTTTAGCCAATTTTGTGAGTAACCTGAAGTAACGTAACTCTCCATCAAGGTCACTGTTCTTTTGTGCAAGTCTGATAGCGTTACGCAACCGGCACAGGCTTCTGGGGCTGAGTTGGATAGCCTGCTGCAGTGCGGCTTGTGCGTCGCTCAGATCGCCACTCATCTCTAATGCTCGCGCTTTCAAATCCCATGCTTGCACTGCGAGTGGGTTAGCCTCTAAAAGTGGATCTAGAGAGGTTAGGGCTTCTTCTGCTTTATTTTCTGCTAAGTCACATTCGACCAAGCCAAGCTGTGCCCAAAGCAATGGCCGAGTCTCTACAGCAGCATTAAAAATATGTCGGGCTTCAGTCCATTTATGCTGAGCAACATAGATCTCTGTGAGATATCTAAGGCTGGTGGCTCTGGCTTTTGGCTCTGTTTGAATCAAGCGATTTGCTAGTTGTTCAGCGAGGGGGTAGTTCTTCTCATCTAATGCTTTGAGCAGCGGCGAGAGTAGCTGTTTTTTTGCTAGCAGCCTATCGATACGTGTATGTAAGGTCGTTTTGGTAAATGGTTTTGTAAGGTAATCGTCTGGACGACACTCTAGTGCCCCCATCACCATATGCAGTGAATTCTCGGCCGATGCCATCAGATAAAGAGTATCTCGCCGTAATATCCCTAACTGGCTAAGCTCTTCCAACAGTTGCTGACCATCTTTGCCATCGCCTAGGTTGAAATCAGATATCACGACGTCGTGACGATGCTCACTGTAGAGCTCAAAGGCGTCTTCAGCGTTACTGGCTAAGTCAATCTGCTTAGCACCAAACTCTTCCAGCATCTTCTTGACGGTCATGCGGAACTCAGAAAAGTCATCGATGACCAAGAATCGTCTTTTCGAATAACGTTGGAAGTGTGCTGTCATTGAGTTGGCGTTTGCCAACGGCGGTACTCCCTTGAATGTTTAGCTAAAGGATTGGTCAAACTGACGTGATCGTAAAGTCAAATGAGCAGTATTTGAGGGAGAGATAACGGTTTTTTATTAAATTTCACTGTCATAGCGGCGTTTATGACATAGAATTTTAAATCATGATGGCAACAACCATGTTTGGCGGGCAATGAAACTACAGCAATTGCGTTATATCGTAGAAGTGGTTAACCACAACCTGAACGTTTCAGCGACGGCAGAGAGTTTATATACCTCTCAGCCAGGCATTAGCAAACAGGTACGAATGCTCGAGGATGAGTTGGGTATTCAAATTTTTGGCCGCAGTGGCAAGCACCTCACTCACGTGACACCTGCTGGGCAAGAGGTGATGAACATTGCCACCAGCATATTATCGAAAGTTGAAAGTATCAAAGCGGTCGCCCAAGAGCACACTCAACCGGATCAGGGGGTGCTTAATATCGCCACCACCCATACTCAGGCTCGATATGCCTTACCTAAGGTGATCAAAGGCTTTATGGATCGTTACCCTAAAGTGTCGTTGCACATGCATCAGGGAACGCCAAGCCAAATTAGCGAGGCCGCAGCCAAAGGGGAGGCGGATTTTGCTATTGCGACGGAAGCGTTGCACTTATATCACGATCTTGTGATGTTGCCTTGCTACCATTGGACGCGAAGTTTGGTCGTACGACCTGATCACCCTTTAGCGCAGTGCAAAGAGTTGACGATAGACGAACTCGCTAAGTATCCATTAGTGACGTACGTGTTTGGATTTACCGGACGCTCTGAATTAGACACGGCGTTTAATCAGGCGGGTATTTCTCCTCGCATCGTATTTACTGCGACTGATGCTGATGTCATAAAAACCTATGTACGTTTGGGGCTTGGGGTTGGCGTGATCGCGACCATGGCAGTGGATGAAAACGATGATAAAGACTTGGTTGCTTTGGATGCCAGCCATTTATTTGAGCGCAGCACTACTATGATTGGGTTTAGAAAGGGGACTTTCCTGCGTACCTATATGTACGACTTTATCGAGCGCTTTGCACCGCATCTAACCCGAGATGTTGTTGAACACGCGATGTTGATGCGAAATGTTGAAGAGGTTGAACGGCTATTCTCCAATTCAGAATTGCCTGTTCTTTAAAAGGGGCGCTCCGTTAGGTCGGTGCATTTAGTTGCTTGATTAGGTCCACTAGGATGTGGGCCGTCATCCCCCAAATCAGTCCGTTTGACGAGTAGCTGCCGAATATCTCTAGTTGCTCATTGTTTATTGCGACTGTCTCCCCATGGAAAGCGTGTGGTTGAAGAATTTCCGATACCGGTAAGGAAAATAGTTCTGCTACTTCAACTGGATCGGGTGAAAATTGGTCGTGACTCAGCATGCCTAGAAAGGGTTGAACGAAAAATCCAGTGCGGGTAATACGTGATGGTAAGACACCCAGAACCTTGATAGTCGATGCTGATATTCCTAACTCCTCTTCTGTTTCACGTAACGCCGTCGCCATTAAATCTGTATCACCGAGCTCCCGTTTGCCGCCGGGAAAGCAAATTTGATTTGGATGATGAGGTATATCATCGGGCCGTCGGGTAAATACGATCTGCAATTGGCCATCAACCAATTGTAAAGGAACGAGAACCGCCGCTTCGATTTCACCGTTGTAGCTCTGTGAGGGCGGCGGCGGATGGAGTAAAAAACGGTTGAGTAGTGCTTCGAGTTTCATCTATGTGTCGTCAGCCTGAGAGGGAGACTTTGTCTCGCTAAGAATGGGTAGGATCTTAGCCAGCTTATCGAGAGTTTCCTGATACTCCTCATCACAATGAGAGTCTGCGACTAAGCCCCCGCCGCCCCAACAGTACATCGTCTGTTTTTCACCGATGAGTGTACGAATAGCGATATTGGTATCCATACGTCCGCATGCACTTAAATAGCCAATGGCACCGCAGTATGCACTGCGCCGATGAGGCTCAAGCTGTTCAATTATCTCCATGGCGCGCACTTTGGGGGCGCCGGTAATTGAGCCTCCGGGGAAGGCGCCTTTGAGCAGGTCGTAACAGTCAGCGTGATCAGCAAGTTCAGCTTCTATGGTACTAACAAGGTGGTGTACGGCAGGGAAACTTTCGACAGCAAAAAGGCTCGGCACGCGAACACTACCGGCGGTGGCCACCTTACTCAAGTCATTACGTAATAGGTCAACGATCATCAGGTTTTCTGCCTGATCTTTTTCCGCAGTTAGTAGGTCATTCACTGCTGCTTCATCTTCTGCGTCGCACAACTTACGGCGACGAGTCCCCTTAATGGGCTTCGTTTGAATACGGCCATTGTCGAGTAGCAGCAGGCGTTCAGGTGATAAACTGATTATCACTGTGTCAGGTAGTTTAATGTACGCTGAAAAGGGGGCGTTATTTGCTCTGTGTAATTTTTTAAATGCTTGCCATTCACTGCCTTGATAGTGCGCGTGCAGACGCTGGGCGAGGTTGATTTGATAACAATCCCCGCTGCGTAGAAATGACTGCACCTGATGGAATTTCTCAGCATAGGACTCGGGCGTCATATTAGAGTGCCAGTCGCTGATCAATGAAAATGGTTGCAGTTCAGAGGCTGCCTGGTTCGAAGATAAGTAAAGCTCTTTAGCTTCTTCGAGACCCGCTGCCGACCAAGCAAACGCTGTTACTTTTCCGCTTTGTTTGTGGCGAATCAGCCCTTTGTCATATAAGCCCAAAGCAAGATCCGGCAGTGAAATATCATCGATTGCGGTGTTCGGGAGCTTTTCGATGTAGCGACCCAAGTCGTAACTAAAGTAGCCCAGCCAACCGCCACAAAATGGCAGCTCACAGGATGGTAGCTCGGGCATAAATTCCTGTTGTAAGCAGCGCATCGCTTCAAATGGCTCTGCCGGACACGGGATATCGGCGCCTGTATTACTGGTTGCCTGACTACTGCCATTCTTGGCGATGAGTACGAGTCTGGGTGAGAACACGGCGATGTCGTATTGGGCATCTGTGTGGGATGAAGTGCCAGAATCAAGCAGCATCGACCATGGACGCTCAGCAATTGTTGAGAATACTTGCAGTAAACTATCGGCTTCGCCGGTAAAGTGATGAAGATGCAACAAATTATTCACTCTGGATCTGTTAAAACGTGCGCTAAACGGGGTAGTTTGGTGTCGCTACCGAGAGTATCATATCTTCAGAACCCCGTTATATTTGGCTGGATAATACCCTTGTCTAGCCGTGTAAAGAATCGATAGCCATAAAAATATAAAAGCGGCAATGTTGGAATGTGACCGCCAAACCTGCGAGGTAGCATACAAATGACTCTGATCCGGCAACAAGATTTTATCCAAAGTATCGAAGATTCCCTGCAGTTTATCTCCTATTACCACCCTCTAGATTTTGTGCAGGCAATGGAGAAGGCCTATCACGCTGAACAGAGTCAGGCGGCGAAAGATGCTATTGCGCAGATATTAATAAATTCCAGAATGGCAGCTGAAGGGCATCGGCCTATTTGTCAGGATACCGGTATCGTCACTTGTTTTGTCAAAATTGGCATGAAGGTGCAATTTGAAGGTGATATGACGGTTCAGGAGCTGGTTGATGAAGGTGTACGCCGTGCTTATAGCAACCCTGACAATCCGTTGCGTGCTTCTATTGTTAGTAACCCCGTCGGCAAACGCACAAACACCAAAGACAATACACCGGCAGTTGTGCATGTCGAAATGGTTAAGGGTGACAAAGTTGAAATCATGATCGCGGCCAAAGGTGGCGGCTCAGAAAACAAGTCGAAGTTTGTCATGCTCAACCCAAATGATTCAATCGCTGACTGGGTGATTAAGACGTTACCGAGTATGGGAGCCGGCTGGTGTCCCCCTGGCATGTTGGGCCTAGGTATTGGCGGTACTGCAGAAAAAGCAGCTGTGTTAGCGAAAGAGTCACTGATGGATCCGGTGGATATCCATGAGCTCCAAGCGCGAGGCGCAGAAAACGAAGAAGAAGCGTTACGTCTGGAGATCTTCGAAAAAGCGAATAAGTTAGGCATCGGAGCACAGGGGCTTGGCGGGGTTACCACCGTCTTAGATGTGAAGATTAAGACTGCACCGACTCATGCCGCAAGCTTACCTGTGGCGATGATCCCGAACTGCGCTGCCACTCGTCACGCCCATTTCACCCTTGATGGCACAGGCCCTGCCAACTTAACACCGCCAGCGCTTAGCGATTGGCCTGACATTACCTGGGAGGTGGATGATGAAGTGCGCCGAGTGGATGTTGACACTGTGACGGCTGAAGATGTGCAGAGTTGGCGTACGGGTGAGACTGTGTTGCTGTCCGGTAAGATCCTGACAGGGCGTGATGCAGCCCATAAACGACTCAAGGATATGCTCGATCGTGGAGAGTCATTGCCGGATGGGGTGGATTTCAACAACCGCTTTATCTATTACGTGGGGCCGGTCGATGCGGTGGGCTCTGAGGTTGTTGGGCCAGCAGGTCCGACGACGGCAACACGAATGGACAAATACACGGATCTCATGTTGGGTGAAACGGGCTTACTAGGCATGATCGGTAAAGCAGAGCGTGGCCCTGCAACGGTAGAGTCAATTAAACAACATAAAGCGGTTTATTTAATGGCCGTGGGTGGCGCGGCCTATTTAGTCGCAAAAGCGATTAAGAAATCTCGCGTTGTTGCGTTTGAAGAGTTGGGTATGGAAGCCATCTATGAGTTTGAGGTGGAAGATATGCCAGTGACAGTGGCTGTTGATTCCACTGGGACTTCCGCTCATGTAACAGGCCCTGCAGAGTGGAAAGTTAAACTCCAGGATGTTTAATCATCAGCGGGCGTTGGTTTTTTGAACCTATTGTTCGTAAACGCGGCAACCGCTGCGTTTTGTGGCTTTTTATTGCACTTTTGTAAGCGTTAATAGTCGTATTTAATCAAAGGATTGACTAGTCTGAAGCATAGTCAATTCTTTGTTCTGTCATGTGTTGAACCACGGTAGGTAATTATATGGTGTTCCTAAGTTGGAAACGTGTTGCTGCAATGTTCATAAGTATTTGCAGCGTGCTCTTTGGCACTGTTCACGCTGAAGAAACGGTTTCTGCTCACGCAGATGTTGTTCATCCGATTAAAGTCTTTAGATTAACTTCACCAGGGGAAAGAAGTCTGCGGGTTTTTCAAGGGCAAACGGAAGCCAGTCAACGAACCTCTTTAGCATTCCGAGTCCCAGGTCAACTGATTGAATTCCCCGCTTTGGCTGGTCAATCGGTTAAAAAGGGTGAACTGCTAGCGCGTTTAGATCCCATCGAATATAAATTAACTAAAGATAAGGCTGAAGCTAACTATCAACTTGCTTTGGTGGAGTTTAAACGTACGGAACGTTTAGTTAAGGATCAGCTGGTCAGTCAGCAGATGCATGATCAAAACAGAACGTTGTTAGCCCGGACAAAGGCAGCGCTTGAGCAAGCCCAAGCAAATGTAGGGTATACCAGTTTGCGTGCGCCTTTTGATGGGGTTGTTTCCCGTACCGCGGCGGAAAATTGGGACTATGTGATAGCTAAGCAACAAGTCCTCAATATTCAAGCGGATGGGATGACCGACGTGAAGATCCAAGTTCCACAAAATGTCGTGACTCAGCTATCGCGGGAATTTGTTTTAGATCTGAAAGCTCTCGTCCGTTTTGTTGCACAGCCCCAATACAGCTATTTTGCTGCGGTTACTGAGGTTGATACAGAAGCGGATGCTAGCACTTTAAGTTATGAGGTGACTTTATCTTTACCGACGCCAACTGATTTTAATGTTTCTACTGGTATGACAGCTGAGGTTGAAATTGATATGTCACCTCTAGATCCACATGAATCTGAATACTATGTCTTACCGGTCACCGCGGTTGTGGGTGAAGGGGATAATCTTAAAGTGTGGCGTATAGCACCTGAGACAATGACTGTTTCCGCTGTTGACGTCGAGGTCATCGGCCAGTCCGCCGCGGGTTTGAAGGTTAAAGGCCCGTTAACGAGCGGAGATATATTGGCTTTGACCGGTACCCGTTTATTATCCGATGGTATGCGTGTTCAGGAATGGGTTCGCGAACGCGGGCTGTAAAGGAATGAGGATTAAAGTAATGAAATACATGACTTTTCAGCCGAGAGTTTTAGCGCATACCGTTTGCGCGCTATTGGCCACAGGTTTAATGGCCTGTACGCCTGCAGAGCAGGCGGTGAAAGCGCCGCAAAATGTTGAAGTGGTGCGTGTAAGTTCAGATATCGCCAGAACAAAGAGGGATTTTCCGGCGGTGATACAGGCGAATAACTTGAGTCACTTGTCATTTCGAGTTGAAGGTGAACTAAAGACCTTGCCCGTGACGTCTGGTATGAACGTCAAAAAAGGCGATCTGCTGGCGACATTGGATGCTGCAGATTATGAGCGCCAGGTGACCGACACTAAAGAAACGTACAAGTTAGCCAAGCTTAATTTTGAGCGGGCCCAGAAATTGATTAAAACGGGGGCCATTTCAGCGTCGGAAAGTGACAAGCTGGAAGCGGAATATCTGATTGCTAAGGCGAATCATGAATTAGCCAAAATTCATCTTGGCTTTACCCAGTTGCGGGCGCCGAAAGACGGCATTATTGGCAGAGTCATTGCCGATAACTTTGAGAATGTCAGAGTAGGAGAGGCGATCTTAACGCTACATGATGCAGAAACCTTGGAAGTGCAGGTCAACGTATCTGAGCAGCTATTGGCTCTGGCAAAACCGGATCGAGAGAGCCGGAAGGCGGCGTTTCAGGTGAGATTTGAGAGCTTACCTGGCAAGGTCTATACCGCAACCTCGTATGAGTTTGAAACAGAAAAAGATCCTCAGACTAAATCCTATTTAGCGAAGCTCTTAATGGATAACCCCGTTGATGTGCCAATTTTTCCAGGCATGAGTGCCGTGGTCACTGTCGACATGAGTGATATCGAACGGGATTCATTTCAGGGGATCAACCTACCTAGTTCAGCGGTTGTATTTCGCCCTGATAGTGACATCGATGGCAGAAATACATTTGTGTGGAAGTTGTCCGACGATGAGAAATCAGTGTCTATGCATGCGGTTGAAACACGTAAGTTAGGAAGGACAGGAATTGAGTTGAAGAGTGGGGTCAAACCTGGGGACGTTATTGTGACATACGGACAGCAGCAGTTGTTTGAAGGCGCGCCGGTTAAAGTTGTTGCAGAGAAGGAGATCAAGGGATGACCATTGCTGAATATTCAATAAAAAATAAAGTAATCAGTTGGTTATTAACACTGATCTTTGCGTTAGGTGGATTTGGTGCCTATTTGGGTTTGGGTCAGCTTGAAGACCCCGAATACACAATTAAGGATGCGGTTATTGTCACCTCTTATCCTGGTGCTTCACCACAACAGGTAGAGGAAGAGGTTACTTATAAGTTAGAGATGGCTATCCAGCAGCTCTCTTATGTTAAGGAGATAACCTCGATTTCAACGGCTGGCTTATCGCAAATCACTGTAACGATGAAGAATAAGTATGGCAAAGAGGCATTGCCACAGATTTGGGATGAGCTGCGCCGAAAGGTTGGCGATGCCGCCCCGCAGTTACCACCGGGAGCCAGTGAGCCTTTAGTTAATGATGACTTCGGTGATGTTTATGGTGTGATGATTGCGTTTACCGGTGAAGGTTATAGCTATAAAGAGCTTAATGACTACGTTGATTTTGTGAAGCGAGAGGTCGAGGTCATTAATGGTGTCGGTAAAGTTAATTTAGCCGGTGTGCAAGACGAAGAGGTATTTGTTGAGATCTCTTACACCAAAATGTCTGCACTTGGGATCGCGCCAGATACAATTTTTGATCTGCTAAGTACTCAAAATATTGTCGCACCAGCGGGATCGGTGAGTCATGAAGATGAGTACATCCGTATCTATTCTACCGGTGAGTTTACTAACGTCACAGAACTGGAAAATTTGATTATTGCTGGAGCCGGGTCGGACAAGTTAGTTTATTTGCGCGATGTCGCTCGGGTGTACCGAGGCTATGAAGAGATCCCTACCAACATATACAACTTTCAGGGCCAACAAGCGATCAGCATGGGGATATCATTTGCTTCAGGTGTCAACGTTGTTGATATCGGTAAAGCAGTGCGTGATCGTATGGCTGATCTGGAGTACACCAAGCCTCTTGGCATGGAATTGACCTACATCTATGACCAGCCAAGCAGTGTGGCCGTGTCTGTTAAAGGCTTTATCCTTAATTTGGTCGCTGCAGTTGTGATTGTAGTGGTGGTGCTGCTGTTCTTTATGGGCGTAAAGAGTGGCGTGCTTATCGGTTTGATCCTCGCGTTGACGGTTTTTGGCAGTTTTATTTTTATGAAGCAGATGGCCATTGATCTGCAACGTATCTCATTGGGCGCTCTGATTATTGCCCTGGGGATGCTAGTGGATAATGCTATTGTGGTGGTTGAAGGCATATTGATCGGTGTGCAGAAAGGGCGCACCAAGCTGCAGGCGGCTGTCGATATCGTTGAACAGACCAAGTGGCCATTACTAGGTGCTACCGTTATCGCGATTACCGCTTTTGCTCCTATTGGTCTGTCTGATGACTCTACCGGTGAATTTGCCGGCAGTTTGTTCTGGGTATTGATGATTTCACTCATGATGTCCTGGTTCACGGCGATTACCTTGACGCCATTTTTTGCCAATATGTTCTTTAAAGAAGCCGAACCGCAAGCTGAAGGTGAGGAGAGTAAGCCGCAAGAAGACCCTTACAAAGGCGCTGTGTTCGTCCTCTATAAAAAGGCACTGGACGCCTGTATGCGCTTTAAGTGGTTCACTCTGGGGTTGATGGTTGCCCTGTTGGCTTTGTCTATTGTTGGTTTTGGTCACGTTCGGCAGGCTTTCTTCCCTCCTGCAACAACGCCTATTTTCCTTGTCGATGTCTGGCTACCTCAAGGCAGTGATATTCGTTACACGCACGATGTTGTGAGTGAAATGGAAGGCTGGATCATGGAGCAGCCAGAGGTAAAACAAGTCACCTCCACGACAGGCCAAGGTGCCCAGCGTTTCATGCTGACCTATGAGCCAGAGAAAAGTTACTCGGCATATGCTCAGATATTGATCAACACCAATAGCTCAGAAGAGATGCATCCAATGATGTCTCGTTTGCGCGATGAGTTTGCCGTTACCTATCCTCAGGCATTGATTAAGCTAAGAAACTTGGAGATCGGGCCATCGCCGGCCGGTAAAATTGAAGCTCGTTTTACAGGCGCAGATCCTGCGGTACTACGAGAGTTAGGAGAGCAGGCGAAGCAGATTTTACGCAATGATCCTGTGGCCACTAATATTCGCGACGACTGGCGTCAACGCTCAAAACTTATTCGTCCTGCGTTCGATGAGTCGTTAGCGCGCCGCGCGGGAGTTAGCCGTAGCGACCTGGATAACACGCTTAATATGAGTTTCTCAGGTCGAAATGTGGGCTTGTATCGTGATGGTACGGATATGTTGCCCATTGTCGTGCGTTTGCCTGATGAAGAGCGGGTCGACATTACCAGTTATGAGTCACTGCAGATTTGGAGTCCTACGCTGCAGCAGTACATTCCAATCCAGCAGGTGGCTCCTCAGTATCAACTGACGTGGGAAGACTCGATCATTCAGCGTCGTGATCGTAAGCGTACATTAACTGTGATTGCCGATCATGATCTGTTAGGTGAAGAGACGGCAGCTCAGGTATTTGAGCGGGTTAAGGGGCCCATTGAAGCGATAGAGTTACCACGTGGATACTACCTGGAGTGGGGTGGCGAATATGAAGCATCAGGTGACGCATCATCGGCACTGTTCGGTTCGCTGCCGATGGGCTTCTTGAGTATGTTCCTGATCACCGTCTTCTTGTTTAATTCCTTCAAGAAACCTCTGGTGATCTGGTGCTGCGTGCCGTTGGCGATGATTGGTATTACCTTTGGCTTGCTGGTGTTGGACGCGGCATTTGGTTTTATGGCTCTGCTTGGTGCGCTAAGTTTGGTGGGCATGCTATTGAAGAACGGTATTGTACTGCTTGATCAAATTAACCTGGAGTTGGAGAGTGGTACCGAACCATACGAAGCGATCTTTATGTCGGGTGTCAGCCGTGTACGCCCTGTGGCCATGGCTGCTATTACGACGATATTAGGTATGCTGCCTTTACTTGGCGATGCATTCTTCGTTGATATGGCGGTGACCATTATGTTTGGTTTAGGTTTTGCTACGGTGCTGACGCTGTTGGTTGTGCCTGTCATCTTTATGGTCTTCCATGGCATTAAATATCGTCCGTTGAGCGAACTGTGACCAGTTAATTGTGTGACGTTAGGAAGCCCGGCTAAAGCCGGGCTTTTTTATTGGCATTTTGCCCACTGTTTGCTTGGATATAAGCTGATATGGGGTTGTTCGAAAGGTGAGCTGTGAAACGTTTAATGCTAATCCGGCATGGAAAATCTTCGTGGACTCTCGACGCTATTGGTGATCTGCTGCGGCCGTTAAATAGCCGTGGCTATCGTAACCTTGATGTGATGGTGGGGCGAAATATCTTGAGAGATAACACCCCTGATCATATCTGTTGCAGCCATGCGGTGAGAGCTTATTCCACAGCACTTGGGCTTTGTCACGGCTTGTCTATTACTATCGACAAGCTCAGTATATGCCCCTGGATATACACCGCTGCAGCCGATGAATTTTTGTCACGAATGCAGTCTTATTGGGGAGATAATGAGCTGATATGGCTAATAGGTCATAATCCCACCTTGGAAAGTTTAGTCACACAGCTGGTTCCTAATTGCAGTGTGAAGATGCCGACCTTATGCTGTGTACTGCTTGAATACGATGAAACAAGCGGCGTTTGGCATTTGCTTGATGCGGATTGTCCGAAAAGCAATTTTGTGTTTTCCCAAGTCTCTGAATGATCGGAGCTGTTTTAGAAGAGGAATGATGGATCAATTACGTATCGCGATGATCAGTACTGGCGATGAAGTATTGCAAGGGGATATTGTTGATACTAACGCCGCTTGGCTTAGTCAGTTACTGAATGACCATGGTTTGCAGATGAGTTGGCGATTAACCGTGGCCGATGATCTGGAAGCGCTGCAGCAGGCCTTTCTCTATGCTAGCCAACATGCAGAGGTAGTGATAGTCAATGGTGGTCTTGGACCAACAACGGATGATCTTAGTGCCGAAGCAGCAAGCCTTGCTTTGAATGAGCCCTTGGTTGAATTTGGTGAGTGGACCCGCGTGATGGAGTCCCGTTATGCTCAGCGGGGACGGGTAATGCCAGAAAGTAATCGTAAGCAGGCGATGCTGCCTGGTTGTGTCCAGCTAATTGACAATCCGGTTGGTAGCGCTTGTGGCTTTCGCTTTCCTTTAGGTAGTGCTGAGTTATTTTTTACGCCGGGAGTGCCATCTGAGTTCAAGTATATGGTTGAGCATTTTATTCTGCCTGTACTACAAGATATTGCCAGGTCAGAGGCGCCAACTATTGAGCGCTGGCTGACTTTTGGTTTAAGTGAATCTAAGCTCAGTGACGCTCTAAATCCTATCAAGTTGCCTGCTGGTGCAGTGCTTGGTTATCGATCGGCGATGCCATCGATAGAAGTGAAGTTGAAATACACGGCGGGTTTACCGCAACCAGATATTGCGTCGGCCAAGCAACAGATTACGGATCTGCTTGGGGAAAATCTGTTTTGCCATCATAACCAGGGGTTCGCTGCAGAGATCCAGCGTTTGATGTTGCGCCATGGTAAAACCTTATCTCTCGCGGAGTCGTGTACCGGCGGTATGATCGCTGCGCAATTGGTAGAGCAAAGCGGTAGCTCTGCTTATTTTTTACGGGGCTATGTGACCTATTCGAATAGCGCTAAATCTGAAGATCTAGGCATACCTGAAGCCCTTATTGAGCAGCATGGTGCGGTGTCACTTGAAGTGGCGGAAGCGATGGCTAAGGGAGCGAGAAAACAAGCACGTACCGACTTTGCAGTTGCCGTCACAGGTATTGCCGGCCCCGATGGCGGTAGTGAACAAAAGCCTGTTGGGACCGTTGGTTTCTCCTTAGCAACCCCTCAAGGCTGTTACAGCCAAATGTTGCGTTTACCGAATCGTGGTCGCACTTTGATCAGAGAAATCGCAGCGGCGATGGCGTTAGATATGTTACGTCGGTTTCTTAACGGCGAAACGGTATTAGGTGACTATGAGTTTATTCAGCGGGTAGAGGAGAGGAGACCCGGCTAACGCATTATGAGAGACACGACTTAGTAAAAAAAACGGCCCGCAAGGGCCGTTCCTGTTTATATGGTGTAGATGTCGTTACCAACCACACTGACGACCAATGTTTTGCTGATCAAGCCAGGTTTTTAGGGGAGCGAAATAGTCTAGGATCGCTGTTGCGTCCATCTGCTTACTGCCAGTGACGATCTCCAATGCCTCAGGCCAAGGTTTACTTGCGCCCATGGCTAACATCGCATTGAGTTTTTCGCCGACCTCTTTGTTGCCGTATATCGTGCAGCGGTGAATTGGTCCTTCATTACCCGCCATTTCACATAAGGAACGATGAAATTGGAACTGCAGGATATGTGCGAGGAAATATCGCGCGTATGGTGTATTGCCGGGAACATGATATTTGGCACCAGGATCGAATGCATTCTCATCTCGCGAGATAGGCGCCTTTACGCCCTGATACTCTTCACGTAACTGCCACCATGCTTGGTTATACTGTTGTGGCGATACGTCACCTGAAAAGACCTGCCAACGCCACTTATCAACCAGCAAACCGAATGGGAGAAATGCCACTTTATCCATCGCCATCTTCATCAGCAGGCCAAGATCTTTATCCGCGCTGGGTATCTCTTCCGCGGTGAGTAAGCCAGTTTGACGCAGATACTCTGGGGTAACGCTTAACGCAATAGTGTCCCCAATGGCTTCGTGGAAGCCATCGTTCGCACTGTTTTGGAATAGCGTTGATTGCTCTTTGTATGCACGTTGGTAGAAGTTGTGTCCCAACTCATGGTGAATAACCGCATATTCTTCACCTGTTTTCTGGATACACATTTTAATGCGAATATCCTCTTGGTCGTCCAGATCCCAAGCAGACGCATGGCAAACTACATCACGATCAGCAGGCTGGGTGAATAGCGAACGTTGCCAGAATGTATCAGGCAGCGGCTCAAAACCTAGAGAAGTAAAAAAGCGCTCGGCCCCTTCAACCATTTTTAACTCATCGTAGCCGTGGACAGCGAGCTGCGTGGTGAGGTCGAAGCCTGGATCGGCATCTTCAGGTGCTGCGATATTGTAGATGTTGCCCCAGGTTTGCGCCCACATATTACCCAGTAAGTGGGCTGGGATAGGTTGATCGGGGGATACTAAGTCTGTGCCATAGGTTTCACCTAGTTTCGCTCGAACATGACAGTGTAGTGCTTCGTATAGCGGTTTAACTTGTCCCCATAGACGATCCATCTCTACTGAAAAGTCTGTCGGTGACATATCGTAGTTACTGCGCCACATCGTCCCTAAGTCGTTAAAACCTAACGCCTTGGCACCTTCATTAGCCAAGGAAACCTGGCGCTCATATAAAGGCTTCATTGGAGGTGATACGTCGCGCCAGCCTTGCCACAGAGCAAGTAGTTCGTCGGCATCACGTGAGCTAGCCATGATGTTGCTCATTTCAGGTAAAGTCAGGCAGTTGTCTGCGCTGAGACAGTATTTTCCTTTGCCATACATGCCATTGAGATCCGCAGCCAGTTTCGCTAACTCGGCATTTTTGTCTGCATCAACCGGGGCGGGGAGTACGATGGAAAATTTTAATATATCGAGTTTGCGCCGGGTTGAGGCAGCTAGGTCAATGCCATCAAATTTAGCAGCCTCATGGGCCAGCCGCACTTGCGCCGCGGTATAACGGCTATTTGCGTCAGCAGCTAATGAAGCGGTGTCTTCAGTAATAAAGTTTTGGTAGATCCATTCAGCTCGATATAGCTCTTTGCGTAATGTCGCCAATTCATCTTCGGCATTGATAAGGAAGGATGCAGCAAGTGAAGCGGGATCGATCTCTATCTGCTTAGGCTCGACAGCTTGCTCTCCGCATGCTGCCAGTGCACTGGCCAGTGTGATCGCGAGTAAACCCCGGCGAAATTTCTCTGGGTTTGACATGTTTAGTCCTATTTTTATTTTATCTAAGGTCCCTGGAGTGGACGCAGACATGTTAGAGAAGGCAAGCAGATAAAAAAAGACCCAGCAGTAAGCGACAGAACAGTTTGCTGGGCCCAGGGAGAGATATTGTGCGTAAAAAGTAATTTACGTAAAACATTAGATGCCTTTCAGCGCCTTTAGTTCCGGAAATTAGCAAATATTCTCAGTGCGTTTATATGCGTGATAAGTGCATGGAAAACCGGTTGTTATTACTGATTTATCTTGGTGAGCAAAGTTCTGGTCAGATCAGTCGCTTGACACGCGCACGGCTTAAACATACATTTGAAACAACTGTTTGAATTCGGGGTTGGTATTAGTGCGGCTTGATACGAAAACAAGAATTTTAGATGAAGCAGAACTGCTGTTTGCAGAGCGCGGCTTCTCCGATACGTCGTTAAGACTGATCACCACGCGAGCTGAAGTCAATTTGGCCTCAGTTAATTATCATTTTGGCTCAAAAAAGGCGCTGATCCGTGCAGTTTTGGAGCGTTATCTCCAAACATTTATGCCAGCTCTTGATGAAGCGCTTAGCAACTTGCTTAAACAGCAACGGCGCCCTGAAATGACCGAGGTGTTTGAGGCGTTTGTTGAGCCCTTGCTGCTATTAAATGGTATTAGGGAGAAGGGCACAACGTTGTTTATGCAGTTGCTAGGTAGAGGCTATAGCGACACGCAGGGGCACTTGCGTTGGTATTTGATTGCTAATCACGGCGCAGTGATTGAAAGGATCAGTGAAGCGGTGCGCGCCGCGTATCCGGAGTTGTCTGCCAGTGATCTGTTTTGGCGTCTGCATTTCACCCTTGGTACGGTTATTTTTACGATGGCGTCGCAACAAGCTTTGAGCGAAATATCAGATGCTGATTTTAATCAGTCTGTTGATATCGAAGATGTCATTCGACGGGTTATACCCTATATCGCAGCTGGGGTGAGTGCTCCTATTCCAACGAATCTTCGTAATGAAGATAACCACGTTACTTTTTTGAAGGTCTGAAGTCATGTCAATTCTACTACTCATCATTATCGCCATTGCTGTGGTGCTTGGCGTGCCCGATTTTCGTAAGCAATTAGTTACTCGGCCTGTTTTCCGGGTTTTTAAACGTATCTTGCCACCCATGTCGACCACCGAGCGTGAGGCGATGGAGGCCGGTGATGTTTGGTGGGATGCAGAGCTGTTTAAAGGTAAGCCTGATTGGCGACAGCTGCACAATTACCCGAAACCTTCGTTAAATGACGAAGAGCGCGCGTTTTTGGACAACCAAGTTGAGACTTTGCTGGCGATGCTCGATGACTACAGCATTGTTCATGAGCAAAAAGATCTGCCACAAGATGTTTGGGATTATCTTAAGCAAGAGGGCTTTTTTGCACTGATCATTCCCAAGTCATTCGGTGGTCGTGAATTCTCTGCGATAGCCAATTCTACTATTGTTTCAAAGATTGCATCACGTAGCTTGAGTGCCGCTGTGACAGTGATGGTGCCGAACTCGTTAGGCCCTGGTGAGTTATTGATGCACTACGGCACACAGCAACAGAAAGAGCGCTGGTTGCCAACCTTGGCTGATGGCCGTGACGTGCCATGCTTTGCGTTAACCGGTCCAGAAGCTGGTTCTGATGCGGGTTCTATTCCTGATTTAGGTATCGTTTGTAAGGGTGAGTTTGAAGGTAAAGAAACCTTAGGAATTATGCTCAACTGGAATAAGCGATACATCACCTTGGCACCGGTGGCGACGGTATTAGGTTTGGCATTTAAGTTAAGAGATCCCGATGGTCTAATGGGCGATCAGGAAGATCTTGGTATCACTTGTGCTTTGATCCCAACAGATCATCCCGGTGTTGAAACTGGACGCCGCCATAATCCGTTAGCATTGGCCTTTATGAATGGTCCGACAACGGGTAAAGATGTGTTTATTCCCCTTGATTGGATCATCGGTGGGCCAGATTACGCAGGCCGGGGTTGGCGTATGTTAGTTGAGTGCCTATCCGCTGGGCGTGGTATCTCTTTGCCTGCCTTGAGCGCCGCTTCAGGCCATCTGGCTGCGAAAATGACCAGTGCTTACGCTTATGTTCGCCGCCAATTTGGGATGTCGATCGGTCGCTTTGAAGGTATCCAAGAGCCGTTGGCGCGTATTGGCGCGTTTGCTTATAGTCTCGAAGCACATCGCCGAATGACTGCGGGGGCGATTGATTTGAACATTAGTCCGTCGGTTATTACCGCTATCTCTAAGTATCATATGACGGAGATGGCGCGAAAAGTGGTAGACGACGCCATGGATATCCATGCGGGTAAGGGCATACAGATGGGGCCTTTGAACTACCTCGGTAATGCCTATATGGGGATCCCGATTTCGATTACGGTGGAAGGGGCGAATATTCTGACCCGGAATCTGATGATCTTTGGTCAGGGGGCGACGCGTTGCCATCCTTATGTCTTCGCTGAAATGGAGGCCGCAGCTAACCCTGATGAAGGGGAAGGGTTAAATCAGTTTGATGGTTTGCTGGTGAAACACGTTGCTTACGCAGCGGGTAATTTCACACGGGCAGTGTGGCAAGGCATAACCGGGGCGCGTTTCAATGCTTCACCGGTGGCCGGAGAGACCAGCCGCTACTATCGCGATCTGACCCGTATGAGTACCGGCCTGGCAGTGGTGTCTGACATGGCGATGTTGGTACTCGGCGGTGAGCTTAAACGTCGGGAGATGATATCTGCTAGGTTGGGCGATATTCTTAGCCATCTGTACATGGCATCAGCGACATTGAAACGGTTCGAAGAAGATGGGCATCAGGTCAGTGATCTGCCGTTCGTGCATTACTGTTTGCAGCACCATCTGCATGCGATCGGTGTTGCATTTGATGGTTTCTTCGCTAACTTTAGTAACCCGATATTATCGACCATCTTGAAGCGCATTATTTTCCCTTGGGGGATCCGTTACAAGGCGCCGAAGGATAAAGTGGCTACGCAGATATGTAGCTCAATGCTCAAGCCTGGCGTGCTAAGAGAGCGCTTATCCCACCTTTGCTATGTCGGTGCCGGTGAGGACGACGCAACGGGCGTAATGGAACGTGCCTTTGTCGCTATGTTTGAATCTCAGTCTTTGGAAAAGCGTCTTGGTAAAGCGCAGCGCGCTGGACGTCTACCTAAGCGGATACCATTTGCTGAATTAATCGAGCATGCGTTTGCCGCCAAACTGATTGATGACAAGGAAGCGGCACAGTTACGGGAAGCGGAAGCACTGCGTTACCATGCTATTCAGGTTGATAGCTTCAATGAGATGGGCGCTACGCAATCTCCAGCTGTTCCATTTAATGCAGACGCCGCTTAGCGCTTGCGGTTGTTCAATAGATAAAAAGAAGGCCGGTCTGAGACCGGCCTTCTTTTTGTTGAAAAGTTAAACCGAATTAAGCGGTCAAAATCTTCATTGTATTGGTGCTTCCCGATGTATTGGCGATATCACCTTTGGTCATAATGACCAGATCTCCAGGCTCGAGTAGACCGCGCTCTAGCAGTGTATCGAGTGCTCCACGTACCAAGGTATTTTCATCATGCTGTGCCATATCAAATGCTACTGGCTTAACACCACGGTAGAGCGCCATCACGTTGAGTGCAGCTGAGTGGCGGCTCATGCCATAAATAGGCAAATTAGAGGTAATACGGGACATAATGAGTGGTGTACGGCCGCTGTCTGTCAGAGCGACAATGGCTTTGACGCCTTCCATATGATTCGCAGCGTACATAGCAGACATCGCCGCGGTTTCTTGAGAATTTGTAAAAATCTCATTGATACGGTGACGACTAACGTTTACTCGAGGATGTTTTTCGGCGCCGATACAGACGTTAGACATCGCTGTGACTGTCTCTTCCGGGAACTTACCGGCGGCCGTTTCGGCAGAAAGCATTACGGCGTCTGTGCCATCAAGAACGGCATTGGCGACGTCCATCACTTCTGCACGAGTTGGCATCGGGTTTTCAATCATCGATTCCATCATCTGCGTTGCGGTGATCACCGTGCGGTCGAGTGCACGAGCTCTGGATATCATCCGCTTTTGGCAGCCCACCAGTTCAGGATCACCGATTTCAACACCGAGATCACCACGGGCAACCATGACACAGTCTGAGGCAAGAATAACGTCATCTAGCGCTTCTTCTGTGGCAACCACTTCTGCTCGCTCTACTTTTGCCACCATATGCGCTTTTAAACCGGCCGCTTCGGCCAGTTCTCGAGCGTAATTCATATCTGCACCTGAACGCGGGAAGGATACCGCGAGGTAATCAACACCGATCTTGGCTGCAGTGACGATATCGGCCTTATCTTTGTCGGTAAGAGCCGCGGCAGATAATCCGCCCCCTTTCTTGTTGATACCCTTATTATTGGATAGAGGACCGGCTACTGTGACGGCAGTGTGTACTTTGTTTCCTTCGACGAGCGTGACTTCCAGCTGGACGCGGCCATCATCTAATAGCAGTAGATCGCCCGCGGTAACATCTTGAGGTAGTTCTTTGTAATCGAGTCCTACAGCCTCTTTGTTACCTTCACCCTTAGGCAGATCACTATCTAAGGTAAATTTGTCGCCGATAGTTAAATGGATCTTACCCTCTTTGAAGGTTGACACACGGATCTTCGGACCCTGCAAATCACCTAGTATTGCCACATAGCGGCCGAGTTTTTTGGCTATCGCACGGACGTCATCGGCACGTTTGATATGATCTTCAGGACTACCGTGGGAGAAATTCATTCGAACGACATTGGCGCCTGCACGGATAATTTTTTCCAGGTTGCCGTCACGGTCTGTTGCTGGACCAAGTGTCGTTACGATTTTTGTTCGTCTAAGCATTGAAGGCTCCGAGATAACTGGTCAAGAGTACGTGGTGAATAATGGGGCAAAACACCATGAGATGATTTGCCCTTAGCCGTTAGCACAGTATAGATGTAAAGAAATTACAATTTTGTGCTGCGGTGGAATTGTTTATGAAAGATAGTAGGTTAATCGTATTCAGCTTTGTTAAAGCGAGATTGTTTCAGGCTCTCTTTCACTTTACGTAGATTGTCTCTGAATCGAGGGCCGCGGCGCAAAGTAAAGCCTGTTGCTAATACGTCAACTAAACAGAGCTGTGCCAATCTGGATGCCATTGGCATATAGATGTCAGTATCTTCCGGTACATCCATGGCAAGGATCAGGTTGGCTTCTTGTGCCAAGGGGGAGTCTTTGCTTGTAATGGCGATAACTGTGGCACCGCTTTCTCTGGCCAGCTGGGCTAACTCAACCAGGCTCTTCGTGCGCCCAGTGTGTGAAATCAGCACAATAACATCACCTTCGGCACTGTTAATGCAGCTCATTCGTTGCATCAGTACATCTTCGAAGAAGACCACAGGAACGTTAAAGCGGAAAAATTTATTGGTTGCATCATGTGCAACACTGGCTGACGCACCCAAACCAAAAAACGATATCTTGTTGGCTTGGGTTAAGATATCCACTGCGCGGTTAATCTGCGTTGCATCTAAGCTATTGCGAGCCGTATCAAGGCTGGCCATGGCAGTTTCGAAAATTTTTGAGGTGTAGGCGTCAGGCCCATCGCTCTCTTCAACGTGACGGTTAACGTATGGGGTGCCGTTGGCCAAACTTTGCGCCAGATGGAGCTTAAAGTCGGGGAAGCCTTTTGTGTCCAAGCGTCGGCAGAAACGATTGACTGTTGGCTCGCTGACATCAGCCAGTTTCGCCAGTGCTGCGATGCTGGAATGGATAGCGGTTTGTGGGGCCGCCAAAATAACTTCTGCTACTTTGCGTTCTGATTTGCTAAAGCCGTTTAAATTTTTGGAGATTTTTTCAAGGGTGTTCATACGTTATCAGCCATGTTGGGCCTATCGGCGTCGCTCATTAATTAATGTTTAGAATGAGAGCGACAAGCTTTAAAGTTTTTTTCTTACAAAAATGAAACTCTCTGTAACTCGCTCACTATAGGAATTTATAGGCATTTGGCGCTACTGCTAGGCACGTGTTGTTTGATCACTGTCAAACAACTTTGACTGTTTGGGGTAAATTTACGACAACAAAATTTTCATTTTGCTCGTAAAAAGCAGGAATCTCACAGTGAATTTAATCTAAAATACGCCGTCGAAACTAAGAATAAGAAATAATCGAGGAGCATCAATGACCTTAGCCCAACCCGATCAGCCTGTAGACTTGGTGCTGTTCGGTGCCCGTGGAGATCTGGTTCGCCGCAAATTGCTGCCGGCGTTGTACCAGTTAGAAAAGGCCAATGCTATTGCGACAGATACCCGTATTGTGGGCGTGACACGTGGCGATTATAGTCGTGAACAATACGTGGAGCTGGTTCATGATGCGCTGTCAGAGTTTATGAAAGAATCGATAGACGATGAGGTGTGGTCGCGTTTTCGTGTCCGTTTACATTATCTTAAGATCGATCTGACTAACCTCGCTGATTATGACCAGTTTAAAGCGTTTCTCGATCATGAAAAACGCGTAATGGTGAACTATTTTGCGGTGCCGCCGTCTGTGTTTGGAGAGATATCGAAAGGCCTGCATACGTCTGGATCCATCGGTGCTTCTACACGTGTCGTGGTAGAAAAGCCGATAGGTCATGACCTCGAGTCATCAAAAGAGATAAACGATGCGGTGGCGGCCTATTTTGATGAATCGCAGATATATCGTATTGATCACTATCTAGGTAAGGAAACCGTTCTTAACTTACTGTCGCTGCGCTTTGCCAACTCATTGCTGACGACCAATTGGGATCACAATACCATTGACCATGTGCAGATCACGGTAGCAGAAGAGGTCGGGATTGAAGGGCGCTGGGGCTATTTTGATCAAGCTGGTCAAATGCGGGACATGATCCAAAATCACCTCCTGCAAGTGCTATCTTTAATTGCGATGGAGCCGCCTGCAGATCTTGATGCAGAGAGTATCAGAACAGAAAAGCTGAAGGTGTTAAAAGCGCTCCGCCCGATCACTGCGCGAGATGTGGACGAGAAAACCGTCAGAGGCCAATATGGTCGCGGTTTTTTGCGCGGAAAACCTGTGCCTGGATACCTGGAAGAGGCTGGCGCAAATGCGGATTCAGCGACGGAGACATTTGTTGCGGTTAGAGCTGACATCGATAACTGGCGCTGGGCAGGTGTTCCTTTCTATCTGCGTACCGGTAAGCGTATGCCAGGTAAGCTCAGTGAAATCGTGATCCAATTTAAAGAATTACCGCATCATATTTTTAGTAATTATGACCATGTACCAGCGAATAAGCTCACCATCCGTTTACAACCGGATGAAGGTGTTGAGTTGAAGATGATGAACAAAGTGCCGGGTTTGGATGCGCGAATGAAGTTGCAACAAACGACACTTGATCTCTCTTTTTCTGAAACCTTTAAAGACGAACGTATCGCTGACGCTTATGAACGTTTATTGCTGGAAGCGATGATGGGAAATCAAACCCTATTTGTTTGTCGGCAGGAAGTTGAGGAAGCGTGGAAGTGGGTGGATGGTATTATTGATGCGTGGCAGTTGAGTAGTGATGCTCCCAGGAGTTATCAGGCGGGCTCGTGGGGGCCTTGTACTGCCATTGGGCTGATGACTAAGGATGGTCGAGCCTGGAACGAATAAATGAAGCGACCGACCTGTTTGTTGATGCAGGTCGGTCTTTTTTTCGCTTAGATCCGTTTTGATCTGGGCTTCAAAATTTTTGACCTGATATAGCTACAGGTTTTTACATTAGATCAGAGGAAAACTGCAACATGGCAGAGCAATACTTGGGCCTGATCGCCGACGTCGGCGGAACGAATATTCGATTGCAATTGGTTGATCTGGCGACGGGTACACGTAGCGAATTACGCAAATACCTATGTGCTAATTACCCCACCATTGTTGATGCCATTCAGCAATATCTAACGGATGCTGGTCAACCGCCAGTGACCCATGCTTGCATTGCTATCGCATGCCCAACGAATAACGATTGGATAGCGATGACCAACCATAGCTGGGCGTTTTCGGTGAAAGAAACACAAGCGACTCTGGGATGGCATGCACTGCATCTGATCAATGATTACACAGCCATCTCAATGTCGTTGCCACATTTGACTGACGAACAAAAAGTTCAGGTGGGTGGTGTTGAGGCCAAGTCAGGCGCACCTATTGCGGTATTCGGACCAGGCACCGGCTTGGGGGTTGCGCATTTGGTACAGCATGACAACTTCTGGATGAGTTTGCCTGGCGAGGGCGGTCATGTAGATTTTGCTCCTATTGATGAGATAGATGCGCACATATTGGCATTTTTGAGTAAAAAATATGAGCACGTCTCAGTTGAGCAGCTATTGTCCGGTCCAGGCATTGTGCAGATGTATCAGGCTATCGCTGATATGAAAGGTGAGGCTGCTGTGTTCACTGATGCTGCAGAAATCAGTCAAGCCGGTATCGATGGTAGCTGTGCTGTCGCCCAATTAACTATGGAGCAGTTCTGCCGTGTTATGGGTAGTTTTGGTGGCAACTTGGCTCTCAACTTAGGTGCTTTTGGTGGTGTATTTATTGCTGGTGGTATTGTGCCGCGATTCATCGAGTTTTTGAAAGCCAGTGAGTATCGTCAGCGCTTTGAAGCGAAAGGGCGTTTCCGAGAGTTTAATGCTGGGATCCCGACGTTTGTCGTGACGGAAGAGCAGCCTGGCTTAGTTGGTGCCGCGGCCTATCTAATGCAAACTGTATAATTCTCTCTGAAACAGTTTGGGCTTGACTGAACCTCCGGTTAAGCCCACTCATCCAAGTTTAGTTTTTCTCTCGGCTTAGTTCACTTCCTCCTTCGTTTAGCCGTCCGGCCTCATCAAGTCAAAGTTATAGGCATCGCGTTTAAGAAACGTTGATGCTGAAGATCGCCAATGCTTGATTAACAGGCAATAAAAAACCGCGCCGTAGCGCGGTTTTTAGTCTGGAAGGGATGCTTACTTAGTGATGTGAGCAGCCAGGTCCAGAACCTTGTTTGAATAACCGATTTCGTTGTCGTACCAAGATACAACTTTTACGAACTTGTCGGTCAGAGCAACACCAGCTTTCGCATCGAATACTGAAGTCTGTACTTCACCGATGAAGTCTTGAGATACAACCTGATCTTCTGTGTAACCCAGAACACCTTTCAGAGCACCTTCAGAAGCTTCTTTCATCGCAGCACAGATCTGCTCGTAAGTTGCAGCTTCTTTCAGGTTAACAGTCAGGTCAACAACTGAAACGTTAGCAGTTGGGACGCGGAATGCCATACCAGTCAACTTGCCGTTCAGTTCAGGAAGAACAACGCCTACAGCTTTAGCTGCACCAGTTGAAGATGGGATGATGTTCTGAGAAGCACCACGACCACCGCGCCAGTCTTTCGCAGAAGGACCGTCAACAGTTTTCTGAGTAGCAGTAGTAGCGTGAACAGTAGTCATCAGACCGCTTTCAATGCCCCACTTGTCGTTCAGTACTTTAGCGACAGGTGCCAAGCAGTTAGTAGTACAAGAAGCGTTAGAAACGATGTCTTGGCCAGCGTAAGATTCGTGGTTAACACCCATTACGAACATTGGCGTAGCATCTTTAGAAGGACCAGTCAGAACAACTTTCTTGGCGCCAGCTGTGATGTGCTTACGAGCTGTTTCGTCAGTCAGGAAGATACCAGTTGCTTCAGCAACAACATCAACACCGATATCACCCCAAGCCAGAGCTTCAGGATCACGCTCAGCAGTAACACGAACAGTCTTACCGTTAACGATAAGGTTGCCACCTTCTACTTCTACGGTACCGTTGAAACGACCGTGAGTTGAGTCGTACTTCAGCATGTAAGCCATGTAGTCAACATCGATTAAGTCGTTGATGCCAACAACTTCGATGTCATTGCGCTCACAAGCAGCACGAAATACGAAACGACCGATACGTCCAAACCCATTAATACCGACTTTGATAGTCATAGAAATATTCCTAAACAGTTCAGGGGATAAAATTTGGTAGTAAAATTACAAAAAGCAGTCCCATCGTCAAGTAAATCAGCGTTTTTTGTTGCGCTGAGTCAAGTTTGACAATGAAATATAATTACACCTTTAAGTTGTAGCGATTAATATAGCGACCTAACTATAGACTATTGATCTGTGTTGGCTAGGTTCGACAAAACAAAAATCTCCTTGGTTTTTACGTTGGCACATAAGGCCAAGCCGATTTAGACTTACCCGTATATTTTTAACCGGCCGTTCGGTTCGACAATCAACAAAAAGGTTTGTTCGATGAATCAGGAACTTATTGAAAAGCTCTCGTTACTCAGAGGGGTTGAATCCAATTACGTGGATGCTTGGGGTAACCCCGCCACCGTTGATGCAAGCAGTAAAGCAGCGCTTTTATCTGCGATGGGGTATGCGACGGAGGATGACGCTAAGTTAGAGCAACAGTATCAAGCGAACCTCGCGTCGGTTTGGCAGAACATGCTGCCAAAGGTATTGGTTGTACGTAAGTCGGAAAGCTATCCGCTTGAATTACATCTGCCTATTGATGATTTGAAAGTGCCAGTGAACTGGACCTTAGAACTGGAAGATGGTGAAAAGCTTAAAGGTACCTTCACACCGCTTGATGGCCAGTTGGTTGGTTCAGAAACGATTGAAGGCGTTGAATACAAGGCGCTTAAGGTATTCTTAAAATTAGATGCCCCAATCGGTTATCACACCTTAGTTTTACGTAATGCAAAACGTAAAAAGCTGGCTGATACACGTTTCATTATTGCGCCACAGGCTTCTTACATTCCTAATGAAATTGCATCTGGCAAGAAGGTCTGGGGCCCTAGCGTCCAGATGTATTGCCTGCGTAGTCAGCGCAACTGGGGTATTGGTGATTTCACCGATTTAACCTATTTGGTAGAGAATGTCGCCAAGGGTGGCGGTGATTTTGTCGGCTTGAACCCTATTCACGCGCTCTATCCAAACAATCCAGAAAGTGCGAGCCCCTATAGCCCATCTTCTCGTCGTTGGCTCAACGTGGTTTATATCGACGTCGAAGCAACACCTGAATATAACGCCAGCTCAGAAGCTCAGGCATTGGTTAATAGCAATGACTTCCAGTGGCGTCTAGGCGAATTACGCGGCAAAGATTGGGTTGATTACACTGGCGTCACTCAGTTAAAGCTTAAAGCCCTCCGTTTGGTCTTCAACACTTTCAAAGAAACAGTGCTGGGCAGCGGTAATGAACGTGAGCAGGCGTTCCAAGCCTTTGTCGCAGAGGGTGGCGAAAACCTGAGAGAGCAGGCGTTATACGATGCTCTGCAGGAGTATTTCTACGCCGACGGTATCAATGCATGGGGATGGCCGAGTTGGCCTGCAGAATTCAACGAGTACCATAAGCCCGCCGTTGCTAAGTGGGCTAAAGCGAACCCTGATGAATTGAATTTCTACCTCTATTTACAGTTCTTGGCTGATGAACAGCTTGCGGCTGTTGATGAAAAGGCCAAAGGCCTTGGTATGGCGATGGGCTTGTATCGCGATTTGGCCGTTGGTGTCAGTGAAGGTAGTACTGAGATTTGGGCAAACCGTGATCTATATATCGCTGGTGCCGCGGTTGGCGCTCCACCTGATGTACTGGGTCCTTTAGGTCAAAACTGGGGTCTACCACCGATGGATCCTGGTAAGCTGATCGAGCAACAATATCAGCCTATGATCGATCTGTTCCGCTCTAATATGCGCTCATGTGGTGCGCTCCGAATCGACCACGTGATGGCTTTATTGCGCTTGTGGATGATCCCAGCCGGTAAAGACGCGAAGGGTGGGGCATATGTTTACTACAACATTCAAGATCTGCTCGGCATCTTGGCATTAGAAAGCCACCGCAATCATTGCGCTATTATTGGTGAAGATTTGGGTACTGTGCCTGATGGTATCAGTGAGACCCTGCAAGAAAATGGTGTGCATTCATATCGAGTGTTCTTCTTCGAGCAAGCTGAAGATGGCGGATTTATCTCGCCTAATCACTATCCTGTGCAGGCGATGGCTACGTTAACGACACATGATATGCCGACACTGATTGGTTTCTGGCATTGCGATGATCTGAAGTTAGGTAAAGAGTTGGGTCTTTACCCAGACGATAATGTACTGCAGACACTTTACAACGATCGTCATGAAAGTAAGCAGAAGATCTTGGATAGCCTGAAAGGGCATCAGTCGCTGCCAGACTACATCTCTAACGATGTGAACTGGGTCGGTATGACCAGAGACCTGAACTATGGAATGCAAGTTCATATGGCGAAGGGAAGTTCTTCACTTCTCAGTTTACAGTTAGAAGACTGGTTAGAGATGGATAAGCCGGTTAACGTACCAGGAACAAGTACTGAGTATCCAAATTGGCGTCGTAAGCTCAGCAAAGATCTAGACAAGTTGTTTGCAGAGCATGATGTACAAGAGCTCATGAGCAAGCTGTCAGATGCGCGCCGTGGAGCCAGCAACTAAGGAAATTTAATCGCTTGCGATTACAACAGATAGCACCCCAGGAATATCCTCTGGATCTGGGGTTGCCATGGGACCAGCCCCTTGAGGGCTGGCCCGAACATCTCCTTGTCGAGATGGCCAGAGGTATTTCTCGTAACGTCGTTCGATTTATTCGCTGTAGAGAGCGTATCTACGCAGTAAAAGAGATAAACGAGAAGTTAGCGAAGCATGAATTTCAATTTCTTCGTGACCTGCAGGAGATGGATGCCCCTTCCGTCAAGCCTGTTGCGTTAGTGACTGAGCGCAGCGGTAAACCGAATTACGCTCTCGTCGTCACCCACTATTTAGATTTTTCTCAACCCTATCGCATCATGATGGCAGAGCAGCCATGGCATATCAGCTATGATGTGTTAATAGATGCAATGGCAGAGCTGTTTGTTTGGCTTCATCTTCAAGGTGTCTTTTGGGGGGATTGCTCCCTTTCTAATACTCTTTTTCGCCGAGATGCGGGCCGTCTCGCGGCTTATTTTGTTGATGCAGAAACGGCCGTTTCCTATGACCGGATTTCTGACGGTCAGAGAGAGCTGGATTTGATGATTGCCCAAACCAATGTTGCTGGCGAGTTGATGGATCTTGAAGCTGGCTTTGGTTTGCCTGGCGGTGTTGATCCGATCAAAGTGACAGAAGACATTTTGTCGAAATATCATAAGCTTTGGTCAGAAGTTAACCAACAAATTGAGTTTGGTGCCGAAGAACAGTACCAAGTCGAGCGTCGAATACAGAGATTGCATGATCTTGGTTACGATGTTGAAGAAATAGAGTTTGTTACCAGCGGTGAAAACGATAGGCTAAGATTACTGACAAAAGTCGTTGAACCTGGACACCATATTCGCAGACTGGAATCGTTAGTCGGAATTAAAGTTCAGGCAAATCAGGCAAGGCGCTTGCTGCATGAAATTACCCGTTTTATGCATCAATATAATCATCGGCGTGAAGAGCGCGGTAAAGATAAAGTGTCTGAAATGGTGGCGGCACATATCTGGTATGAAGAAGAGTACCTCTACATTTTGGATATGTTTCCCGACGAATATCGATCGCGAGATGACGATGCTGAGCTATATCATCAGTTACTCGAGCATCGTTGGTATGAATCAGAAAACCGTAAGCAGGATATAGGTATGAGAGAGGCTGTGCGCTCTTTTATTGCAAATGTTCTGGAAAAGACCTAGGAAAGTACGCCCAATAAGAGGAACAGGTTTACAGATGCTTATTCAACAGTTACAGCAGGCTCGCTGCGTTAACCCTTTTGAAGAACTTGGTTTGAAGCCTGATCCTGATGGAAAGGGCATGTTACTGAGAGTGTGGCTACCTAATGCCGTCAAAGTCGTTGCCAAGGAACTCTCGACCGATAAGTCGCTGGGTGAAATGACAGTCGTACATGAAGATGGGCTTTTTGAATTGGCGATGCCACGTCGGAAAAAGTTCTTCTTTTACAAACTCGATGTCACCACTGACAGTGGCGAATACACTAATGTTTACCCTTACCAATTTCAGGAAGTGGCTTACGCCGAGATTGGCGAAGCTTATTCGACGCCTGAAGCCCATTATAATCGCATGGGTGCCCACCCCATGGATATTGATGTCGGTGGTGGAAAAAGTGTTCACGGCGTGCGTTTTGCCGTGTATGCACCAAACGCATCCAGCGTATCTTTGATTGGTGAATTCAATTATTGGGACGGGCGCTGTCACCCTATGCAGCAGACAACGAACGGATGCTGGGTGCTGTTTGTGCCGGAGATTGATGCTGGCTACAAATATAAGTACGAGATTAAAGATCCGTTAGGCAATCGTCTGCCCCATAAAGCTGATCCTGTTGGCTTCTATGCGGAGCAATACCCATCGCACTCTTCTGTTGTTTATGATCATGATGCTTACCAATGGAATGACCAACAGTGGATAGAGGACAACCTGGATGATAAGCGTTTTCGTCCATTGTCTATCTATGAAGTACACCTAGGTTCATGGCGGCAGAAAGTTGAAGCTGATGGTCGCGCTCGTTCGTTAACCTATCGTGAGCTTGCTGAGTATTTGATCCCGTATGTGAAAGATATGGGCTTTACCCATATTGAAGTGCTTCCTGTTTCTGAGCATCCATTCTCTGGTTCCTGGGGGTATCAACCAGTCGGGCTATTCGCCCCGACATCGCGTTTTGGTACACCTGATGATTTTAAGTATCTTGTTGATCAGTGCCACCAGAATGGTATTGGCGTGATCGTTGACTGGGTGCCTGCACACTTCCCTGAAGATAGCCATGGTTTGGCTCGTTTCGATGGGACGCATCTTTATGAATATGCGGATCCACGCAAGGGTTGGCATCCAGATTGGAATTCATGCATTTATGATTTTGGTCGTGATCATGTTCGCCAGTTTTTGATCTCTAATGCGCTTTTCTGGCTGGAAAAATTCCATGTTGATGGCCTGCGTGTCGACGCCGTCGCATCGATGCTTTATCTGGATTATTCCCGTAACGCCGGCGAATGGATCCCCAATGTTGATGGTGGCAACCATAACTACGAAGCGATTAGCTTGCTGAAGTGGTTCAACGAAGAAGTTTATAAGAAGTATCCTCATGCCATGACATTGGCTGAAGAGTCAACGGCTTTCGCTGGGGTTTCGCGCCCGACTTTCGAAGGCGGACTGGGCTTTGGCTTTAAATGGAACATGGGCTGGATGCATGACAGTCTGCATTACATCAGCAAGGATCCAGCTTATCGCAAGTATCACCATGGTGAGCTGACCTTCTCAATGGTTTATGCCTACGATGAGAACTTTGTATTGCCTCTGTCCCATGATGAAGTGGTGCATGGTAAGGGCAGTATCTTGCGGAAAATGCCAGGTGATGAGTGGCAGGCTGCGGCGAATATGCGCGCTTATATGGCCTTCATGTACGCACACCCGGGTAAAAAACTCAATTTTATGGGTAATGAACTTGGCCAGGCCGAAGAGTGGAATCATGACAGTTCTGTGCAGTGGCACCTACTGGACTATCCAAAGCACAGCGGTATTCAAAATCTATTTAGAGATTTGAACCATGCTTACCGTGATACGCCAGCTATGTATGAGCTGGACACGAGTCATGAAGGCTTTGAATGGGTGGACCATGAAGATGCCGATAACAGCATCGTGTCATTTATCCGTAAAGCGAAATCGATAGATGAAGATGTGATTGTTATTTCTAACTTCACTCCAATTCCTCGTGATGGTTACCGTTTGGGAGTTAATCTGCCCGGCCGATACCAGGTTATTGTCAATAGTGATAGCGAGTATTACTGGGGTAGTAACTACGATTGTGGGGAATTTTTCGAAACAGAAGAGATGCCGTGGCATGGTCGTGAACAATCTCTGATGATTAACTTGCCAGCACTGTCTACACTTTATCTGAAAAGGGTAAAGTAAAATAACTCGCAGTATTGAGGCCACCCTAGGGTGGCCTTTTTTATTTTGGGGAGGCGAATATGGATATGGCCGCTAAACGATCTAAAGATACAAAGGCGTGCTTGTCGACAATGACGACAGGGGTGCCGCAGCCATTAGGAAGCTCTTTGCAACAGAATGGTTGCAACTTCTCTGTGTATGCTCCTGATGCTGAAAAGGTTGAATTGTGCTTGTTTAACGAGGCGGAAGAGGAGGTTTGCCGCCTCTCCATGCCTGGTAAAACAGGCGCTTTCTGGCATGGTTTTGTGCCCGGACTATTGGCCGGAGCACTTTACGGTTATCGCGTGCATGGTCCAGATAATCCCAAACCCGGCACTGCTTTTGATGGCACCAAATTGCTTATAGATCCTTATGCCAAGGAGCTTAATCGCCCAGTCATTTGGCATCCAGATCTGTATCAGGGTGACAGTCAATTTATGGTGCCCAAAGGGGTTGTCATTAATGATGATTTTGACTGGCAAGGCGTTAGCAAACCCAGAATCGCAGACCATGAGCGGATATTGTACGAGTTGCATGTAAAAGGTTTTACCAGGCTAAAATCCAAGTTACCTAAATTACAACGTGGTACCTATTTAGGTTTGGCTCACGCGGAAACTTTAAAGTACCTAAAGTCGCTGGGGGTAACCTCATTACAGCTGATGCCAGTGGCGAGCTATATGAGTGAGCCAAGGTTGCAGGAGATGGGGTTAAGCAATTTCTGGGGTTACAACACGATTAACTTTTTCGCTCCTGATGCCAGGTATGCTGCGGATAGTCCGGTGGTTGAGTTTAAGACCATGGTTCGAGAGCTGCATAGAAAGGGGATAGAAGTAATACTGGATGTTGTCTTTAATCATACCGCTGAAGGGGGTGTAGGGGGGCCAACCATCTCCTTTAGAGGGCTTGATAATCGTGGTTTTTATCTGTTTGAGCACCAGCACGGTGAGCCCGATTATGAACGTAGTGTCAACAACACGGGATGTGGTAATAGCGTTAATTTCGATAATCCCGAAACCCTGACCATGGTGCTTAACGCCTTACGTTATTGGGCGACAGAGATGCAGGTTGACGGTTTTCGTTTTGATTTGGCGGTCAGTTTGGCCAGAGAGCATGGTCAATACAAACACAGCTCCGCGTTTTTTAAAGCGATTTATCAAGATCCTGTATTAAGTGAATGTGTGCTGATTGCTGAGCCTTGGGATATAGGGGAGGGGGGATACCAGCTCGGTCAGTTCCCCGAGCCTTGGCTGGAATGTAACGATCGTTATCGCGATACGCTACGCGCCTTTTGGCGCGGAGATGCTGGTTATATTGGCGACTTCGCTACTCGGGTTGCAGGCTCTAGGGATATTTTTTGTAAAGGCGTTAGGCCTGTCAATGCGTCAGTGAATTTCATTACTTATCACGATGGTTTTACCCTCGAAGATACCGTTTCTTATGCTGAACGGCATAACTTGGCTAATGGCGAGAACAATCGTGATGGTCATAGCCATAATTTGTCATGCAATCATGGTGTTGAAGGTGAGACAGACAAAGCCGACGTATTAGCCGCGAGGCAGCAACACAAACGCAATTTGTTGGCTTCGTTACTGCTTTCTGTCGGCACGCCGCACCTACTTGCGGGCGATGAAATCGGTAGAACACAACAGGGCAATAACAACGCTTATTGCCAAGATAATGCGCTTAACTGGCTAGATTGGCGCTTGATTGACGAACAGGGCACATTATTGCGTTATGTGCGTAAATTGATCCAGTTGCGGAAAAAATTACCGATACTGACGGCGCTTAACCTGCACGATGATCACTATTGGCACAACAGCTACGGGCATGAACTGCATTGGCATAAACCCGAAGGGGGGCTGCTGCATGAAGCTGATTGGCATGAGCCTGCCAATTGTGTGTTGGGGTTAGAGGTCTTTGATCACGGTAATACGCATCACCCTGATACACAACGCATATTTCTAATGTTTAATGGCAGCCAATATCCGATCAGCTTTTTATTAATCGAGTTACCTAAAGGTCAGTATTGGTATCGAACGTTGGATACGGCTTCGGATGAGGGCTTAGCAAACAACCGGAGGATCCGCGCGCAACGCTATCTTTTACAGCCGCACTCCATCTCTTTACTGGAAAGGAGATTTATCAACGGCAGTTGAGTCTATATAATCGACCCTCTTTTGCCGACATCAACCGCTTTACCGGTCCTAAACAAGGAACTTTTTGCATGAGCGATCAACAACCACTTTGCGATATAGGCTTTATCGGCTTAGGCGTGATGGGGAAAAATCTAGTTCTAAACCTCGCTGACAATGGCTACAAAGTAGCTGCATTTGACCTCGATAAAGATAAGGTTGATGCAGTGCTGGCGGCAGAAGCATCGGAAAGAGCTGAGGGGATCGAGCAAAGGGTCTTTGGTTGTTCAGAGATAAACGAGCTGGTGACGAGGGTGAAAAAGCCCCATCTATTCATTCTATCTGTGCCAGCCGGAGAAGCTGTCGATCGTGTTTGTAGTGCGCTGCTCGCTGCAGGTGTTGGTGCCGAAGATGTCATCATCGATACTGGCAACAGCTTATGGACAGATACGGTTCGGCGCGAAGCTAGCTATCGCGGTCAATTTGTATTTTTCAGTACCGCAGTGTCTGGTGGCGAAGTCGGGGCTCGTTTTGGTCCGTCGTTGATGCCTAGTGGTGATAAGAAAGCTTGGGCGATGATTGAACCGGTACTAGAAGCGATCTCTGCCAAAGTGGACGCCAATAGCGGATTACCGCTGGAGCGCACGCAGCCGGGTCAAGTGATCACTGAGGGTGAGCCTTGTGCAACCTACATTGGACCTGCAGGCGCGGGCCATTATGTGAAGATGGTGCACAATGGTATTGAATATGCGGATATGCAGTTAATTTGTGAAGCTTACCACCTGCTCCGTGATGCTCTGGGCATGACTGCTAAAGAGATTGGTGAGATTTTTCAGACTTGGGACAAAGGTGTCCTAAATAGCTATCTGATGGAGATCAGTGCCGAGGTATTGCTGCAGGACGATCCTGAGACGGGTGCGCCTTTAGTTGAAATGATCCTGGATAAAGCGGGTCAAAAGGGCACAGGGTTGTGGACCGCTGTCAGTAGCTTAGAGCAAGGTACGCCAGCCCCCACCATCACTCAGGCGGTATTTGCTCGAGCCTTGAGTACGTTGAAGTCTGAACGTGTCGCAGCAGCAGAGGTGTTGCAAGGACCGAAGAGTGAACAGGTATCTGAAGCGGAAAAGCAGGCTTTTATTGAGTCACTCCATGACGCCCTATATTGCTCAAAGATCTGTGCTTATGCGCAGGGATTTGCATTGATGGCGTCAGCGTCTGACGAACACGATTGGGGGCTGGATTTTGCTGCAATCGCTAAGATCTGGCGGGCGGGGTGCATTATTCGGGCAGTATTCTTGCAGTCAATCACGCAAGCGTATCAGGCCAAACCTAAGCTAGCTAACTTGCTGTTAGATCCTTTCTTTCAACAACAGGTTGAGCAAAAGCAGATGAATTGGCGTCGAACCGTTGCTAAGGCGACGTTGATGGGCATACCTTGTCCGGCGTTTAGTTCTGCTATTAGCTATTTTGATTCTTATCGTACCGCGGTACTGCCAGCGAACTTACTACAGGGTCAGCGTGACTTTTTCGGTGCGCATACATTTGAGCGAACGGATAAACCGAGTGGAGAAAAATTCCACCTTAACTGGTCCAGCCCAGCACGGGATCTGACGCAAGTTTAGCGGCTAGATAATTGAAAAAAGGAGGGCTAACTTTAAAAGTTAGCCCTTTTTCTTTGCGCATCATATGAATAACGCTACCATTTCGAAGAGTCTCTACAGGTAGTGATAATGAAGATTTGGGATATTAATCCGGGCTATTTAGGTCGTCAGCAGTTGTTAACAGAACACACTGAGCTGCACTCTCTTGCGCAAGTGATTGAGTCGCAACTCGATGGTGTTGGAAAAATGAACTCAGCGGTGTTGCGTTGGGCTTACCATCCGGCGGCGGTCGCCCTTCGTCACGCTATTGTGGTTGAAGAGATGAAAATGCGCGATATCGAGCATAAAACGCCTATCGCCGTACCGTCCACTGCCTGTGAGTGGCCGGCATTAGAGGGGGATTGGACTGCTGCTACGCAATATGCGGAGTTGGCAGATAAAGGTGTTGCGGGGCGGATCCCTTTGCCAATGTCTTCCGTACAGTTATGGGAGCAACATGCTTACTCGGTGATGGCTCGCGATTTACCGTTATTTAAAGAGTTACAGTCCCAGGTTGAGAGTAAAGCTATTGCCTTTGATGAATTAGCTGATCTATTGGTGGAGACATTGCGACGCCCGTGTCATCAACATCACTGGGATAAAGTCGTCATGGGTATGTGGGAGCCTTGTTTGGTGGCTTCTGAAGCATCTGACTATCGTTCCAGCTTTGGACGTCCCGATCGATTGCTTCGCGGTATACAATATTTGTCGGCTCAGTATCAATGGCCAGAACTTTGGCAGGCAACAGCACTGACAGAACTAGCATGTGCAGTGAGGGTGAATTAGTGAGTGATGGTGAAAAATGGCGGGAGCAGTTAACGCCAGAACAGTTTGCAGTTTGTTGGGAAAAAGGCACAGAGCGCCCATTTAGCGGTGCATTGCTGCATAACTCCGAAACGGGGATTTACCACTGTGTTTGCTGCAACAGTGCGCTATTTGACTCAACATCTAAGTTCGACGCGGGTTGCGGTTGGCCAAGTTTCGATAAGGCGTTAGAGGGAGCGGTACGATATGAACGTGATATGACCCACGCGATGATCCGTACCGAGATATTATGCAGTCAATGTGGATCCCATCTGGGTCATGTGTTTGATGATGGCCCCCAGCCTACCGGTCAGCGTTATTGTGTTAACTCACTGTCTTTGGATTTTGCGAAGGGTAAAGGTTAAATTTTGGGTTCCGGCAGGCTAAATTTTCCCTCTTTTAGGGTGTCATAAATCTCTTCTGCTCTTTGGTCTAGTGCTCTGCGTTGCTCTGTGTTGACCCTTAAATATCTACTGTTTGCTTCGATATCTATAGATTCAACCTCAGCCAGTTCGCCTATCTTCATCCATAGGTAGGCGAGTTCATTTTTCCGTTGCTGGGTAAAAATGGTCGCTAACATAGTGATGATGCTGGCTTGGTACTTGGTTTCCCCTTGGCTCAGGTAAAGCGCCTTGTATAGCTTGTTAACTGCGACTTGTGGCTCGCTCTTGCTATATGCGCTTGCGAGGCGCATTTGCATGTCAGTGCGCTCTAGCAAGCCTTTTGCATCTTGCTCTAACAAAAGTTGATGCGCTTTCTTATCACCGTGTCTGCTCCAGTGGTAATAGAGTAGATCGGAAGTTGTATCCCCTTCGGTTTCTGCACTAACTTTCTCTATCTGTGCCAGTGCCGCGAGATAACCATTGACCCGCTGTGTTGTTTGCTCTTTGTTGTTGCTGTGCTGGATTTGGGAGGCGCGCTCTATACAGTCACGGTAGTCTTCGAGGTGCATTAACAGTTGATATTTATTGTCACCTGAGGGAGATATTTGGGTTTGATAGCGTTGCTTGATAAGGTCGGCGCGCTCATATCTACACCAGCCGTCCTTATTCAGATCGTCACATAGTTCTGGGAATTTTTTGCATATGCCCCTTACACTCCCTAAGTCCTCACAGGAAGAAAGTAGCATTACGCAAGCGATGACTAAAAACTGACGAAAATACATGGCGACTCCGAGCTGAATACGCCGCAACATTATGGCATATCAACTCTAAGTAATTGTTAATGTTTTCCTTACTTAGGAACCTATTCTGTTAACTAAGGTCAATTATGTTTCAACAACGAACAATTATTGACCCAAACAATAGGGATTTGTCACCCGCTATCGCTAATTCTATATTGATTGGTGATATCATTGGCTTATAAGACAAATAGTAGACCCTTTGGGTCTTTAAATGAAAAAAGTCGTGTTCTTCTGCGAAGGACGCGAGCTTTTTGTTATCCCTAATCTAAGCTTGTTCAAAATAGCTTTTTCACGTTTAGTCCTATCGAGGAGATAAGCTGCATGCCTGGTTTTGAGTTATTCGGTCCCGAAGAGCAGAAAGAAGTTAAAGACGTAATGGAGCAGGGGTTCACCTTCCGTTACAACTTTGATGCCATGCGAAACGGTCATTGGAAGGCACGCGATATGGAGCAGATGCTCCAGGAAAAGATGGGTGTTAAACACGCGCATCTACTATCCAGTGGTACCGCTGCGTTACAGACCGCTTTAGCTGCATCGGGCATTGGTGCTGGTGATGAGGTGATTGTACCGCCGTTCACTTTTGTTGCTTCCGTCGAAGCTGTCATTATGGCCGGTGCTGTCCCTGTCTTCGCAGAAATTGATGAAACTCTATGTTTATCTCCCGAAGGGATTAAGGCCGCCATTACGCCACGTACTCGCGCGGTTAATTTAGTACATATGTGTGGCTCCATGGCGAAGATGGACGAGATTAAAGCCATCTGTAAGGAACATGATCTGGTTCTGATGGAAGACGCTTGTCAAGCCATTGGTGGTAGCTACAAAGGTCAGATGCTAGGCAGTATCGGTGATGTAGGTTGTTTCTCTTTTGATTCGGTGAAGACCATTACGTGCGGTGAAGGTGGCGCGGTTATCACCAACAATGAGGCTATCTATAATCATAGCCACATGTTTACCGACCATGGTCACGATCATGTGGGTAGCGATCGTGGCGCTGAAAGTCATCCCATCATGGGCTTGAACTTCCGCATCTCAGAGATGAATGCGGCCGTTGGTGTGGCGCAGTTACGTAAGCTGGACAAGATTGTTGAGATCCAGCGCCGCAATAAGAAGCTGATCAAAAGTGCGATGGCGGATATTGCTGATATCAGTTTTAGAGAGATCCCTGACGAGTCTGGTGATTCAGCGGGCTTCTTGAGTTTTATGCTTCCTACAGAAGCGCGTGCGGTAGAGATTAACCAAAAATTAGCTGAAAACGGCGTAGATGGTTGTTTCTATTGGTATGTGAACAACTGGCATTACTTGAAAAACTGGTCGCATATTCAAAATCTAAAGTCACCCGCCAAGTTGGCGATAGAACTTTTACCAGAGCGTCCTGACTATACTCAAGTCTCCACGCCTAAGTCTGACGCTATCATGAGTCGCACGATTTCGATGTTGATTAAGCTGTCTTGGAGTGAAGAAGAGATCGCACAACGTATAGAGAACATTAAGAAAGCTTTTGCCTAAAACGGTGACGGAGCCTACACCATGAGTTTTAAGAATTTTAAAGTTGTACCAAAAATGATTTTTGGCCGCGGGTCATTTGCTCAGCTGGATGAGGTTTTGGCTGAAGAGCGTAAGCAAGCCAATGACTTCGTTGTGTTTCTGGTTGATGACGTGCATAAAGATAAGCCGCTAGCTGACCGTGTGCCGGTAAAGCCACAAGATAAGCTTATTTGGGTTAATGTCGATGATGAACCATCCACCAAACAAGTGGATGAGTTAACACTGGAAGTGCAGGCGCATAGCGATTCTCTTGCTGTCAGCGTGGTTGGTATCGGTGGTGGCTCTGCTATGGATTTAGCTAAGGCCGTGGCGCTGATGTTAACCAATGAAGGTGGCTCTGCTAAGTATCAAGGGTGGGATCTGATTGAAAACCCTGCTGTACATCATATCGGTATTCCTACGCTATCTGGTACCGGTGCTGAAGCATCGCGCACCACGGTACTGTGCGGACCTGAACGTAAGCTCGGCATGAACTCTGATTACACTGTATTCGATCAGATCATCATGGATCCCGAGTTAATTAAAGATGCGCCGACAGATCAGTGGTTTTATACCGGTATGGATTGCTATATCCACTGTATCGAGTCGCTGGAAGGTACTTATCTGAATGAGTTTTCTAAAGCTTACGGTGAGAAGTCATTAGCACTTTGTCGTCAGGTCTATTTGGATGATCATCCTGAAAGTGATGATAAGTTGATGATGGCGTCGTTTATGGGCGGCATGAGCATCGCTTATAGTCAGGTTGGCGCATGTCATGCGCTGTCTTATGGTTTGTCGTATGTGCTTGGTTATCACCATGGGATAGGCAACTGTATTGCCTTTGATGTACTTGATGAGTTTTACCCTGAAGGGGTGAAAGAGTTCCGGCAGATGATGGAAAAGCATAACATCACACTGCCGAAAGGGATCTGCAAAGATCTGCCTGACGAAACCATCGCAAAAATGGTTAAAGTTGCCAAGAGCCTAGGGCCATTGTGGCATAACGTTTATGGTGATGGCTGGGAAGAGAAGGTGACTGACCAGTTGCTAACCGATCTGTATCGTCGCATTTAGTGAGCGGTATTATTCTTATTTGAGCCACGGCATGAAAAGTGTCGTGGCTCTCTTTCTATCAGGTAGATGAAAATGAGTGTAACCGTATTAATCCCTGCGCGTTATGGCTCTAGCCGGTTTCCTGGCAAGCCGTTGGCAATGATCCATCATAAACCAATGATACAACACGTTTATGAGCGTGCTTTGCAAGCCAAGTTAGTTGATGAAGTGTATGTCGCTACTGATGATGACTTGATTAAAAATACCGTAGAAGGGTTTGGCGGCAAGGTTGTCATGACCAGTGCCGAAGCTGCATCGGGTACCGATCGTATTGATGATGCGGCAACTCGTTTAGGCTTGGTTGATGACGATTTGATTATCAATGTACAAGGTGATCAACCGCTAATTGATCCCGCATCAATAGATCAGGTCGTTGCGCTGTTCAACGATGGGGCTGCTGATTTTGAGATGGCTACCTTGGCCTATCGCATTACCAATCTCGCAGAGCGAGATGATCCCATGCACGTTAAGATGGTATTTGATAAGCGTTTTAATGCCCTCTATTTCTCGCGTTCATGTATTCCGTTCAACCGCGATGGCGATGAGGATTATCCGGTTTATAAGCATCTAGGTGTTTATGGCTATACCCGTCGTTTTGTTAAGGCTTTTGGCAAATGGCCGGTTAGTGAACTGGAGCACTTGGAAAAATTGGAGCAGCTAAGGGCACTTGAGTTTGGTGAAAAAATCAAAGTCGCCGTGGCAGCCTCTGATTCGCCAGAAGTGGATACATTGGAAGACATCCGTAAATGTGAAGATGTACTGAACAGCCAAGAGTAGCCGTTCACGACTGCAGATGTAAAAAAGCCGAGCATGTTTTGCTCGGCTTTTTATTAACGTTGAATAACTGTTTAGCCGCCCCAGGTATCTCTTAGCGCGACAGTGAGGTTAAACACCAGTCCATCTTCGCTTGAGTCTTGGTTGTCGGCACAGAAGTAACCTTCACGCTCAAACTGGTAAGCTTGTTCAACCTTGGCCATTTTAAGCGACTGTTCAGCAAATCCTTGCTTAATTACCAAGGAATCCGGGTTTAATACTTCATGGAAGTCGTCGGCTGCAGCAGGATTAGCTACCGAGAACAAACGGTCGTAAATGCGAAACTCTGCAGGCACCGACTGTGTTGCAGATACCCAGTGGATAACCCCTTTAACTTTACGACCATCCGCAGGATTAACACCCAAGGTCTCAGGATCATAGGTACAATGGATCTCTTGGATTTCGCCCTTGTCGTCCTTGATAACCTCATCTGCACGCACTACATAGGCATTACGCAGACGAACCTCTTTTCCGAGTACCAGACGTTTATATTTTTTGTTGGCTTCTTCCCGGAAATCTGCACGGTCAATAAAGATCTCTTTAGTGAACGGCAGTTGGCGGACACCCATGCTTTCATCTTTGGGATGCACCGGCGCACTGAGCATTTCGTTATGCTCTGGAGCTAAGTTACTGATAACCAGTTTTACTGGGTCAATCACTGCCATAGCCCGTGGGGCGCTGTGCTCAAGATCTTCACGGATACAAGCTTCTAACATGCCGATTTCAATCATGTTTTCTTGCTTGGTGATACCGATGCGCTTGCTGAACTCCTGAATCGACCCAGGTGTGTAACCGCGACGACGTAAGCCTGCAATTGTCGGCATACGTGGGTCATTCCAACCGGATACCAGCTTCTCTGTCACCAGCGAGTTAAGCTTGCGCTTAGACATTACAGTGTACTCTAGATTCAGACGAGAGAACTCATACTGACGCGGGTGGCAGTCGATGGTGATGTTGTCGAGTACCCAGTCATAAAGCTGGCGGTTATCCTGAAATTCTAATGTACACAGAGAATGGGTGATCCCCTCCAACGCATCAGAGATGCAGTGGGTGAAATCGTACATAGGATAGATACACCATTTGTCGCCAGTCTGGTGATGATGGGCAAACTTCACTCGGTAAAGCACTGGATCACGCATACACATGACCGGTGATGCCATATTGATCTTGGCTCTAAGGCAGCAACTACCTTCTGCAAACTCACCTGCACGCATCTTTTCAAACTGGGCAAGGTTTTCTTCCGGTGAAGTGTCACGGTATGGACTGTTCTTACCAGGTGCCGTTAGCGTGCCGCGATATTCACGGATCTCATCAGGTGATAACTTATCAACGTACGCCAAGCCCTTTTCAATTAGCTCGACGGCATACTGATAAAGTTGATCAAAGTAGTTTGATGAATAGCAAATCTCGCCATTCCATTGGAAGCCTAACCAATTAACGTCGTCCATGATTGAATGAACGTAATCGATTTCCTCTTTCTCTGGATTGGTATCATCAAATCGCAGGTTACATTGCCCTTGATAATCTTGCGCAATACCGAAGTTCAGACAGATCGATTTAGCGTGCCCAATATGCAAGTAACCATTGGGTTCGGGAGGAAATCGAGTGTGTACCGAATTGTGTTTACCTGACGCCAGATCTTTGTCGATGATCTGACGAATAAAGTTACTCGGTTTGGTCGTGACGGCATCCGCCTCTGACATGGAAAAGACCTCTAATGCTCAAAGTGACAGTTTAACCGGTCTATGATCCATGATTGTGGGCTTTAACTCAATAAAAATAGGGTAATGGTGCCGAATAGTGGTTAGAAGTTTGTAAAACGACGATGGCAGATCCTATCTGCCATCGTCAATCAGCGATTATTGAATGTTGATATCGAGCTCTTTCACCAGTTCAGGCTTAATCAGCGTGGTTTCTGCTTTTATTGGGCTGAGCAGCTCGGTTTTCGCTTGGAACATCCGTTTGCCTTCAGCAACCTGTGCTTTTCTGGCGCGCTCATACCAACCATCTCGCATAACGTGCAGCAACGGCATATGTAAGCGCTGAGACTTGCGTTTCGCCTCATATTCGACGTTTATTTCTCGCAATGCGTCATCAAAGGCTCTAACAAATGCAGCGAGTTGTTCATCTTCATGATGCCCCACCAGCTCTAAGCGGAGTAGGTAGCGACTCTCTTCTGTATAGGCCTCAGCTTTGAAATGCTCCGCCAATACACCGCTGCTGATACTGGCTTTTTGCACCGCGTCTATCACCTGATTGACACTCAGCTTTTCGCCGGTGATATTGGTCATACCGCGTCCCTTTCTAAGGAAGCGTATCTTAGGCGCGTTTTTATAGAAGCCCTCAACCGTTATTACGTCATTGATATCATAGCGGTAGAGGCCACCCGTGGTGGTTAGGAAAATATAGTATTCACCGCCAGTTTTAAGGCCATCGATGGTGATGAAGTTCCATTGGCTTGGATCATTCGGTGCGTTGAGTACGTCGTCTGCTTGTACAAATTCATAGAAATTAACATCTAATGCCAATGGCCCTGCACAGCCCCTGTCTGATAACGGTACCGAGCAACGAGCTTCACTGGATAAGAAACCCCAATCGCGAATTTGCTTTGGTGTGTTACCGTCGGGATCGAACCAGCTGGGAAATTTATCCAAATAGTGGCCAACGGTACCGCCTTTCCAACAACCGATCAGAGCCAACTCAGGCCAGTAATCACCGGGAAGTAATCGTCCATCTCGCTTGTCATGCTGCTGCTGTAAAAATGCAGCACGGTTTGGGTTGGGTTCAATCTTGGCTTCTAATGCCTGGCGTAATTCTGCCGCCATTTTGAATTTATTGTTGAGCGTACCCTGGCGGATATCATCTATTAGCAGCTGACCGTATTCGTCAGCTTTTTCGCACATCTTCAGGATGGAAGAGGGGTTAGCGGTTGCCAGTAGTGAAACCTTTTCACTGAGCGCAAAACGCATTAATGCGTAGTATTTTGACTCGTAATCCTCAATTTCAAACACTTCATAGGGGATGGCATATATCTTTTGCACGATCCCTGGCATCTGCCGGTAAATGTGGCCAGAGGTAGAGCCGAAGCTCAATCCTGATTCGGTATAGCCCTCAATGGCAGGGGAGACTAAAGAAACAATTTTTCCAGCATACAGATCAGGGTGTGCCCGTTTAGCGTGATACATCCATGCTCGCATCATGTCAGATGACGCGGCACGCTGACAGCTTGGGGTCACTGGAATGAATTTAGCCTTACCTGTGGTGCCACTGGTTTGAGCGAACATCACTGGCGCTTCGGCAGTAAGAATATTGCTTTCACCAGCCGTCATTCGTTCGATTTCTGGGCGGATATCTTCATATGAAACGAGAGGTAATGCCGCTTGGTATTCGGCGATGGTGTTAATTTTCGAAAAGCCGTAACGTTTACCGTATTCGGTTTCGGCATTTTGCTTGATGATCCTGTTGAGTAGGGCTTTTTGCGTATCTAAGCCTCCTTCAGCAGATTTACGAAAACGGCTGGCAGATATTTTTGCCAAGAAATGAATGATGTAACCGATCATAGTGCTTGTCACTCCTTTAATTTGTGCCGTTATTTATGCTGTTTCGAGATATCTCTTCCAGCGTACTACTTCCGGTTGAATGCCAAAGCCTGTGCCTGCCTGCAAATTAGCCATCCCGCCGGCACCTAACTGAACAATGGGTTGCATAGGGTCATCTTCCAGCAATAGTTGCCCGAAGCAGCCTTCACGCCACTTTAAGGTAGGAACGAGGTTGGCGAGCACTAAACCCGCAGATGACAGTATGCTGGTTTCACCCACTTGGGCGCCTAATTGACAATCAATACCGTTGTCGGCCGCTTTCTTGGCAAGCGCCAGTGAATTGCTGATGCCGCCACATTTTGAAATGCGTAAATTGAACAGGTGGCACGCCTTTTCATCGATAAGCGTTTGCGCGTCTGCGCGACTGCAGATCGATTCATCGACCATCACGGGGGTGATATTGGCAGAAGTAAGTTGCGCCAGCCCGTTGATATCTTGAGCAGGCAAGGGCTGTTCAATGGATTCCATTTGGTATTTTGACAGTGCAGAAAGCTGCCGTTCTGCTTCGTCTGCTGATTGCCAGGCAGCGTTAGCGTCGCCTCTGAGTGACATTGAATCACCAAGCGCTGCTCTGACGGTGGTAAGAATTTTGTGGTTATGCTGCAGGTCTGAGACCAGTTTGACCTTGCATGCCTTGACGCCGAACTGCTTAATCATTGCCGCATTGGCTGCAACATTCTCTATTTTCTCACTAGCAATTACCGCGCTGTAACGTTGCGGTTGTTGCGGTTGGGCACTGAATAGCTGTAATACCGATTGTTCTGTACTGCGAGCATAGAGATCTAGCAGCGCCAGTTCTAATGCGCAAAATGCTGCGTGTTCGTTGCGCGGTAGTGTTGTCAGAGCGGATGCAATCCAAGCCTGCAATTCGCTAAAATTAGTGAACTTAAGCCCCTGAACTTTAGGAAACCAACGTTCATTCAACGCAGAGACCACGCTGTCGATGGATTCGCCACTTACATACTCGCGAGGGCAGCACTCTCCATAGGCTTTTAGACCGTTCTCGTCGGTCAGACAAACGATGACATTACGTGCCAGTGAGCGAGAAGCTAACGCGTGCTGTACTTCGAAATTCATTGGAATGGCGAGAATTGATATTTCCGCCTGTTTAATTTGCATTCTCAACTCCTTGTTGGCTTAACCATTGGGCGATTAGACGGCTAAGTTGGTCTGGGGTTTCAAATTGAAGTGAATGGATCTGGTCTTTATAGTCTGTTTGCTCAATTGATGAGCGACTTCTGTTTAAAAGTTCAACGACCCCCTGATTGTCGACAATATCATCGTTTTCTGCGAGGTGAAGTTGAATAGGTAATGAGAAGCTGTCTATTTCCGCGGCGATATAGTTATCGATGGTTCGCGTCGCCCACAGGAAGCTGGCACTGACACGGCTATTTCTGAGCGGGTCATTGCTGATATATTCGACGAATGCGGGATCGTCAGTGAACATTGAAGGGCTAATTAGTCCGGGAAATAACCGTTTGTCGCAGAGCCAAGCACAAAAGCCAATTTGCATTTTTTGCCATACTGAATAATCCACTTTGGCGACTAAGCCGGGCGTAATCAGTATCAAGCCGTCTATCTCGTCTGGATAGCTCATAGCGTAACGCAGTGCCAGCTTCCCCCCCCATGACAGGCCAATCAGATAACGTTTCTTATAATCGCGGGTGCGCTGTTCAACTAAATGCTGCAAATCTTCAATTAGTTGCAGTTCCGATGCAGCGTAGCCTGGATTTAGCCCCATATCTTGTCGATTGGTACCACTACCTCGACGGTCTGGCATGATAACGTCATAGCCCATACCGGCTAATCTGGCACCCACCAAATGAAACCAACCAGCGTGACTTTCTATGCCATGTAGATAGATAAGCGCAGTGTCGCTATCTGTTGCTGAAATATGCTGAAAGTAATTTAGCGGCTGCTCTTGGGCACCGATAAATTGTGCGGGTTGTCTATGGGTTAGCCATTGTTCAAGCTCTGCCTTTAGGGCTTGATTCTCTATATCAGTATTAGCGAGAGCCATGGGCGTCACCATGAGTGCGAGTAAAATAAAAACTGGATACAGGAAAAGATTCATAGGCTATTCAGTGCCTCTGATATGGGTTCTTTACTGGTCTCTTGCTTACTTAATAGTGGCGAAGAATACTTTTGCCACCAGTTTTTTGCGTGCTGTTGTGACCAAGGGTGTATGCGCTGAAGTGGTTCCAGTATTTCAATGATCTCAAAGATATCTCTGGGGCGCTGTGCTGGCTCTCGGCTGACACATTGCATCACCAACGCTGCTAACTTGGCTTCAATCGGACTGGGGACTACCTCAGTGATTGGTACTGGTTTCTCTTTTAATGCAGCTAAGGCGATTTGCAGCGCGTTGGTGCCAGTAAACAGATCTTTTCCCGAAAGCATATTATAGGCCACAGCACCTAACGCATAGATATCGGTTCTGGGATCGCAGATCTTAGGATCTTGTAGTCGTTCCGGCGCAATGTAAGAGGGCGTACCAGCAATTGACTGTGTTTGTGTAAGCTGAGTTGCTTCCGGATCTGAGATGTCTTTGACTAAGCCAAAGTCGAGCACTTTGACATGGTCAAAAATTCCGCCTTGCTCTGACAGCATGATATTGGGCGGCTTGATATCTCGATGAATGAGACCGCGGCTATGCGCTTCAGCAAGTGAACCGCACACTTGTAACAAAATCGCGATCACTCGCTCCTGCGGCATAGCACCAAATTCACTGATGTAATCGGCGAGGGTAAAGCCGCGAACATACTCCATGGCGTAGTAGAAAGTCCCGTCAGGGCTTAGGCCATAGTCATAGACCTGGATTGTATTTGGGTGGCCAAGCAGTGCCGTTTGTTGCACCTCTAATTCGAATCGGTCAATGACCTCTTCAGAAAGCAAACTACGTTTTAGAACTTTAAGCGCTGTCGGTCGGCGCAATAGGGCGTGCTGCGCTAAATAGACGCTGCCAATACCACCTTCTCCAATTTTCTTTTCTAACTTGTACTGGCCCAATTTTTCAAAAGCGTTTACCTGATCATCCAGACGCCGCAAACGCATTTGATAAATCACCATGGCGATGGCACTGAGCGTCAGTAGAGCAAACATCATTAATTCGGTGAACAAGAGCGGTGAAAGCAGCTGCAGCATCTCCTCTTTATTTACCTCTACAACTAGACCGATATTGAGCTCATCCACCCAAATCCAAACGCCAAGCACATCTTCATCGCGGTAGCTGCGATAATGCTCAAATTTTGTCGCGTTGCCGATCGATAAAGCATGTTGAACAGGAAATATTGGCAGTTGACTCTTGCTCACCGGATCGACCAACTTAACATTGAGGATCGTTGAATTGATCTGGTCGTTGAGCAGCAATCCTCGCTGTTTTATCTCTGCCAAAAGCGGGCTTTCAGAGATCATCAAACCGTCGCTATTGAAATAGTACATCTCGATCTGTTCGTCACTGCGATACAGTGAAGTGATGGCATTAAACTCAATGGATGCGTCCAGCAATTCCACCAGGTAGTAATACCCTCGGTTTTCCATCTGCTCTATACGCGTGGCTATCAGCAAGATTGGGGGAAGGTTTTGGTCTGGCAAAAAGTCGTCTGAATGCATCACTTCACTCAGCCTGAATGTGCTTTCACTGACAACTTCGATGAGCCTGACCGATGCCCGGGGCAACTGCTGGTTTATATGGCCTCGATTTGTGGATGCAACGACATAGCCGTCTTTGTTGATAATGAGAAAACCTGCAGAATCAGAAAATGACAACTCTTGGTCAACGATTTCACTTAACGACTTTTGTAATTCAGCTTTTTTTGTCACCGAGGCAGATTCTATCTGTTGTAGAAGCTTCAATACTCGATGACGTGACGCGATCCGCGTGGCGAGATTGGTCTCTGTTTTCAGCCAAAATTTCAGTGCTGCACTTTGCGAATCCAGTTGTTGCTTAATTTTTGATTCAAAAAGATCTTCGGCGGCTTCGATAAGGTGAAAACGCAAGAACAAGCCGAGTGCAATGAGAATGATGCTGGTGATAGCGATATGTCGATAAAACGCCAACCTTCTCGGTCGTTGATAGTGCGTATTGTCTATCTTCGCGTAGGTACGCACCAAGCGTTGCTGCAGTTGTTTTGGAAGAGGAGGCTTTGCCAAGCTATATTTCCCTATAAAAATAGATGGTTAGCTTACAAAACCTGAGTTTAGCCGAAACCGCTCAATAGGGCGAGTTTTCGGCTAGATAGGCGTCACTATTTGTTCTTGTTGCAGCAATCTTCTTTAGTGCAATGGCCGTAGAGGTAGAGGCTGTGATTAGTGAGATCAATGTTGTGGGACTTTGATATCTCCCGCTGGCGTTGTTCGATGGTTTCATCGACAAACTCTACAACTTCGCCGCAATCTAGGCAGACTAGATGATCATGATGATGGCTGGTGGATAATTCAAAAACAGACTTACCGCCTTCAAAATGGTGGCGAGCAACAATACCAGCGTCGTCAAACTGGTTAAGTACACGATAAACGGTCGCCAAACCGATCTCTTCACCGTGATCAATCAACTTTTTGTAAAGATCTTCAGCGCTTACGTGTTGATTGTCAGGGTGCTGCAACAGCTCAAGTATTTTAACCCGGGGCAAGGTTACCTTAAGTCCGGCTTTCTTGAGTGCTTGGTTTTCGTCGGTCATCCCAAATCCCATATTCTTATGAAGCACAATCGCTGTGCAATTATCTGTCTGATTATATGTTTATCCGCCCTAAAATAAACCACAAATCCGGTAACTTATTCTGTTTCTCTTGAATTATGGGGTACGCCTATAATATCTTGATTGTGGTCAGACCAGTATGAGTGAAAAATGAGAGCAGTATTTAAACGACCACAGTTACTGAAAACGTTATTAAACCTTTGGCCACCTTTTCTTTTTTGTGGCATTCGGATTGAATCACTGAGCGATGATTACCTAAAGTGCCGTGTTGGCTTGAGGCTCAGTCGTTGGAATCGGAATGCTAACGGTACCCATTTTGGCGGCAGTCTGTTTTCGATGTCAGATCCTATTTATGCACTGATGTTAATGGGGTTATTGGGTGACCGCTATCTGATTTGTGATCAATCAGCTGATATCAATTTCATTAAGCCCGGTAGAGGCCGCGTTTATGCCGATTTCGAGCTGACACAGCAACGTATCGATGAGATCCGCGAAGCCACTGCTGCTGGTGCCAAACATCTGCCTGAGTTTGTGATTAACGTGATTGATGAACAGGGTGATCTCGTTGCCAAACTGCGGCGCACCCTTTATGTGCGTCATAAAAAGTCCAAGTAGTTTTAGCTAGGGAAGGACACAAAAAAGGCCGCGTTTGCGGCCTAGAGACAGTTTGCTACAGACTTGTTTGTTAAGCAAAAGAGTCCAAAGACATCTCTTCGCTGATCTGTTTGCACCATTTTTCAACACGCTCTTGGGTGAGTTCAGGCTGACGATCTTCATCGATCCCTAAACCTACGAAATGGTCTTCGTCCGCCATCGCTTTGGACGCTTCATAGTCGTAACCTTCGGTGCTCCAATGGCCGACGATGGTGGCGCCTTTCGCTTCGACGATATCACGGATAGTTCCCATGGCGTCGAGGAAGTACTCTGCGTAGTCTTCTTGATCGCCACAGCCGAAGATGCCGACGATTTTATCACTGAAATCTACCTGCTCAAGCTCGGGAAAGAAGTCGTCCCAGTCGCATTGGCTTTCGCCGTAATACCAAGTCGGAATGCCTAATAGGAGGAAATTGTACTTATCGATGTCATCGCGGCTGACTTTAGCAATGTCATGTATGTCAGCGATCCCTTTACCCAAATTCTTTTGGATCATCTTGGCCACGGCTTCCGTGTTACCAGTATCGCTTCCGAAAAAGATACCTACAATCGACATGAATATTTCCTGTACGCTTTGATTTTTAGTTACTTTAGTAGAGGACCTTGCTTAGGCAAAGTCGTTCATTCCGATAATGCATTTTGCAATATTAACGCGATCATGGCACTTCGATTCAGTGCGTGTTGTTCGCATTGTGCATCTAACTGATCAATCAGTGTTTGATGCAGTTTAACTTCTACGCGTTTCAGCCCATTGGCTTTGTCGCGTTTAAGTTGGTTACGTTTATTGATCTTTAGTTGGGCATCACGGGACAAAGGACTGGTTTTAGGGCGTCCTGGACGTCTTTGTTGCTCAAATAGATCTATGGTTGTTCGGTCGGTATTTTCTTTAGCCATGTTCAGCCATTGACTCCACTACCACTTTCCATAATGAACTGAATAACTCCCTTTGCAATGAACCCTGCACAACCAAAAAACAGTACCAACCAAACTACTGCGCGCCCAAATTTAGGCACATCGCCTTTTTTCAACACATCTTGAATGGCAAGTCCGATAAGTAAGAAGATGGCTGCAAAGAACAGGTTAAGGCCAATCGCCTCTATCTGTTCAAAATGCTCTGCGAGCATATCAGGCTCCTGATGGCAAAGAGGCGCGCACTATATCACAGGGATAAAGTTGGGTTAATCCTCATCTGGTAGCAAAAACTGTTCAACTAAGCGATTAAACAAGCCTGGTTTTTCGGCATGCAGCCAATGCCCTGTTCCCTGGATGATTTTCGCTGTTGCATTAGGGAATCTCGTCATGATGGCTGGACGATGTTCCGGCAAGATATAATCGGACTGCTCACCTTTAATAAACAGGGTAGGTCCAATAAATGCAGGCTGCTCTGAGGTCGGCTCTCGGATAGCGTCGTAACTGGCTAAGGTACCGCGGTAATTGAATTGCCATATCAAGCCGACATCTGAGCGCGTGACATTTCGCAACAGAAACTGGCGTACGCCGACATCGGGTAAAAATTCCTGCAAAATCTGATCGGCTTGCTGGCGGCTTGCCACGGGTAACTGCTGGTTGAGAGCGGCCAGCCCTTTTAGCACCTGAACATGATGGCTGGGATATTTAACTGGGGCGATATCTGCGACGACTATTCGTTTAAAGCGGTGGGGGGCTAGCATGGCTAACTCCATGGCGACTTTGCCGCCCATAGAGTGACCAACACAATGCGCTCGCTCAATGTTTAGCGCGTCCATAGTCTCTATTATGTCGCCCGCCATATCGATGTAGTTGGTGACATCCTTATGACCAGAGCGACCATGGTTGATCAGATCAACACTGACGACATCAAAATGAGTTTGTAGATGTCGGCTCAGGGCGCCTAAGTTTTCCAGGCTGCCGAATAGGCCGTGAATAAGGATAACGGTAGGTCCTTGACCTTGGCGCTGAAAATTTAATTGCATGCTCTGTTCTCGTTTCTTTTAGCGTGGCGAAGTTTGCCTTTGGAATCGGGGCTGGGCAAGTAATCATTGCATTGGCTGAATTAGCGAAGTGGGAATTTCAGTGCGGGTATGTATAATGTTGCCCATTTTGTGCCAGCGCAAACGGAAGCGGTGACAAGAAGAATGAAAACCATCGAAGTAGATGAAGACCTATACCAGTTTATAGCGAGTAAGACGGAGCGCATCGGTGAGAGTGCTTCGGATATCCTCCGCCGCTTAGTGGCAATGGACGAAGAAGCGGCCAAGCCGGTTGAAGAAACGTCCGTTGGTGCGCCAAAAGAGGTGGTGCCTACCACTTCAGATTTTTCCATTGATAGTCGCCAACTAGCCAGTCAAAAAGGGGCGGTTGGGCGGTTCGTTTACCTTTTATCTTTGCTTCATAAGTATGCGCCTAAGCAATTCTCGTCGGTACTAGAAATCAAGGGGCGTAACCGCATCTATTTTGCCACCAGCCAATCTGAGTTGATGGCGGCGGGGAGCAGCACTGCGCCTCGTCAAATCCCAGATTCCCCCTATTGGGTTATTACGAATACAAATACCGGAAAGAAACGCGCCATGCTTAAGCGTGTTGCGGGCATGTTGGCGTTGAATGAAACACAGACCGAGCTGTTATTAAAAAGCTTGCCTGTGGTCGCCGGCAAGAAATCCAAGAGATAGTTTCATAATAGAGTAGGGTAGGTAATACCTATGGCATTACATCCACAAGCCGGCAAACCCGCTGGTGCAGAGCAGTTGTGTAATATTCCACGGCTAATGGCTGCATACTATCAGTATCAGCCTGACGTCAGTGAAGCATCACAATTGGTGAGTTTTGGTACCTCTGGGCATCGAGGCTCTTCATTAAAGCGTTCGTTTAACGAAGCGCACATTCTCGCTATCACTCAAGCTTTAGTGGAATATCGTGCAGAACAAGGCACGACTGGACCTATGTTCGTAGGTTTTGATACCCACGCACTGTCTGAAGCTGCGTTTGGTTCAGCACTGCAAGTGCTTATAGCAAATGGTATTGAGGTGCGTTACCAAGAAGGGTTGGGATACACTCCTACGCCAGTGATCTCCCATGCGATTTTAAGCTACAACCAAGATCGTAGTGAAGGTCTCGCTGATGGTGTCGTGATCACGCCTTCTCACAATCCACCTGAAGATGGCGGTTTTAAATATAACCCCACCAACGGTGGACCAGCAGATGGCACGGCAACGGCCATCGTTCAGGCGAGAGCTAACCAGCTGTTGGCTGCCCACTTGGATGGCGTTAACATCGTCACCACGGAAGAGGCGATGGCCTCTCCGCTTGCTGTCGCTTATGACTACGTCACGCCTTATGTTGATGATTTAGGCAAAGTTATCGACATGGAAGCGATCAAAAAGGCGGGTGTTAAGTTAGGTGTAGATCCTCTCGGTGGCTCTGGTATCGCTTTCTGGCCTGCGATTAAAGCCAAGTATGGTATCGATATCGAAGTCGTTAACGACCGTGTTGACCCAGCGTTTGCCTTTATGACCGTTGATAAGGATGGCAAGATCCGCATGGATTGCTCCAGCCCCTATGCAATGGCAAGCCTAATCGAGCTAAAAGATAAGTTTGATGTGGCAGTCAGTAATGATCCTGATAATGATCGTCATGGCATTGTGACAAAAAGCGTTGGCTTGATGAATCCAAATCATTATCTCGCCGTTGCCATCGAATACCTGTTTACCCATCGTAAAGATTGGGGTGCAGATATGGCGATTGGTAAGACGCTTGTTTCTAGCTCGATGATCGACCGCGTGGCCGAGAGTTTAGGTCGTAAGCTATGTGAAGTCCCTGTTGGCTTTAAATGGTTTGTTGACGGCTTGTTTGATGGCAGCTTTGGCTTTGGTGGTGAAGAGAGCGCTGGTGCCTCATTCCAGCGTTTTGATGGCACTGTATGGAGTACCGATAAGGACGGCATCATTCTGGCGCTACTCGCAGCAGAGATCACCGCTGTCACTGGTAAAGATCCAGGGCAGTTGTACCAGCAGCTTGAAGCTAAGTTTGGCAGTCCCGTCTATGAACGCCTAGACGCGCCAGCCAACCACGAACAGAAAAAAGTACTCTCTAACCTCACTCCTGAGATGGTAGAAGCTGCAACACTGGCAGGTGAGCCAATTGTTGCTAAGCTGACACATGCTCAAGGAAATGGTGCAGCTATTGGTGGCCTAAAAGTGGTTACGGAAAATGGCTGGTTTGCAGCACGTCCGTCAGGAACGGAAGAAATCTACAAAATTTATACAGAAAGCTTCATTGGTCGAGATCATTTGAAGCAGATCCAAGAGGAAGCGCAGCAGATTGTTGCGGCTGCTTTTGCAAAATCAGGCTGTTAATGCTGCTTTTTTGTACTGTTTTCGCGGTTTTATTGAAAAATGATGAAAACTCATTACAGTAAAGCCGCGAAAAATCAGACTTGGATCAAAAAAATATAGTGTGTCACCCGTTACGATTTGGCACCTTTGAAATTTTACAACAGAATGTTTGCTCGATTTTTAATCGGTAAGCAACAGTATGTCCCGTAACAACTTAACGAAGGACAGTAATACCATGGCAACCAAGAAAACTACTGCTAGTGCAAAAAAGAAGGCGGCTCCTGCAGCGTCATTCTCTTTGAACACAACAGATTTTAAGGAAAGCATCCTGAAGCATCTGCACTCAACTTTGGGTACAGATGAAAACAAGGCAAGCAATCGTGCATGGGCTGAAGCAACTGCTGCAGCTGCAAACGATTTCGTATACGAGCGTCTGCGTCAAACACAGAAAGCTCACTTCGAAGCAGATACCCGTGCAGTGCACTATCTGTCTGCTGAATTCCTTATGGGTCGTCTGCTTTCAAACAACCTCCATAACCTGGGTGTATTTGATGCAGCCGCAGATGCGCTTAAAGATCTTGGTCAAGACATCTCTGTAATTCTTGATGAAGAGCCAGACATGGCATTGGGTAACGGTGGTTTAGGCCGCCTTGCAGCATGTTTCATTGACTCGCTTGCAACCCTGAACTACCCAGCTATCGGTTACGGTATCCACTACGAGCACGGTTTATTCCGTCAGGAATTCCGTGATAACCGTCAGATTGAGCGCCCAGATGAGTGGCGTGAGTACGGCAGCCCGTTCGAAATCTGCCGTCCTGAGTCTGTACAGCAGGTTCCTCTGTTCGGTTACGTTGAAACTGTATTCGACGAAACTGGTAACATGAAGAAGAAGTGGCACCCTGGCCGCGTGATCAAGGGTATTCCTTGGGATGTTCCAATTGTTGGTTACGGTGCAGAAACTGTAAACATTCTGCGTCTGTGGGAATCACGTGCTTCTGATTTCTTCAACTGGGATGTATTCAACGCTGGCGGTTACATCGATTCACAAGCAGAGAACGCAGAAGCTGAAGCAGTTTCTAAAGTTCTTTACCCGAACGATGAAACTGAAGCTGGTAAGCAGTTACGTCTTATTCAGCAGTACTTCTTCTGTGCATGTTCACTGAAAGATATCATCCGTCGTTATAGCCGTGCACACGGTAACGATTGGAGCAAGTTCTCTACTCAGAACGTGATGCAGCTGAATGATACTCACCCAGCGGTAGCTATCCCTGAGTTGATGCGTCTGTTGGTTGACGAGCATGACCTGAACTGGGATGACGCTTGGACTATCTGTCGTGAGTCATTCGCATACACTAACCACACTCTGCTGCCAGAAGCATTGGAGAAGTGGGACGTATCTTTGTTCGAGCGTGTTCTTCCTCGTCACCTTGAGATCATTTACGAAATCAACCGTCGCTTCCTGGAAGACGAAGTTGAAGTTAAGTGGCCTGGCAACGATGAAATCAAAGCTAAGCTTTCTATCATCGAAGAAGGCGACTCTCGTAAAGTTCGCATGGGCCACCTGTCTGTTGTTGGTTCATTCAAGGTTAACGGTGTTGCTCAAATTCACTCTGAACTGGTTAAGAAAGACTTGTTCCCAGAGTACGACGCACTGTTCCCAGGCAAATTCACTAACGTGACTAACGGTATTACACCGCGTCGTTGGTTGAAGGCTTGTAACCCACGTCTGTCTGCATTGCTGACTGAAAAAGTTGGTGAAAACTGGCCGCGTGACCTTGAATTGCTTCGTGATATCGCTAAGTACGCTGATGATCCTGCATTCCAAAAAGAATACATGGATATCAAACTTGCCAACAAAGTTGACATGGCTGCGACTATCCTTGAACTGACCGGTGTTGAAGTTGACCCAACGGCTATCTTCGATATTCAGATCAAGCGTCTTCACGAGTACAAGCGTCAGCAGATGAACCTGTTGCACATCTTGGCTCTGTACCGTCGTCTGTTGGAAAACCCAGACTACGACATGAATCCTCGTGTTGTTATCTTCGGTTCTAAAGCAGCACCAGGCTACAAGCTGGCGAAAGACATCATCTACGCACTGAACTGCATTGCAGAGAAAGTGAACAGTGATGCACGCATCAAAGGTAAGTTGAAGGTTGTATTCCTGCCTAACTACCGTGTAACTATCGCTGAGAAATTGATCCCTGCAGCTGACTTGTCACAGCAGATCTCTCTGGCCGGTTACGAAGCTTCAGGTACTGGTAACATGAAGCTGGCTCTGAACGGTGCCTTGACTGTTGGTACACTTGACGGTGCTAACATCGAGATCGCTGAAGAAGCCGGTGAAGAGAACGTATGTATCTTCGGTATGAACGTTGATGAAGTTCAGGCGTTGCAGGCTCAGGGTTACAACCCTTGGGACTACTACTACAGCAACCCAGAGCTGAAAGCTGTTCTGGATTGGTTAGATACTGACTACTTCACACCTGGTAAGCCTGGTGAACTGTCTAGCATCAAGCGCAGCTTGCTTGACGGTGGTGACCCGTACATGGCTCTGGCTGACTTCCAGTCTTACTCAGATGCTCAGAAAGATGCTGACAGCCGTTATAGCGACAAAGCTGGCTGGGCACGTGCAATGATCATCAATACAGCGACTATGGGTAAATTTAACTCAGACCGCTCTATGGAAGATTACGTACGTGACATCTGGAAGCTGACCAAGTGTCCAGTAAAATAATTCTTTAGATAATAAAGAACGTTGAAAAAGCCACCTTCGGGTGGCTTTTTTATTGCCCTAGCAGCGGCAACTGATTATCCATTTATGGTTGGTTGGTGTTGCAAGCAGGGCAATGGTTTGGCGGAGCGCTGAACGGTGGCTTACTAAATCGAATACTATTCAGCGACGACTTGGTTCCTACCGGAATCTTTGGCTTGATAAAGTCTCGCGTCAGCACGTTTTAGCCAACTGTCAGTGGTTTCGTTCAGTACTAACTCGGCAACACCAAAGCTTGCCGTTAGTTTTATATCGTTGGGCAAGGCAATGTTTGTTATTGCATTGCGTAGCTTTTCTGCCACAGCCATGGCATCCATCTGCTCGGTCTCAGGCAATAAGATGGCAAACTCTTCACCGCCAAAGCGGTACAGATGATCGGTTTTTCGTAGCTCTTTCTTTAAGCACTGGGTAGACAACTTAAGCACATCATCACCGACAGTATGACCATGTTCGTCGTTTACTCGTTTGAAGTGATCAAGGTCAACACAGATAAGCGTGTAATGCCTGTGGTATCTGAGTTTCAGACGGATCGCCTCCTGCAGCGCGGGCTTCATTGCTCGGCGGTTCAGCGCGCCGGTGAGGGGATCCCGATTTGCCTGTTGTTCTAATGCGTCGTTTTTATCTTCTACCTGATAAGCGAAGAAGGCGGTAAAAATCAGTGATAGGGCTAAGCCGATGGCAAATTTCAACACCATGATCGCGGGCGCACTATTGAGCGCTGCGAGCAGGGCAAAACTGGTAAAACAGATACTGAGTATTAAGCCGAGGCGGAAGCCAAAGACAAAGAACAGCATGGATGTTAAACCAAAACAGAAAATTAGCCCTCTAATACCGAGGAGATAGCAGATAGCAAGCATGCCTCCGCTGGCCAGTAAGATAAAAATGCGGCTGTAGAGAACGTTGTTTTTACTTTGGGCTAACCTGACCGTTGAAAGAATGAGTGGCAGTGCGATGAGCATCAGCAGAGTGCCGACAATGACGTTTTCTTTGAACAAGTGGTATAAGCCGTAGCCAACGATGGGCACCAGCATCACCAAATGCAGTGGAATAGATATTTTCTTCGACAGGCCTGAGCTCAGCATCCGTTTGATAAATAGTCCGCCGTACCAATAGGTTAAGCGTACTACCTATTTGTCTAATTAGTAGTAACTATCGCTGATATAGATAGGAAATGTGAGGGGGCTTACATATGTTGGCGGAGTGACCTGTTGCTAGTTGAACGAGAAGGGGACGACTGATTGCCATCCCCGTTCTTAACGATTCAATGAAATTGGCGCATTTTAGCTTAGTGGCTCGGCGAGACGGGCGACTAAGGAGCGAGTGGCGCTGCGTGCTTCTGTTAATACCACAGTTATCTGGTCGGCAAGCTTCAATGCCACTTCCTGTTTTATTTTGAGGGTTCCGGCATCACGGTCGATCTCTAGCTCTTCTTTTTTACTGTGAATAAGAGAGGCCGGTACAAACGCCATCGCGCCATTATCAAGTAACCTTACGCGCGCGCCGCCACGATTAAGATCGATAATTTCTGCACTGAATTCAGTTTTCTCTTTTACCGCTTTTTCGAGAAAATTCACATACAACCAATCCGACATAGAGCGCTCGGCTTGGCGGTTACGCTTGCGCTGAAGGGTAAGGTGGTCGACGAGTTCTGGGGTGGGTTTCAACACAACCTCGGTTTTATTGGCCAGAACCGCTTTTAATAACCGATGATTGATCATATCGCCGTATTTTCTGATTGGTGATGTCCACGTCGCATAGCTTTCGAAACCCAAGCCATAGTGTGGGCCCGGCTCATAGTGGATCAGGCTATAACTCTGTTTGGAGCGGATCCGCGCATCGAGGTGGCCGGTCTCCTGTGCATCAAGCCAACGCCGAAGATCGCAGAAGCCATCTAACGTCAGCAGGGTTTCGCGATTAAAATTGCCGCCCTGTTCATTCACTATCGCAATAACGTCATCAACCTTCTCTGGATCAAGCCCGTTGTGAACATTGAAGATGCCACTGTTTAGTTCTGCTTTCAGCCAGTTTGCTGCGCTTACATTGGCCACCAACATAGATTCTTCAACCATGCGATGGGCAATGTTTCTATGCTCAACATGGATTTCTTCAACCTCTCCCTGAGCATTCACTTCAAAGCGGTAATCGGGACGTTCAGGGAATATTAATGCATGTTCGTGACGCCAATTGCTGCGTGCCAGGGTAAATTGGTGCAGCGCTTTAAGTTGTGCCGATAAAGCATCATCGGGTTGCCAGATGAGGGTATCGTTGTCTGAGCTTTGCGCTGTGTTGTCACCTAAGAAAGCGGCGACATTACTGTAACTGAGTTTGTGTTGCGATTTAATCCAGGCGAGGAAGAATTCGCTATTTCCGCTTAGAGCGCCATCCTCATTTATGGTGACACGACAACATAATGCTGGGCGTTTCTCTCCTGCCACCAATGAGCATAACTCTTCGCTCAATTTCGGCGGTAGCATAGACACATTGTGTCCGGGAAGGTAGAGGGTAAATGCCCGTTGCTTAGCTTCTTCGTCCAATGCAGAGCCATCTGCAATGTAAGCGGTTGGATCGGCGATAGCGATGGTCAGTTCCCAACCATTGCCCGTTTCGCGGATCATCAAGGCGTCGTCCATATCCTTGGTCGATGCACTATCGATGGTAAAGAAAGGTTGCTCGGTCAGGTCCAGACGTTCGCTTTCATCCTGAAGTTGCTCGTAGGCTTGTTCTGCCGGCGGTTGATCCGGTAACTCGTGCGTGGCTGGAACTACCTTCCATGCCGCCAGTTTATCATTTGCACTGGTGATCTTTCGTTCGATACTGGCAAAAAACGTGTTATCACCTTTAAGCGGATGGCGTTGCAGGCGAGCAACCACCCAATCTCCCTCTTCGAAAGTAACGTCTTGACCCGCGTCATTTCGAGCGTTGATCTGGGTTTTGATTTGCGGATGGTCAGCAACAAGCGCAGGGCGGCGGTCTTTACGATATTTAATGCGGGCGATAAATCTGTCTAGCCCTGCTTCGAGCAAACTGTCTGGCTCAACACTCTCTTTCTCGCCATCTTTACGCAGTACAGCGACAACCCGGTCTCCATGCAGAACGGTTTTCATTGCCGGAGGCGGGACAAAGTAGCGTTTGCCTTTGTCGGTCTCTAAAAAACCGTAACTCTTGTCTGTGCCACGAATAGTGCCTTCGACCTTAGGTGCAGCCGCTTTGATCTCGCTTTTCAGCTGTTGCAGAAGAGGGTTATCTTTAAACATATTTTTCCTAAATAAACTTTACTGGTCGCCGAGATAGAGACTATCAAGGAGATTAATGCACCGTGTTAGTAGAAGAGGCCTCGACTGGAGCTTCTTCATCATTCGGCATCAGTACACCATTATCATTACACTCACCAACGACCTGCTCGATTATTTCACTGGTCTGGGTAAAGAAATGTTCAAACTGTTTGAGCGTGACCCCTGCGCCCACATACAGGGATTGACTGACGACAAGGCGGGGTAAAGTCGAATCCTGAATATCGACAAAGATCTTCGTGGTGGGGTAAGTTGCATTGAGATTCCCCATTTCTCCCAGCAGCGGCAGTAAGCCCGTGGGTTTTAATTCTGCCTCACAGGAAAGCAATACCCATTCAGGATCGGTGAATAGGCGTGCTTCCATTACCCCTTCGCAGCGCTGCAAAGCGGTTAAGTGAATAGCTTGGCAGTTGTCGCAGAGATAGGTTTCTACGCTGAAAGAGTCGAGCCAATGCTGAATTTGATCCCGGTCGGGACGGATTAAGGTGTCGACCATCTATCTGGTGATCCCGTGATGATAAAGTGAAGAGTGTAGGTGAGAATACTGGATAAAAACCTACACCTGTCATACAGACGTTACAGCGCCGAAGTATACGCATTTTGCAGCTTTTAAGACAGCCCTTGCCGCGTGTTGTAACGCCGTTATAGTAAAGGTCTGTTGGCACTTAGCTGTGAAAAAGGATAAAAGCTTGAACGCTCAGCACCTACTCGATAATAGTGATTTTCTAACCGAGCTTCTTTCTGCAGCAGGGAACGATTCTGCGCAACTGAACTGGCAACATCGTGGCGTTCAATATGCTTGGCTCGGCGAGGGCATACTCTTGTTGGAGCCATTAGCTAAGGCCGCGCAGACAGATTTGGTGTTGTCCTGTGGGATCCATGGGAATGAAACGGCGCCAATTGAGATCTGCAACCGACTGGTTAATGCGATCGTGAATGGCACATTGACGTTGGGCGTTAGGCTACTGGTGATTGTTGGCAATATTCCAGCGATGAAGCAGGGCACCCGTTTTGTTGATGAGAATTTAAATAGGTTATTCAAACCCGAACAGTTAACGGGTGATGCCAATCAGGAGCAGTGCCGGGCCACTGAGCTGATGACGGTATTAGATCAGTTTTATACTGCCGCAGGTGCTGGCCGGCGTCGTATTCATCTGGATCTACACACGGCAATTCGTGGTTCTAAGCATGAGAAATTTGCTGTACATCCTTTCCTTCATGGTCAACCTTATTGTGCCGATTTTATCCAGCTGCTGGCTGCACTTGAGTGCTCGGCCATCCTGTTGTCCCACGAGCCAACCGGGACCTTTAGCTATTTCAGTTCGCGGCAATATGCTGCTCAAGCAGCTACCGTTGAGCTTGGAAAAGTAAAACCGTTTGGTGAAAACCGACTGCAAGATTATCTCGCTACTGAGCATGTTTTGCAGGAACTAATCGCTGAGCGATTCTCGCCGTCATCTGCTGGCTTGCCATCTACCGTGAGCTTCTTCCAGGTGTGCCGCTCTATTCATAAACACTCTGACGAGTTTCACCTGAGTTTTGCTGACGATATTGATAATTTCACTGGTTTTGCCCAGGGAGAGCGCTTGTGTCATGACGGTGATGTTAGTTATGTCGCCGAGCATGAGGGGGAAGCGATAGTGTTTCCTAATGCTGGCGTTGCGATTGGTCAGCGCGCTTTATTGACGCTGAAACGGCTAGATGATCCGCTTGCGCATCTGCCCTTAGCATAAGCAGCCCCGTTTGAAGTAGCGCCGAAACATTAGATAACAATGATCCAAATGCCTTGCTCCCGGTGAATAACTGGTAAGCGCTCTATATTTGTGAGAACAAAGCGGCGATATGCCGTGATATAATGCGCCCCCTTTTAAGTTTAAGCGGCGAGAGATTGGCATTTCATGATACCCAAGATAGGTCATCAACACCTGCTGGCGCCTGAGTGTCTGGCATACTTACAAGCCCTAGAGCAAGCCGGTTTTGAAGGCGATATTGAAAAACAATATGGCAGTCGGTTAGCTGTTGCTACCGACAACAGTGTTTATCAGCAGCTTCCCCAAGGGGTTTTATTCCCTAAGCATCATCAAGATGTGCAGCTGATGACTGCATTCGCCAATGAAAAACGTTTTCAGGCTATTACTTTTAGTGCTCGTGGCGGCGGTACCGGCACCAATGGACAATCCTTAACGCCTGGCTTAGTCGTGGATCTGTCGCGACATATGAATCGCGTGCTGGAAGTCAACGCTGAAGAGGGCTGGGTTCGGGTCGAAACCGGTGTGGTTAAAGACCAACTCAATGATGCGCTCCGCCCCCATGGTTTGTTTTTCTCACCGGATCTCTCCACGTCAAACCGTGCCACCGTTGGCGGCATGATCAATACCGATGCCTCAGGGCAGGGTTCACTGGTTTATGGCAAAACCAGTGACCACATTCTAGGATTGCGATCTGTACTGGTTGACGGCACCGAAATTGACACCCAGCCGATCCCCCTGGCCGAGGCGGAAACCTTAGCTGCAGGTGAGGGCACGGTCGCCAAACTTTATCGTCAAATTCTGGCCAGTTGTCGTGATAAGCGTCAGGCTGTCTTGGATAAGTTCCCCCCATTGAACCGTTTTTTGACTGGCTATGATCTCAAGCATGCGTTAAATGATGATCAGACTGAAGTGGATGCAAGTCGCTTGTTGGCGGGCTCGGAAGGCTCTTTAGCAATAATTACAGAAGCCAAGCTTAATACAACGGTGATACCTAAGCATCGTGCTCTGGTTAACGTGAAGTACGACAGTTTTGAATCGGCCTTACGTAATGCGCCTGTGATGGTGAAAGCGGATGCATTGTCGGTTGAGACGATCGACTCAAGGGTACTGAATTTAGCCAAAGAAGATATCGTTTGGCACTCGGTGAAAGAGTTGATCACCGACGTTCCGGGTAAACAGTTGCTTGGTATTAATATTGTTGAGTTTGCCGATCACAGTGCTGATGATCAGCAAGCCAAATTGCAGGCTTTACGTGTGCAGTTGGACAAACTGATCGCCGATGAGCAAGGCGGCGTGATTGGTTATCAGGTCACAGAAGATCTGGCTTCCATTAACCGCATTTATGGTATGCGCAAGAAAGCTGTGGGCCTGCTCGGCGCTGCCAAAGGGCGTAAAAAGCCGATCGCTTTTGCTGAAGATACCTGTGTGCCCCCAGAAAACTTGGCAGACTTCATCATGGAGTTTCGCCAGCTACTGGATGATCATCAGCTTAACTACGGTATGTTTGGACATGTGGATGCGGGTGTGTTGCATGTGCGTCCGGCGCTGGACATGTGTGATCCCGAACAGGAAGTGTTGCTGCGTAAGATCTCCGATCAAGTGGTGGCATTGACTGCCAAGTATGGCGGATTGATGTGGGGTGAACATGGCAAAGGCTATCGTAGCGAATATTCGCCAGCGTTTTTCGGTGACGAACTATGGGGTGAGTTACGCAAGATTAAATCCGCATTTGACCCATTTAACCGCTTAAATCCTGGCAAGATCTGTACGCCGTTTGAATCTGACGCTCAGCTGGTGTCGGTGGATGCAACTAAGCGTGGTTTTTACGATCGCCAGATCCCAGTTAAGGTGCGTGATAGCTTCACCCAAACCGTTGATTGCAATGGTAATGGCCTGTGCTTTAACTACGATCTGACTAGCCCAATGTGCCCATCGATGAAGATCACCAAAGATCGTCGTCATTCGCCGAAAGGGCGTGCCGGTTTAGTGCGCGAATGGTTGCGTTTAGCTGAAAACGAAGGGGTGGATGTACTCGCTCTCGAACAGCAAACGCAGCGTGGCGGATTAAGCATTAAGCATCTGGTAGATAAAGTGGGTAACACATGGCGCAAGTCGCAGGGCGAATACGATTACGCCCACGAAGTGATGGAAGCGATGAAAGGTTGCTTGGCGTGTAAAGCCTGTACCAGCCAGTGTCCCATCAAAGTCGATGTACCGACATTCCGTGCCCGCTTTATGAACCTGTATCACACGCGATACTTGCGTCCCGCGCGTGATTATCTGGTTGCGAATATCGAAAAAGCGCTGCCGTTGATGGCCAAATTCCCAGGGTTTATTAACTTCTTCCTTAAGCAAGCATGGATTAAGTTCTTGACCAAGAAAACCGTAGGATTTGTGGATGCGCCGTTGATCAGTACACCGACGTTAAAGCAGTCAATGCACGGCCATGCTGCCTTAGGCTATGAACTGTCTGATCTGCAGGCGATCCCAGAAGCGCAACGCGGTGAGTATCTGCTGGTGGTACAGGATCCGTTCACCACCTATTACGATGCTGATGTCGTCCGTGATCTGCTATTGCTGATCGAAAAACTGGGTTATAAGCCAGTGCTACTGCCATTCAAACCTAATGGTAAACCACAGCATGTGAAAGGCTTTTTGACTGCATTTGCCAAAACGGCTAAAGACAGTGCTGAGTTTTTGCAACAGGTCTATGAGCTGGGCATGCCGATGGTCGGGGTAGATCCATCGCTGGTGATGACCTATCGCGATGAATATGTTCATGCGCTGGGAGAAGCTCGTGGTGATTTCGAGGTGATGCTGTTCCAGGAGTGGTTCCTGAAAAACCAGCCGGAGCCGCCGAAACCGACAGTGGAACTGAGTAAGCAACCAGCCTACAAACTGTTTGGTCACTGCACAGAAAAAACCGCGTTACCGACCAGTGACAGCGATTGGCAGAAGATCTTCGAACTGTTTGGGATTCCGCTGGCAAATCAGCCAGTAGGGTGTTGTGGCATGGCGGGTACCTATGGTCATGAAGCGCCAAACTATGACAATTCGAAAGGTATCTACGAACTTAGCTGGCAAGATCCGATTAAGGATAATCCTACTGAGGCTGTACTTGCTACCGGTTACTCATGCCGTAGTCAGGTGAAGCGTTTTGACGGCTTTAAACCTAAGCATCCAGTGCAAGCGTTGTTGGCGCTTTATCAGAGCTAACGTTGCAAATATCTGGAACAGTTAAAACCGCCTGGAAGGGCGGTTTTTGCTTTCTAACAGAGCACTGTTTTAACTTAGATACTTGTCAGTTGTGCGAATTGGCCACCCAACAGACGTTGCAAATCAGTTGCAGCCAGCTCGATCTCTAATCCCCGTTTTCCGGCGCTGACATAGATGGTATTGAAGGCGTTTGCTGACTCATCAATTAGCGTGCGGAGGCGTTTCTTTTGCCCTAAGGGGCTGACGCCACCGAGGATATATCCGGTCGCTCTTTCTACCGCTTGCTGCGGTGCCATGACTGCTCTCTTGGCGTTACAGCTTTTCGCTAACGATTTCATACTGAGTTTATGACACACAGGGATCACGGCAACGACAAGCTCCTTAGTCTCTAGCTGTACAACCAATGTTTTGAATACCTTCTCAGCGTCAACGCCGAGTTTTTCCGCTGCTTCCAGGCCATAGGAGTCAGTTGCGGGATCGTGTTTATACTGATGGACCCAATGCACTATCGCCTGCTGCTTGGCAAGGTTAATCGCTGGCGTCATTGGTCATTCTCGTTAGGTTAGTCATTGGTTATTCAGTTACCCCTTATAGTTCGTGCGGCTATTATTTATTTCTAAATAATATTTTTAAACTTTTCAACGCAATAGCTGTTTTCGATGCTCTCAGGTTCGCCATCTACCGCTTTGTTGTCTAGGTTCTGTATAGGGTAGTTCCCAATCGACGTAACAGGGATGTGGCGACATGATTGCAGATGCACTGGAGTATATACGCAGAGAGGTCAGAGAGTATCTCAGCCTTGCCGATACTGAGGTGACGCTGGGACATGCCCATGAACTAAAAGATATTGGTAGTGCGGGTGTCCGGCTTACTCTGGTGAGTCTGGCTGAAGAATCAGCCCTTAGAAATCAAAGTCACACGGTAAGAACGCTCAACTCATTCGAATATCAACAGCCCCCTGTATTACTCAATTTGTTTCTATTAATCTCATTTGATTTTAGCCAATATGAAACCAGCCTTTTGCGTTTGTCGCAGACGGTTGAGCGGTTTCAATCCCAGCGCTATTTTGATCATAACAATGCCTCTGATCCCAACCTTTGGCCCGACGGGCTGGAGCGACTTGTATTCGATCTGCATAACGTCGGATTCGAGCAGTTAAACCAGTTATGGGGGGTCTTGGGGGGCAGCTACTACCCGTCGATTTTGTACAAAGTGCGACTCGTGAAAATCCAAGCGCAAGAATCAGTGTCAGGCCCTGAAATTACCTCAATGCAAGTGAATACGAGGTTGATTAAGCCATGAGTTTTCGCCGTGATTATCTGCCTCTGTTTAGTATCGAATTAGTCGACAATGACAGCGGCTTGCCTATTGCTGCTAGATTCTCTCCGACTGGGCGTTGTAGTAAGCGAATGGCCAATCACGGTTTGCTATTTAGGAAACGCAACAATATGGCTGAGGTGTATTACAGTCGTAATCCGTGGGCGGAGTCCCCTGTTATTGGCGCGATCAGCGCGCTAACCCAGTTTGATTTTTCTATCCGTTTACCTGACGGCTTTTATCAACGCTATCAAGCTGATTTCGCAGGCCTTGGCTTGCGACATATGCACCTGCAGAACCGGGCAGCCGATGGCAGTCTTCGCCAAACAGCAGTGGCTTCTATCAGTCAAACGGCGCTGCTGGGTGATCAGGATGGCGCACTCATTGTTTCCCAGCACTACCAAGCGCGTATGAACTTGCCTATTGGCGCTTCAGCGATAGATATCAGGGCACAATTTTCGGAAACCATTGTGAAATCTATTGCGGTAACACAGGTAGGTAGCGATACCCCTGTTTCTGTCGATTTTTCCGGCTTGCCGTTTGGCCGATACACCTTGGCGCCTAACAATGCGCCGGCACAAAGGCTGACAGTTTATTTTGACGATAATTTGGTAGGCGATGGGGGGCATGGATTGGTGGCGGTATTTATCAATCAATCTCAAGCGCTCGCGCCTGCCCAAGGTTATCGTTTTGTGGCTCGTGTAGAACCCCGTTAGCAAGGGACCTTGTCCGAAGTCTGTTGATGGTATTTAACAACCGTTAACCCTGTGGCTAATGAAAGCCGCAGTAAGAGGACTGATTATGGCTTCGTATAATACCCCCGGGGTCTATATTGAAGAGATCACCAAGTTCCCTCCCTCCGTTGCCGCTGTGGAGACTGCCATTCCTGCCTTTATTGGATTTACCGAAAAGGCGGAGGATGAAAATGGCAACCCGATCCCCAATACCCCCACTCGAATTACCTCCATGGTGGAATATGAGGCGCGATTTGGGCGGGCGCCATTGCAAGCTTTTAGTGTCGATGTCTCACAGAAGGTGTTGAGCACCGGCAACAAACTGCTTTCAACCACGGTGAGCTTTGATGGCACTAAGCCAAGGTTTCCCCCTTATATGCTCTATTACAGCATGCTGCTGTACTTTGCCAATGGTGGCGGTCCTTGTTATGTGGTCTCTATTGGTGACACATCCAGCACGGCGTACAGCACGGGGTTGTTTACGGCAGCGATCACCAAACTGGAAGAGTACGATGAGCCGACGCTTTATCTCTTTCCTGATGCCTGTTCTCACCGCGCCAGCAATGAAGGCACGGACAGCGGGGTGGGGGATATTATTGATGCGGCTTTGACTAGCTGCGCCAAACTGCAGGATAGGTTTACCATTGCCGATGTCCGTAATGCAGTTACTGGCGGCACAGATACGAATGCAGAAGTCACCACCCATCTGCGAGGGCAGGTGCTGTCTGACAAAGATATCATCAAGTATGGCGCCGCCTACTTTCCTTACCTTGATACTTCGATCGATTTCCTCACCGGCGATGGCGCGATCACTATCAATACCCACACAGTGATCAGCGTGGCTGATGATGGCACAGAAACCTCCGCTCCAGGCCCGATCGCTGCGGATACCCTGCTCAGCGACGCGTCAGTGGTGCAGAGCCAAACCACGGTTTACAACGCGGTCAAAGCCTTTCTTCGAAACAACGGCAAAGTGACTCTGCCGCCAAGCGCTGCTGTGGCCGGTGTGTATGCCCGCGTTGATGCCAGCCGAGGCGTATGGAAAGCGCCTGCAAATGTCGGCTTAGCCCTCGTCGATAAGCCTGCGGTTACTATCACTAACGATATTAACGACGGGCTCAACGTCGATCCAGGGTCGGGTAAGTCCGTCAACGCGATCCGTGCGTTTGCCGGTAAAGGTGTGTTGGTGTGGGGCGCTCGCACCCTGGCCGGTAACGATAATGAGTGGCGCTATGTGCCAGTCAGGCGCTTTTTTAATTTTGTTGAAGAGTCGATTAAGAAAGCCACCTCGGCGTTCGTGTTTGAACCAAATGACGCTAATACCTGGGTCAAGGTCAGAACCATGATCGAAAACTTCCTGGTACTGCAGTGGCGCGATGGCGCGCTTGCTGGCGCAAAACCAGAAGATGCTTTCTACGTCCATATAGGCCTCAATCAAACGATGACAGCCGACGACATTTTGAATGGTTACATGAATGTCGAGATAGGTATGGCGGTAGTGCGTCCTGCGGAGTTCATTGTGCTGAAGTTCTCCCACAAGATGCAGGAATCATGAGCGGTTACCCAACTTTGAATGTGAGGAATGATCATGGCTAATAACTACCCCTTACCCAAGTTTCACTTTTCCGTGGAGTGGGGCGGACAGTCCATCGCTTTTTCAGAAGTGAGTGGGCTGGATGTTGAAACCGAAGTGATTGAATACCGCAGTGGCGCGCATCCCGAATACAGCAAAATCAAGATGCCCGGTATGCAGAAGTTCAGCAACGTCACCATGAAACGTGGTGTGTTCAAGTCTGATAACGAGTATTTCGCTTGGTACAACAGCGTCAAAATGAACACCATTGAGCGCCGAGACGTCATTATCAGTCTGCTGAATGAAGAGCATGAGCCCGTAATGGTTTGGAAAATCAAGAACGCGTGGCCAACTAAGATCCAATCAACCGATCTGAAAGCGGAAGGTAACGAAGTCGCGATAGAAAGTATCGAATTGGTGCACGAAGGTTTGGTGATCCAAAACGATTAGCGAGGGTGCTTGAACGATGGTGCAGTCTGGCGTTGGTTATCCCATGGTGGGGTTTCATTTCCGAGTGGAGTTCGCTCTCTCTTCGGCCTCCTATGATATGCAGTTTCGTGATGTCTCTGGCTTATCGATGGAATTAGATGAGGAGAGTGTCACCGAGGGGGGAGAAAACCGTTTTATTCAGCGCCTGCCTAAGCGAGCCAAATATCCAGACCTGGTATTGAAGCGGGGCATGCTGCAGGACTCAGAGTTAAGAGAGTGGTGCCGAGCCGCGATCCAGGAAATGGATATTCAGCCGGTCACGGTCTGGGTCACTCTGCTGAATGAACAACATGAACCCCTGCAAACCTACACCTTTATTAACGCTTGGCCGAAGCGTTGGCAGCTGTCGGATCTGAACGCCGAAAGTAGCGCGGTCGTTATCGAAACCCTAGAGCTGGCTTACCAGTATTTTACCGTGAATTGATGTGGGCATTGTTTACTCATATTCCCACAGGAGGTTGCGATGCCCATTGTCATTGATGAATTGATCGTGACAGCTGAAGTGACGTCACCTTCGGGTGCAGAAACAGCGACGGAGCAGGCGTTGTCTGATCTCGATCGTGAGCAGTTGATCCGCGAGTGTGTGGATGAAGTGTTGGCGGTATTAGAACGTCAGTCAGAACGATAGTGGCAGACAGATAGAGCGGAGAATCTATTGTGGTTGATGGTTACCTCGAAAAGCTCAAAATTACCCCCTTTTTACAGGGCGAAGGTGTTCAGTCCTCCTTACCTGGTGGTGCGCCGTTTCTTGTTCAATTTAATCCAGAGAGCTTTTCTGTCAAAAACGATGTCAAACTCAATAGTGGTCAGGTTGCCACCGGAGCAACAGCGAAAGAAGCGAAGCAGGTATCTATCCCGCCCCGTGAATTCAATTTTGACTTCCTGCTTGATGGCACAGGTGCCAGTGGCCCAAGCCCTGATGTGACGGTGCAAATAAAGCTGTTTGAGAAGACCACCGGATTCACCGGACAAACCCATAGGAACCACTTTTTGGTATTGCAGTGGGGGCAGTTTGTCGTCAGTTGCGTACTGAAGTCATTCACTATCAAGTACACGCTGTTTCGTCCCAACGGTACGCCATTGCGAGCCAATTTGTCGGCGGTGTTTGTTGAGCATAAACCGAAGCAGCAGCAGAACCTTGAAAACAACCTCAAGTCCCCTGATGTGACCCATACCCATCGGGTTCAGGGCGATGAACACCTAGCGACTTTATGTCACCAATATTACCGCGATCCGACGCTCTACTATCGGGTGGCTGCCGCTAATCAGTTAAATAATTTGCGGCAGATCCGCGCCGCTGACGAGCTGCTCTTCCCACCAATAGAAGGGAAGCGCTGATGCCAAGAACCCTACCTAATACAGGCGACCTCATTACTTTCACCCTAAAGTCAGACGGTGTTGCGCTATCCGCTGACTATGAAGTCGAGATGCTTGATATCCGCCGTCATGCCAACAAAATCGCATCCGCGACCCTCGTGTTGATAGACGGAGATCCTGCCCGTGCGACGTTTGCCCATAGCAGTGCTGCAACGTTGGTGCCGGGTGCAGAGATTGAGATCCTGGTAGGTTACAACAGTCGCGAGACATCCTTGTTTAAGGGGATTTTGCTGCGTCAACAATTAAAGGTGACAGAAAGCGGAACCAGCCGGTTGAAAGTGGAGTGCCGAGATGGCGCGTTCGTTATGGCGCAGGCTGCTAAGTCCCGTTACTTTCAGCAGTTGTCTGATTCAGGCTTGTTTGACCGTTTACTCTCCGACTACTCAGGCCTGACCTTATCTGCGGTAAACACCCAGTTTACTCATCCAGAAATTGTGCAATTTCGGCAAAGTGATTGGGAGCTGATGTTGCAACGCGTGGAGCTCAATGGCCTCTATATTGCCACTGAGGATGGCACCGTGCGGATCAGTGAAGTCGCTGATGAAGTGAACCCAATCGCCGTGAGATATGGCATTGATGTGATCGAATGTGATTTCCAGCTGGATGCGCGTAATCAGTTTAGTGAGGTGACCTGTCATGCATGGTTACCGGCAGATCAGCAGATGACATCGGCGACCGGTGCACCTGTTAATTTCAGTGTACCGGGAAATATCCCGCCGCAGGCATTGGCGCAAGCTGCTGGGAACCAACCAATGAGTCAAACAACCAGCGGCAGCTTTGCTATCGAGCAACTGCAATCGGCCAGTAATGCTCTGGTTGCTCGGCAACAGCTGGCTAAAGTTCAGGGAACAGTCACGGTACAGGGCGTGGCAGCGTTCCAAATCGGTAGCTGGGTTGAATTGCAGGGATTTGGCGAACGTTTTAATGGCACCGCTTGGGTGGGGGGGATCAGGCATGTGGTTAGTCGTGGAAATTGGTTAACCACGCTACAAGTGGGGATGAGCCCGCAGCCGCAAACTGAACATTGCTTGATGCCGCCAACGAATAAATCGCCGTTTGCTACTGCTTCGGCAGCCGGTTTGGTGTCGGGATTGCAGATAGGACTGGTAACACAATTACAAGATGATCCCATGGGCGAAGAGCGGATCTTGGTAAAGCTACCCAGTATTGATGCTAACCATGACGGCATCTGGTGCCGATTAGCGACACTGGACGCTGGTGATCAGCGGGGCGTTGTGTGTCGTCCAGAGATTGGTGATGAAGTGGTTGTCGGGCTATTTGATAACGATCCCCATTCCGCAGTAGTACTTGGCAGCCTACATAGCAGTGGTAAGGCACCTCCGATTGCAGCCAGTGATGATAACCATGAAAAAGGGTGGACGACCCGATCCGGGATCGCTTTCACCATTGATGATGAGAAAGCGAGCGTGATGGTGGTAACCCCCGCAGGCAATAGCCTCACCATCAATGATGACCAAAGCACGATCGTGGTCGAAGACCAACATGGCAATAAGATCACCATGGAGCAGGCGGGGATCAGCTTGTCTTCCGCTAAAGACCTGACGCTGAGTGCCAGCGGAGATATCAAACTAGAAGCAACAGGTATCGATATCGCTGCCAACGGTGAAGCTAATCTCAGCGGGCAAGCCGGCACGAAAGTAGAAAGCAGTGCCAATACCGTGGTCAAAGGCTCCTTGGTTCAGATTAATTAGTGAGCGGCATATATAAGAGGGATTTTCGATGAAGCCAGCAGCGCGAGTGAATGACTTTCATACGTGTCCGATGATCAGTCCCGGGCCGGTGCCGCATGTTGGCGGCATCATCTCGCCTCCCGGTGCCGCCAGCGTGTTGATTGGTGGCATGCCTGCTGCTCGGGTTGGTGATATGGCTATCTGTGTTGGCCCACCCGATACCATTGCATCGGGCTCATCCACGGTATTGATTGGCGGTGCTCCGGCGGCACGACTGGGTGACAGTACGGCCCATGGTGGTGTCATTGTTGCTGGTGATCCGACCGTGTTGATAGGAGGCTAATCATGGCTGATTCGGAGCAGATCATTGGACGCGGCTGGAGCTTCCCTCCAAGTTTTGATCGTGGGCGAGGGGAGGTGGCTATGACCACGGGTATCGATGATATCCATGCCAGTCTGCAGATAATCTTTTCCACCTCGCTGGGCGAGCGGCTGATGCAACCCATCTTCGGTTGCAGTTTGCAAAGCATGGTGCAAGAGCCGATGAATAGCGGCAACCTTGGCTATATCAAATACCTGATTGAGACCGCGATCCTCTATCACGAACCGCGTATTGATGCGGAGGAGGTGGGGGTGAGCTTTAACGCCGAGCAGGGGGTATTAGATATTGCGATCTCATATTTGGTGCGCGGCTCTAACTCCCGTTTCAACTTTGTTTATCCCTTTTACATCAATGAGGGCGAAGCATAGTGACTGACTCATGTAAACGAGACAATCCGCTGCATCGTAGAGGCTCTGATCAGCAGAGTCGACAGCTTGCTGCGCTGTCACCCGATCATTTTAAAGTCGATGAGCGAACTCTGGCTGACTTTTTACTGTTTGCCAGACGCTACAGTGAACAGATCCGTTTTTATGGTCCCGGCGCGAATGCAAGCAGCGACTGGAAGCCGTTTTTCCAACAAGATGTCAGCGTTGTCTTGGCAGGGTTAAGCCAGTTACCTTATCGCCAGTACCTTACTTTTTCGCAGGCGCTTAAAACCTTTCTCGCCAGTGATCCTAATGCTGATAGCAGTGTGCTTAATCAGTATTTCTTGCTGCAAATACATCTGCCCCTTCTGCTCCTCGCAGAGGTGAACGACAGCTTGAAGCTATTGCCACAGGATCATCCACTAGTGTTCCAGTCTGATGCGTGGGTGAAACGCCATTTAAGTTCGCCACTGACCAGCTTGATGGAATATTACAAAGGTGCACTGGCTGCTCCCTTGCAGGGGTTTAGCGACCAGCCCTTAGATACGAATTTACTTAATCTTGGTTCCGATCCTTTATCGCCGTACCTATTGCTACCTGGCTCTGTGGCTTCCCGTTTAACTCCGTTAACCTGGCCATCGCTATGGCAGCAGCGCTGTGCCGATCTAGCTGATTTGGCTGCTATTGATTATGCCTCGATTGCGGCGGTGACCAACCCTTATCTGCAAGCAAGTGGCACCTTTGAGCAGATCCAGGATGCGTTGAATTACAACCTGTTGGTTAACTCGGTCGAATCGATTATCACGGCGATGGCGGTGATCGTTGAGCAAGCGAACGCTGCGTTGTCGCAGTCTTTGTTGCAAGGGGATCACGCGCCCCACTATGGTCTCTGGTTAGCCTTTGTAAAACTTTACCAAGAACCGCAAAAAATACTTAATCGCTTCACTGGTCGGCACCTTGATTACTATTACCGCGACATTTTGCAGATCCCACCACAGCCTGCGGTACCAGCAAAAGTAGCTGTGGTATTGACCCCAGCCAAGCAGGTTAAAAGTCACCTGCTGGCCAAAGGCAGCTTGCTCGACGCCGGTAAGTCTCCCAGCGGGCAGCCGCTGCAGTTTGCTTTGCAAAGTGACTTTGTGGTTAATCGTGCCACGGTCAAAGAGCTACGGGGCTTTCGCCGTGTTGTCACCGATAATGGCGAGATCCCTTATACCTCATCAGTTGCTAATAGTGCTGATGGTCAAGGCCAAGCCCTGCCAAAATCGGATCCCAGCTGGCCAGCTTTCGGACCTGCTAATGACAGCAATCAGGCTGAATTGGGTTTTGTAGTGGCTGATCGTCAGCTGCTGTTGTCCGATGGGCAACGCTTTATCCGCTTGATAGCACAACTGTCTGCACCAGCGTCAGCAAGCTGGGCGCTGGCATTCAAAGCTGCGATCACCACCGAAAAAGCGTGGTTGGATCTGGACTCAACGCAATTGTCTGTACAGCGGATCGGCGATGATCTGGAGTTTGTCATTCGTTTAGAAGGTAGCGTTCCTGCGATAACTTGTTACAACCCCAAAGTACATGGCTCCGGTTACAAGCAAGGAACACCCGCACTGCGGATCTGGATCGATCCAGACTCAGGCCAGTTCGCCAACCTTATCGACCTCAAATTTAGCCATTTGCTGCTTGATGTGGCAGTGATTGGTAGTCGTCACTATTCACTTAGTGGCGATCACGGCGTGCTGGATCCCAGTAAGCCGTTTATGCCGTTTGGGCCGCAACCCAAGCCCGGAAGTCAGTTAATACTTGGTGGCAAAGAGCTGTTTGGTAAGCCACTGCAGTTACTCGTGCTACGTGCCTCGTGGCAGGAGTCATTCGGTTATCAGAGCCACTTTAAAGCGCATATCACCGCGCTGAATGCTCACTGTCACGTCAGTACGTTAGCGCAGGGGGGGTGGCAACCCATTCCCGTCGCGGCGGAAGTGCCATTTTTCGTTAACGCTGCAGACCAGTTTGACATTCATGCCTATCTGCAGTTGGTAAATAGCTCTGGCCACGCCAGCGAAGATGAGAGTAGCTTTGCGCTGTTATCGCAACTGGACTATTTGACCCGTCTTGCTTTCGCTCCGTATCTAAAAGGGATCTGGCTCGATAATTTGGACACGGTGGCTGATCTCAATAGTGATGGTGACAGCTATCAAACCAGCAGCATTAGCGGTTTTGTTAAGTTCACCCTGGGCTCTAATTTTGGTCATCATCAGTTCGCTGCTGAAAATAGCTTGGCGCTGATCGGCAAAACCGTGACATCACCAGCGTTCACTCAGAAGAGCTATTACAGCTACGACAGCGCTATTCCGAAACCGCCATACACACCAGTGATGACTGAGCTACTGGTGGATTATTTAAGTGTGGCGGCGACGCAAACGGAGTTTTATCACCATGACCTGTTTGGGGTCAGACAAATTGACCTTGCTGCTACATCTACCGTCGAACATCGCTTGTTTCCAGAACATAAACAGGCGGGCGAGCTCTATCTCGGGATCGCCGATCTGCAGCCGCCGCAATCCTTGTCACTGCTATTTCATGCTCAAGAAGGCAGCGCTAATCCGCTGAAAGAGCTGGCGACCCTGCAATGGGATTATTTAGTCGGCGACCAGTGGCAGCCATTTGATAACCCCAAACCGATTGATGGCAGCTACTCGCTTTCAGGCTCCGGCATTATCACGCTGGTGATCCCGGAAGCTGCGGATACACAGCACGCTATTCTGCCCTCAGGCTTACATTGGTTGCGGTTATCGGTGACTGAAGATGTCGATGCGCTTTGTCGTTTGATCGAGGTGCTACCGCAAGCCACAACAGCGTATCAGAGCAGCGCATTGGACGAGGTGGCCACCCTGCCTGCAGGAACGATCAGTAAGCTGGTGTTGAGTGACAGCGGAATAAAAGCGGTGAACCAGCCGCTGGCTTCATTTGGTGGCAGCGCAGCAGAGCCTGATAGCGGATACGCGCTTCGGATCAGCGAACGGCTGCGACATAAGCAACGGGCGGTATCGCCCTGGGATTACGAGCAGTTGGTGTTGGCACAGTTCCCCGAGGTGTTTCGGGTGCGTTGCCTGAACCACAGCGCCTTGTGTGAAAGCGCATCGCAACCGATTGTGAATGGCCGTAAACCTGGTTCAGTCCTGGTTGTGCCGATTCCGCAGATGATCGACGGACATTTTCAGGCGCCTAATCGTCCTTATAACACGCGTCAAACCTTGGCAAAAATTGCTGAATATCTGCGTTCTAGGATCAGTCCCTTTGTGCAGTTGCGTGTTGAAAATCCGCAGGTCGAAGAGATCAAACTGCAGCTGAATGTCGCATTTAAGCCAGAGATCCTAGATACCGACTTTTATATCGAGCAGTTAAAGCAGGAGGTTGATCGCCATCTGATGCCGTGGGCGTATGGTGACGGCGCGCAGCTGGACTTCGCAGGTAGCTGGCATAAATCGATGTTGATCAATTTTATCGAACAGCAGGCTTACGTCGATTACGTGACCGATGTGTTGATGTTCCACCGTGTTGATATCAATGACAGTGATCCCAGCTGGTTAAGCCGAGACCTCGATCTGATAACTGCGTCGTCGGCGCGGTCAGTATTGGTTTCCCACCTTAACCATAACTTCTCAATTGCAGGGTGTGCGTGATGGAATCCTTAACCCTCACAACTGACACTAAACTGGAAACCGGCCAGGACTACGGGCAATTGCGTGCCTTGGGTATGGAGTATATCCAGCAGTTTTGCGCTGAAACCTGGAGTGACCATAATCTGCATGATCCAGGGATCACCACCCTGGAACTGCTTAGCTATGCTTTGACCGATCTTTCGTACCGCGCCTCGTTTAGCACTAAAGATCTGTTGGTGCCAGAATCTGGTTACATCAGTGACAGCCAGATCTCAGGGTTTTTCCCTGCGCAGGATATTCTCCCCAACACCACGTTAACTCAACTCGATTATCGTCAATTACTGCTGAAAATTGAGGGGATTAGAAATGCCTGGCTACAGCCCCTGACCGATCCGCAAGCGCCAGCGAGTGAAGTGCCCATTTATCTCGATCATTTGGCCGAGCGTTTAAGCCTAGATCCGAAAAATTCCTCAGGTCAGGATAATGAGTCGCTGCATCTGTCCGGCTTATATCAGGTGTTGCTGGAGTTAGAGCCGGATCCTGAGCTGGGTACATTGAACGAATCAGAGCTGACATTTGTTTTGCGTAGTACCTTGTTTAAAGGGCGTGATGGGGCGCTGGATTATCTGCAAGCAACGGCGTTGCTGTTGACCTCTGATGCTTTGCAACAGTGGGCTGCAGCTGCCGAATGGCTGACACAAGAGGTGCCAACTGTCACCCTTGAGCCTGTGAGTTTATGGCGGATCAATGTGCGGGTCTCGCTCAGCACAGGTGATCTAGCGCCGTTAACCTTGCAACTGCAGCAACCGGCACCTGATCCTGCTGTTGACGATGATTGGTTGATGCTTCTATCGCCCGCCGGAGACGATCTATTGCTGCGTTTCGCCCGCAAGCAGGCGCAGATCTTGAAGGTGTTGACCTATGCTTCCGCAGCGCTACACGACAGCCGTAACCTGTGTGAAGACTATCGTGCTGTGACCACGGTGGCTGCCGATTATATTGCCATCTGTAGTGATATTGAAGTTGCACCCGCTGCCGATCTCGAGCTGGTACAGGCGCATGTCTATTTTGCGGTGGAACAGTATCTTAATCCGCCAGTGCACTATTACAGTTTGAGTGAGATGTTGGCGGCGGGGATCCCTGCCGATGAGGTCTATACCGGCCCCTATATCAATCGTGAGCTGCAGGTTTCCGACACTGCGTTAGGGATTGAAGCGCAGCCGGTGTTTACTAAACCTGGCTTTAACAAAGCCGATGAACTTGCTAACAGTGAATTACGCACCGCCATCCACAGCTCTGACATTATTGCCGCTATTATGGCGCTGGATGACGTCGTGGCGGTAAAGTCATTGAGTTTACGTAAGTACAGTGCGGCGGGGCATCCTAGCGGCGATAGCGAACGCTGGTGTTTGCCGATCAGTCCCGGTCATCAACCCGTGCTGACAATTGCTCATTCCAAGGTGCTGTTTTTCAAGCGTTCCATCCCCTATTTAGGCCAAAGCAGCGAGTTTCAGTCTACTTTGCGGTATCTACGGGCTGCGGCGGCTAAAGCCAGTTATTGCGGCTCAGAGGAGGCGTTGATCGCCCCGGTGGGTGAGTACCGAAACACCAAGGATCATTATCCGGTTCAACATGATTTCCCGCAAACCTATCAAATTGGCGAAGCGGGACTGAAAGCCGGTGCTGAGCCTCAGCGAATTGAGCAAGCTCGGCAAATGAAGGGGTATTTACTGTTTTTTGAACAGGTACTGGCTGACTACCTGGCACAACTGGCCAATCTTCCCCACCTGTTTTCTCTCGACAGCGGCGCTGAACACTCCTATTACAGCCAATACCTATCCAATATTCAGGCCACATTAGGCACCTTTGAAGATGAGTTCTATATCGACAAAGGCAAGTTGCAGGATGAGCTGCAACGGAGCGCATTGTGGGAGGATGAAGCGAGTTATCAGGCGCGGAAAAACCGCTTGTTGGATCATCTGTTGGCGCGCTTTGGTGAGCAGTTCAATGACTATGTGCTGATGCTCTATCAGCAAAATGGCGACACATTGAAGAGCAACCAAACGCTGATCACAGACAAAACCCAGTTCCTGCAGTCGTTGCCTGTGATTAGTCGTGAGCGCAATCGCGGCTTTAACTATCGTCCCACAGGTCTTGCAGCCATCTGGAACAGTGACAATGTCTCAGGGCTGGAAAAAAGGGTCGCGTTGTTAACCGGTATGGACAATTTCGCGCGGCGGGATCTCAGTTGCGACAAGTTGCTTACAACGCTTTTCGACACGCGTAAGCATGGCAATGAGTTCCGCGTCGAGATAAAAGATCCATCGCAACATTTGCTGTTTAAGTCGGTGGAGTTGTTTGTTAGCAGAGACGAAGCGATGGCACAGGCGGTTCTGCTTTATGGCGGTCTGGATGCCGATAACGCCATTGTCTTGAGTGAGCCTGACAGCGACGGGCACCAGACGCTGACGATAGAAGTGGACGCCGTTCGCCTGACCCATGATGCCGAACTGAGCGTTGCAGATGCCGCGGCACTAGCCACAGCGATCCGCCAGCGCTATACGGCGGTTAGCGCCGAGGCAACGGAGGAAGACCCTGCCAGCGTGCTGTTTGATACCCGTCAGACCGGCAATGATTATCGTCTTGAGATCAAAGATCGCCAACAGTTTATTCTGTTTAAGTCGGTGGCGCTGTTTGCCAGCAGAGAGGAGGCTATGAGCCTCGCTGCCCGCTTGTTTGTCGGCGTGCGTGAACGGAAGAATTTCCATATTGATAGCAGTGGTGGACCCGGAGCGATCGAGTTATCTCTGCGGGTTGGTGATGATTTGTTGGTGCATGAGCAGGGCTTCGATACCGTGGCCGATGCTGATCAAGTCGCCAGAGATGTGATTGATCGTTATCGCGAGATCCTCGGCGGTATTCATTGTGCCAGTGAAGGGTTTTATTTAATTGAGCATCTGCTGCTCAGACCTCGCACCGACCAAGCCCGTTTGCTCACCGCGTGTATCGATAGCAGTAGCGGCTGCGGTGACGAAGATCCCTATTCGTTCCGTGCCTCGGTGATTTTGCCCTATTGGCCAACTCGCTTCCAGCAAGCTGGCTTCCGCCGTTTCTTTGAACACACCATTCGCGAGCAGGCCCCGGCCCATATCCATTTAAAGATCTGCTGGATAGATCCTCATCAGATGGAGCAGTTAGAGCAGGTTTATCAGCAGTGGTGTCAGCAGATGGCGACACAACCATTCGACAGTGCCAGTTTGACGCAGGCACAGAACCAATTGATCGCACAGTTAGCACAATTAAAGAGTGTCTATCCTGCGGCAGTACTTCATGACTGCCGAGATGATGATACGACTACACCCGTTCGCCTTGGCAGCACTAATTTGGGCGTTGACTAGACAAGGAACAGCTTACGCTGGGTAGCATTATGCAAACATTCTATCCCGTTTTTGAAAGTGGCCAGGTATTGACGTCGTCGCACCTCAATCAGCTTTCTACCTGGTTAAATGATCAGGACACATCGACGCGGCGCTTAATGTTAGGCATAGGCCGGGTATGTGGTTTAGAGGTAACGCGCGGCAGTGGCAATGCTATTTCAATTGGTCGTGGATGTGGCGTCACCTCAAATGGGCTGCTGATGTTGCTGCCTGATACCGAGACCTATAGCCATAGTCGCAGCTATCAGCTGCCGACCGCGGTGATGGTGGATGATGACGGCTTCAACGATAGAGTCGCACAAGCTGGCGGCCTGCTAGGCGACAACAACTTTGACCTGTGGGAATTGGTCACTGATGAGTACATAGAAGAGCCTAACAAACCCGTTGCGACGGCGCTAACCCCACAGTTCTTGCAAGACAAAGTGGTGTTGCTGTTGCTGGAGGTCAACGTCGAGTCGCTGAAACGTTGTGACCTTAATGATTGCTCTGACAAGGGGGCGCGTGAGCTGCATCCGGTTCGGCGTTTACTTATCTCGAAGCAAGATGCCCGTACCTTGTGGGCGCAAGAAACCGCTGAACGAGAATTTCTGACCCCCAGAGATCTGGATTGGCAAAGTAAGCGCGAAGCGTTAGCGCCCCTGTTTGCTCCCACACTCAATATGGCGGCGACCAATAGCCACAGTTTATTGCAGCTACGTCACTTAGCAGTGCAGAAAGCACAAGCATTGTGGCAACAGCTATCACAGCAGTTGCAGCTCAGTTTTGAAGTCTACCAGTATCTACTCCATGAGATTTTTCCGGCCACCGAATTCCCCAATGGCCCTTGGTTTGGTTTGGCTCCGGTACCGGAAACCAACATAAGCAATTTAGCGCAGCTGTTTACCGATATTCATCAGCTCGACCGGCTGAAAGATATCGTGAGTTCATACAATGAATTTCTCGAACTGGCACTGCAACATCAGGGGATATGCTGCCCGCAGCCGACGCGATTCCCATTTCATTTGCTGCTTGGTGCACCACAAATTAAAGCCCATGCCGATAATCAAACCAAGGCGCAACCAGCAGATATAGATTTTGCGCTGGGGGGCAAGACGGAACCGATTCCTCTGCGCCACGGCTTTTACTCCAGCCCGCAACTGAACAATCAGCAACAGATCGCGAGCCTGCTGAAGCAACGCTATTACCGCACGTGGTTGTTGATGAAGCGTTTCTACCTTGATGCGTTGGAAAATCAGTCGTTGCGGATCACGCCCAGTCGATTGAGTGCGTCATTGTCACAACAGGCAATACCCTACTATTACCAGTTACGGCCATTGGATGATCTGCATCGGAACTGGCATGGGGAAGCGACTTCAAATCAGCGCTTGCAGCAGGTGTTTGGCTACGCTTTTACTGGCAGTTCGCCTCATCCTCTGACACATGAATTAGACGACCACGATTTCTATCGTGTTGAAGGACTGTTAGGCAAAGGTTTGGGGCAAGCCATCGCAGCGTTAAAACTACAAAAGATGCAATACGGCTTGCCATTCAGTATCGAGCCGGTGTTCGCTTCGGTTGAATCGATGACAACACCGGAAGCGAAGCTCCAAGCTTTTCAGTTGCTGCAGAAAGATCAGACCTTAATGCGCCTGTTTAAATGCAAAACCGGCGATCTGGATATGCTGTTGTTACTGGTGCTGTCACTGATATTTCAGCTGTTGCTTGCCTTGTTATATGCCTTAGCGAGAGTGTCATATTCGCCGCAGATGCTGGTGATGAATGTGATGGCAGCAGAGGAGAGTACAACAGAACAACCCGAACCCAGCAGAGAGACCGCATCAGACCAACCTGCAGATAGCGTCCCTCTGATGCGTCTAGAACGCGGCCACAGAACCTTTAATACCGTTGAAGCCAAGCGCATGGATGATGAAAGAAGCCGGGCGATCACGGCAATAGCTGCGCAGTCTATGCAATCCAATGATATCGCAGAGATGGTGCTGGATGAGGTGAAGCAGGGCGATCTGGAGGTGCAGTATATTCTCGATATGCTGGATGATGACGAAGATAGGCAGAGTGAGATCAGTACCCTGTATAAGTCAGTCAGAGCCGCCGAAAATAGCAGCAGCTTGTATGACCGGATGCGGCAGAAAATGGGCGCAGAGGCGTCCAATGACGAGGTCGAAGAGACATATGAAACCGTCAGAATGATCGCCCATACCGAAGCGCTGATGGCTAAGTCGTCGGTGAGCAGCGGTGCCGATTTCGATTTCGATGATTTTGATACCGAAATGAAGGGGCTCAGCGAAGCTTTTCAGGCATTTCAGGCGCGTCCGGCAGAGGGTGACGGCGCTAAGCTTCGTGCCAGTATTAGCAATCAGGTCAGCATGTTGAATACGCTGACCTCCAGCGCGTTGTTGAAAAACCTGGCTGGGGAGATGCAAAAACGGGTGAAACAGATTTTTGCCGAGTTTTCACTGCAAGGGTACTTGAATAAGCATCCGGGGTTGGCTCACAAGTGCGGTGTGCCAAAGGGAGGCACCTTAGTACTCGTATATACCCACCGCTCTATGTTGGATGCGCTCAATAAGAAATTGCAAACAGTAAAAGAGACCGACGAGCCTGCTTTTAATGTGGCTGAAATGCTGCCGAATGCGATGCTTTCTACCGAGTTTGTAGCGTCTCTTGCCCACCGTGTTAGCGACAGTGATGACAGCGAACGAGCGATGATCAGGGACATCTCTGAGGTAATGCGTCGTCATGGCAATGAGGAGCGGCTGATGGCTATGCAGCCAGCGGCCAATCGTTCCGCGCCAGAAATTTCCACTGACGCAACCACTGATGCGATGCCAGCAATGGCGCGAAGTGTGCACGTCGCCTCTGTAGCGAATGAGTCAAATCATGAGGCGGCCGTGGCGATGGCTGCGCCGCGGGATGAAGTGTCGTTGCTAAGCGAGGCGGTGGTGATGGATCGCTTGGAGAAGTTAGATGCCGTCAGAGCCGTGGCGCCAGATGACCCGATAAACGAGTGGGTGGTCGTGGCGGATTTCTGTTTGCCAACCAGCTGTTGTGACAGTGATTGCACCGATCTCGATTACGTACCTAAGCCAAAACCTGTACCTAAGAAAATCAAAGTGTCTGGCCGCGTTGTGGCCGCACGGAGCGTTGCAAGTAAACCGGCGAAGTCTATTGTTGCCCGCCGCAAACAGGAAGTGATCCCTCATGCCGTGCTGACGGTGGTTGATCGTGAAGAACAAGCGGTGAAGGTGAAGATGGCCAAAGGGCACTTTGTTTTCACTGCGGCACCCGGTGTTTATCAAGTGACTGTGTCTGCCAAGGGGTTTGTTACACAACAGCGGGAGACAGAACTGATGACCTCGCCGCGCGAAGAGGTCATTGTGCAACTGCAACCCAGTAAAACCCGTGGCTAAGCCACTTTTTGAACGGGTACTGGTATGGATGACAGGGTAAAGATCCGGCGAACCAGACTACAGATATCAACGGCTGAACAGCCGGAGCCTGGTGCGCGCTGGCATCAGCACTGGGCGAGTCGATTTCAGCGTGTTTATGCGCCCTGTATTCAGCAAGCGCTGCTCGCTCAGTTAAAGCGGCTTAACGAGCAAAGCGATGGCAGCGATGACGCTGCCGTTATCCATATTCCACGGCTAACCCTGCGGTTGGGTGATTTGCCGCCAGAGGATACCGCAGAGCAAGCATTAGCCGGGATGACGCGGGAGATTGAACGTCAGATTTATGATCAACTGCAGCCAGGGACAGATACGCAGCTCTATACCCACTCCAACGCTGAGTGGTTAATCAACGGTTACCTGAGCTATTTGCAAAACGGATTTTTTCAAAACGGTGCCGACTTCGGCGCTATCAGTGAACTGGAAACCAGATTAATGGCCAGTGCCGGTGACTCTGGGGATCTGTTGCAGCGGTTACGTCAACATGGCATTGACGACAATCAGGTTTGCCGGATGGCCCTGCAACATTCTGCGCGTTTTATTCATTGGCTGATGGCCTCCGTGTCTCCCGCACGACAGCGCTACCTTGCAGAATTGGAAAGCCAAAGTACAACGGAAGCAACGCAGCTGATGTGCCGGTTATTTGCCGTTTGGATCGGTGTGCGCCAGCCACCAAACAGCCAGCTGTCTGCGGTTAATTGGCGTGAGTTAACGGCACTTTTGGCGGCAACCCCTGTGGCTGGTGATATCACAGGCGCAGAGAGTACCGCTGTTTCTCCTGATAACGCTTTTAGCGGGGTCAGTCAGGCGCAGCTACTCGCGACGCTAGCGATGTGGAGCAAACGCCGCCATGGCGAGCCGCAAGCAAATGCACTGTTGCGGCAACACTTGTCGTCAACGGCATCTTCTGATGATTTATCCCCAACTTCAAAGCAAGCCCATGACCCTCCAGCAGAGGCGAGTTCCTGGTTGGTTTGCCACTGCGGTGTGCTGCTGTTGCATCCATTTTTACCAACGTTATTTCAGCGGTTGGGATGGCTGAGCAGTGACAGCCCTGAGCGTCTTGCCGATGCCCACCAACTACAGGCGTTGTTTGCGCTGCACTATCTCGCGACGGGTCAGCAGCAGGCAGAGGAGGGGGAACTTGTTTTTGCCAAGTTTTTACTCGGGATGGAGTTTAGTGAGCCGGTGCCGCATGCTCTGGCGTTGCCGCCAGCGGTATACAGCGAGTTAGATAGACTGCTTTGCGAGGTTATCTCCCACTGGTCGGTTTTAAAGAACACATCGGTGGCGGGCTTACGTGAAACCTTCCTGCAACGCTCAGGGTGTTTAATGCCTTTGGATGAAGGCTACCGCTTAAAGGTGGAACTCCGTTCTGTCGATCTGTTGCTGCAGCAGTTGCCTTGGGCCTATCAGTTGATTGTGTTGCCGTGGCTAACTAAGCCACTGTTTGTTGAGTGGCACTGACCATGCCAGTGAAAACGCTTGCCATCGCCCCGGAAAGCAGTCGCCAGCGCAGTCGCGTGCTATCGGCAACTACGCAGCGCGATACTCACCCCAGCCTAACCCTTGCCAGAGCAAGGCAAGGCCGCCAGCCAGCTCATTCAGAGGGGCAAGTCAGCAGGGTGGGGCGTGTCATCACGACGTCGCAACCACAGGTTGTAGGACAAGATCCCGCGTCTGATGGGCAGCCGCGAGAGATGCCGCACAGAGAGTCGCCAACAGCCCCCGTGGCAGAGGTGGTTACCGAGAATAGCTCGCTGCAGGGAGAAGCCGCTAGCCAACAGCAGCGTACAGATGGTGCAGAGATAGCAGAAGCGGAGCCTGCCACGGATGCCACTCCTATATCGGCAAATGAAGTGGGACAAACCGAACAAGCGGGTGCCGCACAAAATAGCAGGCAAACGCAGTCGCGGCAGAACAGCGCCGTACTAAGTACAGATCACCAAAACACAGCCCCACAAAGCACAGCAACACAAAATATTGCTCACCAAAATACTGCTCCCCAAAATACGGCGCCGCAAAACGCTGTACCCGCCAATACAGCTCCAGCCACCAACGGGCTGCAAGCGGTATTACAGCCGCAGGGGGAAACTCACCGTGAACAGCCAACACCAGAACAAGCCGCGGCGCTGGCGAAAGTTAATGATGTCAAGGTCATCAAGCCGCACAGCGGTGCGGCCGATCTGCCTGCCTCTGCCCACCAGCCAAAAGAAAAAGACGAGCAGCAAAGTGAAACAGCAAAACCGGGAGCCAAGGAAGCAGGGGCTGAGCAGTCAGCGCAGGTGACAGTAAAGCTCCCCGCTGAAGTTTCTGCGCCGCCAGCGGTTGCGGCAAAGATAGCGCCGCTCGCCCTTAGTGGCGCTTCCGATAATGTCGTACAACAGTTTAGTTCTGCTTCGCCGTCGCAGATGGCGGTTAACGCTGCCAAACTGGGAACCAATGTCAGTGCTTCATTGACCAGCGAACACCAGAAAGAAGTTAAAAACGTCCCCGTGCTGAAAGTGGACTTGAAAGGTAAACAGCCGGTTAAACAAAAAGCAGGAACAGAGCAAACAACGCCCCAGGATATTGCCTCTGGGATAACCGCGCCGAATCCGACACCTGCAGTGCCCACCCCTCATAAGGATAAAGCCCCCGCACCGAACAACAGTGCATCCCTTAAGCAGCTGGATGCTGAACCAAGCCGCAAAGGAATGAACTTCTGGGAGTGGTTAAAAGCGAAAGTGCTTAGCTTGACCGCCAATATTAAAACCACAGATCCCGGGGTTAACACCAAAGCAGGCAGTGCGAAGAAAGTGGCGTTAAAAGGGGAGGCTGATCCTGACCGTGTGGTTCGCCAGCGCAGTGACGCTCGGCGTCAAGTCTCCACCAAACAGCAAGCATTGGTGAACAGCATTCAAGCCAACCCTGGGCAGGAGAAGATCCAGCCAAAAACGGTGCAGCAGGATTGTAGCGTGGTCATGGTGACTCCTACGCCTACACCTTTGGTGACAGCATCTAACTCGCATCTCACTGACTACGCCAGTGCGGTGATCCCCGCAGAGGTAAGAGAGAAAGCCGACCAGACCCTGAAACAGAAGATGAATGCGCGTTTGGACAAAGCGCGTGTACAGACCAAGCAAGCGGTCAGCAAGCGGGATGGTGATAAGGGTAAAGCGTTACAGCAGGCGAAAACAAAAACGGCCGCCATTAACCAGCAGGCAGAAGCTAGGCAACGCCAGCAGGTCTTAGACAATCGCAAGCAGGTAGCCGCAGAACAGCGTGCTGGCATTGCAGAAACAAACAAGCAGCTGAAGCAGTTCGATCAGGAAGCGAGTAAAGAGCAAAGCTCGGTGGACAGTGCGGTTAAGGCGAAAGTTAAAGGTGCTGAGAAAGGCGCTGCAGACACCCTTAAGAAAGCGGAACAGGATGCGGATAAACGTAAACAGCAAGGAGAGGCTGACGCCGCGATAAAGAAAAAGCAATTGAAAAAGGCGCAGAAGAAAAAGAGTTGGTGGCAAAAGGTTAAAGGGGCAATTAAATCTGCGGTGAAAGCGATCAGCAAGGCGATAGACGTTGTTTTTACCAAAATGCGCCAAGCGGTCAAGTTCATTATCGATAAGGCGAAGAATGCGGCCATTGGCCTGATAAACAAGGCTCGCAAATGGGTGGTGGACAAGCTAAACAAGTTTCGTGACTGGGCGAAAAAGCAGGTCACCCGTTACATCGGCAAACTATTTCCTAAGCTTGCTAAGGCGATCAATAAGCTGATCGACAAGGTAGTCGATAAAGCGGTGAAGGCGGTTAACGCGATCGCCGATAAAGCGATTGCCGGTGTGAAAGCCGTTGCCGGGTTTATCGGCAAGGCGTTGGATAAGATCCTTGCGGTGTTCCAAACCGCGTTAAAAGCCGCAGTACAAATTGTTGGTGCCGTGCTCACGGGCGATTTTACCGAAGCGCTGAAAATCGCGATCCGTGCCGCCTGTGACATTGCCGGTATCAGCCCTAAGCCTATTTTCGATTTCATTAATCGTGCGGCCAGCAAGGTTGTACCTATTCTGGTTAACCCAGATAAGTTCATCAAAAACCTTTGCAAAGCCGTGGGGATGGGGTTGCGCAATTTTGTAAAACATATCCGTGTTCATCTGGTATCCGGTTTAGTGAGTTGGCTCACCGGTGCCATGTCGTCTGTTCCCATTACTTTGCCGAAAAAATTTGATGCCAAGGGTGTATTTAGCCTTGTTCGGCAGGTCATGGGACTCACCTGGGAAAATCTTAAAGCGCGCATCATTAAACGGTTTCCGGCCACAGCCGGGGTGATGGAGGGGATCGCCAAAGGCGTAACGATCATTCACCAGTTGGTGACCAAAGGGCCGGGCGTGCTTTGGGAGATGGTGAAAGAGAAACTGGCCAACCTGAAACAGATGGTGATGTCGGAGATACGCAAGTTTGTCATTTTCCGTTTAATTGAAGCGGGGATCTCCTGGCTGCTGGGGATGCTGAACCCAATCGGAGCACTCTACAAGGTGCTCAAGCTATTGTTCGATCTGGTGATGTTTTTCGTGCGCAACTTTCAGCGTATTAAAGCCTTTATCTTGTCTATCTACGGTGCCATTACGTCGATAGCCGCAGGTGTGTTGACCAAGGCTGCGAAAGCGGTTGAAGGCTCGTTGGCTCGCATTATTCCCATTGCGATATCGTTTTTGGCATCGCTGCTGAATCTCGGCGGGCTAGCGGGGATGATCCAAGGGATCATTAAAACCGCCGCTAAACCGGTGACGCGCCTGTTTGATTTTCTGGTGGATAAAGCGGTAGCCGTGGGGAAGCGCTTGCTGAAAGGGGGTAAAAAAGTCGCCAAAAAAGTAGTCAGCAAGCTGGTGGCGTGGTGGAAGGCGAAAAAGTCGTTTAAAGCCAATAACGGCGAAACTCATACGCTGTTGTTTAAAGGGCAGGGTAATAGCGCAGTGCTGGTGATGCGCAGTGAAGAGCATACTTACAGTAGCTTTTTGAATTCGTTGTCACCGGCAGATCTAAAACCGAAACAAATTACGCGGCTGAACAAAGCAAAAGTGATTGCGGCAAATATCGACCGGACGCGCAAAGAGCTAAGTAGCGCAAAAAGTGATGCCGTTAAGAAAGCTAAAAGTCGTGAGATTAATGGCTTGCTTACGCAGTTAAGCGTTAAGACAGCTTCCCTGTTTGGCGGAACGCCTAAGTGTGGCCAGATAAAATTTGGTGGCGTCAATACCGCAGGGTTTGGTAAATCAATGTCTATTCAGCCGCTTACTAATCGTGATGCACCGAAAGGATCTCGGCCCGATCTTCCGCCCACTGCGGTATACAAAAATCTAAATCTAAGACGTCATCCGACAAATCCGGGCAAGGCCAGTTTTTATGTTCGAGGACACTTACTCAATCAAAAGCTGGGAGGAACGGGCAAGGAGTGGAAAAATCTGACACCTCTATCTCAATCGGGCAATCATCAGCATGAAGTACAGGCCGAAAGCTATGTGAAAAAAGGGGTGAGTGCGGGTGCCACTATGCAATATAGCGTGACACCTAAATACAGCAGTGGTCATCCGGGAGGAAACGCTTTGAAGTCTTCTCTACAAGAAGCGTATCCGGCTCACGCTGCCGAGTTTGCCAGTATTGTTGATGCTGAAGTGCATGTGCCTATTTCATTGTCGGTGACGGCGTCAGTGCTGAAGAGAAAAGGTAAGGGATATACGGAACTGAGTAAAAAAAGTTGGAGCATCAATAATCCAATCCAACCCACCGTCGACCGATATGCGGTTAAGAGTATGAGCAAGTTAGTGCCGGTGGCGTTAAATCCGCTTACCAGTACTAAGCCGCTCACAGATCAACCGGGTAAACCTATCTCCGCCGATCAGGCGACCGCAATTTTATTGGCGGTTGAGGAAAAACGAAAATCCTCTACAAAGGGAAAAGGTTTTGCTTCATACAATGCGCTGGCTACTGTTGCGGCAGATATCGAACCGTCAGTTAATCTTAATCAATTAACAACATGGCGAAAACAAAACTATATTCGGCTTAGATAGTGGTTATCTCAGGTGGCTGTGATTCTAGTTTGCAGAGGGCAAAGGAACTTAACTTGATAAAAACAGAGCAGCTATCGCAGCAAAAATTGGCAACCAACGCCGCCAACCTTGAACATGGCTTTGCATATTTGAAACAGGTGTTTTTGGCACGGATAAAGTTGCATGAGCAGCAACAAGTGTCAGGTGAGGATGTGGATCAAGCGGCGATTGCCGATGAGGTTGAGTTACCGCCGTTGGCGTTCTATCAAGATGGCTCCAGCTTTTCGTTATTTATCGAAGCGCACCAACCCAGCTTTGAAGAGTATGTGATCCTACTACTGGCCTTGGTGCCCCATGTGCAAGGCTGTTTTTTCGACCAAATATTCGAAGCGTATTTTGAGCATGGTGCGCCAGCGGAATTTGGTGGTAGCCGTCAGAATGAACACCGGCTGTTTCAACCGACTGGAGAAACTGCGCTTTATCTGTTGGCGGGCGGGGATCTGGACAGGCGATTCCAAGTACAACAGCTGTTGGCAAGCCAACACTGGTTGGCACAGCAAAACATTGTGCGGTTGGAAGCCCCAGATACGGGTCAGTCTTACCTGAGTGGGCGACTGACCATGGATGCCGACAAGGTCGAACAGTTTACGGTGGGGCACAGCCCTGAGCCTGATTTTAGTTCGGCATTTCCGGCGCAAAAGATCACTACCCACCTGGCGTGGGAAGAGCTGGTTCTGCCAGACGCGGTGATGAACCGTATCGAAGATATTAAAGATTGGATCAGTTACAACGCCACCATGATGGCTGACTGGCAGATGGCACGGAAATTAAAACCGGGGCATCGGGCGCTGTTTTATGGGCCATCGGGTACCGGAAAAACATTAACAGCAACGCTGCTGGGCGAAGCAACTAACCGGTCGGTATACCGGGTTGACCTGTCTACGGTTGTTTCCAAGTACATTGGTGAAACTGAAAAGAACCTGGCTAAGCTGTTCGATACTGCCGATGGTCAGGGTTGGATCCTGTTTTTCGATGAGGCGGATGCGCTCTTTGGTAAGCGCACGGCAGTCAATGATGCCCATGACCGCTACGCCAATCAGGAAGTGTCATTTTTGCTGCAAAAAATAGAAGAGTTTGATGGCTTGATTATTCTTGCATCCAACTTCAAGACCAATATGGATGATGCCTTCTTACGACGTTTTAATAGCGTGGTGCATTTTCCCTTCCCAACGGAGCAGGAGCGAGAAGCGATCTGGCGCAATAACCTACCAGAGGCGCTGCCTTGGCAGCAGGGGGACGATTTACCCAAATCACTGGCGCGTTATGAGTTGGCGGGAGGCGCCATCGTTAATGCCGTGCAGTACGCCTGCATTAAGTCCCTTGCTCGTAAGCACAAAGAACTCCAGCAAGAGAGTTTGTTGGATGGCATCGCCTTAGAACTGGAGAAGCTGGGTAAAGTGTTTCGTAAATAACTTAGGTGATGCATCTGTATGTTTTCTGAATGAGGCGAAAACAAGTACGCCAGTTGCGTTTATGTCTGCCTATTAATGGTTCTTTACCTGCTGCAATTTTTGCTGGCACCGTTCTGGTGCGCTCGCCTACTTCTAGTGATTGTAAAATAACCTGACACTATTCATTTAGGGTTAGCTGCTGTTCATGAAATTCCATTGGTTGTTCTGCTCTGCTATTTAATGCTAATTAAGTCAGTTGCTTAGAATGTTTTTAGGTGCTTTTTATCAAGGCTGGAATAGCTCTTGCTCTGGTTAGGGCAAAGCAACAACCGCCTTTAAACGAGGGAGCGTCAGATGGATAGGTATCTGCAATCTTTAGGAGTTCGTGGGGCATCACGTATACAAGTAACGGCAATCGCCATTGGCCTGTTACTTATCGTTATGAATCTTGGTCAATATGCGTTGTGTGTGTTTATCCTCTCAGCACTGTTCTCATGGCGTGTTTTTGCCGCTATTGAGCGCGACCAAAATAGCTTTGAATCAATCTTGCTTGACGTCAAAGCGGGTAAGACCAAAGATATTGACTCGGTAAACTCTGGGCCGCTGCAAGCCCTCTATCCGTTAATTGATGATCTGGTACGCCACGCCCAACGTGAGTTGTCAGCCATTAAATCTGTCAGTGCCGAAATGGGATTCTCAGCCAAAGAGCTAGCCAGCAACGCCATTGAGGTGGCAAGCCATTGTCAGCAGCAGTCTGACGCCACCACGTCATCCGCCTCTGCCGCCACCGAGATCAGCCAGAGTATCGACGATGTGTCTCACCGTATCGAAGTGACTCGGGATGCGGTGGAAAACAGCAGTCAGTTATGCCATCAGGGGCGCGCCGAACTGACCAAAACCAGAGAACAAGTTGTCAGCGTCAACCAAAGCGTAATTTGTACTGGAGAAAGCTTGAAGGCACTGGATGAAAAACTGGGGGCGATTGTCTCTATGTCGCGCTTCATTCGCGAGATCGCCGAGCAAACTAACTTATTAGCCTTGAATGCAGCGATTGAAGCCGCGCGTGCCGGTGAACATGGTCGAGGCTTCAGTGTGGTTGCTGATGAGGTGAGGGGGCTGGCACAGCGCAGCCATGAATCCGCCAATGCAATTACCAAGCAGGTAACCGAAGTCACCAGCAGCATGTCTGAGGTCGGCCAGCAGATGCTGCAGGCGTTGGGATCAACTGAACAGTGTCAGCACAGCGTTGATGCAGCTTACGCGTCATTAGAGGCCATTGTGTTAGCAACAGAACAGGTCTCTGACCAAATCGGTGGTATTGCTACGGCGTCCGAACAACAGGCGATTGCCACACGGGAGATATCCCAGAATATGGAGCAGGTGGCCGTTACCGCCGAGCGTAACGCATTTATGGCGAAGCAAAACGCCAGCGTTGCAGATCATTTGCAAAACATCACCCGCATGGAGGCTTGAACATGCTGAATACTCACATTGATATCTCAATTGTCGTTACCTTGGTTACTGCCTTGTTGTTCCTCGTTCTGGTGATCAGTTGGGTGCACCTGCGTAATAAGCAAGTGATGACGGAACGGGTGAGCACTGGCCTGGCATGGCTTAAGAGCTTCCGCCAGCTGTTGACCCTTATTCAGCAACATCGTGGTTTAACCAACGGTTACCTGTGTGGTGACAGTGGCCTGAACAAACGCATACTGCCGTTGCAGGGTAAAACCACACGGCTGATCCGGCAGCTGCAACTTAGCGATAGCTGGTTGGCTGACAACCCTGAGTGGCAAGGCATTGAACGCCACTGGCAGCGCCTGTCTACTGGTTTCAACAATCAAACCTCTGCCAATAATTTAGAACAACACAACAAGTTGATCACCAACCTGCTTTATCTGGTTGATGACTGTGGTGAAGCCCACCGCTTATACGAGCTTAAAGATCAGCAGGGGCGCTCTATCCGTTATTTGTGGCAGTCATTACTGGTAACCGCTGAACATATCGGGCAAGCACGTGCGATTGGTACCGGGGTAGCGGCGTCTGGTCAGTGCGATAGCGTGGATCGGATCCGTCTGGCTTACTTGCAAAAAGCGATCGCTGATTTTGTCGCCGTTGAACGGGCAATGAATAAAACTGCGTTGAGCAACTTATTGCAGGTGTTAGCGCAAGAGGTGATTACCGACCGTCCTACCGTCAGCGCTAACGAGTATTTTGACATTGCCACGCAAGCGTTAGAGGAGGTGTTTGTCTCATTTGATCAGGCGATTGAGGCATTGCAGGAAACCCCGAGTGGCTTCACTCAACAGGCGCAAGCCCCGGAGGGCGCAGGCTATGCCACGAATCCGCAGCATGTGTGATGTGTAGGCCATGTTTAATGGCTAGATAAGAGATGGATACTCCTGCTAACTGTTTTTATATGGAACGGCATTCTTCTTATCTACAAGGTATGGCGCTCTAGCTTACTGTTTTTATTGCTTATTTAGCTTTCTCTAGCGTGCATATAGGAACCCTATAACGCCGCATTCTCGCTTTCACCGGCACAGATGAGTGTATAAATAGCCCAAACATTGAGCTAACTGCTTGATAGCTATAAAGTTGAGGGCGTATATTGATGAGATAATTGATTGGCGGACGCTGTGGCTTAGTGAGAATTCCGTCTAATACACTGTTAAGTTACTAAGGAAAGTTATGTATATTTGGAAAGTATCCCCTTTAATTGAAGAATTAAAAACAAACGGTTTATCCCAGAAAGAACAGTTGAAGTACTTTTTAACCTATTCAATTTTATTGATATTAGCTACAGATCCTCTATTGTATTTTGATTTTGAGTACGTAGTATTTGACGCCTTGGATAGTGTTGTTGCTACTGCTATAACGATTATTGGTATATTGTACTGTTATAAAATTAACGAGGAAGCCGACGGGAATGATTTTATTTTACGATTCATCACTCTAGGTCTACCTATTACAATGCGTTTTATCGTTTTAGTAATAATTGTTACTTTCGTGTATTACTTCTTCATAGGTTCAAGTGATCCTGAAATTATTACAACTACGCTTATTGATGTTGTTCTATCAGCTATTTTTATTTCGGTATATTATTATTACTTTGCAACAAAGCTGAAAAAGTTCGGCAATTCGTAACTTAACAAGTTGTTAAACAAGGACAAAAAACAGTTGGCTTTTGCTCTTTCGTCGCTTATTTTAGTTAACATATTTTTTGCCTGTTAACAGGGGTTGTACACCACTTGAGGTCTAGCTTTGAAATTATACTTATCGCTCATATTTCTAATAATTTCTGGCTGTACAAACACTCCAGCTGAAGATGTCAAAGATTACCATGTTGGTTTATGGGATCTTGTTGCAGATTATTGTGATGAAACATATGAATTAAAAGCTGATGGTACACAAATAGTGATAAGTCTCCCTGAGATTAGCGTAGACAAATATACTTTTGAAAAGTTTGGTGACACTGGATTTTATGCATGGGAGTACACTGTAATTGAGTACAACAATAAGCCAAGTTGCAATGGTACATTTGATACACATTTGGGCGAACAAACTTTAGCATTTGTAAAATTTAAGAATAACTTCACCGAAATGCATATTTATTCTTGGCCAAACGAAGAAACACATATTGGGGGGTACTTAAAAAAACGTTAATGTGGTGCTTCTTAGTATCAAGTTTGAAGTGCAACAGTAGCGGTTAGTGTTCATTGAATACCTCTTCAGGTGTTTTGTAGCCT
>NZ_SJXE01000011.1:0-144306 GCF_004336975.1 Corallincola luteus
AAAAACTTAAACCGTTCGTTTCTTCCCGCTGCCTCGCCCTGAGCGAGTGAGGCGGCATTATAGGGAGATTAATCCTGAACGCAACCCCAAGAACACACATTTTAGTTCAACCGAACAAAGTTTGCTCACAAGCAAGTACCAGAACAAAGGGATGAAAATCTAATCGACTGATATAATTAGCTTATTTAGATATAAACAATTTATTCAATAAAGCAGGAAGTTCAGCGAAGCTCTCTACTACATAGTCAGCTAGCTCAACTGACTCAGTTGAAACAGGCTTTCCGCTTTTCACTAAAAAGCAGAGCTTTAACCCCGCATTTTGCGCTGCTCTCATATCATCGCCCTTGTCTCCGACCATCATTGCTTCTGAGAGCTCAATATTTAGATCTTTATTAGCTTGATAAAACATCCCCGGTGCAGGTTTACGGCAATCGCAATTAACGGCGAAACTAGCCACTTGACCTTCGGGGTGGTGTGGGCAGTGATAGACGTGCTCTATACAAGCACCAGCTTCCTTAAACTGTTCAACCATCCACTCAGTCAATCTCTGGAACTGACCTTCTGTGTAATATCCGCGCGCTATGCCCGATTGATTAGTCACCACGACCAATCGATAGCCCGCTGCCGTCAATTTCGCCGCAGCTTCCAGTACGCCAGGGATGAATTCAAATTCGCTAACAGTATGCACATAGCCATGGTCGACATTAATAACGCCATCACGATCAAGAAAAACTGTCGGTTTACTCATAAAAAGCTGTTCTCTCGCGCTTAATAAGAAAATGGGTCGCACCGCGACCCATTATTCTCTTCTCTATGTGTTACTGATGCTCTTCTTGTTAATCCCATACTCGCGGAGTTTATTAGCGATCGCCGTGTGAGACACGCCAAGCTTTCTCGCTAACTGCCGAGTACTCGGATAAGCGGGATACAAGCGCCGCAGTAAATTGCTTTCAAATCGCTTGGTGGCTTCTTCGAGAGAGCCCTCAAAATTATCATCATAGTAACCGAAGCCACTGCTATAAGAGGGAAGCTGTAGGTCTTCAGCATCAATCTCATGACCCTCAAGCAACGAAACGGCTTGATAAACAGAGTTCTCAAGCTGGCGCACGTTACCTGGCCATGGGTACTGCTGAACAACATCCTGACACTGTTTGGTTAAATTAGGTGTAGGACGCCCCAACTGCCGACTATATCGGGCAACAAACAACTCAGCCAACGGGACAATATCAGCCTTACGCTCTCTTAAAGCTGGTACTCGCAGATTTAAGACGTTCAATCGGTAATAGAGGTCTTCTCTAAATTCCGCTTGCTGAACCATCGCGGGCAGGTCTTTCTGTGTTGCGCAGATCACCCGCACGCTCACTTTAACCTCTTCCTCTGCACCAACACGGCGGAAGGTGCCATCTTGGAGAAAACGAAGAAACTTAACCTGCAACCCCTCAGACATATCACCAATTTCATCGAGAAAAACAGTACCACCATCAGCCTGTTCAAAAACTCCGCGCTTACCCTCTCCCGCGCCTTCAAAAGCATTAGCCGAGAATCCAAAAAGCTCATGCTCTGCCACGTTATCAGGCAATGAGGCACAGTTCAGGGCAATAAACGGTCTATCACCACGAAAACTGAATTCGTGACAAGCACGGGCTAACAACTCTTTGCCCGTACCCGTTTCGCCATGAATAAGCAGTGGTGCATCTAACTGAGCCATTTTTCTCGCTTGGCTTAATACACGCTTCATATGACTACTTTCGGCAAAGATGCGGGAGAAACCATCATCGCTCTGGCGTTGAAACGCTGTTACTTGCTCACCTAGACGATCCACTGACTTCAATACAACCACTGCGCCAGCCAAAATGGACTGACCTTCTAAATCAGGAACTCGAATAGGTAACACATCTGCAAGATAAGTTTTACCAGCCATCGTAATCTTCGCGGCTTGAGCAATCACCTCATCAGCTTCCATCCAGCGCTGAAAAGAAAAGCCATGTACCCATTGGTTGAGACCGCCACCGACGATCTTCTCGGTTTTAAGACGCAAAGCGATGGCTGCCGCTTCGTTGACGACAACAATACGGCACTTTAAATCGATGGAAAAAACGGGATCAGGAAGCGTTCTCAACAATGTTTCTGATTCATAATGACCACGCTCAGAGGGCGTATAAGGGACTGTGCGGACATCTTCAACACCATGGATCAAACGAAGTGCAGGCATTAACTTCTGCAACTCTTCAAAAGCTAAACCAGGAAAATTGAGAAAGATGTTTCTTTTTTGGTCCGTTTCGATACTTTTCAGGTTGATACCATGCTCAACCAATATGACCAGGACTTCCTGAGCGATTCCCAGGCGGTCTTCGCACACAACTTCTAAACGCATATCTTCCACCCAAAGCTATTCTGTTATTGTCATTATTCAGGGTGTAAAAATAATAATACAGCTTGAAAAACTAAGCTACCTGTAGATGTAAAATTAGCTTAACAAACAAAAAATCACAGTTTTATCAATAGAATACTAAGAAAACAGACAGTAAATAAGCCACTACAGAAGAGAGAAACCATCGAATTTTGGTTCAGCGCTGACTAACCAATGGCGCGTTTTTTAATCGCAGCAAAGATCTCTCCTGCAACAGAGCGAACGCGAAGTGGGGGTACTTCAGTAAAAATAACGGGGCGACACAACTGCACTGTTTTAACGCCAAGACGCGCGGTTAACAAGCCCGCCCCCATGCCTTGAGCAACACGTCCTGAAAGCTTTCCTGTCATATCGGCGCCCAATGCTTGTAAACCAACATCACTCAGAGTTTCACTCACCCCAGCATAAATAACGTTCAGTATGACGGCCTTTACCAGCATCCAGCGACTGAACACCCCAAGTTCAATACCATAAACATCAGCAATCTCGTCAATCATCCTAACGTTACGCCAAGCAATTAATAGCATATCAATGGCAGCCAGTGGGCTGATGGCAATCAAAATAGCCGCCTCACTAGACCATCTGGCAACGACTCGTTTAGCGCGGTCATCAAGGACAGCGACAACATCCCGTTCAAAAAGCGCTAACGCTTCCTGATCTGAGTGGTGAGCTTCGACATTAGCTTTCCATCGCTCAACAGCCTCATTAACTGATTCATCCAATTTTGCAGGCAACATCCGCTGACAAAAGAGCATAATATCATCGCTCACTTCACCCTCTTTAATCGCCTCAGCAACCGCTCTGCGCTTATTGACTCGACTTAACTGGGCACTGCGGCGCCACGCGTTAAAAACTGCCCCAACCGCCCAGCTGCCAACGAGTAGGAATACACCACCATATAACAGCGCGATGGCAGGGGTTTGATGCCATTTTTGATCAAAAAACTGTATTGCCTCAATCACTGAAATTACAGAGACAAGCGCTAAGGTTAACCAAAGTAGAGGGTGCTTTCGCGCACCGAAGGTACTCTGTGCTTGTTGCTCTTCTTGCAAAGCGTCTTCGCCAAAGGACTCATCTTCCTGCCAGTTATCTAGATCATCTAGCACAACAGCTTTTTCCAACGTCAAAGGCGCACCCTGCTGCTCCGATTCAAAAAGCTGCTGCTGTTGATAATTAGATTTTTTCCTAGCCTTACTCATTGCAGTTTATCCCCTAGCAAGAATTGCAATACGCGATCCATGGCTATGTGTGGCACCTGATTATCACTCTTACCTATCACGGGAGGCGCGAAAGGTACAAAGCTGAATTGATGGTCATTAAAAAACTGTGACGACGGTACGCTCGCTGGTACTTCCCCTGGAAAGGTAATGATCTCCTCTCTATCACTCAACCTCACGCCCTTCAGCATAGGCTTAGGACCACCAGTCAGCTGGCTCTTTCCAGAATTACTGGCACGAATAGACGCCAATGTAATGCAATCGAAAGCGATATCAGAGAAAGCCCACGGGTTCTCTTCTGTCAGCAGTAATTGTCGAATGAGGCCTTTTAGTGGTTCATGCTGTTCCGGCGTCACATGATCAGCCTTGGTAGCTGCCAACATCACTTTTTCAATCTTGGGCGAGAATAGCCGCCGGATTATTGAGCTACGACCGTATCGAAAACTGCCTAGGACCTGCAATAACGCCTGTTGCATCTCCAACAATTGATTGTGTCCAGCTCCTAAGGCGGTTAATGGATCAACGAGCACTATCTGACGATCGAAACGTGAAAAGTAATCTTTGTAAAAGCGCTTTACCACTTTGGACTTGTACTGTTCGAAACGCTTCTCCAACATCTCCCCCACACTGCCTCGATTAAACTTAGCGGTATCTTGGGAGACGGTCATCAAAGGGAAAAAATGCAATAACGGGGTATTTTCATATTCTCCAGGCAACACAAAACGCCCGGGCTGCAACAGATATGCTCCCTGACAACGCCAAGCTTGCAGCAACTCAGCGTATTGTTGAGCAACCTCTGCAATATGAAACTCATCCGCCGGCGCATCCAAGTCGATAGTGTCAATCGACAACTTCCAGTCGGTCAGCGCTGGTACTTCAGGGCGATTAGGCAACATAGTGGCAAATAGCTCACACCATTGACGATAATCTAGCTCCAGTAATGGTAGATCGAGTAGCCACTCACCCGGGTAGTCAACAATATCCAATTGCATCAGAGCACGATTAGTCAATGTCGCTAACGGTTGTTTAGTGGGGCGATATGCCAATTCCAAGCTAACCGTGCTCACCCCTTTGGTTGGCTCTGGCCAACAGGGTGGCTCAGAAGAGAGTGCGGTTAACGAATTTTCATAAGGGTAACGGACCCAGTCCAGCCTCTGCTGGGGTATACGCCTGACCGCCAATAGGCGCTGCTCGGCACAAGGCTTAAAGAAAGGTAAGCGGGCATCTCTAAAATTAATAAGCTGAAATAGCAGACTGGTAATAAATGCGGACTTACCTGCACCTGATAAGCCGGTAACAGCGAGCACCAAATGACGATCCAGTGAGCGGGCAAATGCTTGCTGCGCACCGCCACTCACTTTATCTAACCAACGACCAACTCCTGAATCCTTCTTCATCTATAACTTATTAATCTCACGCTTTAAGGAGAACTCACTTGATGTCACGACTTGCTCAAGTCGCCGTAAACGTAGCTCCAGCTTTTCAAAGCGTGTTACCACTTCTTTAAACGCCTGCCGAGGAGGCTCTCCCGCCTGCCACACGTGAGACTTTACGGTATGTGGAGGTTGACTAAACTGGTTACCTTCTGGCGCTTTATCTAGCACCAGCCATAACACGACATAAGCTAGTAATGGCAAACCAAAAACACCGGTTAGAATAATGGCTGAAGCAACAACGACACGCACAAGCCACACTTCAAAGCCAAAGTAGTCCGCAAGCCCTGCACAGACACCCGCTAGTTTCTGCCGAGAGGTACTGCGATAAAGCTGCTTTTTCTTAACTTGTTCATCCATTATTCGTGCCCTCTTGCCGTCATCTCTTCACTAAGAATTCGTTCAAGGGTATCCAAGCGGTCGGCCATTTTCTCTGAACGATTCGCCAACTCGGTCAACAGCGCCATCTCATCTGCACTCAATCCCTGACTAACCTGGCGTTTACTTCGATAATGGAGAAACAACCAGATTGGCGCCACAAACACCATAAAAACAATAAACGGTGCCGCGATAATGCCTGCTAATGCTTCGTAATCCACGCCTATTCTCCTTCGCGATGATTCAACTGATTAAGCTTTACTTGCTGATTTTTTGTCGGCCTTTAACTTCTTCTTCAAGGCCTCAAGCTCACTGGTCACCGTATCTTCAGCTTCCAAATCTTCAAACTGCTGCGCCAATGATCTTTCCGCCTGAGTACCTAAATCATAAGATTCAACTTCCGCTTCGAGATTATCAATCTTACGTTCGTACTGCTCAAAACGCACCATGGCGTCTTGGACTTTACCGCTATCCAACTGCTTTTTTACTTCCAAACGTGAAGAGATTGTCTCACGGCGCAATAAAATGCTTTGTTGACGTGCTTTCGCATCTTTCAGTTTGTCCTGTAATTGGCCAATTTCATCCTTCAATCTCGTCAGCTGTTCTTCATGCTGCGCCAAATCAGCTTCCACTGCCGATACAGCATCTGTCACTTTTTGCTTTTCGAGCAACGCCCCTTTTGCCAGATCTTCCCGATCTTTACTTAGGGCCAATTCGGCACGAGCCTGCCAATCATCGGCTTCACCTTTAAGGCGTTCGATGCGGCGCACAAGATCTTTCTTTTCTGCGATAACCCGTGCAGAGTTAGAACGCACCTCAACCAAGGTATCTTCCATCTCTTGAATAATCAGCCTAACCATTTTTTCCGGATCTTCAGCTCGATCCAACAATGAGTTGATATTCGAGTTAACAATATCTGAGAAGCGAGAAAATACACCCATGACACACCTCTATTACTTACAATGAATTATCTATATGCCATTACAAAAGCAATTTACAAGCCAACCTCAAAAAATAGATAGTTAACAATAAAAAACAAAAGGTTAGGCTATTTGCTTGCGTAAATCTTAAAGAGGCATATTATTGGAAAAAACCAATTCTTGGTGAAAATAACCACATGTCATCGACTCGAAGCAGAAAGAAAGACAACCTAATCGGGCAATCTAACAGCTTTATGCAGGTTATCGAGCATGTTCGTCAAGTCGCTGCGCTAAACAAACCAGTACTCATTATCGGTGAGCGTGGCACAGGTAAAGAACTGATTGCAGAGCGTTTACACTACCTGTCTCAACGTTGGGATCAAAATTATCTCACGCTTAATTGCGCAACATTGAATGAAAGCCTGCTAGAGAGTGAGTTGTTTGGTCATGAGAGTGGCGCATTTACAGGTGCGAGTAAACGTCACGCTGGGCGCTTTGAACGCGCCGATGGTGGCACCCTCTTTCTAGACGAGTTAGCCAATACATCCGGCGTGGTGCAGGAAAAGCTTCTTCGAGTAATTGAGTATGGCGAATTTGAACGTGTCGGTGGCTCAAAGTCAGTCACCATTGATACACGATTGATCGCCGCCACGAACGAAGATCTCCCCACTCTAGCGGAGCAAGGTGAATTTAGAGCCGATCTATTGGATCGCTTGGCATTTGATGTGATCACCCTGCCACCGTTAAGAGAACGTCCCGAAGATATTATGCTGCTCGCAGAGCACTTTGCTATCAATATGGCTCGGCAATTAGAGATGGAGCTGTTTAGCGGCTTTACCCGTTCGGCACAGGAAGTTTTACAATCTTATGATTGGCCAGGAAATGTACGTGAGTTAAAAAATGCAGTAGAGCGAAGTGTTTACCGCCATAACAATGCTCACCTACCGGTTCACCAGATAACCCTGGATCCATTTGATTCGCCCTACCGCCCCCGCAGCATAGTCAGAACCAATGATCGCAGAACGCTCGACAATACAGCAACTCCACCTAGCGAAAACACGAGTAAAGAGGAGCTAGGTGATAAAAGTCTACCCTCTTCCGCCATGCAAGAGATAGAATTTCCGATTAAGCTCAAAGACACATTGCGAGATTACGAGATAGAGTTATTGCGTTACGCGATGCAAAAGTCTCAATTCAATCAGCGAAAAGCAGCAGATGCCTTGGATCTTACCTACCACCAACTGCGCGGCATATTGAAGAAATATTCATTACTGGACGAGTTTAGATAACTGAACATGGAAAACGGCCGTTTACCAAAAGTACGTCGTCATAGTTTCAGGGTGCGCTTGCGCCTTGTCATGCTAGGGTTTATCGCATTAGCCATCATTACGCTAACATGGTTACTCCGCGACTATGGACAAAACACTCGCCCACACCAGGGCATAATCTATTGTTCAGAAGGTAGTCCAGAGACATTTAACCCACAAATAGGCACCTCGAGTACGACCATTGATGCTTCAACCCATCAACTCTATGATCGTTTAGTCGATGTCGACAATCAGGGGAATATTACCCCGGGACTGGCATTTAAATGGAGTATTAGCCGCGATCAAAAGAGCTATCGCTTCAAGTTGCGTCAAGGTGTTAATTTCCACCATACCGATTTCTTTCGCCCCACCAGAACCCTGAATTCTGAAGATGTCGCTTTTTCATTTTCGCGCATTTTAGATAAAGAGCATCCATATCATCATGTTGGTGGTGGCCAGTACCCCTATTTTCAAAGTGTCGGCTTAGACAACTTGGTTATGTCGGTGACGACGCCAGATCCGTTCACCGTGCAGTTTGATCTGCTCCGCCCGGATGCCAGCTTTCTAACCACGTTGGCGACCGACTTTGCCGTCATCTTGTCAGCCGAATATGGTGAATGGCTGGAGAAACGGCGACAACAGTCCTATATAGATAGTCGTCCCATCGGCACAGGACCGTTTAGCTTTGCCACTTACCGCAAAGATTCCTATATCAAGTATCGCCGTCATCCGGCGTACTGGGGGCCGCCAGCCAAGCTGGAAAGATTGGTTTTTGATATCACTCCTGCACCCTCTGCGCGCCTCGCCAAGTTAATCACTGGCGAATGCGACGTTATAGCTCTCCCCTCAGCCAGTGAGATGACACTACTGCGTAAAAGTGAACAGATTAAGCTCAACTTACAAACAGGACTCAATGTAGGGTACCTCGCATTCAACACCCAACACCCGCCATTTGATGATGCTCGGGTGCGTCGCGCCATTGCTCATGCCATCGATCGCGAGCGCCTGTTAGCGGCAGTTTATTTTGGCACCGCCACTTTAGCTAATTCAGTGCTGCCACCCGTTTCCTGGGCCTATAACGATGCCTTACCAGTACTTGATTATGACCCTGAAACAGCGCGCGAATTATTACAAGAAGCGGGGCTCGAACAGGGCTTCAGTTTCGAGCTTTGGGCGCCCCCGGTACCCAGGGTCTATAACCCGAGCCCGCTAAAAATGGCGCAATTGATAAAAGCAGATCTGAAAAAAGTTGGTGTCACCGCTGAGATCGTCTCTTATGATTGGCAAACCTTTAGAAGACACCTGCAAGCTGGCCGTCATGACGCCACGCTCTTAGGTTGGATGGCTGACACCGCTGATCCTGACAACTTTTTTAGGCCTCTGTTGACCTGTCAGGCACTCAGTTACGGCACCAACCGTGCCCAGTGGTGCGACTTCGAATTTGATCGCTTGCTAAACTCTGCGCTGGAAACCCCTTCCCGCATCCAACGCAAAGCGTATTACAGTGATGCTCAAAAGATTATCTCAGAGCAGCTACCTATCTTCCCTATTGCTCACGCATTAAGATTCCAAGCGTATCGCAAAGGAATAACAGGTATGGACCTCAATCCTTATGGAGGCATCCGATTTGCGGACGCCGAGCGTAACTAACGATGCTGACTTATACATTAAGAAAGATGAATTTATTCATCTTCACCTTCATCGGGTTATCACTACTATCATTCAGTCTGATCTATATCGTACCCGGCGATCCGGTCTATCTCACCACCGGGTTAGATAACCTCACTCCCGATCAGTATCAAAAACTCAGCAGTGAACTCTACTTTGATCGTCCTTACATCCTTCAATACTTCCATTATCTTGGGAATATTTTCGACGGCAATTGGGGACGGTCACTGACATCGGGGGAAAACGTTTGGGATGAAGTTAAAGAAACGTTCCCTGCGACATTGGAGCTGGTGTTCTACTCGCTCGTACTCGCCATGGTTATCGGCGTGCCGATTGGCTCTCTTGCTGCATTAAAAAAAGAGAGCATCACAGACCATACCGTCATGACACTGAGCCTGCTTGGTATCTCCATCCCGGTATTCTGGTGGGGGCTATTGATGATCATGATACTGGCTCTGGGACTAGGATTACTCCCTATCTCTGGGCGGCTTAGCTTACTGTATGATATTGAACCGGTGACCAACTTCATCCTCATAGATATCTTGATTTCCGACCAATCCTATAAGAATGAAGCATTTAAAAATGCCTTAGCACATATCATTATACCAACACTGGTGCTCGCTACCGTGCCAACCACACAGGTGATCAGAACAACCCGCGCGACCATGCTCAGCTTGCTTAAGCAAAATTTTATCAAAGCAGCTCAAGCGCGTGGCATTAGCCGCTGGCGTGTATTGCGCAAACACGCTCTCCCCAACAGCCTATTGCCAGTGTCACGGCAACTTGGGCTGCAGATCAGCACATTAATGACCGGCGCCATGGTCACTGAAAATATATTCTCTTGGCCAGGAATTGGTAAGTGGTTAGTAGCCAGCCTTTATCAACGAGATTATCCGGCAATACAGGGCGGCTTATTAGCTGTATCAACCTTCATTATTCTGGCCACAGTGATTAACGATCTTCTTCATACCGCAGCCGATCCCATCGCGCGTAAGGACTACAATGCTTAGTCACGATATCTACGATGATGCAGGTATGCCTTCACCGTTGTCGAGGGCATTGGCAGAATTCCGTAAACACCCCATCTATATGGCCGCATTTTACTGGTTGTTATTGATGGCCGTGCTATCGCTGTTTGCGCCACTTATTGCACCATACAGTGCCGATGAACAACATTTAGGCCAGTTGTTGGTTCCCCCTTCTTGGTACAAAGAGGGACAAGTAGAGTTTTTCTTTGGCACCGACGATCTAGGCCGCGACGTACTCAGCCGCTTGATTTATGGTGCCCGATACTCATTTGGCAGTAGTCTTTTGGTTGTGATGGTTTGCGCACTCGCCGGCATTATCATCGGTGTTTTTGCCGGCATGACCCGCGGCTTAAAGTCGAGCGTGCTGCATCATATTCTAGACACTATCCTTTCTATCCCTTCGCTACTCTTGGCCATCGTCGTTATAGCAATTTTAGGCTCAGGGTTAGAACAGGTACTAATTGCTATTGGACTTGCGCAAATCCCGCAGTTTATTCGAACAGTCAATAACGCTATTCGGCAAGAGATGAGCAAGGTCTATGTCACTGCGGCGACTCTCGATGGTGAAAAAGGCGCAAGGCTATTTCTCTTCACCCTGCTACCTAACCTAATTGAACCGATTATGGTGCAGTTCACTATCTCCCTGTCGACAGCCATTTTAGATATTGCCGCATTAGGTTTTCTAAAATTGGGCGCTCAAGCGCCCTCGCCAGAATGGGGAACCATGCTGTCCGGCGGACTAGAACTGATTTACCGCGCCCCCTGGACAGTCGCCTTTCCCGGTTTCGCCATTCTCATATGTGTGCTGTCAGTGAACGTTGTCGGCGAAGGTTTTCGTAATTCAATCAGTAAGGCTAAATCATGAGTCTACTGGATATCAAAAACCTCACCATAGCGCTTAATACCCAAGACGGATTGGTGACAGCTGTCGATAAGGTCAGTCTTTCTCTCGCCGATGGCGAAATACACGCGCTGGCAGGCGAATCAGGCTCTGGTAAAAGCCTATTAGCCAAAGCGATTATCGGCCTGCTGTCAGATGATTGGACCGTTATTGCCGATCGCATGTTTTATGAAGGCGAAGATCTGCAAGCGATGGATTTCCAACAACGCAGGGAGCTAATGGGCAACGAGATCGCGATGATCTTTCAAGACCCTGCGAACAGTCTTGATCCCATCGTACGCATCGAAGAGCAACTGCTAGAAGCCTTGCCGCGAACGATAACAAAAGGCCCGTTAAACTTCTTTAGAGCAAGGAAAAAGCTACGTCAGCAAGCAATCACACTGCTCCATCAAGTCGGTGTAAAGGACCATGAGCGCCTGTTAAAAGCCTACCCTCATGAAATCTCTGAAGGACTCTGCCAAAAGGTGGTCATTGCCATGGCGATTGCCCTGAGGCCACGTCTATTGATCGCCGATGAGCCCACCGCCACCATGGAGCCCAGAGCACAGGGGCAACTATTTCGGCTACTCAGAAAATTCAATCAGCTACACAACATGAGTATTTTGCTACTCAGTCATGATATGTACACGGCTGCGCAATTAAGCACCCGGATCACCATGATGTATTCAGGCCACGTTGTTGAATCAGGCCTTACTGAGCGAATGATCCAGTTTCCTGTGCACCCTTATACCGAGGCGATGGTGGCCAGTACCCCAAGCTTTTCCGGGCAAGTAACTAAGAAAGCCCCTTTACCAGAGTTAAGAGGTGGCGTACCAACGCTACAACATATGCCAATAGGCTGTCGCCTAGGTCCACGCTGCCCTTATGCTCAGCGACAATGTGTAGAGCTACCTCTGTTGAAACGATTTAAAGGTAGAAGCTACCGTTGCCACTATCCTTTAAATCTCGATGCTCTGCGCAAAAAGGACAAGTCATGATCCTCACCGCACGGTACCTCACCAAGATCTACAAGCCCAAAATGGCTATGCCATGGCACCCTGAGCCCGAGCCAGCAATCGACCGCATCTGTTTTGAACTAGGGGCAGGTGAAACACTCGCTATTATTGGTGCGGCAGGATCAGGTAAAACGACATTGGCCAGGGTTCTTGCTGGGGCTGAAACCGTCACCACAGGCACCTTAGTGATGGAGGGAGAGCGCGTTGATGCGGTCAGCAGCGATGAGTACCACCGCTCAATCCGTATGATGTTTCAAGACCCAAGTGCATCGCTCAACCCAAACCTGTCCATAGGCAGACAACTGGATAGCACCTTAAAGCTAGCGATTTCAATGCCAGAAGCGGACAGAAAGCAGCGCGTGCTCGACACCTTACAAGATGTAGGGCTTCTGCACGAACATATCGATTTTTATCCGGATCAGCTGTCAAGTGGACTAAAACACCGTGTGGCTTTAGCACGAGCCCTGATCACCAACCCAAAAGTGATTATCGCCGATGAATCACTGTCGTCGGTCGATGTATCAGTCAGAGCCAAGCTCATTAATCTGCTGCTCAAATTGCAACGAGAGCGGGATCTCTCCTACATAATGATCACCCATGATCGTGAGATCATCGAACATATGTGCGATAAGCTAATGGTGTTGCAGTCAGGGCGAACGATAGAGTACGGTCAGGTTGAGCAGATACTGAACCAGCCAAAGGAAGCTTATTCTAGACAACTTCTAGCTTTATAGTTATCGCTGTTAAGGCAAAAAAAAGAGAGGCTATTGCCTCTCTTTTTTTATTCATATGACGCTTTACTGTGGCAATGTTTCTGTCGCTACCACTGGATAGGTTATCTCTGCCCGGTCACGAAGCATCGCGATCAATGGCTGATAAGCCTGCTCAATAAGTTGCGGGGAAACCTGCGCTTCCAACGCGGTCAATTGCGCTGGCTCTGGCGAGGTTGCAGTATTGACCTTTAACAGTTCAACCACGGCATACTTCCCGCCAGGGATCGAAGCTTGTTCTGCACTTGCTGTGCCATCAGTCGACGGCGCTAAAGCAAATGCTGCATCGCGAACCGCAGGAGCCACATCACTACCATAGCGTGTCAACGCCAACTTCTCTTCAAATGCCAAGCTATTCTCAGTAAGCAATGCCGTGACATCTTCACCAGCTAACAACTTCTCTGTGAGTTCAGCTGCAATTGCGTCAGCCTTCTCGCCAGCAAGACGTCGCTTCACATCAGTCAACAATTGCGGCTTAACTTCGTCAAAGGTTAGCTGTGCAGAGGGTTTATGCTCCAACAAGCGCACAATGATCACTTGCTCACCGCCAACTTCAATCGCATCGCTATTCAGGCCTTCCAGCAAGACAGTTTCGCTAAACGCTGCATTTAGCAACTCACCATTATTAAATGGTGCTGGCGCACTTTCTCTGCTGAACAAAGCCGTTTTTTGCACTTCTAGGCCTGCCGCATTAGCAGCATCCTCCAGCGTGTCAGGAACTTCAAACGCTACGTTGGTCATTGCCGTTTGCAACTCAATGAAATCGCTTTCAGCTTTCTGCTTCTTTAGTTGTAGCGCAATGCTATCGGTCACTTCCGCAAGTGGTTGCTGAACCGACGGTTTAACATCTAGCAACTTGATCAGGTGAATGCCATTAGTTGTTTCTACTGGTGCTGATACATCACCAACAGCTAAAGCAAATGATGCGTCATCAAAATCTTCGCCATAGGTTCCACGCTCAAACCAGTCCAGCTCACCACCGTTTTCACCACTAAAAGTATCGATAGAGTTAGCTTTAGCCAGTTCTGCAAAATCAGCACCTGCTGCCAATTCAGACACTAACGTAGCGGCCTTTTCACTATCTTCCGCTGGCAACAATATATGCGCAACCTTGCGCTGTTCTGGCAGCATATACAGAGCAGAGTTGTCACTGTAGTAAGCATTGATCTCATCATCGCTTACTGACTGCGTAGCAGCCAGATCCGACACCTTCAATTCAATATATTCAAGTGCGATCTGCTCAGGCGTAACAAAGCGCTGTGCCTGCATTTCATAGGCCTGCTGCAACTCTTCATCTGAAGGCTCAACCTGCCCAAGCAAGGTTGCTGAATCAATGGTCACCAGGCGAATATCGCGCGTCTGATTGTCCAGCATATAGCGTTGCTTCAATTCCGCCTCGGTAACGAAATCGGTCGCAATCAGCGCCTGCAACAATTGACGTCGGGTCATTTCGCGACGCAGATATTCACGGAACTGCGACGTTGACATGTTCTGACGGCGAACAGTACTCAAATACACATCATTAGAAAACTGCCCATTCACTTGGAACTGAGGCATTTCCTTAATGGCAGATTTAATCTGTTCATCACTGATAGTTAGGCCTAATTCATCAGCAGCCTGGTCTGTGACTACTTCGTCAATCAGGCGCTCCAAAACACTCGCGCGAAAGCGCTGCATATAAGCACTATCACTTGCCAACTGATTGAACAATTGCCCAAACTGCTGCTCCATGCGCGCGCGTTCGTTCTGATAAGCAGCCTCAAATGCCCGAGGGCTGATCTCTTCACCATTCACTACGGCAGCAGGCTGTGCATTGTTACCGCCCATGTAGCTACTGACGCCCGCAAAAGCAAATGACAAAATGATTAAACTCAATACAATTTTGGCGGCGGGGCCGTGAACTCCCTCACGGATCTTATCCAGCATGTTGTTGTCTCTCGTTAGCGCTTACGCAAAACTAAAATAAAAAAAGCGCATCGTCGTCGGATGCGCCTTCGATAAATTGGCGGAGTGGACGGGACTCGAACCCGCGACCCCCGGCGTGACAGGCCGGTATTCTAACCAACTGAACTACCACTCCATAACTGCAGACTTACATCTGCAGTGTATGACGCGTAAACCAAATTCCAGCCGCTAACGCGGCCGTGAATTAGTTTACAGCGTCTTTCAAAGCCTTACCGGCTTTGAACGCAGGAACTTTAGCAGCAGCGATATCGATGGTTGCACCCGTTTGTGGGTTACGACCAGTGCGAGCAGCACGCTCACGAACTACAAAAGAACCAAAACCAACCAGAGCAACCTGGTCGCCATCTTTAAGAGCTTCAGTAATAGCATCGACGAAGCTATCTAGCGCACGGCCAGCAGACGCCTTTGAAATATCTGCTCCATCAGCAATTTGATCAATAAGTTGAGACTTATTCACGGTGTCATCCCCTTTCTTATTCTATTCATTGGTTGCAGCAATTTATTATTTGTTTACCGCAACTAGCGACGTTTTATATCAGGCTTAAATCCGCTACGCAAGGCGCGAAGCCTTGAATTATGAGGGATTGAGCCAGATCCGCGGGCACGATCACCGAACCCGCATTATTTTCGTTACCAAGATCTAATTCTTAGCAATTGCAAAACCTTCCGCAGGCTCCTGTAACGCTAACTCCAACACGTCTTCGATCCAGCGTACCGGATGAATTTCCATGTCTTGCTTCACGTTATTAGGGATCTCTTCAAGGTCTCTGGCATTTTCATGGGGGATGATCACCCGCTTAATACCACCGCGGTGTGCGGCCAACAGTTTCTCTTTCAAGCCACCAATCGGCAGTACTTCACCACGTAGCGTGATCTCACCAGTCATCGCAACATCTGCACGCACCGGGTTGCCTGTCAGCGTAGAAACTAAAGCTGTACTCATGGCGATACCCGCACTCGGACCATCTTTGGGCGTTGCCCCTTCTGGCACGTGTACGTGAATATCACGCTTCTCATGAAAATCAGGACTAATACGCCACTTGTCAGCACGAGAACGCACCACAGTCATCGCAGCCTGAATGGACTCCTGCATCACCTCACCAAGGGAACCGGTGAACGAAAGCTTGCCTTTACCAGGCACCGACATCGCTTCAACAGTCAGTAGATCGCCACCAACTTCCGTCCAAGCCAAACCATTGACTAGGCCGATGCGGTTGTTATCTTCCGCTTTACCGAAATCGTAACGCTGTACGCCTAAGTACTCTTTCAGATTTTCATTCGTGATCCGAATGGGCACAGCTTTTTCTTTCAGTAGTAACTGCTTGACCGCTTTTCGACATAGCTTGGAGATCTCTCGCTCCAAATTACGTACACCCGCTTCGCGAGTGTAATAACGAATAATGCCATTAATCGCACTATCCTCAATCTCAACTTCATTGGCCTTGAGGCCATTACGTTCAACCTGTTTTGACAACAGGTGTTCACGGGCGATGTTAAGCTTTTCATCTTCGGTGTAACCCGCTAAGCGGATCACTTCCATGCGGTCTAATAGAGGCGCCGGAATATTCATCGAATTGGAAGTGGCAACAAACATCACGTCCGACAGATCGTAATCCACTTCAAGATAGTGGTCATTGAAACTGTTGTTTTGCTCTGGATCGAGTACTTCTAACAGCGCAGATGCCGGATCACCACGCATGTCACTGCCCATTTTGTCGATCTCATCAAGCAAGAACAGCGGGTTTTTCACCCCAACCTTACTCATCTTCTGCAGCAGCTTACCCGGCATAGAACCGATATAAGTTCGGCGATGACCGCGTATTTCAGCTTCATCACGCACGCCGCCTAATGCCATGCGAGTATATTTTCGCCCTGTCGCCTTCGCGATAGACTGCCCGAGAGAAGTTTTACCCACGCCAGGGGGCCCAACCAAACATAAAATAGGGCCTTTCAGCTTGCGTACCCGATTCTGTACGGCCAGGTACTCAAGAATACGCTCTTTGACTTTCTCGAGGCCAAAATGGTCTTTGTCGAGTATGGTCTGCGCGCCAGCAAGGTTCTTTTTCACCTTACTGCGCTTATGCCATGGTAACCCGACCATCCAATCGATATAACCACGAACAACCGTCGCTTCAGCGGACATAGGTGACATCATGCGCAACTTCTGCAATTCCGCTTCTGTCTTCTCCTTGGCTTCATCGGGCATCTTCGCTTCTTCGATACGCTTCTTCAGCATTTCGAATTCGTCAGGACCTTCTTCCAGCTCACCCAGCTCTTTCTGAATCGCTTTCATCTGCTCATTCAGATAGTACTCGCGCTGACTCTTTTCCATCTGTTTCTTAACGCGACCGCGGATCCGCTTTTCAACCTGCAACAGGTCAACTTCGGATTCCATCATCGCCATTAAGAACTCGAGGCGTTCGTTAACGCTGACCACCTCAAGCACTTTCTGTTTATCATCAAGCTTCAACGGCATATGTGCCGCCATCGTATCAGCCAGACGAGTCGGCTCTTCTATTCCCTGCAAGGAGGTCAGTACTTCGGGCGGGATCTTTTTATTCAGTTTGATGTAACCTTCAAACTGTGCGATCACCGAGCGGACAAGCACATCGAGCTCGCGCTCTTCCATCTCCACTTGCGTGGTTAAGTACTGTACTTCCGCTTCGAAGAAATCTTCCGACGCGGTAAATTGCTCAATACGAGCACGCTGGCTTCCTTCGACTAAAACCTTCACCGTACCATCAGGCAGTTTTAGCAGCTGCAATATGGTGGCTACCGTACCGACGTCATACACATCCTCGGTACCCGGCTCTTCAACTGATGCATCTTTCTGTGCCACCAGGAATATCTGTTTGTCATTTTCCATCGCCGCTTCAAGACATTGGATAGACTTTTCGCGACCAACAAACAGTGGGATCACCATGTGCGGGTATACCACTACATCACGTAATGGCAGTACAGGGATCTCTATGCGTTCCAAACGCTCTTCTGTCATGCAGGATCTCCACCAGAGGATAAGGACTTATTTCAACAGTATATGGGGGCATGGAAAGCCGATTCAATCGGCAAATACGGAAAAAGGGGCCGAAGCCCCTTAGTTGGTCATTATCTGTACGACTTTAGTCTGCTGAAGCGACTTGTTGCTCGGTTCCACGGTAAATCAGAATTGGATCTGACTCACCTGTAACCACCGTTTCATCAACAACCACTTTTGCGACATTTTCCATTGATGGCAGATCATACATAGTATCGAGCAATATTTGCTCAACTATCGAGCGCAAACCACGGGCGCCAGTCTTACGATCCATCGCCTTACGAGCTATCGCTCGCAGAGCGTCATCACGGAACTCCAGTTCAACCTCTTCAAGGCGGAACAAAGCACTGTACTGTTTCGTTAACGCGTTCTTTGGCTCTTGCAGGATCTGGATCAAGGCTTCATCGTCCAGCTCTTCCAATGTTGCTACAACAGGAAGACGGCCAATAAATTCAGGGATCAGGCCATACTTAACCAGATCTTCCGGCTCAACCTGACGGAACATATCGCTAAGCGACGCCTTCTCATCAGAATCTTTAACCTTGGCACCAAAACCGATACCAGTACCCACATTAACCCGCTGCTCAACCACTTTATCCAGCCCAGCAAAGGCACCACCACAGATAAACAATATCTTGGAGGTATCAACCTGCAAGAACTCTTGCTGCGGATGCTTACGGCCACCTTGCGGAGGCACAGACGCCACGGTACCTTCGATCAGCTTCAATAGCGCTTGCTGTACACCTTCACCACTGACATCTCGCGTAATGCTTGGATTGTCAGATTTACGCGAGATCTTGTCGATCTCATCGATATACACGATGCCGCGCTGTGCTTTATCTGTGTCGTAGTCACACTTTTGTAGCAATTTCTGGATAATATTCTCGACATCTTCACCCACATAACCTGCTTCGGTCAGTGTTGTGGCATCAGCCATGGTGAAAGGCACGTCAAGAAAACGGGCCAGCGTTTCCGCCAGTAATGTTTTACCACTACCTGTTGGACCGATGAGCAAAATATTACTTTTACCTAACTCAACTTCATCGTTGACGTCGGTATTCTTCAGGCGCTTGTAGTGGTTATAAACCGCAACCGATAACACTTTCTTCGCGTGTTCCTGACCAATCACGTAGCCTTCCAGGTGATCCCGGATCTCATGTGGTGTTGGTAATCTGGAACCATCACGCTTATTAGGCAGATCTTTTATTTCTTCACGAATAATATCGTTACAGAGCTCTACGCACTCATCACAAATAAAAACCGATGGCCCTGCTATCAGTTTGCGCACTTCATGCTGGCTCTTGCCGCAAAAAGAGCAGTACAGCAGTTTATTGTCGCTATCCCCGCCCTTTCGATGATCAGTCATGCACAAATCCTCACTTTTAACTTCCGCTTACCAGGCTCAAAACTTTCATAGGCATACAACCAGTATAAGCCGAACTTAGTAAAACGTTATCACACTTCTGTTCTACGTGTCAGAACATCATCTACCAAGCCATACTCTTTCGCGTCATAAGCGCTCATAAAGTTGTCTCGATCGGTATCTTGAGAAACCTGTTCATAAGGCTGCCCCGTATGTTCTGCCATTAACCGGTTCATCTTCTCTTTAATAGACAGGATCTCTTTGGCATGAATTTCAAAATCCGATGCCTGGCCCTGGAAACCGCCCAACGGCTGGTGGATCATTACTCGGCTATTTGGCAAACAGTAGCGCTTACCCTTCGCACCGCCAGACAAAAGGAAAGCCCCCATGCTGGCGGCTTGGCCGATACAGACGGTACTCACATCCGGCTTGATAAACTTCATCGTGTCGTAGATCGCCATGCCGGCCGTTACTGAACCACCTGGAGAGTTGATATAGAGAAAAATATCTTTTTCTGGGCTCTCTGACTCAAGGAATAGCATCTGTGCAACAATCAGGTTTGCCATATGGTCTTCGACCGGCCCAACCATAAAGATCACACGCTCTTTGAGTAAGCGAGAATAGATATCGTAAGCGCGCTCTCCCTTGGCTGTCTGCTCTACAACCATGGGTACCAATGAGGCTAGCGGATCAAAAGCGGAAGGCTGTTCGAAATTTGACATGTGTTTCCTAGATATAAAAATGGCTCGAGTGAATAATTCAGTCGAGCCATTATATGCGGCACGAGGCCGCACAAGTCAACGCTGTTTAGGCGTTATTAGGAGCTGGATTCATTACTTCGTCAAAGGTTTTGGTCACTTCAGTGACTTTTGCCTTGCTCAGCACTAAATCAATCGCCTGATCTTCCAGAGCCAAATTGCGCATTTGCTGCATCAACTCTTCGTTACCTTTGTAGTAGTTAACGACCTCTGATGGATCTTCATAAGCAGTCGCCAGCGTGTTGATCTGCTCCATCACACGCTCTTCGTCAGCTTCCAGCTCATTACCTTTAATCAACTCACCCAATACTAAGCCGGTACGTACACGACGTTCGGCCTGCTCAGTAAACAGGTCAGCAGGTAGTTCAGGCAAGTTTTGCTGCTCGGCACCACCAAAGCGCTGTAGCGCTTGCTGACGCAAAGCATCAATCTCTTGGTCAACCAAAGCTTTAGGCAGGTCAACTTCATTAGCGGCCAATAAGCCGTTAATAACCTGCTCTTTTACCGCGTTTTTCAGCGCTTGACCCAGCTCACGCTGCATGTTTTTGCTTACTTCAGTCTTGAAAGACTCAACCGTACCATCACCTACACCGAACTTAGCTGCGAACTCTTCGTTCACTTCTGGCAGTTCCTGACCTTCGATCTTGTTGATCTTGATCTTGAACTCAGCGGCTTTTCCTTTGAGGTTTTCTGCGTGATAGTCTTCAGGGAAGGTCACGTTAGCAACGACTTCGTCACCTGCTTTGTTACCAGCAACAGCATCTTCGAAACCAGGGATCATGCGGCCAGCGCCGATAACCAATTCAAAGTTTTCAGCTTTGCCGCCATCAAACTCTTCGCCATCAACGGTGCCAACGAAATCAATGAAAGTCTTATCACCTTCAGCGGCGGCACGAGTCACTTCAGCAAAAGTAGCATGCTGCTTACGCAGTGTTTCGATCATGTTAGCCAGATCTTCATCTGTCACTTCTGCGCTAGGCTTCTCAACTTCAACCGTTTCCAGGCCAGCCACTTCAAAGTCTGGATAGACTTCAATAGTTGCTGTGAATTCTAGATCCGCACCCGCTTCGTTTTTAACGATAGCCAGTTCAGGACGACCTGCAGGGGCGATCTTCTCAGCCATGATAGCTTCGAAATAGTTGCGCTGAGCAAGCTCACCAGCAACTTCATAACGAACGGCATCACTATAACGCTTGCGGATAACGGACACAGGCACCTTGCCTGGACGGAAGCCGTCAATGCGCTGAGTCTTAGACAGGCGACGGAGACGATTCTCCACTTCTTTTTCTACCTGCTCAGCAGGAACAGAAATGGTCAGGCGACGCTCCAGACCACTAGTAGTCTCAACAGACACTTGCATCTTGCTACCTCAATATCGAGAGCTGCTTACTCTCTGTTTTCTTACGGTATTTAGGACAGCGAACGACATTCCGTTAACACTGCCACCAATATGAATTCTGTTTTCGCGGTCGGAAAAAGCCAGCTGACTGACTAAACCACACTTCGGCGACGGCGAAAAATGACGCGGCATTATAGCGGGGTTAATAGAGAGAGTCGAGTAATCAAGAGATGGCGCGCCCGGCAGGATTCGAACCTGCGACCATCCGCTTAGAAGGCGGATGCTCTATCCAACTGAGCTACGGGCGCTTTATGATTGCATCGGACAAAATCGAAGACCGCTTTGTCGCAAAAGCGGCGGCATAATAGCGAGTATGGATCCAGCGGTCAATCGTGCAAATCAAGCGAAAAGCATAGTTGGAAGCTTAACCACATTCTGAGACAATGCTCAGCAACCATAATTTCGTTCCAATAATAGCAAAGGTAGACATGGCAGCTCAGCTTATTGATGGCAAAGCAATTGCTAAGCAGGTAAAAGAATCCGTCGCCGCACGGGTTAAAGTACGTCTTGATGCGGGTAAACGCGCGCCCGGCCTCGCCGTTGTCATGGTCGGCGACGACCCTGCCTCGGCCGTTTACGTTGGTAGTAAACGCCGCTCCTGTGACGAAGTGGGATTTGTATCGGTTTCCCATGATCTGCCAGGTAAAACGACGCAGGATGAATTGCTTGCGTTAATCGATCAGCTCAATGAACAGGTCGCTATCGACGGTATTTTGGTGCAGTTGCCGCTGCCTGAACATATCAATTCAGAGGTGGTACTGGAGCGGATCCGTCCAGATAAAGATGTGGATGGCTTTCATCCGTATAACATCGGCCGCCTGGCTCAACGCATTCCAGCGCTACGCCCATGTACGCCAAAAGGGGTGATCACCCTGCTTGATTCAACGGGTGTTAAATTTCACGGTAAACACGCGGTGATCGTTGGTGCCTCCAACATTGTTGGTCGCCCAATGATCCTAGAGCTGCTGCTTGCTGGCTGCACCACCACATGTTGCCATCGCTTTACTGAAGATCTCGAAGCCGAAGTACGCCGTGCCGATATCCTGGTGGTTGCTGTAGGTAAGCCTGAATTTATCCCTGGTAACTGGGTTAAAGAGGGCGCTTACGTTATTGATGTTGGTATCAACCGAGTAGATGACGGACGCTTGGTCGGTGATGTTGAGTTTGCGCCTGCAGCAGAAAAAGCTGCATTCATCACCCCTGTACCGGGTGGAGTTGGCCCAATGACGGTAGCCAGCTTGATTGAAAATACCTTAGAAGCCTGCGAGCTATACCACGACAACGATTGACATGAGTTGCCTATTACCCTAATAAAAACGCCCACACATGTGGGCGTTTTTATTTCTACTTTGGCTTTGCTACGGTAGAACCGCGGTTAACCTCGACGCCAAGTTGTGCCTTCAGGGCCATCTTCCAACACAATTTTCATCTCATTCAATTTGTCCCGCGCTTCGTCTGCTGCGCCCCAATCTTTTGCTGCCCGAGCGGCATTACGCTGCGCAATCAGAGATTCAATTAAAGCGACTTCATCTTGACTTTCATCGCCCTGCAAAAAAGTCGCTGGCGATTGTTGCAGTATGCCCAGCACGCCACCCAGCGCTGTTAACTGGGCAACTAACTGTGCCGCCCGTTCAGGCTCTGCTTGGCGACACCGATTGATCTCTTTCGCCAACTCAAACAATACCGACATCGCTTCCGGCACATTAAAGTCATCATCCATCGCCTGGCGGAACTTGCTCGTGGCATCCGTTGAAAAATCCGCTGCTGACGCAGGCTCAATATCACGCATCGCGGTATACAGACGTTCTAGACCTGCCCTCGCCTGCTGCAAGTTATCCCGAGAGTAGTTCAACTGGCTACGATAATGACCAGATAATAGGAAGAAACGTATGGTTTCCGCGTCATACTCAGTTAACACGTCGCGAATAAGGAAAAAGTTGCCCAAGCTCTTTGACATCTTCTCACTGTCCACCTGCACCATGCCACTGTGCATCCACAGGTTGACATAGGGTGTATCAAAGGCGCAGCAAGACTGTGCAATCTCATTCTCATGGTGTGGAAAGATGAGGTCTGAGCCGCCGCAGTGAATATCGAAATGCTCACCGAGATGTTTGGCGTTCATCGCCGAACATTCGATATGCCAGCCCGGTCGGCCCTCACCCCACGGAGAGATCCAGCTAGGCTCACCCGGCTTTGCCATCTTCCAGAGCACAAAGTCGAGCGGGCTACGCTTGCTACGTTCAACTTCTACCCTCGCGCCAGCCTGCAACATTTCGAGGTTTTGGCCACCTAACCGACCATACTCATCAAAACTTGAGACCTCGAACATCACATCACCGGTCTCCGCGACATAGGCGTGCTTTTTCTCTATCAGGCGCGCCACCAAAGCGATGATCTCATCCATATGGGTAGTCACGCGAGGTTCGATATCAGGGCGTAAAATATTTAATTTATCGTAATCTTCATGCATCCGCGCCACAGTGCGGGCAGTCAACTGGTCACAGCTCTCGCCATTTTCTAAAGCACGCTTAATGATCTTGTCGTCCACATCGGTGATGTTACGTACAAATTCCACCTGATAGCCGGAAAAACGCAGATAACGTACCACTACATCGAAGCTCACCGCGGTACGAGCATGGCCAATGTGACAATCATCGTACGCTGTAACCCCACACAGGTAGAGCCCTACTTTGCCGGGCTGAAGCGGTTGAAACGCCTTTTTTTCGCGGGTGAGCGTATTGTAGATCTGCAACATTGAAACAATCGTCCTTTGCGGTTAAATCACCAAATAGAGGGGGATTCTACCATCGCGTCCGCTGCCACGCATCGCCCTTTTTATCTCAGCTTTCTACTTAAACGGCACCTCACACCTTTCAGCCTTGCGTCGCATCCGCTAGAATCCAGCCAAACAATGCACTGGAGAGAGTTCAAATGGTTATCCTGCACACTAATTTTGGCGACATTAAAATAGAACTGAACGAAAAAGCGGCACCAGCAACCGTGGCAAACTTTGTCGAATACGTGAAATCAGGCTTCTATAACAACACCATTTTTCATCGTGTTATTGATGGCTTCATGATCCAAGGTGGGGGCTTTGAGCCAGGCATGGAACAAAAGGCAACCAACGAAAAGGTCAAAAACGAAGCTAACAATGGCCTGAGCAACAAAGTGGGCACTTTGGCAATGGCTCGTACCAACGATCCTCACTCAGCAACGTGCCAGTTCTTCATCAATGTTTCCGACAACACCTTCCTTGACCATACCTCTGAAACGCCTTCAGGTTGGGGCTACTGCGTATTTGCAGAAGTCGTTGAGGGAATGGATGTGATCGACAAAATTAAAGCGGTCAGTACAGGTAACTACGCCGGACACCAAGATGTGCCCCGTGAAGATGTCGTGATCGAATCTGCTGAACTGGTCTAACGCCTAGTGAGCACTCTCTTTATTTCAGATCTCCACCTCAGCGTCGAGCGGCCTGATATTACGGCCGCTTTCGTCGAGTTTATGACGGATACGGCCAGTCAGGCAGATGCGCTTTATGTCCTTGGTGATCTGTTTGACGCTTGGTTTGGCGACGATTTTGAAGATGAGTGCATCAATCAGGTGAAGCAGGCGTTTTTGACCCTGACTCAAAGTGGTGTACCTGTCTATTTTATTCATGGGAATCGTGACTTTTTGTTAGGAAAGCGCTTTGCAAAACAGTCTGGCGTGACACTGCTGCCTGAACAGTGTGTCGTCGAACTGTATGGCAAACCGGTGGTGTTACTCCATGGTGACACCCTTTGCACCCGAGATCATGACTACCAAAAATTTCGCCGCAAGAGCCGAACTTGGTGGTGGCAAGGCTTTATGTTGTCGTTGCCGCTACGTCTGCGAAAAAAGATCGCCGATGATTACCGCGCAAAAAGCAAAGCAGCAACGGCGATGAAAAGCGCCGAAATTATGGATGTAACGTCAGCGGAAGTGACACAGGTCATGACTGATAACAACGTAGAGCTGATGATCCATGGCCATACTCATCGTCCCTTTGTCCATGATGTCACCTTGGCCAATGGCCGAACCGGACAACGTATCGTCCTCGGTGACTGGTATAGCCAATCCAGCTATCTCACCTTCGATGCCGATAGCTTTGAACTGCACCACGCTCCCCTGTCGCCAGAAGATAAAAATAGCGCTTAAGCAAAAACTGACGTTGGCACACCGCTGTGAAAACGAAATTGATCATCCTCGCTGGTCATCAGCAATGCTTCTTGCTCAGCAAAAAATGCGATGCGTTGCTCTAGCCCGTCAGCAGATATCGTCGCAGCAAGCTTCAGATAGTCCTGATAATGTCGCGCCTCCGACCGCAGTAAGGAGATATAGAACTTCTCCAGCTCCGCATCCAAATAGGGTGCCAGCTTGGCAAAGCGTTCACAGCTCCGCGCTTCAATAAAGGCACCGATAATCAACTTATCAACGGCAGCGGCGGGCTCATAGGTACGCACGTGTTTAATGAGCCCCTTGGCATATCTGGCCGCGGACAGCTGTTCATAAGGAATATCTCTGGCCTGCATGATCTCCAGCACCTGCTCAAAATGATGCAGTTCCTCTTTAATCAGACGCACCATCTTATCCAGCAGATCCTGCGTTTCCGGCTTAAGATCTTTGGTTTTTAAACTGCCAATCAATGCATTCTTCTTAGCAGAAAAAATACCGTCTCCCTCCTGCCGATAAACAAAGTCTTCATAAGGTTTTAACCAAGATAACAGGGTCGCACCACTCTCCTTGTCGATAGCGTAACGGCGAATAAGCAGCGCGGCACTCTGTGCTGCTTTCAGTTCACAGTTAGCATGATCCACCAACAAAGCGGACAAGCGCTCAGGCTTGATTGCTTCTTCAATCCAGGCTTCAGGCGTTTCACACTTAAGAAATTGATAGATGGGGGCCAGCAGTTGTTGATGTTCCAGATCCATGACAGCGATAGCTCAATTGCAGAATAGATACATGAATCGCCTATGCTACCTGCAACCAGCTCAGCTTTCAGCTTAGATCCACACAGTTCTTGTTCTATCACAGCTTCTGTGTCTGATCTAAACGCCTGAGTTCAGCGTAAGCAAGCTCATTGGTGCCATATCACGTTCTATTAGAGTGTGGAGAGCTGGATCATGATCCGCAGCACGAGTTGACTCCGCAACTTGCAGAAATCGCGATACTGGTCAATAAATGTTCATAGGGTGACGCGACAATTATAATAACGCGCGCCTGTTCTATTTCTTGGGGAAGAAGCAAAAGGGCAACAACTATGATATTGAACCACCTCTGGGGCATCTATGCCCACCCTCGTGAAGAATGGCAAGCAATCGACCTCAAACATGAAGGTTTAACCTACAGTTTGTCACATATAATGTTAACGGCCCTGATACCGGCGATCTGCAGTTACTATGCTGCTGCTCATATCGGCTGGAGTATTGGCGCAGGTGATCCCATCATGCTCACCGAAGCCAGTGCCCTCAAAATGTCGATAGCCATGTATTTTGGCTTAATTGCTGGCGTCTTTGGCTTGGCTTGGCTGACCCAGTGGATGGCACACACTTTCGGCACAAAAACCTCATTCACCCATGCGTTGGAACTCGCCGCTTATACCTCCACCCCCCTGTTTATGGTTGGCTTTGCCGCACTACTGCCAATCTTATGGTTTGTAATGCTGGTCGGACTCGCTGGCGTCGCGTATAGCGTCTATCTGCTTTATAGCGGCGTCCCTATCATGATGCATATCCCGGAAGAGCGTGGCTTTATCTACGCCAGTTCTGTGGTTACCTGCGGCTTGGTTTTGCTGGTTGCTCTGATGGCCGGGTCAGTGATCCTTTGGAACTTGGGTTTAGGCCCTGAATATATGTAAGTGGCCCTTTCTGTTAGATAAAAAAGGCAGCTTTCGCTGCCTTTTTTATTGTCAAAGACACTCAATCAGAGTATCTAAACCAGCCATTCACGGATGGCCTTCGTTATGCAGTTCCATGTTGGAGCTGTTCTGGAAAAACTCTTCATCAGCCTTGGCATCATCATTGCGCACTTGGTCAATATGCTCCAAATACTCTTGTGTCACATCGCCAGTGACGTACTGACCGGTAAATACTGATGTTTCAAACTGGTCAATATCAGGATTACCATCCTGAACCGCCAGCTCCAGATCCGCTAAATCCTGGAAGATCAAACCATCGGCACCAATGATGTCACAAATCTCATCCAGTTCACGACCATGGCCAATCAGTTCATTCGCCGATGGCATATCGATGCCGTAAACATTCGGGAAACGAATTTCCGGAGCCGCCGAAGCAAAATAAACTTTCTTTGCGCCCGCTTCCCTAGCCATCTCGATAATCTGATTTGACGTCGTACCGCGAACAATTGAGTCATCCACCAGCAACACGTTCTTACCTTTAAACTCGGTAGTGATCGCATTGAGTTTACGGCGTACCGATTTAACCCGCTCAGTTTGCCCAGGCATGATAAAAGTACGGCCAATGTAACGGTTTTTCACAAAACCCTGACGGTACGGTAGATCAAGGTTATTAGCGATTTCCAAAGCGATATCACAGGAAGTTTCAGGGATCGGGATAACAACATCGATATCCAAATCCGCCCACTCCTTGGCTATCTTTTTACCCAAACGCTGACCCATACGAACACGGGAGGCATAAACCGACACGCCATCGATTTTGCTGTCTGGACGAGCGAAATAAACGTATTCGAAAATACATGGGCAGCATTTAGGATCATCAGAACATTGCTGAGAAAACAGCTCGCCTTGATCCGTAATATACACAGCTTCACCTGGCGCTAAGTCGCGAACAAACTGGTAACCGACAGCATCTAACGCAACACTTTCCGACGCGACCATATAGTCAAAACCGCCGTCAGCCTTGGCTCGTTTACCAAGAACAATAGGTCGGATACCAAAAGCATCTCTGAAGGCAACCATACCTTGACCAATAATCATGGCGATAGCTGCATAACCACCCCGGCATCGCTTATGAACACGGGAAACAGCGCCAAACACATGCTCAGGGGTGAGCTGAAGATTAGGCTCGTAGCATAGCTCGTGGGCAAGTACGTTTAGCAGTACTTCGGAATCTGACGTGGTATTGATATGACGGCGAGCTTCATTAAAAAGCATCTCTTTTAGCTCATCGGCATTGGTCAAATTACCGTTGTGAGCGAGAGCAATACCAAAAGGGCTATTAACGTAAAACGGCTGCGCCTCGGCAGAGCTAGAGCTACCAGCGGTTGGGTAACGCACATGACCAATGCCAACATTGCCCCGTAAACGGTGCATATGCTTAACATCAAATACATCACGCACCAGACCATTGGCCTTACGCAATCTAAAATTACCATCTTCGGTAATAGTAACGATACCTGCCGCGTCTTGACCGCGGTGCTGAAGCACAGTGAGCGCGTCATAAATAGATTGGTTAACTGGCGACTGAGCCACGATCCCAACAATGCCACACATAGCGAATATACCCCGTTTTTAAACTGCGCTAGCAGCCTGGTCGACCAACTCTTGTGTCTCGTCCAGGTGTTCAAAGAACCAGTCAATGATGATTTCAAAGTGCGGGATCAATTCAGAAGCCTGCCACCAAGGTCTATCAGCGAACTGGAAAAATTTAGTCATTAAGAAAATCATGGCGCAAACAACCAGCACCCCACGCAGGCCACCAAAGCATATGCCGAGCACGCGATCTGTGCCTGACAATCCGGTCTTCTGAACTAATTGGGAGATGATGTAGTTGATGAGTGCGCCAAGGATCAAGGTGCAAATAAAGAGTACCAGTGCAGATACCCCGTCCCGGATCAGAGCGTCAGAGATACTGTCCGCCAGCAGAGCAGAGAGATCACGATAGAAAGTGCTGGAGATAAAAAACGCCGCCACCCAACTGACCAACGACATTGCTTCTTTAACGAAACCGCGTATCAAGCTGATCAGCGATGATAACGCTATGACGCCGAGAATGAGGAAATCAATCCAAATCATGTACTACGCACCTATTTCAGGACGGCGCGAATTCTAACAAAGCATTCACGGTTTGCCTATCCCGCCTATTGTTCCAAAGGGTTATATGCGGTCAGTTGGCCAGTCAGGCCAGTCAGTTTTTTCAAACTTTCCAGTTTGCTTTCAAGCGCTTGTTTATCAAGACTTGGACCAATATAAACTCGCGTGATCATGCCATCTTTTGGTGTTTTTGGTCGGGTATACACTGTATAACCGCCCTTTTCCAACTTGTTGATCAGACCATTGACGTTTTTAGCGTTCTTAAAGCCACCCAACTGAATAGCCCAGGCATTATCCTTAAAGCCTTCCAATTTCGGCGCTGATTTGACTGGTTTTACGACTACTGGCGCTGGCGTTGCTGCGTCAATATCTGGCTCGCTGACCACCACATTGTCGCCATCAATATCAACAACTGGCGGCTGGTTCTCAGCTAAGAGCGCCGCGGCCGTATCTTCCTGCTCAACCAACCCCTCAGCCGCCGCCAAGTCATCTTGATGGATCGCTAGGTCAACCTCTGGTTTCAAGGGGATCACAGCAAACTCATCACTATGCCGCTGTTTTTCGCCATCAAGCAAATCAGGCAACACAATGATGCCTACGGCGAGTAATGCCACTGTACCCACTAATCGATTGGTAAGTTGATTGGCCAAAAAACGTCCCCTGCTTAGGCTGATATCTCGGCGACAGTGTAAAACGAGCCAAAAACGATTACCACATCACCCGCCGAAGCATGTGCTAAGGCGTGATCATAGGCATCTTTCACTTGCTCAAAACGGTCGCTGGACGAGCCAAGCTCGGCTAACTTATCTTCTAATAGATCACTCGTCGCGCCGCGCGGAACATCCAAACTAGCAACGAGCCATTGATCGACCGTCGGCAGCATTACCGATAGCGTCGCGGCAATATCTTTGTCCGCCAACATCGCCACGACAGCAATCACCTTACCGTCACCTTTCAATGCTTGTAACCGCTTGTTTAAGTAGTTAGCAGCATGGGGATTATGGCCAACATCAAGCACCACAGTTGGCTGTTGGGAAATAACCTGAAAGCGACCAGGAAGCACGGTATTAATCAACACCTGCTTAACCAGCTCAATGTCGGGCATCAGCTTCAGTTGATGCAAAGTCATCAACGCAGTGGCAGCATTCGCCAACGGAATATTCGGCAGTGGCAGTCGCTCCAACAGCTTACCTTCCGTTTGCCAGTACCAACTGTCCTGTCGCTTCTTATAGTGAAAATCCTCGCCCACAAAAGCTGGGATAGCCTGCTTGAGTCGACTCTGTTCGAGCATGGTGGATGGCACATCGGGTTCGCCAATAATGGCAGGCTTGTTGGCGCGGAAGATACCGGCCTTCTCAAAACCAACAGATTCACGGGTGTTACCAAGAAAGGACTGATGGTCCAGGTCGACACTGGTGATCACGCTGGCATCAGCATCAACAATATTGGTTGCATCCAGTCGACCACCTAAACCCACTTCCAGCAGGGCGACATCTACATCGGCTTGAGCAATTAGCCATAAGGCAGCCAAGGTACCAAACTCAAAATAGGTCAGCGCAATATCACCCCGAGCTGCCTCTACAGCAGCAAACGCTTGGCAGTGTTGGCTGTCCTCTAACTCCTTACCATTGATACGAACACGTTCGTTGTAATGTCTAAGGTGAGGTGAAGAATAGATACCCGTCGTCAGCCCCTGTACCAAACAAAGGTTTTCCAACAGAGCAACCGTCGACCCCTTACCGTTAGTGCCACCGACCAACAATACTGTTGGTGCTGGCTTAATTAACGATAAACGCGCCGCCAGCTTGGAGACACGCTCCAGCCCCATCTCAATTTCAGCGGGGTGCAGCTTTTCCAAATAACAAAGCCAGTCCGCAAGGGACTGGCTTTCAAAACGTTCATTTTGCATCAATGGGATCCGACTACTCGCTTACAGCCGCTTCGGTGCTCGGTTTATCACTGAGTTTTGCCAATACACGGGCCAAGGTGTCACGCATCTCTCGACGATCTACGATCATATCGACGGCACCGTGCTCGACCAAAAACTCACTGCGTTGGAAGCCCTCTGGCAACTTCTCTCGCACCGTCTGCTCAATAACCCGTGGTCCAGCAAAACCAATCAGTGCTTTCGGCTCAGCAACATTTAAATCACCTAACATCGCTAAGCTCGCCGATACACCACCCATCGTGGGATCGGTTAAGACTGAGATAAACGGTAGGCCTTTTTCACTCATTTTTGCCAAAGCAGCACTGGTTTTAGCCATCTGCATTAACGAAAACAACGCTTCCTGCATCCGAGCGCCACCACTGGCTGAGAAGCAGATCAGTGGACGATTTTCAGCCAAGCAGACCTCAACGGCTTTTACAAAGCGAGCACCAACGACCGACGCCATTGAGCCGCCCATGAAAGAGAACTCGAATGCTGCTGCAACAATTGGCAACCCTTTCAGCTCACCTTTCATCGCTACTAATGCATCTTTTTCACCCGACGCCTTTTGCGCCGATGCAATACGCTCTTTATATCGCTTGGTGTCTTTAAATCTCAGAATATCTCGCGGCTCAAGTTCACTACCCAGTTCTTCCCGTGAACCGGGATCCAGGAAACTATCCAGTCTAGGGCGAGCATGGATGCGCATGTGATGGGTACACTTAGGGCATACCTCTTGATTGCGCTCTAACTCCGCGCGATAAAGCACCTGTTCGCAGGCTGGACATTTAGTCCAGATCCCTTCAGGAATATTTCGACGCTTAGTCGAACCGCTTTTGCTCTTGGGAAGAATCTTCTCAATCCAGCTCATTATTTCCCTCTGTATCGTCCGCTATTACTGCTGCTATGACAGTTTTAGCTCAACAAAATTCATTGCAAAACACCGGGTTCCGGCAAAACTGTCCAATTTAATCACAACCTGCCCCCTAAACATAAGAGAAAACTGGTCATACCCCATCATCACGCACCCAAAAAAACACCCTATTAGGCTAAAAACAGCGGCCCCATCGGCGTTTTTGGCAAATCCCACTCATCAGGATAGCTGACATCAACTAAATAGAGGCCATTAGGTTTTGCCGTTGCACCTGCCTGACAACGATCTTTTGCCGCTAAAACATCGGCGATCCAAGTAGTCGGCGCTTCACCTTCCCCGACCACAATCAAACTTCCAACAATATTGCGCACCATATGATGAAGAAAGGCATTAGCTTTTACATCAACAATAATATAGCTGCCACGGCGTTGCACAGTAATATGGCTGAGGCTACGCATAGGAGAGTTCGACTGGCAGTGTACAGCGCGAAATGAGGTGAAGTCATGCTCACCAACCAAGCATTGCGCCGCAATGTGCATGGCTGCCGCATCCAGTGGCATATGGTAATGACTAACGCCGCGGCGCAAAATACCGGGACGCAGACGTTCATTAAAAATGATGTATCGGTAACGACGGGCAAACGCGGTAAAGCGTGCGTGAAAATCATCACTGACCAGTTTGCCCCAAGTCACGGCGATATCATCGGGTAGCTTCGAATTCACCCCGAGCGTCCACGCTCCCATATCGCGCTCAGCACTGGTATCAAAGTGAACAACCTGACCGGTTGCATGAACCCCAGCATCCGTCCGTCCAGCACACACCAGCTCGATAGGTTCATTGGCGATCGAACCTATCGCTTCTTCCAACTTCTGTTGCACACCTAACGCGTGGCTTTGGCGTTGCCAGCCGGAATATTTAGCACCATCGTATTCGATGCCAAGGGCCAATCGCATAAAACACCGTCTCGATAAAACGAAAAGGCCGGTATTATACCGGCCTTTGCAAATTCCGCGAGTCGCTACTGATTCAATCTTGAAAGTAACAACTGCGCTTCCACTCTCTGATCTTCAGAGCCCTTTTCAATCACTTCGTTGAGTATAACCGTTGCCCCTTCAGGATCATCGATCTCAATGTAGGCTCGGGCTAAATCAAGCTTGGCGCTATACCCATTGTCGTCATCAACATCCATCTCCCGGGCATCAGGGGCTATGTCAGCAAAACCTTTCAGAGCCTTAGCTACACCGCCCGAATGATAAGGTTCAGTCGGACTACCGCTCTCCTGCTCTGGCGTATCCATAATGCTGTCGATATCGATATACCCTTCAGCATCAGCCTGCTCACCCGTTCTCTCTTCCGTTTCACTAGCGAGAGATAGGTTTTCGCTATCATCAACTTTAGCCGGTGATGGCTCATCATCCAACGCTAACGAAAGGCCAAGATCCTCTTCCAGAGACGGCGCCCGCTCTGCTTCTGACTCTTCTTCCTCTGGCAACTCAGCCACGGCATCATCAAGAGACAGTGAAAGGCCACTATCATCAATACTGTCCGCTTCTGCCAATAGAGCGTCCAGATCATCCGCTTCTTCCAACGCAGGCGCTGTCGTTTCAGCGGCTGGCTCGGTTTCATCGGCAAGTGACAACTCATTTAGCAGTTCGTCAGCAGAGACCTCATCTAGACGTTCAAGATCTTCACCGGCCGGAGACTCGTCCAATGCTTCGGCAAGGATTTCATCGTCACCACCAAGGCTGAGATCTATCTCATCCTCAGGAAGAGGTTCATCTTCCAGTGCTAATTCATCAAGGTTAAAATCCGCCAACTCAGCGTCACTTGCTGACAGTTCCTCATCATCAACCGTGAGATCGACATCTTCAACGCTAAGGTCTGCCTCATCCGCGGCGTCAACTAGTGACAGCGCATCTTCGACCTCTTCAGTTTCATCAGCAACGATCGCCTCATCGCTACTCTCTTGCTCGGTCGCTTCCGTCAATAGCGCATCGAGGTCATCAATTTCAGCCAGCGTGTCGGTAGCAAGTTCTTCATCAGCCAACGCCAGCTCGGCGTCATCAATAGGAGCTTCACTATCCGCAAGCGCTTCCAACGCATCATCGACACTGACGGGCTCGGCCGCTTCAGCCAGTAAAGCATCTAAATCATCGACCTCAGCAAGCGTATCGCTTTCGAGAGGCGCCTCTTCTACTTCGAGATCTTGGCCTGATTCCTCTTCCGTTGCTGCGGCTAACAAAGCATCCAGATCATCGCCATCATCTGCCAGATCGATCTCTTGCTCTGCAGTCTCTTCAGCTGCAGGCTCGACAACGTCACTCTCAGGTTCAGCCACATCAGCTGCAGCTAACAAAGCATCTAGATCATCGCCATCACCTGCCAGCCCCATCTCTTGCTCTGCTGTCTCTTGCTCTGCTGTCTCTTCAGCTGCAGGCTCGACAACGTCAGCCTCAGGTTCAGCCTCATCAGCTGCAGCTAACAATGCATCTAGATCATCAGCCTGATCAGGCTCTTGCTCTGCAGCCTCTTCGGCAACAAGCTCTGCAACATCACTCTCAGGCTCACCTTCACCAGTGGCGGCTAACAATGCATCAATATCATCAAGGTCAGCATCGACATCTAAATCATCGACAATCTGCTCCTCAACTTCTTCAACCTCTTCGGCGCTTTCCGCCACCTCATCTTCGCTAGCAGAGGCAAGTAGAGCATCAATATCATCAGTATCGACAGCGGCTTGTTCATCGCTAACTTCTGTCTCGACGGGTTCCGCGGCAGCACTATCATCCTGCGTCGCAGCCAACAGTTCGTCTATATCAAGCTCATCAGCACTGGCCTCTTCAGACTCCTCGGCAACTTGTTCAACCGGCTCATCTACTGCCCCGGCTTGTGCCTCAGTTTCTGCCAATAAGGCATCAATATCATCGACATCCACCGGCGCGTCAGCAGCTTCTTCTGCAACCGCCTCTTCGCTATCGTCTTCTTCACTGACACTGGCCAACAGAGCGTCTAAGTCATCCTGCTCAACGGCTGTATCAACCATATCAACCGCTTCGTCACTACGCTCTTCAACGCCATCAGACAGATCAAGCTCCGAATCAGCAGAAGCAGGCTGAGTCGAAGCGTCATCTTTTCCCGACGAATCCTCGTCAAAATCAGCAAGCAAGCTATCAATGTCATCTAGGCCTAATTCAGCCTCGTCAATCTCCTCACTTGCAGGCTCCGGCGCAATCTCAGTGTCATCAGACAGTTCAATCGCATCACCCAGCTCGTCTTCGAGGATCTCATGAGCCGCTTCATCGCCGAACAGTTGCGATGCATCCGCTTCACCAAGATCGGCCAACAGATCGTCATCATCGTCGTCAACCAATACCGACTGTTCAACATCATCCTCGAGATCAAATGCGTCCAGTTCATCCAAGCCTGCAACCTCTTCCTCAGGCAAGGCTTCTGGCGCACCAATGGTATCGGCTTCAACCGTATCTGTAGGCAGCTCTGTCGCCACAGTGCTCTCTTCTGCTGGGCTATCACTGCGGTTTTTACGCAGCAACCAGAACGCCAGCAAGCCGATGAACAAGACGGTTGGAATGGTAGTCAGCAAGGCGAGTAGCCCCTGACGCTCCATCAACCACTGATCCCAACTTTGATCAGCCAACTTTTGATCTTCAATTTGCGTCAGCTCACCCACTTGTCTTTGCGCCTCTAACAAGTCAGCTAACTTCTGCTGCAACACTTCCTCTTTGCCCACCTGCTCTTTTAGCAGTGCCAACTCTTTGTTTGCACTTTCGAGTTGCAGGCGTAAACGCGCGTTCTCAGCACGCAGGGTTTCAACCGCCCCGCCAGCTTGCGCTAACTCTGTTGATAAGGTTTCACTGCGCAGGTCTTCGACCTTTTCCATTTTTTCAACTTGCTGCTCAAGTACAAGTTTCTCTTGTCTCAGGCGCTCTTTCTCCGCCGCAGCCGCGGCTTTCTCCGCTTCTAACGCAGCAAGTTTTTCCGCTTCTTTGGCTTTCTGTTTCTGCTCAGATTGTGCTTGCGGACCCCGTTGAGCCCAGTCATTAAAGCGAGCTTGAGCGTCTGCCGCGCTAAGCTGCTGGATCTGATCCATTGGTGGCACCATCAGCACACTGCCATTTCTTAGCCTGTGCAGATCACCATCTTCGAAAGCTGATGGGTTGGCATCATAGATCGCCATCATGGTCTGATAGATAGAGACACTGCTATCGGGACGCATTTTGACCGCGATGGACCACATGGTGTCATCAGGTACCACCGGGCCGAATGAGCGAACATCATAGGCATTCGCCTGGTCAGGGGCTTTTTGTCCACCCTCACCTTTGATCTCTACACGAGCATATAGGTCTTTATCGGTCGCCAAGGGCGCTTCAATCACACCCAACTGCACTACGTCATGGCTTGCACCGGGTGACGGTGTGTTGGCATATCCCAGCGAAACACAAGAAAACGCTGAGCCAATCATTAGCGAAGTCAGCAATACGCGCGGCATAAATTTCATACAACAGTCCTGATCTGGTAATCGGCCATACTAAGGCTTTCGGCACATCTTGTTGTTAACTTGAGGTTATCCCAAAGTAACAAAAACTTAAGATGGCCTGACTATAAGATAGTGTTTGGCCATTATCTATCAATGAGTAAGGCGATTAATGTGGGGAGCGTCAAGCATTTAGCTGACCAATCACGTTGACCGGCAGCAAAAACAGCTAAGCGAAGCGTTTTGCGCGCCTTGCTAGTCAATGCGCACTACATAACTGAAGCTGCGTTTTCTACCAACTCAGCCATTAAAAATCGCGATATTCCCCTAGTCTGGGCGGGAGAAACCTAACTGATACAGTGGCGCTAGCTGCAGTGAAGTTACGGACGGATTACCTGTGATGACCGCCGATGATAATTCACGGCGTTCAGGATAAAAACGCCGTAACCAATCAAACCCCTTACCCGCCAATGCATGCTCTCGGAACAGCTTGTCATCTCGGCGCACATCATAGACCGCATGAACCAAACGTTGTACGATCTCTGGTGTGGGTGGCTGCCCCAAATTAAAACCGGCAATTTCTGGGTGTGGCAGAAAATCCTCAAGATGCTGACTGACTCTGCGTCCACAATGATCCGCAAACGCTTGATAAATCATCTCTGTACCCCGCGCTTTCCCTTCCAGCGAGTAACCAGCGATATGTGCTGTGGCCAACTCCACTAACGGCAATAGCTCTGCCATCACATGGGGCTCGTTCTCCCACACATCGAGTACAGTGGGCAGTTGTTTGCCTTGGGATAACACGCGGTACAGCGCCTTATTGTCAATAACTTCACCACGACTGGCATTGACCAACACAGTGCCAGGGTTAAGTGCTGATAGGAAAGCTTCATCAACCATATGGAAGGTTGGATATTGACCATCACGGGTCAATGGCACATGAAACGTGATAATGTCGGCTCTTGCCGCCTCTTCCAACGATACATATTGGCGAAACGCATCTGCAGGGGCTTTAAACGGATCACAAAGCAGATAGTTGATCCCAAGCGCCTCACATTTATCGATCACGCGAGTCCCAATATTTCCAACCCCAATAATCGCCACCGTTTTATCGCGCAGATTAAACTGGTGTTGCTGCGCCAAAACAAATAAGGCACTGATTAGGTAATCAGCCACCGAGTGCGCATTGCAGCCTGGTGCGTTGACAAAACTGATATCTCGACTCATCAACAATGACTTATCGACATGATCTGTACCTATGGTGGCCGAGCCAACAAACGAGAGTTTATTTGCTTCTGTTAGCAATGCTTCATTGACCTTGGTGACGGAGCGGATCATCAAACCATCAACATTTTTTAATTTTGATGGCGTCAGGTCACGCCCAGAGATTGCTTCAACCTGACCAAATTCGCTGAATAGCTGGCGCGCATAGGGCATATTTTCATCAACAAGAATTCGCATCTCACACTCACATCAATAGGCTTTGAGAGCTGGCACTCTAATCTGCACTTTCAAGGCTGTCCAGTTAGCGAGCAAGGGATTAGACAATAGCTTAGTCTAATTGGCTTTTTAATATTCAAATCAACTAAATAATACACCGCCTAAACGTAAAAAAGGGCCCTTAGGCCCTTTCAATACTGCGATAGCTAATCTGCAGTTAAGCTTCGTACTTGCTGAATACCAAGGTGGCGTTTGTACCGCCAAAACCAAAGCTGTTTGACATCACAGTCTTAAGCTCAGCATCACGGGCTTCAGTCACCACGGGTAAACCTGCGGCTTCTGGATCAAGCTCATCAATATTGATTGATGGCGCGATAAAGCCATTGTCCATCATCAATAGTGAATAGACCGCCTCGTGAACACCCGCCGCACCCAGAGCATGCCCAGTCATCGACTTACTGGCACTCAAGGCTGGCGCATTGTCACCAAACACTTCTTTAATCGCGCCCAGCTCTTTCACATCACCAACCGGCGTGCTGGTGCCATGGGTATTCAAATAGTCGATTGGGGCATCAACAGTATCCATCGCCTGACGCATACAACGTACAGCACCCTCGCCTGACGGAGCCACCATATCGTAGCCGTCAGAGGTTGCGCCATAACCTACAACTTCACCATAAATTTTTGCGCCACGGGCCAAAGCATGTTCGAGTTCTTCAACCACAACCATGCCGCCGCCACCGGAGATAACAAAACCATCGCGGCTGGTATCATACGTACGTGATGCTAATTCTGGCGTATCGTTGTACTTGGTAGATAACGCGCCCATGCCATCGAACTGCACAGCCAGAGACCAATGAACTTCTTCACCACCACCAGCAAATACAACATCTTGCTTACCCAACTGAATAAGCTCTAAAGCGTGGCCGATACAGTGTGCAGAGGTAGCACAAGCTGAACTCATCGAGTAGTTAACACCTTTGATCTTGAACGGTGTCGCCAAACAAGCGGAAGTCGTACTGCCCATGGTACGTGGTACCATGTAAGGCCCGACACGACGAACACCTTTTTCGCGCAAAATATCAGCCGCAGCAACCTGATTCTCGGAACTTGCGCCGCCAGAACCAGCCACGAGGCCGGTGCGAGGATTGGAAACTTGTGCTTCATCCAAGCCTGAATCTGCGATCGCCTGATCCATTGCAATATATGCGTACGCTGCTGCGTTGCCCATAAAGCGCATCGCCTTACGGTCAATATGTTCACTGGGATCGAGTTTCACATCACCCCAAACCTGACTACGCATGCCCATTTCAGCAAAGGATTCGGCCTTAGTGATACCAGAGCGTCCAGCCTTTAGTGATGCCAAAACCTCTTCTGCATTATTTCCGATACTGGAAACAATACCGATACCTGTGATTACCGCTCGTTTCATTGCCACAACCTTGATTCTTAATCCAACCGGGGATAATAGCCGCAAAGCACCATCAAACTGGTCGGCTTTCAGCGGCACCAAACACTACCTTCCTACTTACAATGCAGTAGAATAGCGCGTCTTGTCGCGTAATGGAGCTTTTTTTCAATGGCACAAAAGTTCAACCTCAGTCATGCACAACTTGATTGGTCTGATCCCACCACCCCGGTGGCCACTGAGTTTGATGATGTCTACTTCTCCAGAGCCTCAGGACTGGAGGAGAGCGCCTATGTGTTTATGGCGCAAAATCGTCTTCCAGAACGCTGGCAAAACAGTGACACCCCGTTGTTTGTCGTCGCCGAAACGGGGTTTGGCACCGGCCTGAATTTTTTGCTCACCTGGAGCGAATTCGAACGCTCCCGTGACGCCGCAAACGATAAGCCACACAGCCAACGCCTGCACTTCATCTCATTTGAGAAGTATCCATTACAGCCTGAGGATTTAGCCAAAGCACTCAGCGTTTGGCCACAGCTGCAACACTATATCGCGCCACTTTTAACCCAGTATCCGCCTGCCGTTGCTGGCTGCCACCGCCTGACCTTCGACCATGGGCGCGTCACCCTGGATTTATGGCTGGGTGATGTTAACGACTGGCTACCGCAGATCAATGCCAGCGCCAGCTCTCACCCTCATATCGTCAACGCCTGGTACCTGGACGGTTTTGCCCCGTCAAAAAACCCAGAGATGTGGCAACCCACACTATTCCAGCAGATGGCTCGACTGTCGGCACCCGATGCCACCGTCGCCACATTTACCGCCGCGGGCATGATACGCCGCTCGCTGATCGCCGCCGGTTTCGAGATGTGGAAAGTAAAAGGATTTGGCCGTAAACGGGAGATGCTGGCAGGCAAATACCAGTCTCACGATGACAGCATAACGGCCTCAACCGCACCGAATAGCAGCCAACCGGTCACCATCATAGGTAATGGCATCGCGGCAGCGACACTGGTTTACTCCCTAACCAAGCGCGGCATCAACTGCAAAGTGATCAGCCAAGACGAAACACCAGGCTCGCAGGCATCGGGCAACCGTCAAGGGGCTATCTATCCACTGCTACATGTTGAACTCGATGCTATCAGCCAATTTTTTACCCCTGCGTCGCTATTTGCCGTCCAGCAAACCCAACAGCTCGCCGAACATGCGAAGGCGCAAGGTGCTGAACTGAATTTACAGCTCAACGGCGTCTTGCAGCTTGCTTTCAATGAGCGCAGTCAACAACGCCAACAAAAGCTGCTGGCCAGTGCGCTATACCCTCCCGCACTGATGCACTCGGTAGATGCCAACCAGGCCTCCGAATTAGCTGGAGTAACTCTGCCCCATGCCGCACTGTTTTATCCAAATGCAGGCTGGGTCTCCCCTGCTGAACTTTGTCAGGCGCTATTCCGTTGGGCGGAACAAACAGGCCTGTTGGAAACTGTTCATGCCAGAGTTGAAGACATATCTGCAAGCAAACAAGGCTGGCAGCTCACCCTGTTGTCTGCCGACAACACGGCAAAAACCAGCAGTTATGCACTAAACCATACGCCATTGATTGTCTGTGCAGGTCATCAAAGCCAGCTAGGCCCATTAGGCTCCCTACCCTTAACGCCTATCCGTGGTCAGGTCAGTCACATGCCCGCCACCACAACATCGCAACCATTAAAACGCGTCCTTTGCTATGAAGGCTACATGACCCCTGCGGTGGCCGGTGAACACTGTATTGGCTCTAGCTTTAAACGGGGCAACCTCGACACCGAACTAAGTCCAACTGAAGCTGCAGAAAACATAGACAAGCTACAGCGCTGTTTGGCGCCTGCGCCGTGGACACAAACCTTATCGATGAGCCAACAGGGAAAAGTGGGCTTTCGCTGCGCTTCACCTGATCATCTGCCGCTGGTTGGTCCGGTGCCGGTTCAGACGACATTAGCAGAAGTCACCCTCAGTGATGGCCCGCAGTCTTTACCTGGGGCACCTATGCTGTGGACACTTACCGGGCTTGGCTCTCGCGGCCTAACGTCTGCCTGGCTATGTGCCGAGCAACTCGTTGCCCAGCTTGTGAGCGAACCAGAGCCATTACCCCTGAGCCAATCAAATAGCCTAAGTGCCAAGCGTTTTATCTGGCGACAACTCAAGCGCCAAGCAAAACAATCTGACAGCGCTAGGCACGCCGTCGACCATGGTAAGAACAGGTAAACGGCGGGGTTGCACCGTAACCCCTTCAGCCGCCGCAGAAAGTATTTAAGCAGCTCCTGTACAAAGCGCAACATCTTGCTAACATTACAAGATCAACTCACAGTGAGGCGTCCGCATGGAAGCAAGCCAACGTAATGGGAGCACAGGGTGAATTCTCGGGCAAAGCTAGCACTGCTTTTGACGATGTTTATGCTTTGGGGTCAACCCAGTCTGGCGGATGAACCGTCTTCTTCGCCAGTGACGGGGATGTCTACAGGCACGCCCATTAGCCTCACCGAACTAAAAGAGTTAGCCCGTCGCGACCCCACCGCGACCATACAACAGGGTAACCTGCTACTCGATACTCCGCTGTCCGCAGTAGACGCCGCCAACGTCAAAGTCGCTGTTGCGTGGGCATATATGCTGCAGGGGCAATATCCAAGAAGTGCGCTGTTAACCGAACAAGCGTTAATGGTCGCTGAACAACACAACCTGCCTCGATTACGTGTCGAAGCAATTAACCTCGAAGGGGCATTGGCCTTTCGCCAAGGACGCTTTGAGCAAGCAGAAGTCTATTTTCACAAAACACTGGCGATCGCCGACCAACATAAGTATCTGGACAGGCAGGTCAGTGCCCACTCAAACCTGGGCAGTGTCTACCGTAGTCTTGGCGAGCCAGTGCTTGCGCTCGACAACCTATACAAGGCGCTCAATTATAGCTACCAACTGAATGATCCCTGGCGCACCGGTGTCACCGAGGTGAACTTAGGGTTAATTTACAAAGACAACGCGCAGTTCAACAACGCATTAAACCGCTTTAATAATGCACTAGCCAGTTTTGCCAAAGCAAACAACGAATTGGCTGCCGTTTATCCGCTTGGCTATATTTCCGAGGTGTATCAAACACAAGGCAAATACCATGAAGCTTTGGACACAGCGTTAAAGACCCACGCTATTTGGCAACGTCATCAGGAGAAAGATGCTGTCGCACGTAGCCATCTAAATTTGGCAAAACTGCAACGCCTGCTGAAACGTAAAGATCTTGCTCAAAGCCACCTAGATTCGGCCAAGAGTGGTTATCAACAGCTGAATAATAGTAACGGTATTGCTAACGTGTTAATGGAGAGCGGTGAACTGGCGCTCGACCATGAACAGTACCAAAAGGCGCAGCAACACTTTCGTCAGGCACTGTCGCTATATCAGGCCGAGGATCAACGCAACGCTCAGCTTGAATCCTTACTTGCCATTGCCGAAAGCTGGCTGCTACGCAACCAACCGAAACAAGCGGAGAGTTTTCTCAAACGCGCCAACAACGACACTCTGAAAAATGCACCGCCGACACTGCAGTTAAAAACCGATCTATTAAAAGCCAGAAGCCGCTTACTGTTAGGGCGTTTAACTTCCGCCCAAACCTTTGCACAATCAGCAGCGGCACTGGCAGAACAGCTCGAGCTGCTTGAGGAAGCCAGTCAAAGCTACCAGCTCCTGACCGATATCTATCAGCAACAAAACAGATTCAAAGACGCCTTTTTTGCCCATAAGACAGCGGATAACTACACCAACCAACTGGCGCAACAAAATCAGAATACAAATTTGCAATTACTCAGAGCAGAACACCAACTGTCAGTACAATCGGAACAACTAGCGCAACTTAAATCAGGCAAACTGCAAGCAGAGCTCGCCCTTGCTCAGCAAGATTGGCAAAAGAAAAGCCTGCAAGCGACCATCGCTGTGTTATGCATTTTGCTCTGCCTGATCAGTGCGCTGGTTTACCAAAGCCGACGGCTCGCCAAAGCCTATGAAGATCAGAGTGAGCACGATCCCCTAACCAAACTTGGTAATCGCCGTTTTCTGCAGCACTGGCTCTCGATCCAGATACCGATCATGCGCCGCCGCTGGTTTCAACGCCGCTCATCGATCTACTCAAGTGCTGACATCTACTTCTTTATGATTGACCTCGACTTTTTCAAGGAGGTCAATGATAAGCACGGCCACTCCGCCGGAGACGAGGTACTGGTGCAGTTCAGCCGCCTCTGTACTAAGCTGCTGCGTGACAGTGACCAGCTGGTACGAATGGGCGGAGAAGAGTTTCTCTTGGTTGCCCAGCAAATAGATGAGTATGGCGCAGCACAACTGGCGGAAAAGATACGCCGAGTCGTCGCCCGACATAGCTTTATCGTCGCTGACAATCAGCCCATCAGCATCACCTGCTCTCTGGGCTTTGCACCGTTCCCTCTCGCCGAACAAGAACCAGATGAAGCGATGATTGAGCCCGCAATCATGCTCTCCGATCGTCTGCTTTATGAAGCCAAAGCCAAATACCGCAATGCCTGGTTGGGGTTAGGCACAAGCAAGAGCTGGCAGTCTCGGGAGTTGATGGATGCCGACATAGACGAGCTCTATGCCGCGCTGCATAGAAATGAAGTGCAGTTGCACAGTAGCCATCCGCTCCCAACCGAAGCCGAGATAGAAGCAGATACAGACGCGGGCACAGGGAAAGAAAGCCCCCGCACGACGCGTAATGCACCTCCCGCAGCAAAAACAAACACCGTTGCTCCGATAAAAAAATCGGACTCAACATCCTAATGACGGTTTGTCAGGCCGATCCGGCAGGCCGAAAAATGAAGCGGGTCAAATATTTCGCACTCTTTCGGGCAACCACCGCCCGCTGACATACACTGAGTTTATCCTTGATTTTTTATCGCAGGCTCTATGGGACAAGCCGTTGATAAGCATCATTTCTGTGCGGCTGATTTTGAGCGCTTTGCACAATGCCTTGAACAGGACATTGAAGCACTAGCATGCTTATTAGATAAACCAGATTTCGGCGTTGGCCCCTGCTCTCTGGGAGCAGAGCTTGAGTTGTACTTGGTCGATCACTGCGGCCACCCTCAACCATTCAACAAACACTTCCAAAAACTGGCGAACGATCCATTACTCACATTAGAACTTAACCGCTTCAACCTGGAATACAATCTATCCCCGGTACCCGCTGCGGGCACACCTTTTACCGCAATTCACCGTCAGCTAAACGAAAAGCTGGCTGAACTTCGTCATATTGCTGCGCCAACCGATACACGCATTCTCGCCATTGGCATTCTTCCCACATTAAGGCAAAGCGATTTCGGCTTAGCCAACATGACCGACGAACCTCGTTATCACGCCCTATCCCAAAGACTGGATGAGCTAAAACAAGATCCGTTTTATATCCACATCGATGGCGCAGAGCCGCTCAAATTACACACCGATTTTTTAACTCTGGAAGGTGCAAACACATCATTTCAGGTTCATCTGAGAGTAAATCCTAAAGAGTTTGTCGATCACTACAACGCCATACAGTTAGTTACACCGATCGCGCTTGGTTTAGCAGCCAACTCACCGACTCTGCTCGGCCATCGGCTGTGGCACGAAACCAGGATCACGCTGTTTAAACAGTCGATCGACTACCGAGACAGACATTCAAATCATTGGCGCCCACCCGCCCGTGTGGGTTTCGGTTGTGGTTGGGCACGCAAAAGTCCACTGGAACTGTTTTCCTCCAGCGCACGTCAATTCCCCGTGATGATGCCGGTTGACTACCATGAAACACCGTTGACTGACATCCAACAAGGTAAAACGCCCGCTTTAAGTAGCCTGCGGCTACACCAAGGCACGGTCTGGAATTGGAACCGTCCGGTCTACGATCCCGTTGCCGAAGGCCACCTAAGGATCGAACTAAGGGCTCTACCCGCGGGCCCTACCCCCTTAGATATGATGGCCAACGCCGCATTTTGCATCGGCATGGCGGTCGGCCTGCAGGATCAGCTCGAAGACCACTTGGTTGCCTTACCTTTTGAGCATGCGCGCTACAATTTTTACCGGTCCGCTCAGCACGGGTTAGACGCACAACTGGTATGGCCGTCTGGCCCACATGGGCAGTTGCAAGAGACCCCTCTAACAACGTTAGCGACAAAAATGCTCCCCGTTGCAGAGCGCGGATTAGCCACACTCGGGATCACCGCAGCTGAAATAGCACTCTACCTTGATCCCATCAGGATGCGACTAACCCACCAACAAAACGGTGCCATCTGGCAACTCAAGATACTAAGCCAGCTGGAACAAAGCCTTTCCCGCCACGATGCCCTACATCAAATGCTATGGCGATATTACGAACAGCAACAAATAGGCACCCCCGTAGCCCAATGGAGCAGCGAATTATGAGCGCGCCTATCCGCCCATCAAACGACACATACTCTCCGCTGTTATCCCGCTACATCATTCCCTATGGGCAACGCTTAGATAAAGCCACGACAGGGCATTCCGTCATCGAGTTCCTCCAGCAATGCGGAGGCCCGACATGGCTCACCATAGAAGGCGAAGACATCACCCGCTCGCGCGCCGTCGTCACCTTACTGCACGGCAACGAACCGTCAGGCGTCGAAGCTTTGTTTCAGTTACTACAGCGCGCCCTATCCCCTCCTGTCACCTGTCACCTGTTTATCGCCGTCATCAATACGGCGCTAACCCGGCCTTACTTTAGCCACCGCCATTTGCCTCAGCACCGCGATCTTAATCGCTGTTTTAACGGGCCCACCGACGATTTTCCAGGTCAGCTAGCAAGCGAGATCTGGCAGGTACTTACAGAGTTACAACCCGAAGCGGTCGTCGATCTACACAACACTTCGGGCTCAGGACCGGCATTTGCCGTGTCGGTCGAAGATTGCGCCATACACCAAGCCATCGCCTCTCTATTTTGCCAACGTATGATCGTCACCGACGTCAGGCTGGGTGCGTTAATGGAGAAGACTTCCACTCAGATGCCCATCGTCACCATTGAATGTGGCGGTGCCATCGATCCCGAGTCTCGCCAAGTGGCATTAGAAGGATTAGAGAAGTTTATTTGCGCAGCCAATGTGAGGGAGTACAGCCGTCAAGACTGGGATGTGGAACTGTTGCATCATCCATGCCGTGTCATCATCACCCCACAAATGAGCTTGGCAGTCGCTGAACAGGCGGTCAGTGGCGCGGATATTACGCTTCCGGGCAATATCGAACATCACAACTTTGGTCGTGTACTGCCCGGCACATGTTTAGCTTGGCTACAAGGAAATGATACCAGAGCCATCAAAGTGCTCGACGGTCAGGGCATCGACTTAACCAACGATTATTTTGAAAACCGAGCAGGTGAATTAACGCCTAAACAGCCACTAAAGCTGTTTATGATCACCACCAATATCCGCATAGCGCAAAGTGACTGTCTGTTCTATTTAGTCGCCGCGCCTTATTAGGCTGTGTTCTTTTATAAGGTATGGTCATTGCTAGAATTGGCTCACACAGAGTGCGACGCTCTCTCGCGGGGGACACTATTCACGCGGAACCGGTAGCAGGCAAACATAACACCAGCTCTTCTATCTGCTGATTTAATCCGGGGCAGAAAAAGCGCTGTTCCCGTTCAACTATAAAACCATTCTTCGCCAACACCCGTAACGAACCAATATTGCTTTTTGTCACATTGGCATACAAGGGTCTCTCAATCACGACATCTAGGAACAACGACAGCGCCTGTGTCGCTATTCCTCGCTGCCAAAAATCACAGCCCAACCAATAGCCTATTTTCCACTGTTCCTGCTGCAACCAACACACGACACTGCCCGCCACGCGTCCCTTATCTCCCCTCGCCACATCCGTTGCATCTAGTACCATAACGGTTTTCACTGTGGCACACGTATTCGATAACACGTTACTTTGCCAATGAGATAAAAACGCCTCACGGCTTCGCGGAACAAACTGGGCCACTTCGCAGGCTTTCGGTTCATTCTGTTGTTCAAATAACGTATCCATATCAGACGACAAGACGTCTCGGAGCCAAATTTGCGCCATAACAACCTCTTGTGCTCCTAAATAGATGACATCAACAGCGAAGCGAACCCGCCACAGTGAGTAAAGCACAATGCCCGAGCAATCCAACCCGAAACAGTGCTTTCAACTTACTTAACGCATGCAATGTGTTTTCCAGCACATGATGATGCTTAAACGCGGGTTATTACGCTTGAAACGAGAGTTTGCTACCAAATGCCCCACGCCAGTCTTGATCAAACTGCATACATGCCGATTGACTGCCAGGATGGCTGATCATCTGCTCAAGCACATCGACCGGCAACGTAATCGCACCAATTCCTGCCTTATAGCATTCCAACACTCACTGAACAGCGTATTAAGGTAGAGATAGCCTCCAGCACCTAAAATCACCCACGTTATCTTTTGAACCTAAGGCGCATCCATAAAATGAAAACTCACCCAGAGCAAAAACAAAAACAGTAAGGGAAAACAAGCAACGTACACACCATGAGCTTGCACTTTTCCACTCAACCAAAAACAGAGCAAAAGAACGACCGGATATGTCAGCGTTCCCCATAAGAAAAACAGGTTCATTATTCTGTTAAATAGGGGGATATCGATCGTGGATTGGCTACCCAACCCCATCAGGCTGGCGATAGCGACAAAGGGATACACAAGCAAAGGAATTGAACCTACAACCAAAAAAGCAATTCTGACGTACTCGACCATATCACTAAAACCTAACAGCACTGGAAATTAAGGCGTACGCAAAAACACACCGCAGGTGTCTCTGCGCGCTTGCGAGAAAATCATCCCGTTTACATTACAAAGAGTTAAAACATCCTACTGAAAAATTGCATCACCACTTTGGTAATCAAGGCCTGGGTGATTATCAAACCGAACGACACCAACAGCAGCCCTCCCCTCTACCGCCTGACTCACTCGGGCGACGCCATCACTGCCAAAACCACCACATAATTCAATCGCAGCAACGCCTTCTAAAACCAACTCCTTTGCTAATACCTCAGCGTCTGCGTAGTCTTTCACCCCAACACTAATGAGTTCAACCGCTGGCGTGTCAATACTGGAACGATGGGTTTTACGATCGGCTTCCGGTGCGACAAAAATGAATGCTGCTTTAAGTTTCATGTTAATTCCTTTTAGTGTTAAAAATAAGCGACTTAGCAAAGCGCACCGAATAATATGAAACTCAGATCAAAAACTGGCTTGTTTGACTTTGGTGTCTACTAGAACGGAGCAACTACAGCGATTGCTGCCTAAACTAGTTAGGCATTTAAGCTTGAAAAGTAACCTGAGACAAACCACTCTTAAGATATTCATAGTGTATTGAATGACCATCGAATATAACTTTAACCCACTTTCTATACTCGCCTAGGAATTCTGCCTCACCCTCTTGGAATTCAAGGTTGTTTAATTTCACATGCTCTAGCAGAGACGGCTTGTCTGAGAATTCATCAATGCCTAATTTTGAAAGACTTGCAGCCTGATATTCTTCTGTAGTATTCATAAAAACAAATATTGTCTTAAGAATTTGCTCATGATCAAATGAAAACTCAAGCCCTAAATCATAGATTGAACCATAGTATTTATCTTCTGTCCCTTCATACAATCGATCATAAGCGTAAACCACTTCAACTTCATAAAGTTCAAATAACTCGATTAACTCGTCTGACTTTAATGAAAGATTTAAAAGACTTGGTAGATTCATGTTCTTATGCCTAACGCCTTCGTTTTACGGTGAGCTTGCGAGTCCAAGGTCCTGCCGCGAAGTGTTGTATTTAGGGGGCTGAGGAAAGACTTTTTGTTAAGACTAGCCATAATCAATTGACTTGTATGGCCCCTTTTTGAAGTTCCTTTTAAAAATCCGAAACGATAGTCTAAATAACCAAAGTGCAAGCAAAACCATAAGTGGTCCGGTAACGACACCACCATATACAGCACCGGCTGAAAAACTCCCTTCAACCTCTACTTTATCAATTATTGCAATAGCAGAAGTTAGTAGTCCTTTAACACCTACAAACAGAAAAAGTAACGCAAATGGCAATGCTAAGATGGCAAATATGTTCGCAACCAGCAGGTTGAATACATTGGCGACTTTAAACCAAAATTCAGTCATTTTCTCTCCATTAGTCTTAACGCTTAAATCTAGCGAATCCCCTCATAATCCTTAGGAAGTTCATAAAAGTAGACGCGCACCCCGTGGTTTAATCTAATTAATTTCGCCAAAAACAAATCCTATCTCACCCTGCACGGAGGCAGTCGGGATGCCCGAAGTTCAAATCCTACACCAAATGCTTGCACAACAGTGCCCATAAATGCACAAAAAACGCCTGAGTTCACTGATGGTTGCGACTAAGTCGCTCGCGCTACCCTCGCCGTTACGATGTGCCGCTGTTAATCGACATGATCGCTGAAGTCACTTTATGGTGGCTAGGGCCCGTAGCCCAGCAGGTTGGATGGCAGTGCTACTTTCAGCCTAACACCATCAAAAAGCGGGCTATGTAGTCGTTGTTCGTTTAGGGAAGAAAGTACGAAGAGAACGCGACTTTGTTATCTCAGAGCTGCGAATACGGTCGACTATCAATGAATTCGTAAGACTGGTTCACACCGCCGGACTGAAGGATTTATAAGGTGACCCTCCAGCACCAAGCTAACGGGTAGTAACGTAGCGGCATAATAGCGAAGCACCGCGCGTTGGCACCACCAGTCCGTTAGACTTTATGGCACCAGATAAACAGCCTGTCGGACCTTAGGCAGAAGGTTTTAGCATTGCTTCGGCAACAAAAAAGGCGCTGAGTTCAGCGCCTTTTTTGAGCGTTAACCGCAGGTGATTGCGATTTACTCTTCGACACCCTGCGACTTCAGGTATTCGTCGTAAGTGCCGTGGAAATCGGTCACGCCATCTTCGGTTAACTCGATGATCCGCGTTGCCAAGCTGGAAACAAACTGACGGTCGTGACTGACGAAGATCAGGGTGCCTTCATACTGCTCTAACGCCATATTCAGGGATTCAATCGATTCCATGTCCATGTGGTTGGTCGGTTCATCCATCAGCAGAATATTTGGCGTTTGCAGCATCAACTTACCAAACAACATCCGCCCCTGCTCACCACCAGAGATCACATTCACTGATTTCTTGATATCGTTCTGCGAAAACAGCAAACGACCCAAAGTACCACGGATCACCTGCTCGTCATCGGCCTCTTTGCCCCACTGATCCATCCAGTCGTAGAGGTTCATATCCTGTTCAAACTCACTGGCGTGATCTTGAGCGTAGTAGCCGATATGACTGTTCTCAGACCATTTTATTGTGCCCTCTTTCGGCACTTTACGTCCGGCTAAGGTGTCTAACAGTGTCGACTTACCAACACCGTTTTGGCCGATCACGGCAATACGTTCACCCACTTCCACCAACAGATCCAAGCCTTTAAACAGCAGCTCACCGTCGTAACCTTGTCCCATTTTGCTCACTTCCAGGGCATTACGGTAAAGCTTCTTCTCCTGGGTAAAGCGAATAAATGGGTTCTGGCGGCTAGAGGCTTTCACTTCTGCCAGTTGGATCTTGTCTATCTGTTTGGCCCGCGACGTTGCCTGTTTCGCCTTAGAAGCGTTAGCAGAGAAGCGAGCAACAAATTGCTGCAACTCAGCGATCTGCGCTTTCTTCTTCGCGTTGTCGGCCATCATCGTAGCGCGCGCTGCAGTAGCTGCCGCCATGTACTCGTCATAGTGACCAGGGAACAAGCGCAGTTCACCGTAATCCAGATCGGCCATATGCGTACAAACACTGTTCAGGAAGTGGCGATCGTGAGAGATAATAATCATGGTGCAGTTACGTTGATTCAGGACCCCTTCCAACCAACGGATGGTGTTGATATCCAGGTTGTTGGTCGGTTCGTCAAGCAACATCACATCAGGATCGGCAAACAGCACCTGAGAAAGCAGTACCCGAAGTTTCCAACCCGGCGCGATCTCGCTCATCGGGCCAAAATGCTGCTCGACCGGAATGCCTACACCCAATAGCAACTCACCCGCACGGGCTTCGGCGGAATAGCCGTCCATTTCGGCAAATTCGGTTTCCAGATCGGCCACCCGCATACCATCTTCTTCACTCATCTCTGCCATGGAGTAGATGCGGTCACGCTCTTCCTTTACTTTCCAGAGTTCCGCATGACCCATAATCACTGTATCGATCACGGAATACTCTTCATAAGCAAACTGATCCTGACTCAGTTTGGCTAAACGCTCGTTGGGATCCAACATCACTTTGCCGGAGGTAGCTTCCAGCTCGCCACTGAGGATCTTCATGAAGGTGGATTTACCACAGCCATTGGCACCAATGAGACCGTAGCGGTTACCACCACCAAATTTGACTGAGATGTTCTCGAACAGCGGCTTTTCGCCGAACTGCATGGTGATATTGGCGGTTGAGATCACAACAAAACTCCATTGACTGGATTGAACGAAAAAGTATTAGGTGTTAAGAGGGTGGCAGACTACACAGATAGTGCCAATTGGGCAATCCAGAATGCGTTTTTTTAAGGGGAGAAAATGCAGATGGAACGGTCGTTCACTGCGGCTTATATCAGCAGCAAACGACCTCTTTTCTTTGCGCTTAAGGGGTTAACACACAAAGCTGACTAGCTGGTCATCAGCAGCGACGCCATCGCTTGCGCGTGCTCTGCTGTTTCTCTTCCTAAATCGGTTAAATAGCCACCATCTGGCATGGTCACTAAGCCTTTATTATGTAATCGCTGAGTGGCTTCAATCACCTCAGGGGCTGCATCATGGTGAACTTTTATTCCTTCAAGCGTTGTATCGAGATTAAAGCGGCACAAAATGTTCAACTCTTGGATTGTGTCGGCGGTGTAAGGCATAGTCGATCCCATCAATGTTGGTCTTATAAGAAATGAAATTACGATTGAGCATAGTGCAGTCAGACGAATTTAAAAAAGATCTGGATCATGCCGATACAGGCAAGCATTAAGACTCTGTGACAGAGTACGCAGTTGCAACAGCGGATGTATGAAGGACGGTTAAATAACAGCCAAAAAAAATAGGCAGCCATCCTTGGCCGCCTTCAATTCGCGTGGAATCACTCTTATCGTTATTATTCGGTTGCTTAGGCTCCCCCGAGGGCGCCTGTTACGTTCTGTTGCTAAAGCTCTCTTTCTCTTCGCTTATTCAAAGTCCAGACTTTCAGAGCCTGATAGGGCGACGGATGAAAGCATCTGTTGCTGTTTCAGGCGTACCGCTTGGTTTTCCAACACACCAGCGATATCAAGGCCTTTAGGTTTGCCCAAAAACAGGCTTTCACCATCTACTCCTTCGACATAATCATGTGCATCGGCACCGTGGATAACGTCTTGCCCCGCCTGGCCGAAGATCTCATCGGCACCATGGCCCGCCCATATGCGGTCGTTACCAGTGCCACCATAAATCTCATCATTACCCGTTTGCGCTATAATCATGTCGTTACCGCCGCTGCCATATATGAGGTCGTTACCACAGCCCGCTTGCAGCAGGTCTTTACCCTGCAACCCATCCATCCGCACATCTATGCAACGGCTCATGTCGTCATCTATCACCATCACGTCGTCATACTGCGAACCACTCAAATTGATCCGGTGCATATTCAGCGACGCACTGCGCCAAGTATGAAACTCGTCCCAGCGGTCATCCTGACTGTCGATGCGAAAAACACTCATGTCACCCGACAAGCCGTCACTGGTTACCAATAATGAGCAGCTACTTTTACAATCAACCCACAGTTGTTGGTCATATAGAAAAGCAACAACCTCAGCGTTCTGGCGACACTCTGTTATCTGCTTTGGGTCAATGGTTTCAGCGGCACCAAAAAAGCTGTTCTTAGCGATCTCTTTCGCTGCAACAATCCGGCTGCTGTCAGAACAGTCCCGTGTGACATCATCTATTTCACCAAACAGCATCAGTAAGCCAATAAATGCGACGGCTGCTGAACAGTTCAATACACCGCGATAAACCCATTGTGTCTTCATTGTCTTTCCCTACCCAAAGCACCTGTGATGCGACGACTTGCATATCAGTAGTGCGAAACGTTGAGCAAAGATTAGAAGTTGCTATCGATAAGCGCATTCAATCAGCGGACAGATAACACCAAATAACGGACAACCTATTAAAAACATTTATTTTCAATAAGATAAAATCAAAAACAAAATCAACAATAAGCTTGTGGCATTAAAAAACGGACACCAAAATGGCCGTTATTTATAGCTCTGTCGCAGAAACAATAGCGGTGTCGGATATGAGATACAGTGAAAAATCGGCCATTTTCTATAATCGAGAACGGTTGGCCGATAATTGCTACTAAAGTGCGCTTGTGGCTGATACCAAACGACCAGCCACAAGCAGATGTTGAAGAGACGCGCGCTGAAATCAGCCCGATGAAGTTTGTTGCCGCACAAAGTCGCTCGGACTCATGCCAAATTTTTGCTTAAAGCACTGGCTAAAGTAAGCGGGTGAAGAGAAACCAACAGCGGAGGCCACTTGTGTTACCGCTTCGCCCGCTTGCAACGCATCAGCCGCTAACTTTAAGCGGAAGCTGCGAACGTAATCCGTGGGCGTTTGGCCAAATAGGGCCTGCATTTTGCGTTGCAATTGCCGCTCACTCATTGCCACGGCATTGGCGATCAGCGCTTTATCCAAACTGCTCTGTGAATAATGCTGCGCCAATACCCCTTCTAGCTTTTCAACAAACTGACGATCCCGTTGATTAAGCCCCGCCGCACTCTCTTGATTAGGTTGCGGCGTTCCGCTCGATTCTGCACTCTGCTCCGGCTGCGGATCACGCAACTGCAGCTTTTGCGCAATCAAGCGCCGCACTTTAATCAGACCAGCGCAACGCAGTTGCAGCTCATCCGGGTTAAATGGCTTCGACAAGTAGGCATCAATATCGCTTTGCCATGCCTTCAAGCGACTTTCATCATCGCCTTTGGCGGTGAGCAACATCAAAGGAATATGACTAGTTGCGGGGTTATCGCGGATTAAACGACTCACTTCGAAACCATCAAGCGACGGCATCATCAGGTCGGTGATAATCAGATCTGGTACCTGCTCTATCGCGATCTGTACCGCGGTAGGGCTGTCGGTCTCTGTAATGCAGTGGTACTGATTGGCTAAAACATCAGCCACCATGGCGACGATCTCCGGGTGGTCATCAATAATAAGCACCTTAGGGCGCACGCTCTCATCAGGTTGATCCGCGGCTTGCTCGCTGTCACTATTCGACGCCACCGGCGAGGCTGCGGCAGATTGAGTCGCAGGTAATGGCGCTGCAGTTAACACCTGCCCCGATTCACTAGCGGGCAGACTTGTTGCGAGCGCTTCTAACGTCATATAGCGGGGCAGCACTACGGTAAAAACCGTCCCTTCATTGACTCGGCTACTGACACTGATTTCGCCTTTATGCGCCTCCACTACCTCTTTCACCAAGGCCAGACCAATCCCCACACCGGCAGTGCCTTCAACATCCACATGAGCACGTACGAAACGTTCAAATATCTGTTTCATCGCTTCGTCTGTCATGCCGATGCCACTGTCAGTGACCACCAACTTCAGTTTTTCGTTCTCTGCTGTTAATGACGCCGCCACCCGCCCGCCTTCCGGGGTGTATTTCACGGCGTTACTCAGCAAATTAACCACCACTTTTTCTAACAGGTCGTGATCACCTATCAAGCAACAATCCGGCGCAATAGCGGTAGTTAGCTGGATCCGTTTTTGCTCAAAAAGAGGCCTTAACTCCAGTGTGGTCTGCGCCACTAGCTGGTCTAACAATACACGCTTGGCGTCCCGCTCTTCGCCCGCTTCCAGCTTGGCCAGTTGTAACACCTGTTCAACCATGCGCAACATACGCTGTGCATTCAGCTCGATCTGCGCCAATAGAGATTGTCTTTTTAACTCTGGCGTGTCGGCAGACTTTAATTGATGCAGCGGGCCTAAGATCAGCGTCAGTGGCGTACGAAATTCATGGCTGATATTGGCAAACAAGGTACGTTTTTTCTCAAGTATGGTCTCTGTTACGCTGGCCTTTTCCGCCATCAGCAGACGTCGGCTGCGTTGACGGTAGGTGAGGAATGAGAAGCCCAACAACAACACCAAACTGCCCGATAACCAAAAGTTTCGCTGATACGCCTGCGCGGCAAGCTCCGACTCACGCAGTGCATTTTCCTGCTCAAGTAAACGGATCGATGCCTCTTTCTCCGCCACGCCAAATTTCTGGTGCAACTCCTGAGCCTGCATCCGCATTTCAGAATGCTGTAACCCCAGGGTGCTGCTTTGAAACTGTTTCAGGTAAGCGAGTGCCTGTTGATAATCGCCCATTGCTTCACTGGCACGGGACAAACCAAGCAACAACGGACCTTCATAAGCGCCCAATGTACGAGTTCCAACTTGCGCCATCGCTTGTTGATAGATCTCAAGGGCAACGGCAGGCTGCTGTTTATCCAAATAAGCGTTGCCGAGCCGCACAGCAATATCGGGACTAAGCACGCCATCACTGAGATCATCTGATAGTTCTAACGCTTTTTCGTACAGGGCTATCGATTTATCAGGCTGATTTTGCCGCGCATAAAGATCGGCAATATTCTGATAGGATTGCGCCAATGCGGCTTCCGGCCCATGACGCTGATAATAATCCAACGCCTTTTGATAGTGACGCATTGCGGCATCAAACTGACCAGCGCTGGCTTCAACATTACCCAACAGATTAAGTACGCGCATGAGGTCTTTACCACGCTCTTCCTGCGTAAATATCATCTCCGCTTGTAGCAAACGCGCCTTGGCAGCATCGAACTGCCCCATGTCCAGTTCGATTTCACCGATATTGGTCAGAGTTCGTGCCACGGATATCGGATTTTCGTATTGCTCTTTATAGACCAGAGCTTCAATAAAGTACTGCATCGCCAGGTCTAACTTGCCTAACAGTCGGTAACTGACACCGATATTATTAAGTGTTGAGCCCAGGCGCTTCAGGTTGCCACGCTTTTCATCATTGATCCGTAACCGCTTGAAAATATCCAACGCCAGCACAGGGTTATCGTGGTAGAGGTAGATAGACGCGATACCGTAATCAGAACGGTGCAACAACTCATCATCAGCCAGCGCCAGCGCGAGTTCGCGGCTATCTTGGTAATTAACGATGGCGGCATCGGGCGCACCGAGCGCCATATTAGCCCGTCCCATCAGGTAGCTGATACGCGCTTTTCTATCGGTGCTATCGACTCGCACTATGGCAAGGCTTAACTGCGACAATGACTCAGCGGGGGCATCTTCGACCTGTTGAATAGCACGGCTAAAATTGGGCTCTTGGTGTAACCCCACCAGATCCACAGCGCCGACATTGCTCGGTAATAAGACGGCAGCCAGTAACCAGTAAAAACAAACCGGTTTGCTAAAACAGAGATAACAAGAGGAGAAGAGTTGCTTTGCCACGACATATCCCACAGAAATTAGTCGGCCTCAGTCTATTGCAACCAACTCCAATGACAAGCGCGATAGTGCATTATCGCGGGGCACTCAACACATTTTTCACGGCGTCTTCATGACTCGCTTTACCACCAAATAAACGCACCCCCCAATACACCCACCACGCCCGAGGCGATGACATGCCATCCTCTTTACATTGGCGCTGCAGCAGTCGGTCTGCGATATCGCGATACTCACCTCTATCCAAGTGGCCATTTCTCATTAACTGATATAACGCATCGTGCACCAATGAGCCACGCATGAAGTTGGCCGTATCCAGCGTCGGACCAGATGGGCCGTCCCAAGCATAGCCAGCTTTAATACTGAGCACGCCAAACGTCGACAGCGTTAGAAAAAGCCCATCGTCAATCGCCTCTGCAGGTGACAACGGTAGCTTCACTTCAAAGATTTCTACCAGTTGGTACTTGTAGCCTTTCTTGTATTTAATCGGCAGCACAGTCATCCCTCCCCTGTACCATGACTGAGGTTCAGCCACGAAGATGCTGTAAGCATAGTCAAATTAGTAGCGGCAAGCGGCAGAAGGTAAAGCAATAGTCGGACGAGAAAGGAGGAGACGCACCATCAGTAGGCCGCTAATAAGCAGAGTAACGAAGCGGGGTTAACGGCACTGCGACAAGCCGTTAACCCCTTGTTGCCAGATCCAGGGAGGGTCTGTTAGCAAGACTTATCGTTTGGGTCTTTCAACGCTCGGCTGATAAACAGCCAAACGTAATAACCCATAATAACCACAGTAGATAACACTACCGCCATTGACATGAGGCCAATCGCATCACCAAACAGCAGATCCATCCAGAGTTCCATGTTCGTTCTCGGTTGCGAATGATGCTGCCATCGTAGCGATTTCGTTCGCCATAAAACTGACCCAAATCAAGCCAAATTGAGACTGCTGCACCGCCTGATTAAAGTGTGAAGCAAGCTACAATTCATGCCATCAATCCTTCTCTGCTAGTAGCTGCTCGATCCCTTGGATAAGTCGCTGTTCAAACAGATGTAACTCCTCAACAGTAAAATTCAGTGCGGGCATAACTCGTAATAGGTTGTGCCGCAAGCCATTCACCAATAGTCCTAATTCAAAACAGGCGGCTTCTAATTGAAACGCGTCTACAGTGGAGGAGCCATGGGTATTCAGCGCCAGCAATAACCCTTGCCCCCGCACTTCGCCTAAGCCAAAACGCTGCGACACCTGTTCCAGCACACGGCGTAGCGCGGCACCGTTGGCTTGAGCCTGAGCGAGAAACGTAGGATTAGCGACTATATCTAAAACCGCATTCGCCGCAGCAGCTGAAAGCGGATTACCACCAAACGTACTGCCTTGATCGCCCGGCTCGAAGCAGCAACAATGATTTTTTGCCAACATAGCAGCAATAGCGATGCCGCCACCAAGCCCTTTCCCCAAGGTGATCACGTCCGGCGTCACCCCAAAAAGTTGATAAGCAAACAACTCACCAGTACGGCCAATCCCAGTTTGCACTTCATCGAATACCAGCAGTAGCTGATGCTCATCCGCCAACGCTCTTAAGCCCTGTAAAAAACATTCAGTGGCGGCAACAACCCCGCCTTCTCCCTGAATAGGCTCCAACATGATCGCCACGGTGTCTTTGCTGATCGCGGCCTCTACGGCTGCCAAATCATTAAACGGCACCCGATCAAACCCTGGCACTTTGGGTTCGTAAAGCGCATCAAAAGCGGGTTTGCCACAGGCTGACATGGTGGCCAGAGTTCGGCCGTGAAAGCCGTTTTCAAAGGTGATGATTCGAAATGCACCGCCCTTATTCTGCGCCCCCCATTTACGCGTTAACTTAATCGCAGCTTCATTTGCTTCAGCGCCGGAGTTGACTAAATTAACCTGATCGAAACCACTGCACGCGCGTAAACGATCCGCCAATGCCAACGTTGTTTCGCTATGATAAGCCGGGCTCGGTGTCATCAAACGCGACGCTTGCGACGAAATAGCCTCCACCAACACTGAAGGGCTATGGCCTAAACAGTTCACCGCCCACCCTTGGATAAAATCTAAATAACGTCGCCCTTCGCTGTCTTGCAACCAACTTCCCTTGCCGGAAACAAACTTAACTGGCGGTCTTTCGTTTAGGTTCATCAAAGGTGTCACAAGCGACATAAGCTTTACTCCAGGCATAAAAAAACCGCGGTACAAAAAATGTAACCGCGGTGTCCAGTTCGAAAAAACTAAGTAGAACTAAGTGCCGAACAACGCGGTAATGGCGTTGCTACGTCGGCGGGTCTCAGAAGAAATAGTGACTATTAATGCTGTCATAATGCATAATTATTAACACAGGAGTTTAATCGGTGCAAACTTATTGATTAACCATGTGATAAGAACGAACCACTTTTGACTTCGACTTGAGGCTATTACAGTGATTACAAAAGTAATCAACTGCACCACACGCCTTTAATGTTTCCACCTGCTCACCACACACATCACAACAAACCTTCTCGACATAGTCGGCCTGGCATGCAGGGCAATGCAGTTGCTTGTTTTCGGCCTGCAATAGACCGTGACATTCGGGACAATGGGGATGGGTATAAGACATGGGTTTACCTCGGCTAACATAGATCCAATCAGTTAAACCAAGTGTAACAAGAGCCACAACAGTGGCTCTTGTTTTAACGCTATTTTTTCTTGTGAAACTTCATCATCCGGCGGCGCTTATGTTGCTGAGACTTACTCAGCTCCTGACGGCGGCCAGCAAATGGGTTGTCACCTTCTCGATACTCAATACGGATCGGCGTGCCCATGATCTTCAATGAACGACGATAGTAATTCATCAGATAACGGCGGTAGGACTCAGGTAGACCACTCAACTGATTACCATGGATCACGATAATCGGCGGGTTATAACCACCGGCATGGGCGTAGCGCAACTTGATACGACGCCCCTGGATCATCGGTGGGTTGTGATCCTCAACCGCGCCTTTAAGAATGCGCGTCAACATCGAGGTATTGATCCGCTTCGTCGCTGAGCTATAGGCTTCTTCTACTGACTCAAACAGGTGGCCAACACCCGTGCCGTGTAACGCAGAGATAAAGTGTAAACGGGCAAAATCGATAAAGCCTAAGCGACGATCCAGCTCACGCTTGAGATCATCCTTAACCACTTGCTCCAAGCCATCCCACTTATTGACTGCAATAACCAATGAGCGTCCGGCATTCAAAGCAAAGCCAAGTAAACTCAGATCCTGATCGGATATGCCAGAGCGGGCATCCAACACCAATAGCACCACATTGGCATCTTCAATCGCCTGCAAGGTTTTAATCACTGAAAACTTCTCAACCGTTTCAGATACCTTGCCACGGCGGCGAACACCAGCCGTATCAATCAGGACATAATCCTGCTCTTCGCGTTGCATCGGGATATAGATAGAATCACGAGTGGTACCGGGCATATCGTAAACAACCACCCGCTCCTCACCAAGAATACGGTTAGTGAGTGTTGATTTACCCACGTTAGGACGGCCGATGATAGCCAGTTTGATCGGCATATCTTCAAACGGCTGACGATCCGCATCCGGCTCCTCTTCCGCTTCGTCATCCTCAACCTCATCCGGCCAAGGCTCCTCTTCCGGTTCCTCTTCTTCAATCAATTCAGCAAGGAACGGAGCCATTGAGGTTTCCAGCAGTTGATTGACACCGCGGCCATGGGCTGCAGCGATACCATGCACATCACCCAAGGCAAGGCTATAGAAATCGGCTGTCACGACGTCAGCATCAACACCGTCGATCTTGTTTGCCACCAGAAAAACCGGCTTTTCTAATCGGCGCAGGTGACCGGCGATGGCTTCGTCGGCGCTAGTCACGCCAGCACGAGCATCAACCAAGAACAGGACGGCATCGGCTTCTTCAATCGCTTGCAAAGACTGACCAGCCATTTCAGCATCGATCCCCTCTTCTCCGCCATGAATACCGCCGGTATCAATCACCAAATACTCCATTTCGCGGTAGCTCGCCTGACCGTATTTACGATCGCGAGTCAAACCAGGGAAATCAGCAACTAAGGCATCACGGGTGCGCGTGAGTCGATTAAACAGTGTCGATTTACCCACATTTGGGCGGCCAACCAAAGCCAACACAGGAGTCATTTAAAACCTCATTTAAATAGCAAAAAACCCCGGCATCGCCGGGGTCTGGAGCGCGAGTACACACCCAGTTTAGGGCATTTTTACCGCACTCACCGTACCGTCTCGCGACTGCACATAAAGCGTATCACCATCGACCACCGCAGAGGAGTAGAGCCCATCGTCTCCAACTTCAATGCGCGACACTAACGCGCCGCTTTTTGGGTCAAGCCAGTGCAGATAACTTTCAAAATCACCGACAACCACATAATCACCAAAAGGAACCGGCTCAGTCACTCCACGGTTCTCTAAATCGCGATTACTCCACAACTCCAATCCCGTACGGCGATCAATCGCATAAATATGGCCTTGGAAGTCACTTAGATAAAGATTAAAGCCATCAATACTAAAGCCACGATAAGAAGAATACTCTCGTTGCCATAAGGCGCGGCCACTGCGTATATCCAACGCTTGCAGGTAGCCGTTATAGGCAACGGCATAAATCGTTCCCGCTAAAATCACAGGATCAGCATCAACGTCGACAATACGATCGAGATCGCTACCACTTTTCGGCGGCGCAGCCTCCTGCTCCCAATACTCAATACCGTTGGTGATCGATAACGCAGCCACTTTCCCGTTGGCCTTACCGAGAATAATACCGCCCTGAGCAGCCGCAACAGAGCTAACACCGCGTAAGGTAAGTGAAGGTAGCTCCTGCTGATAGCTCCAAAGCTGCTTGCCACTGACAGAATCCAGACCAAACAACTTACCACTACCGGTATTAACCACCACAACACTCTGATCGACTGTCGGCGGAGCCAATACTTCAGCATCAACCTCTACGTCCCAAAGCACCTCACCGGTCTCCGCATCAAGGGAGATCACTCGACCTTTCTCAGTACCGAAAAACAGCTGTTTATAACGAACTGTCAGGCCACCTGAAATCATCGCATTGATGCGTTCATCGAACAGCCACCCTGGCTTGCGTTTGGTAACATCCTGCTGCCAAACCTCATAACCAGATTCTAAGTCAATCGCTACCACGTCACCAAAGCGACTAGCGGCAAATAGCTTACCGTAGGCAACCGCAGGACGCAGTCGTGAATAGTATTCACCGACCCCATCGCCCACTTGGTAATCCCAGATGACATCCGCTTCAAACTGCATCTCAATATCTGGCAGTTCTGCGATCTTAATTTCATCATCATCGCCAAAAAGTGAGCAACCAGAGACGGCTACCAAACTGACAGCAAACAACAGCGCTTTGCTCAAGTGACGCATCTAGCCCCCTACTGTGCAGCTTCAATCACTGACAGCTGGTTAATCTTAGTTTGTAAAACAGCGTTATTTTCCAAACCACCATTATCGATGGCGGCCTGATAAGCAATGCGCGCCTTTTCTGTAGCGTTCTGTGCAACGTAGATATCACCTTTCAGCTCTTCAACAGTGGCAGTGAACGCAACATCCAAAGTGGTCGCAGTCAAAGTAGCCAAAGCTTCGTCGTACTTAGCTTGGGTAACTTGTATGCGAGCCAGACGCAAAACGGCAACGGGGAGTAATGGATTGTTCGCAGCCGCAGCAGAGATCACATAACTCAGTTGCGCCTCAGCCTCAGCAAACTTATCGCCATCAACTGCCAGCTTGGCAAGCTGCAATGCGGCCATGAAGCTGTAGTTGCTGCCCTTATTACTGTCGATATAAGCCTGTAGCTCAGCAGCGGCGCCATAGCCTTTGGCATCAATACTGGTCTGGAGCGCTTGATAACTGCTGGACGCAGCTTCTTTGTTAGAAAGCTCGTTGTCTTGATATAAGCGCCAACCCAGCACGACTGCTAAGCCAACAGCGATGCCCACGATGACAAAATTGCCATTTTCCTGCCACCATCTTTTAATCGCCTCGACCTGCTGCTCTTCGGTGTCGTACATTTCCACTGCTATACCCTTCCTTAATTCAAATCGTTCAACAGGTTAACCACCTGTGACAGAGCCACGGTTTGCTGCGGCACATCCTGACGCAGCCACTTTACCGTGATGGTTTGGTTTTCTAATTCATCTTGCCCCAAGATCAGTGCCACCTGAGCCCCAACCTTATCAGCACGCTTTAACTGCTTTTGAAACTTACCGCCACCGCAATGCATCATCAGACGCAGATCCGGTAACTGCTGGCGTAGACGTTGAGCAACCTGGACGCCCGCTTTTGCTGCGTCATCGTTGGCTAATACCATGTAGGCATCAACCGCCGGACGAAGACCTTCGAGCTTGCCTAGCGACTGCAACATGAGCACCAAACGCTCGATACCCATGGCGAAGCCAACTGCCGGTGTTGCTTTACCACCCAGTTGTTCAACGAGGCCATCGTACCGACCACCGGCAAGCACAGTACCTTGCGCTCCCAGACTATCGGTGACCCACTCAAAAACAGTGCGGTTATAGTAATCTAAGCCACGTACGAGTCGATCATTGAGTTGATAGCGGATCCCGATAGCGTCGAGTAGCTCACACAGTTTACTCAAATGCTGCTTCGATTCTGCATCGAGATAGTCATGTAATCGTGGAGCATCGGCTAAAACAGCTTGCACCTCAGGATTTTTGGAATCGAGTACGCGTAGCGGATTACTGTGCATCCGGCGACGGCTATCTTCATCTAACGCAGTTTCATGGGCCACGAGAAACTCGGTCAACGCGGAACGGTAATCTGCCCGGGCTTCATTCGAACCTAAAGAGTTGAGTTGTAATTCAACCTGGTCTTCGATACCAAAGACACGCCAAAGTTCAGCCGATAAAGCGATCACCTCGGCATCAATATCGGCGTCTGAAATGCCGAACGCTTCAATACCAAACTGATGAAACTGACGATAACGACCCTTTTGCGGCCGCTCATGACGATACATTGGCCCCATATACCAGAGGCGTTGCTCCTGGTTATATAACAGGCCGGCTTGATTACCCGCACGCACACAGACGGCCGTCCCTTCCGGGCGGAGGGTTAAACTATCGCCATTTCTATCGTCAAAGGTATACATCTCTTTTTCAACGATATCAGTAACTTCACCTATACCTCGTTTAAACAGGTCGGTGCTTTCAACGATAGGAAAACGAATTTCGCTGTACCCAAAACTAGCGACAACCTGACGGATTTTCGCTTCAACCTGTTGCCAGGCGGGGGTATCTGCAGGGAGGCAGTCGTTCATGCCCCGAATCGCTTGGATCTGCTTAGCCACGAAGGGGTTCCCTACTCCAGAATACAATTAAGAGGGCGCATTATAGGGAGTTTGCAAGGAAACGTAAAACGGCCTGAGAGGTGATCAGGCCGTTGTTTACTCTCGATTCAGCGGAATCAGTCGATAGAACGGATTTCAATTTGATTTTCAGGGTCAGCTTTCGCCACTTTCGCCCTGATTTTAGCTTCCAATTGATCAATCAGGTTGGTGTTGTCAAAGCGCTCTTTCTGACGCACCCCATCCTCATAGAAACCACTCATACGATTGGCGCCGGTTACTCCCATATCAGACACCAAGGCCTCTCCGGGACCATTCACCACGCAACCAATAATCGACACATCAAGCGGTGTCACAATATCTTCCAACCGCTCTTCCAGCGCATTGACGGTACCAATCACATCAAACTCTTGCCGTGAACAGGTAGGACAGGCAATAAAATTAATACCACGAGAGCGTAAACGCAGCGACTTGAGAATATCAAAACCAACTTTAATCTCTTCCACCGGATCTGCCGCTAACGACACCCGCAGCGTATCGCCAATTCCCTCAGCTAACAGCATGCCTAAGCCAACCGCAGATTTAACGCTACCAGCACGTGCCCCACCCGCTTCGGTAATACCAAGATGAAGTGGCTGCTCAATCTGCTTTGCCAACAGACGGTATGCGCCCACAGCCAAAAACACATCGGACGCCTTTACGCTCACTTTGAACTGATCAAAGTTTAAGCGATCGAGAATATCAACGTGGCGCATGGCTGACTCAAGCAAGGCTTCAGGCGTTGGCTCGCCGTATTTCTCCTGAATATCGCGCTCCAAAGAGCCACCATTTACGCCGATACGAATGGGAATATTGTTGTAGCTTGCGGCATCAACCACAGCACGAATACGATCTTCCTTACCGATATTCCCAGGGTTAATCCGCAGGCAATCGACGCCATATTCGGCCACTTTCAGGGCAATACGATAATCAAAATGGATATCCGCAACCAGAGGCAAACTGACCCGCTGGCGAATCAGCTTAAAAGCTTCAGCAGTATCCATCGTCGGCACAGAAACGCGCACAATATCGGCACCTGCGTTCTGCAAACGTTCGATCTGCGCCACCGTGGCCTCAACATCCAAGGTGTCAGTATTTGTCATCGACTGCACAGCGATAGGCGCGCCATCACCGATAGGCACATTACCTACCATGATCCGCTTCGACGGGCGGCGGCTAATAGGCGATTCGCTAAACATAGAATTTACTCTTGAGAAGGGATGGTAAAGCGGGCTCTTTGCCCCGGCTTAAATTTTGGCTTGGTGAATGGTTGGCCACCAAAATCGATATCTACAACCTCAGGCGCACCTAACACAACCTGATAAGGAGGTCGGCCATCCAAGGTCATTTCATAATCTTTACGTTTGATGCCAAAAGCTAAACGCTCTCCAGTAGCATCTTCGATACTGACCCAGCAATCATCTCTGAAGATCAACGTCAGTTCGGTGCCAACGGCACTCACTTCTAAATCGGGTTCAACCACAGGCTCATCAGCCGGCATTGAATCGTCAACCACCGCCGGAGAGGCTTCCACTGGCGCAGTATCAATTGCTGGCGGCGCGAGCTCACGCACGGGTTCGCTAACTTCCACTGATACTACTGGCTCGTCAGCAACTATTTCGCCGCTGTCATCCGCAGTTTGTTCCAGTGCCGTTGCAATGGGATCCGTCTGTGTCTCATTCTCCTGCACATACCAGATCACACTTAACACCAATAAGGCAACGCCAATACCGTAGGTCAGCATCATCAAACGGTTATCACTGGCTTCACGCTTGGTGCGACGGCTAAAGCTTTGCATCTCCGCATACTGGATCTGTGCAGCACCTAGATGCTCATAGCTAGCCATAATGAGTTCATCTGAAACGCCAAGTAACTTGGCATAGGTACGCAGGTAACCACGAATAAAGGTGGTGCCAATGCTATCGTCGTAACTATCGGCCTCTAATGCGGTCACCACTGCGGCGCGCAGGTTTAGGCGATTAGCGACTTCCTGAGTAGTCCACCCCATTTTTTCACGGGCTTCGCGCAGCAATTGTCCCGGGCTGACTACTTCAATGTCATCGACCAGCTCGTCTGTCATCGGTACTCTCTCAACACGTACTTTTTCGCTTGCTCAGTAGCAGGAAATTTAGCGGTTAGGATACCGCCATATTTTTTCTCCGCAACCACATCACCCTTAGCATGGGACAACAGCACCCCCAAATAGGCACTCCGGGCACTGTAGCTATAGCGGTTAATATACTTATCCAACAGCAGCTCACTCGATTTGAGATCATTCTCGGCATAACGAAGCTCTGCCAGACCGAGCAACGATTTAGGTCGGTTAGGGTTGTGAGTAAGGGCTTTCTCGAAATATTCCGCAGCTAGCGCATCATTCTTATTCTGACGCGCGCACAGAGCAGCATTTTCATAGCTGTCAGCCACTTTAAAATAGCTTGGTGAGGCAACCGCCTCCATGAACTGTTCGTTAGCTTCATCGAAACGCTTCAAATCACACAAAAACACACCGTAGGTGTTTCTTACATCACCGTCACCTGGCGCGATACGAATAGAGCGTTGGTAATACTCCTCAGCACGGTCAGTCTCTTTAACTACCTGGTAGTAGTACGCCATAGCGTAATTGGCCTCGACATTATTAGGAGAGTGTTCCAATGCCTTGACCAGATTAAACTTAGCTTGGGAATAGTCACCATCTTTCATATATCGCAAACCCAACGCTACGCGTGCTTGAGAAGCGGATACATTATTAACATCAGAAGGTTCGGTAGGATTATCCCGATCTGGGTAGACAGTTTCCGTCACGCAACCCGTTAGGGCTGCGAGACTGATAAGCAAAGCGATAACACGAAATAGCATAATTGTATCGATATAGGGTGACTGAAGGAGGCTAAGCCATTGTTACTGAAATTGATTCACCTTGCATCCGCTTTTTAAGGGTTCGCTTCGTGCGGTCGATCACATCTCCCGCTAATTGCCCGCAAGCTGCATCAATATCATCGCCACGAGTTTTCCGCACAATCACGGTAAAACCCTTTTCCATCAACACCTTAGAAAAGCGATCAATCCTAGAATTACTGGAACGTCCGTAAGGAGCCCCTGGGAACGGATTCCATGGGATTAGATTAATTTTACTTGGTGTGTCTTTAAGACACTCCGCCAACTCATGCGCCTGATCGGTGCTGTCATTGACATGATCCAGCATCACATACTCAACCGTCACCTTGCCGCGGTTAGCATTACAACTGTTGACGTAGTTACGTACCGATTGCAAAAAGGTCTCGATATTATATTTTTTGTTAATCGGTACCAGCTCATTACGCAACTCATCCGTTGGCGCATGCAGTGAAATAGCCAGTGCTACGTCAATCTTCTCAGCCAATTGATCCAATGCAGGTACCACACCCGAGGTACTTAACGTCACACGGCGCTTGGAGATACCAAAACCAAAATCTTCCATCATTAGCTTCATGGCGGGTACCACGTTGTTAACGTTGAGTAGTGGCTCACCCATGCCCATCATCACAACATTGGTAATGGCACGGTTACCACCAGAGCCCATAAAACCAATCACCTGGGTTGCGCGCCACACCTGGCCAATGATTTCCGACACTTTTAGGTTACGGTTAAAACCTTGTTGAGCCGTTGAACAAAACGTACATTCAAGGGCACAACCAACTTGTGAAGAGACACATAAGGTTGCGCGATCTTCTTCAGGAATATAAACCGCTTCCACTTCCTGCCCACCGCTGACCGTCATCGCCCATTTGATGGTGCCATCACTACTGCGTTGCTCTTGGCTGATGACAGGTGCCCGCACTTCTGCGCGCTCAGTCAGTTTTTGGCGCAATACCTTATTGAGGTTGGTCATTTGCGAAAAATCTTCCATGCCATAGTGATAAATCCACTTCATCACCTGATCAGCACGAAACGGCTTCTCACCCAATTCGGCGAAAAACTCACGCAGTGCATCTCGGTCCAGATCCAGTAGGTTTATCTTGTTAGCTTGGTTGCTCATGCTTTGCCTCAATAGATACGTAGGTTGAACAGCTCACGCCCTACGCATTAACTCAAAAAACTTATCGCCGTCGGTGCTCAGCACTGATGACATCTAACGCGGCCGCGCATTGTACGTTTTTTAGCCGCTTTTTACTACTAACAAATGAAAAGGGGGCCTAAGCCCCCTTTTGCCAGCCCTCGTTATCCATTAACGAGTGCGTGGGCAGATTTCGTCATCACTGAAGAAATAGGCAATTTCTCTCGCCGCTGATTCTGGAGCATCAGAGCCGTGAACTGCATTCTCTCTCATCTCAGTCGCGTAGTCCGCGCGCAGAGTGCCGGCCAATGCATCCGCAGGATTAGTTGCGCCCATGATCTCACGGTTACGAGATACCGCGTCTTCACCTTCAAGTACCTGAACCATCAACGGACCAGAGGTCATAAACTCAACCAATGGAGCGAAAAAAGGACGCCCTTTATGTTCAGCGTAAAAGCCTTCGGCCTGCTCTTTGCTCAGGTGAAGCATCTTTGAAGCAATAATTTTTAAACCCGCGGTCTCAAAACGATGATAGATAGCACCGATATTGTTATCTGCGACTGCGTTCGGTTTGACGATAGAAAAAGTGCGCTGTAATGCCATGTTAGCTTTCCCAAAGTTAGAGTGGTCCAGTCAGTGGGCTCTTTTGTTTTGACGCGCGGATTATATGTGAGAGAGCACTGCTCGACAATGGAACGAAAGCGGATCATGGTGCGCTATTTCACATCATGAAATCAAGTTAACTAGTCCGCTTCTTCAATCCATGCCATCTGGATCGCTTCAAGCACTCGCTCGCCGCAATGCCCAGCCTCATCATCAAATTCATCCAACGCAATTACCCACTCTCTCAGCTCGGTAAATCTGACTTGCGTTGGATCCACATCTGGATGCAATTCAACCAACTCAATGGCGATATCCAGACTGTCAGTCCACTTTAATCCCATCTTCGCAACCTTGGCTAACTAGCGCAAATATAAACGACTAAATTAATGGCGTTCAGACACCATATTTACCGTGTACTTGGGTATTTCAACCACCAAGTCTTCATCTTCCATCACTACCTGACAGCTTAAACGAGACTCAGGCTCCAACCCCCACGCTTTGTCTAACAAGTCATCTTCCAGCTCGTCGCTTGGCTCGAGAGAGTCAAACCCCTCGCGCACAATGACGTGGCAAGTCGTGCAGGCACAAGATTTTTCGCAGGCGTGCTCAATGTCGATACCATTCCGTAACGCAGCATCCAGTACGGTTACGCCCTCTTCTGCTTCCACTTCCATCCCCTCCGGACATAACTCTTCATGGGGGAGAAAAATAATCTTCGGCATCTCTTTAAACCTTATCTACTGAATCAATTGCTTTACCAGTCAGCGCCTTACGGATCGATTGGTCCATTCTGCGGGAAGCAAAATCTTGACTCAGACTATCCATTTTCTCAATAGCCCGTTTTATTGCTTCAGGACAACTCCCTTCAGCGCTAAGGGACAGTGCATTTAGCCCTTCAATGATCAACTGTTTTTCGCCATCAGCAAGTAGCGCATCACCGTCAGCTAATAGTGCAGCGTGCAAAGACTCAGCCACACGCTTAGCTTCGACACGTTGCTCCGCCAGCATGCGCGCCTGCATATCTTCCTCTGCATGCTCCATAGACGATTTGATCATCGTGGCGATCTCATTATCACTCAGCCCATAAGAGGGCTTTATCTGAATGGAAGCTTTCTTGCCTGTAGACTTTTCCATCGCTGTCACGGATAACAAGCCATCGGCATCCACTTGGAAAGTAATGCGAATATGTGCGGCGCCAGCGGCCATCGGCGGTAGGTCACGTAATTCAAAGCGCGCTAATGAACGGCAATCACTCACCAGTTCACGTTCGCCCTGCACCACGTGAATAGCCATGGCGGTTTGGCCATCTTTAAACGTAGTAAACTCTTGCGCGCGAGCAACAGGGATGGTGGTATTTCTGGGAATCACTTTCTCCACCAGTCCGCCCATAGTCTCAAGTCCAAGAGACAATGGTGTAACGTCCAGCAGTAACATATCAGAATCAGGTTTGTTACCTGCAAGGATATCAGCTTGTATCGCTGCACCTACCGCCACTACTTTATCTGGATCAATGGATGTGAGCGGTTGGCGACCAAAGAAACCTCCCACCTGCTGACGAACCAGAGGCACGCGGGTGGAACCGCCCACCATCACCACTTCAATAACCTCATCAGTGGTCACTTGCGCATCGCGCATTGCCCGGCGGCTGACCTGAATGGTTCGTTTTACCAGTGGTGCGATTAGCGCCTCAAACTCGGTACGGGTGATCTCACCTTGCCACTGCTTATCGCCATCAAGTGACAGCGTAACGGAAGCGTTCTCTGCATGACTTAACTGCTCTTTACAGTCGCGACACACATGCATCAGTTCGCGCTTTAAGCGCGCCGAAGTTTGATCATCTGTTATCCCAGCCAGCCGACTAATATGCTCAGCTAACAGATGATCGAGATCGTCGCCTCCCAATTGCGAGTCGCCGGCGGTGGCGAGCACCTCGAAGACGCCTCGGCTTAGACGAAGGATGGAAATATCGAAAGTGCCGCCACCAAGATCATATACGGCAATAATGCCCTCTTGGCCCACATCTAATCCATAAGCAATACTGGCAGCGGTTGGCTCATTGAGTAAACGAAGCACTTTTAGCCCGGCCAACTCAGCGGCATCTTTGGTGCCCTGACGTTGCGCATCATCAAAATAGGCTGGCACGGTGATCACCGCGCCTTCGAGCTCGCCGCCTAGCGCATCAACTGCACGTAACTTAAGACGCTTGAGAATTTCAGCCGACACTTCAACAGGGTTCACCATGCCTTGTGTCGTTTCAATGCTGACTAAGCCATTTTCGGTCTTGCCGAACTGGTAGGGAGAATGCGGATAATGGGCAAGCACTTCGTCCAATGTACGCCCTAGAAAGCGTTTTACAGAAACGATGGTGTTTTCCGGATCCGCACTGGCGTTCCGATACGCATCTGCACCGACATTAATACTATCGGCCATGTAATGAACAACCGAAGGTAACATGGCTTGGCCTAGTTCATCTAGCAGAGGCTCTGCCAGACCACTGCGCACTGTCGCAACCAAAGAGTTTGTGGTACCAAGATCGATACCAACGGCCAACTTTTTCTGATGAGGTTCAGGGCTTAAGCCTGGTTCAGCTATCTGCAGTAGTGCCATGGATCCAATTTACTTATGATGAGTTAAAAATCAATCAGAGCGTCTTCCAGCTCAGCGAGTTCATCGTTCAATTTGTAGAAGAATTTTAGCCGTCTGACTTCATCAGCGACATCGGCATAGTCCCCTTTAGCTGGGGCATCAAGCGCCTCACCGATACGCGCAAGGTAACGCGTTATCTCTGCATCAACGTCTGACTGCATTGCCAGCAAACTGTCCATATCCTGGTTCGCTTTGATATCGTCAAGCTGCTCTCTAAACTCCATCTGCTGCATTAAAAATGCAGTATCAGAAAAGCTCTTTTGCTCTGACTTTAGGTCATGACCAGCCGTTGAGAGCATATAAACAGCCCGAGACAACGGGTGCTTCAGGGTTTGATAGGCGTCATTGATATGGGCTGAGCGCTGCAGAGCGATCCGTTTATCCTGCTCACTGGCCGCGCCAAAACGATCAGGATGTACGGCACTCTGAAGCTTACGAAACGTCTCCGACAGTTGCGCGGATTTGACGTCAAAACGGTGCGGCAGATCAAATAGCTCGAAATAATCCATGATGATTAAACGGTAAAGCTCTCACCACAGCCGCACTCATCCTTCACGTTAGGGTTGGTAAATTCAAACCCTTCGTTCAGCCCCTCTTTGACAAAATCTAGCTGGGTACCATCAAGATACAGCAAACTCTTTTTATCAACGATGATAGTCACCCCCTGCTCCTCAAAGGTCTCGTCACCTTCCTGAAGTTCATCAACGAACTCCAGAACATAAGCGAGACCGGAGCATCCGGTGGTTTTCACACCCAAGCGCAAGCCCAGGCCTTTACCACGATTTTTTAAAAACGTGGTGACGCGCTCTGCGGCCGCATCGGTCATGGTTATTGCCATAGCGGTAAATACCTCTTGCTACTTAGGCGCTGTGCTTCTGTTTGTAATCATCAATCGCGGCTTTAATCGCATCTTCAGCCAAAATTGAACAGTGGATCTTCACTGGTGGTAAGGCCAACTCTTCAGCGATGGTGGTATTTTTAATCTCACCGGCTTCATCAAGGGTTTTACCTTTCACCCACTCTGTTACCAGAGAGCTTGACGCAATTGCGCTGCCACAACCATAAGTCTTGAACTTGGCATCTTCGATAACGCCCTGTTCAGAGATCTTAAGTTGCAACTTCATTACGTCGCCACAAGCGGGGGCGCCAACCATACCGGTAGCAACATTTGGATCATTCTTATCGAATGAACCGACGTTACGCGGGTTTTCATAATGATCGATTACTTTATCACTGTAAGCCATTGTAATAACTCCTTTGCCCTAAGGACATAAACCTTTAGTGGTGTGCCCACTCAACTTTTTCCAGATCGACACCGTCTTTAAACATCTCCCAAAGCGGAGACATCTCACGGAGACGACCGATGGCGTCGTGGATCACCTTCAGTGCGTAGTCAACCTCTTCCTCAGTAGAGAAGCGGCCAAGACTGAAACGGATTGAGCTATGTGCTAATTCGTCATTGAGCCCCAACGCACGGAGTACGTACGATGGTTCTAGGCTGGCAGAGGTACAGGCTGATCCAGAAGACACGGCAAGATCTTTCAGTGCCATGATCAGTGACTCGCCTTCGACGAAATTAAAACTAATATTCAAATTACCGGCAACGCGATGCTCCAAGTCACCGTTAAGATAGACCTCATCAATATCTTGAACACCATTCCATAAGCGTTCACGCAAACCCATCAAGCGCTCGTTTTCCGCCACCATCTCTTCTTTAGCAATACGGAACGCTTCGCCCATACCAACAATCTGATGCACAGGTAATGTACCTGAACGCATACCGCGCTCATGGCCGCCACCATGGATCTGGGATTCGATACGGATACGTGGTTTACGACGCACATACAATGCGCCAATCCCTTTAGGACCGTAGGTTTTATGGGCAGAAAATGACATCAAGTCCACTTTCAGGTTTTGCAAATCAATCTTGACTTTACCTGTGCTTTGGGCGGCATCAACGTGGAAAATAATCTTACGTTCGCGACACATCTCACCGATAGTCGCAATATCCTGGATCACGCCGATTTCGTTATTAACGTGCATCACAGATACCAGCACTGTGTCATCGCGCATCGCGGATGCCAACTTATTCAAGTCAACCAAACCGTTGCTTTCGACATCAAGGTAAGTCACTTCGAAACCTTCTCGCTCCAACTGGCGACAAGTATCAAGCACAGCTTTATGCTCGGTCTTCAGGGTAATGATGTGCTTACCCTTCTTGCTATAGAAGTGAGCAGCGCCTTTAATCCCTAGATTATTTGACTCTGTCGCACCCGAGGTAAAAACAATTTCTCGGGGATCGGCATTCACTAGCTCTGCTATCTGGTTGCGAGCAATATCAACCAACTCTTCTGCCTGCCAACCAAAACGGTGTGAGCGTGAGGCAGGGTTCCCGAAACACCCATCCAAGGTCAGACACTCAGCCATTTTTGTTGCAACACGAGGATCCACCGGCGTAGTGGCTGAATAATCCAGATAAATAGGAAGCTTCATTATTGTCTCCAGTGACAACCGCCCTATGCTAGGCAGCTAAAATTCAAACTTGGCAATTAACACTAATCTTGCGACCCTTCAGCGTCGGAGAAAGGCCATTCTCCTGCCGACGTGCCACATCTTTAATTTCATTTTGAGCAACCAGCTCTCCCAATGTGATGCCATTGAGGAAGCCACTGATACGGTCACTCAATTCACACCAAAGGGAGTGTGTCAGGCACTGATTTCCTTCCTGACAATCGCCCTTACCCTGGCAGCGAGTGGCATCCACTGATTCATCCACAGCACTGATAACCATGCCAACAGCAATAGCATCCGCTTCTTGTCCAAGCAGATAACCGCCTCCAGGACCGCGTACACTGTTAACTAAGCCATGTTTACGTAACTTCGAGAACAGCTGTTCGAGGTAGGATAAAGAGATCCCCTGACGTTCGGAGATATCAGCCAGCGGCACTGGCCCCTGCTGAGTATGCAGCGCCACATCCAACATGGCGGTTACGGCATAGCGTCCTTTCGAAGTTAGTCTCATGATCACATACCAATTGTGTTACTATTTGATTTTGATCATCACATACCCGACCATTAAGGTCAAGTATTTAACCAACCGTTTTACTCAAGTATTAAATACTCGGGTCGAATGCATCTCTTTCTTGCTTACGCTCAAGCGCTGCTTTCTGCTCATCTTCAGCAAACGCTTCGATCTCCAATTCAGGCAGATCTTTCACCTTTACCTCACAATTCATTGCCACCAGCGCCTTACTCAATTCGCCCATACGCTTATCCATCAAGTGCATGTGGTCAAGCATTTGGCCGATCGCATTGGCGACAGGATCGGGGTTATCTGGAGAGACAGCGTAAGCGTCAAAGCCATACTGCTGCGCCAGCTCACTACGCTTAGCGTGCTTCTCCTTCATCGCTTCTTTGCACTTGGCTGGAACCACTTCGCGACCAGGAATGCCAACCACGGTCGCTTCCGGATTAACCGTTTTCACAACCACGGCGTTAGAGCCCACTCGCGCGCCGGTACACACGGTTATTGGACCAAGTACTTTGGCACCGGCACCAACCACCACATTATCTTCTAAGGTTGGGTGGCGTTTACCCGCATTCCAGCTGGTTCCCCCAAGAGTCACACCATGATAGAGGGTACAGTCATTGCCAATCTCAGCGGTTTCACCGATCACAATCCCCATGCCATGATCGATAAAAAAGCGTCGACCAATGGTCGCCCCTGGGTGGATCTCAATTCCAGTAATGAAACGGCTAAATGATGAGACAGTGCGTCCTAGCCAAAACAAACGGCGGCTCCAAAACCAATGCCCTAGACGGTGCAACCAGATGGCATGCAGCCCAGGATAGTTGGTCAGTACTTCAAAGGCATTGCGTGCCGCGGGATCCCGTTCAAACACACAATTGATGTCTTCTTTAATCCTTTGAAACATCTGCTTAGCGTCCTCGCAAAGTTACTCTTGATTTATCTCAGGACCGGCACTGGCGCAAATTACTTACGTGCCGCTTTCTGCACGGAAGACAACACACCCCGAAGCATATTTAACTCCTGCGCTTCTGGTCGCGCACGATTAAACAAGCGACGCAGCTTAGTTAATACGGTACCCGGATGTTGGGGCACAATAAATCCTGTATCTTTCAGTGCTTGTTCAAGGTGTTGATAAAAGCCTTCCATCTCGTTCGCTAAAGGATACTCCAGCTCACTCGCCTGCTTTTGCGGTGCCTGGGCCGAAGCCAGCATCGCCATCCTTACTTCATAACATAACACCTGCACTGCCATCGCTAAGTTCAGTGCGCTGTAGTCAGGATTGGCAGGAATATGGACGTGAAAGTTGCACTGCTGCAGCTCTTCATTGGTCAAACCGCTGCTTTCACGACCAAATACCAAAGCAACAGGGTGTTTCTGTGATTCGACAAAAACTTTCTCGCCACATTCACGCGGCTCAAGCATTGGCCAACTGTGGGTGCGTGAACGGGCACTTGCGCCAATCACCAAACCACAATCGTTAATCGCTTCATCTAAAGAGCCTACGATTTTGGCAGAATGAACGATGTCGCTCGCGCCAGCAGCCAGCGCGGTTGCTTTGCCATCAGGCTCAGATTCAGGATTCACCAAATAGAGCTCGCTTAAGCCCATGGTTTTCATTGCCCGCGCCGCGGATCCCATGTTTCCTGTATGCGAAGTGCTTATCAGCACGATGCGGATATTGTCCAGCATCTTAGTGTTCTCAAACTAGCGAAAAAAAGGAGCGAAAGTGTACCATAGAGAGAGTAAAATGGCAGGAATCATTGCCTGTTCTGGCCGCTCTGCTATAATCCGCCCGCTTTTCCTTGTTCTTTGACAGAAGTGGTAACCGGCTATGCATCCCATGCTGAACATCGCTGTGCGCGCTGCGCGCAGTGCAGGTAATATTATTTGTCGTGCTTATGAACAGCTCGACTTGGTCGAAGCTGAGCAGAAATCTAGCAATGACTTCGTAACAAACGTCGATCGTGAAGCGGAAGCAGCGATCGTCCATGCCATTCTCAAAGCCTACCCAGATCATCAGATCATCGGCGAAGAGAGCGGCATTCATGGAAGTGCGGACTCCGATTACCAATGGATCATCGATCCTCTCGATGGCACCACCAACTTTTTGCGCGGCGTGCCACACTTTTCTGTCTCTATCGCCCTGAAGGTCAAAGGCAGCCTAGATCAAGCGCTGGTCTTTGATCCTATGCGCAATGAACTATTCACCGCCAGCCGTGGTGCGGGTGCCCAGCTGAATGGTTACCGTCTGCGCTGCAGCAATGCCAAAGAGTTAACAGGCACACTATTAGCAACAGGCTTTCCATTTAAACAGAAGCATTATCTGGAAAATTACCTGAATATTTTCACCACCTTCTTCAACCAAGCCGCCGATATTCGTCGCGCAGGCTCGGCCGCATTGGATCTCGCCTATGTTGCTGCAGGTCGCTACGACGGTTTTTGGGAAATTGGCCTCAAGCCATGGGATACCGCTGCAGGCGAACTGTTAGTGAAAGAAGCGGGCGGACTGGTCTTAGACTTTACTGGTGGCCATAATCATGTCGAAAGTGGCAACGTGGTTGCGGGTAGTCCAAAAGTTGTCAAAGATATGCTGCAGGGAATGCGCCCCCATTTGACACCCGCACTTAGCCGGTAATTTTTCAGCCTTATTTAGACAAAAGCCCGCTACCAAGCGGGCTTTTTTTGTTTCATCCGCCCAATACCCCATTACCAATGGGGTTTCTGCACTCCTGCATAAAGCACACCACTATAGTAACCGTCAACTGAAGGGTAAACTGCGCGTCAATTTCGTTTGCCACGGCTGTAGTAACCAATTGACAGATCAGACCAGCACATTAACCACAGATATATTGTGGTTTACTGCTTAATCACTTAGTTTTGCTTCATATTGTAAAAAAACCTTTTAACTCAATGGATTAATAAGTTTTTCTAAGTGAAATGTTTATTAACAATTAATTTTTCTAATGAATAACCATAAGTTAGAAGAAATAACGAATATAGATTCATAGATTTTTACATTCCGTGTGGAGCTTTAATACCGTTTTAGAGCCAGTATTCACATACGCCTGATCACTAAGCAGGCGTTAGGAGATGAAATAATGAAAAACACAAGGATCCCGCTGGTACTTCTCGCCACAGTTTTTGCAGCATCGGTGGCAAACGCAGAGCCGGCAGTGCAGAGATATGAAGTTGTCCTTCACCAAGAGCAAGTTAGAGATGTGGTCAGAGTGCAGACTGAGCAAACTCTTTTGGAGATGGATTATCAACTGGATAAAGATGTGATCGTACAATCTAAGCGAGCAATTGCAGAGGTCATTGAACAGCAGACCGAGATTGCTTTAGTAGAGCTGGACGATCAATTGGCACAAGATGTTTTTGTGCAATCCAGTGATGCACTGAGTGATATGTCAGATGACCCTGGTCTACAGCCGTATGCCATCGCAGAAGCCATGGAGCAGCACCCTGAGCGCTTTACTGCATTGCACAGGCCAGCAACAACTGTAGAGTAAGCCAGTAAGTGAGTAAGCAAATTAAAAGGGGGCCTAACGGCCCCCTTTTTTATCGAGATAACATCAGATAAGTAGCTGACAGCTACATCATCATAGGATCCTGATCAGCACCCTCTTTCTCGACTTCAGTTGGCATCAGATCTTCACGACTAATACCTAGGCCCATAGCGATAGTGCTGGCCACGTAAATGGAGCTGTATGTACCCACCAATACACCACACAACAATGCTGTCGCAAAGCCGTGAATCGATGCACCACCGAGGTAGAACAAAGCGATCAACACTAATAGCGTAGTCAACGAGGTGATCACGGTACGTGACATGGTTTGTGTGAGTGAGATATTGATAATCTCCTCCACTTCGCCTTTACGCACCTTGCGGAAGTTTTCACGGATCCGGTCCATCACCACGATAGTATCGTTAAGTGAGTAACCAATCACCGCCAAGATCGCCGCTAATACCGTGGTATCAAACTCCAGCTTAAACAGTGAGAACACGCCTAACGTAATTATCACGTCATGGGCCAATGCCGCAACGGCCCCCAGTGCTAAACGCCATTCAAAGCGCATCGTGACATAAGCAAGAATACAGAGCAGTGCCACCAAGGTCGCCAAGCCACCCGTTTCACGCAGTTCAGCCCCGATCGTCGGACCGATAAAGTCAATACGATGCAACTCAAACGTACCGACATCACTGGCTCTCAAACCCGCCACTAAGTCATCAGCGACTTTAGCCGCATCGATGCCATCACGTGGTGTCATACGAATAACAACATCACGGCTAGAGCCAAAATGTTGCACCACAGCATCAGCAAAATTATTGGCTTCCAATACGGTACGGATCGCAGGGATATCTGCCGGTTGCTCAAAACCCAACTCCACCAAGGTACCACCGGTGAAATCCAGGCCCCAATTCAAACGGTTCACAGACAATATGGCGATAGAGCCGACCACCAGTATCAATGACACCCAACGGAATAATCCGCGGAATGCCATAAACTGGACTGTGTCTTTAAAATTTAATAGCTGAAACATCTCATCAACTCCTAGATTGGCAGCTTAGCCAGTTTCTTGCCGCCCCAGGCCAAATTAACAATGGCGCGGGTGCCAACAATGGCAGTAAACATGGATGTAGCGATACCAACCGCCAGCGTGACAGCAAACCCTTGGATCGGGCCGCTACCAATCGCCATCAGAATCAACGCCGTGATAAACGTGGTGATGTTCGCATCTGCAATAGTAGAAAACGCGTTGTCATAACCGTAATGGATAGCCTGTTGCGGTGAACGCCCCTCTTTCAGCTCTTCGCGTATACGTTCGAAAATAAGTACATTAGCGTCCACCGCCATACCTACTGTCAAAACGATACCCGCCATACCCGGCAGTGTTAGGGTGGCTCCTAACAGAGACATCACAGCGACAATCAAAACCAAGTTGGCGATAAGCGCCATGTTGGCAACAATGCCAAACTTGCGATAATAGGCCAACATAAACAGTACAACGGCAACAAAACCCCACAGGATCGCCTGTGTACCTGCATCAATGTTCTGCTTACCTAAGCTTGGGCCAATAGTTCGCTCTTCAACGATACTGATCGGTGCTATCAATGCGCCAGCGCGCAATAGCAGTGCTAGGTTATGTGCTTCCTGGGGCGAATCGATACCAGTGATACGGAAGTTACGGCCCAAACGAGTTTGGATGTTCGCCGCATTGATTACCTCTTCAGTTTTCACCAAGATCTGCTTACCATCTTTATCGACGCGGCCGGATGGCTGGTACTCAATAAACACGGTCGCCATCAACTTGCCGACATTATCTTTACTGAACTTCGACATCTTGCCGCCGCCGCTAGAGTCAAGGCTGATATTTACCTGAGGCCGACCATATTCATCCGAGCCAGAACCGGCATCAGTGATATGGGCACCATCAAGAATAATTCGCTTCTCTAACAAGTAGGGACGACCACTGCGGTCTTGCAGCAATTGTGTACCGGCTGGTACACGACCTTCCAACGCATCACGGACATCATGCTTTTCATCTACTTTGCGGAATTCAAGGGTGGCTGTTTTACCCAAGATCTCTTTCGCTTGCGCGGTATCTTGCACACCCGGCAGTTCAACCACGATACGGTCGGCGCCTTGGCGCTGTACCAGTGGCTCAGCTACACCCAAGGCATTAACCCGGTTACGCAAAATAACGATGTTTTGCTGCACAGCATATTCGCGCTGCTCTTTCAGCATCTGTTCGCTCATGGTAGTGCGTAGCGACATGCCATCCGCACCTTCAAAGAAGGTCAGATCGCGAAACTTGGCAGACAGTAAATCTTCACCACGCTCCACATCTTCGGCTTTACGGAAACGGACAACAACACCCTGTCCAGCCACTTGCCGAACAGAAGCGCCATACACCTTCTCTTCTCGCAGCAAACTACGGAAGTCTGCCACCATACTCTCTTCAGCTTTCGCCACCACCGACTTCATATCCACTTCCATCAGGAAGTGAACACCGCCACGCAGGTCGAGACCCAGCTTCATTGGGTTCCCACCAATGCCTTTCAACCATTCAGGTTGAGCTGAAGCCAGGTTAAGCGCGACTACGTATTTGGCGCCAAGCGCCTGAGTAACCGCGTCCTGAGCCGTTCGTTGGTCTTCTTCTTTGGTCAAACGTACCAACAAACGCCCCTCTTCATTCGAGAGGCCACGGTAAGCGATATCGTTCTGCTCTAAGGTTTGCTTAACATCAAGCAGTACCTGTTCATCTATTTCAGCACCACGCTGAGCAGATACCTGAATAGCGAAATCTTCACCATACAGGTTTGCCACGGCGTAGAGCGCCCCGATGCCGAGGACAAACATCAGCATCAGGTATTTCCACAATGGGTAACGATTTAACACGCAACGATTCCTTGCGTTGAAAATTACAGGGACTTCAGCGTGCCTTTAGGCAAGATCGCGGAAACAGCAGACTTCTGAACAGTCACATCCATATTGTCAGCCAATGAGATGACAATGAACTCTTTCTCATCAGAGACTTTGGCTACTTTGCCAACAATACCACCCTGGGTCAGCACTTCGTCGCCTTTGCCCAACGCAGACATCAGGTTCTTATGCTCTTTCACGCGCTTGGCTTGAGGACGATAGATCATGAAATAGAAGATTGCAGCGAAGATCACCAACATGATGATCATATCCCAACCACCAGCTTGCGGTTGTGCGCCTGGAGCAGCGTAAGCATTTGCGATAAACATTGTGGATTTTCCTTAGGTTATTTCTAATGCAAAATTTTCTTTTATATGGGGCCAATTATCAGTCTTTCAACTCTGGAACCGGCATTGAGCGTTTGGCATAAAATTCTGTGACGAAGTCGTCTAATTTACCCTGCTCAATTGCTCCGCGTAAACCTTCCATCACCCGCTGATAAAAGCGCAAGTTATGAATAGTGTTCAAACGAGCACCGAGGATCTCGTTACAGCGATCAAGGTGATGCAGATAAGCACGGCTATAATTCTTACAGGTGTAACAGTCACAGGTCGGATCCAGTGGGCCCGTATCTGTCTTATGCACAGCGTTGCGAATTTTTATCACACCATCGTCAACAAACAGATGTCCATTACGCGCATTTCTGGTCGGCATCACACAATCAAACATATCGATACCACGACGCACCCCTTCCACCAGATCTTCTGGCTTACCGACACCCATCAGGTAGCGGGGTTTATCCTCAGGGATCTTAGGCACGATATATTCCAGCACTTTGTGCATCTCTTCTTTCGGCTCACCCACGGCCAGGCCACCGACCGCATAACCGTCAAACCCTACTGCCATCAAGCCTTCCAACGACTGGTCACGAAGATCTTCGTAGATCCCCCCCTGGATGATGCCAAACAGGGCATTGGGATTATTCGCCTCATCGAAACGATTACGGCTGCGCGCCGCCCAACGCAACGAAAGCTCCATCGATGTTTTAGCTTGCTCGTGGGTCGCAGGGTATGGTGTACATTCGTCAAAGATCATGACGATATCGGAACCGAGGGAGTACTGTACATCCATCGATGTTTCAGGATCGAGAAAGATTTTGTCACCATTAATTGGATGACGGAAATGCACACCTTCCTCAGTGATCTTCCGAATATCACCCAAACTGAATACCTGAAAACCGCCAGAGTCGGTCAATATGGGGCCCTGCCACTGCATAAAGTCATGCAGATCACCGTGGGCTTCCATGATCTCAACACCGGGACGCAGCCACAGATGAAAGGTATTTCCCAAAAGGATCTGAGCCCCACTATCCGCGACCTCTTCCGGCGTCATCCCCTTTACCGTACCGTAGGTGCCCACAGGCATAAACGCAGGGGTTTCAACCGTGCCGCGTTCAAACACTAAACGACCACGGCGAGCACGGCCATCGGTACCCAGTAACTCATATTGCATTTTCATAGTGACTCCGCCACCGGAAATACAGTCCGGCGCTGATTAAACAGTAAGTGAATAGCCGCTCATAGTAACAAAAATCACTACGGCTTGCGGGTAACAAACATGGCATCGCCATAACTAAAGAAACGGTACTTTTCTGCAACCGCCTCAGCATAAGCATTCATCACCGCATCGTATCCGGCAAAGGCACTGACCAGCATGATCAATGTCGATTCCGGTAAATGAAAGTTGGTCACCATGGCATCAATAATCTGAAAAGAATAACCAGGGTAGATAAAGATATCGGTTTCACCGGCGAACGGCTGCAGTTGCTCATGACCTGCAGCAATCGATGCTTGCGCAGCGCTTTCAAGTGAGCGCACAGAGGTGGTTCCCACAGCGATCACCCGCTTGCCTGCTGCTTTGGTGGCCAATATTTTTGCCACCACATCGTCAGACACTTCAGCATACTCGCTATGCATCTTATGCTCGGTGACTTGATCAACGCGAACCGGTTGAAACGTACCAGCGCCGACATGCAGAGTCACAAAAGCCTGTTCAACGCCCTTTTCTTGCAAACGTTGCAATATGGCGTCATCAAAATGCAAGCCTGCGGTAGGCGCCGCAACCGCACCTGGCTTTTGGTTATATACGGTTTGATAACGTTCACGATCGGCGCCTTCATCCGGACGATCGATATAGGGAGGGAGCGGCATGTGACCGTATTGCTCCAACCATTCTAAAACCGTTTTAGCGGGATCAAATTCAAGTTCAAATAACGCATCATCACGTCCTAACATCTCCACTTTGATCTGATCTTCAAGCAGGAGTTGTGCGCCAGCTTTAGGGGATTTTGAACTTCGAACATGAGCTAGAACGCGGTGGTCATCAAGGATCCGCTCCACCAACACTTCAATTTTACCACCGCTGGATTTACAGCCATGGAGGCGTGCGGGGATCACTCGGGTATTATTAAAAACAACCAGATCACCGGGCTCAACTAAGGATTCAATATCAGTGAATTGGCGATGATGCACTGCACCGTCGGTGCCTTCCAAATGCAGTAAGCGGCTGGCGGTCCGATCAGCCATCGGATAACGAGCAATCAGCTCATCTGGCAATTCAAAATGAAAATCAGAAACCTGCACCCAACACCTCAACGTGACGCCGATATAAATGAGGCGCTAGTCTATGGATGCAGGCAGCAGGGATCAAGGTTTTGCGCGTTTAAACCAACTTAAAGCGAGCAAGCTGAATAAGCTAAGTAAGCCTATGGGGCCACCACCACCGCCGCCGTCACTATCAACGGGATCGGTAATTATCGGAGGATCAATAACTTGCCCTTCGGGTGTGAACACGACGTCAGCAATGATGCCGGTACCATCACCCGAAGAAACAAATTCAATCGTGACCGGCACCCCAGGAGTCAACGTCGTCACCACTGAGCGCCAACTATCTAAAGAGATCAAAGCACTCTCTAAATCACCGGGCTGCTGATACAAATTAAGCATCTGCAGCGATTGGCTATCCCCTTCTAGCCGCCAGCTGAACGTGAGCTGCCCCGCTTCAGCAGACATCACCATCAAAGCAGCACTTCCTGACGCTATAGAAGAAAAGCTGGCAGTAAGTGAGTCACCGCCGGCTGGGCCTGCCACACCACTATCCCGCCAACTCCGATCACCACCGTTGAACCAGCGTAATTCGCTCTGTTCAAAGGCGCCGTCAAACGTGTCTTCAGGTAAAACTTGCGCAATAACTTCACTGTCATAGCTTTGCTGATTGGTTGTTATCTGCAGATCTGTATTCTGCTGACCGGCAGATTGCGGATTAGCCGTGATCTGTAGCTGACAAGTGGTGTTAGCGCTCAGTTCACCCAGGCAGTTTTGAGAAAGTTGAAATTCGCTGGCATCATCAGTCACTATGCTATTAATTAGCAGAGCATCCGTGCCGTTGTTGACCAAAGGTACGCTAACCTGCTGCGGGATCCCATGAGCAATAAACGGCATTCTCACCGGATTGCTGACACTAAAGCCTGTGATCGTGGAATCAATCCAATCATTGTAATTAGCTACTCGCGTATACACCCCAGGAGAGCCAACATCACAGCCAAGTCCCCAGCTAACAATGCCATATTGCACCGCCTGATCGCCTTCTCCTTCATATAAAGGGCCACCACTGTCGCCGCTACATGAATCGATACCAACATCCCCGCCAGCACAGATCATATTATCGGTTACCCAACCTGACGGAAATTCACTGCGGCATAACGAGGTAGCTAGATAGGGGAGCACCGCACTTTGCAGGCGATCGCTCGCCTCACCACTATCCGGATCAGTGATCCCGTAGCCTACCAAGTTGAGAGGAAACTGATTACTTAGCGTATTGGTTTCGGATTGTGATGCGCGTGCTATTTGTGGGCTATTGGAAAAACTAGACAGGTGTAATAAGGCAATATCATTATCTAAACTTGTACCGTTAAAATCTTGCCCAATCAGCACTTGATCAACTTTAAACTGATCACTGCGGCGTTGTGCTTGCAAATTCTCAATTCCAAGCACAACCACTATCTCTAGAGGCTGCGCGTTATCAACACAATGTGCAGCGGTCATTACCCACCCAGGTGCGATCAGCGTACCGCCACAGATATGGGATGGGATGAATATGTTATCTGCCCCCTGAGGCAGAAACTGCACGCTGGCCATCCATTCCGTGGCGCCTATTTCAGAGGGTACACCGCCCACCACTTTTGCTTGCGGTAATTCCACAGCATTGCTGCTTGTTGCAAAAACAAAACTGCAAAGCAACGCAGGAAAAAGAAAACGGCGAGAATAACAAGTCATCAATCTGTATTCCTGTTCAATTTCATTTAAGTAAAGCAGAACGAATGCTTTTACGATACATCAATAGTGGACAGATCAAACTTCAAGCTCTCAAAAACTGAACAACTAGAAAGCGGCCTCATCTTATATCGCCATTTCGTTGACTCTCAAACATCAACTGACAAGCGTCAGGCAAAGACAAGGTGAAAATAAATTACACAAAATCTCAAAACAGCTTGTTTAAAGTGATTTAGATCAAACAAAAACACTCCATACACCCAGCGAAGTAATATTATTTCGTAATTAAATTACTAAACAGGTTGATTTGTGAAGAAGATCACATTAATATTCCTCCATCGAAACGAATTACTTCAACAGCCACTAGTTAAGGAGATCACCATGTTGAATTTATACGATCTCGTCGCGCTGAAAACTTTGCTCAGCGGTCGTGATACCAAGCAGCAGAGACCTGCTCCGGTAACTAAGCGTTACCACTTTTCCTGGACCCGTTAATCACGGCTCTGTGAACAAGTTTTGTTGTTAGCCAAGTCCTTTGTGTTTTTAGCGGGCAATGCCCCGTCTGTTATATACAGATCCTCTACCTTTGGTAGAGGATTTTTTTTTGCCTGCTAACAACTACAAACGGCATTTAGGGTTAAGCCCCTTATTATGCGCTTTCGCTGCAATACCCTGAGCTCTGGACATATTTGACTCAAGATCAGCAATTCGTGTGTCATGGGAGGGATGCGTAGAGAAAAATTCAGGCGGTTGACCACTGCTAGCTTTCGCCATATTCCGCCACAGCGCCACGCTTTGAGTCGGGTCAAAGCCTGCTTGTGCCATCAGATCCAAACCAATCACATCCGACTCAGACTCCTGGGTACGACTGTAAGGCAGCATCACGCCCACCTGTACACCAAGCCCTAGCGCCGCCATCCACATTGCTGAGTCGTCCGAATCCGATGCGGCAATCGCTGCGCCAGCCACAGCCATGGTTACCCCAGCCAGTTGATTGTGAGTTAACCGTTCGTTACTGTGATCAGCCATAACATGCCCCACCTCATGGCCGATAACCGCAGCCAGTTGGTCCTGATTTTGCGCTATTTTAAGCAAACCGGTATAAACCCCAATTTTGCCTCCAGGCAGTGCAAAAGCATTCGCTTGCTCACTATCAAACACAACCACTTCCCACCCAGCTTGATGATACTGTTGTGGTACTTGCGCAGTGATATGACGCGCCACACACTGCACATAGCGGTTAAGGCTACTGTCGCCAGAAATTTTCTCTTGCTGTTTGATCTGCTCAAACGACTGTCCGCCCAGAGAGGACATCTCTTGATCAGAGTAGAGCAATATTTGATCGCGCCCTGTCGGCGAAGCGGTACAAGCGGCCAAAACCGCAATAGCGCACAATGAAACGGCGCTTTTCGTTATGGAAATAGACATAAAGCGTATCCCTACTTAACTACACATCAGAATATAGCGGCTAGTGTAACGACTCAGTCCGCACTGCGGAATACGCATTAAATCCCAAAAGATTGAAGCGCTTCCAATAAATAGAGGAAGCGCACTCTTTCTTTAGGCATTCTGCTAACGGTGGCTAAGAAGCACGACCAGAACTAAAGCGCAGTCGATAACGCCACACTCGGCCACCAAACTGGTAACAGCTAAAACCGGAAAGGATCAGCGCCGTGCCGATCCAAACATCTATCGACAATGATTCACCATTGAGCAAGTTACCTAGCAAAAGAGCCAACACAGGCGTAATTAGAGGGATCAAGGCCACCTGCGTCGCTTCAATTCTGGCCAACACATAAAAATACACAAACGAACCAAACACAGACGAGATAACCCCAAGATAGACAGTCGAATAAATAGCTCGTTCACCGATTTCATCAGGCCAGGTCTGACCCGTTATGAACCAGGTCAAGAGAAACAACAGCGCAGCCACCCAAGTCCCGCCGGTAGTGATCGCCATACCGGAAACGGCTTTGCCGCCAACGCCCGCGAAACGCTTCACCAGTACGGTGCTCAAACTAAATGCGGCCACACCAAGTAGCAAAACGACAATCCCCCAAACCGTTTCCGATCCCATCTCTATCGCAGAGCCAAACACAACCACTAGTCCGATAATACCCAATGCGGTACCCAACAGCTTTGCTGGCGTGAATGCCCTCTCACCCAGCAACTTAGCCGCAAACAACCCAGTAAAGATCGACGTAAAGCCGAATATCACCGACAACCAGCCTGATGGCATTAATTGCGCGGCCCAATAACTGGCTGACATACTCACATAACAGCCGACACCAGCAGCCAGATAGCTGTTTCTAGCCGCATCCGACCAAGGTAATCGAAATCTGAATAGCTGCTGCACGATGAGCGCGGTGACAGCAGCCAATGTCAGGCGTGCAGTCACACCGAATAGGAATCCACTGCCTTCACCACTCCAGCTAATGGCCAGTGGTGTTGTGGCCCAAAGTAAAACAATACCCAAATAAGCGGCCTGTACTGACATGACTGACTCCCTTTATGTCCAAAAAACAAAAAAGGCCGCAGTTTTTAGCTGCGGCCCCTGATAACTAACGAATTTGGATACTAGCTTCGTCGTCTACCCTTGACCGCACAGGCGCGTTTCGCCCACACACAGCGGTGTAGCGAAATATCTTGGGTGACGTTTACAAAGCTAAGATTCAACATAAGACTAATAACCCGTTAGTGGAGAAGTAAGAATGCGCTTGGTGCTAACGACTTGCAACCCTGAAGAAAAAACAAAAGCCACGACAATGCGTGGCTTTGAAAGTTAAATATGTAACGATGGCTTTACGACGTCAGATCATCGAAGAAGCGCTTAACCCCTTCAAAGAAGCCCGTCTCTTTCGGCTTATGCTTATCTGATGCCTTAAAGCTCTCATCCAATTCTGACAATAACTCTTTTTGCTTAGATGTTAGCTTCACCGGTGTTTCCACCACGGCTTTACACATCAAATCACCCACGGCGCCACCGCGGACAGACTTAACGCCTTTACCGCGCATACGGAACATACGGCCAGTTTGGGTTTCAGATGGCACCTTCAATACCACTCGACCATCCAAGGTCGGCACTTCAATTTCGCCACCCAAGGCGGCTTGAGCAAAGCTAATCGGCACTTCGCAATAAAGGTTGCTACCATCACGAACAAAGAATTCGTGATCTTTGACATGCATCTGCACATAAAGATCGCCCGCTGGTGCGCCGTGTTCTCCGGCTTCACCTTCACCAGAAAGGCGAATGCGATCACCAGTATCTACGCCGGCAGGGATCTTCACAGACAAGGTCTTCGTCTTCTGTACCCGGCCATCACCGTGACAACTGCCACAAGCTTCATCGATAACTTTACCGCGGCCGCGACAAGTTGGGCAGGTTTGCTGCACAGCAAAGAACCCCTGCCGCATCTGCACTTGCCCTTGACCATGACAAGTGCCACAGGTCTTCGGCGAGGTGCCAGGTTTAGCGCCCGAACCATCGCAGGTTTCACAACCTACCCAGGTCGGTACTTGAATTTCGCGAGAGATACCGCGAACAGCCTCTTCCAGCGTCAACTCCATGGTGTAACGCAAATCAGCACCACGTTGGGCTTGACGGCCACCACCACGACGGCCACCACCAAAGATATCACCAAACACATCACCGAAAATATCAGAGAAGTCAGCACCACCATGACCGCCGCCACGATTAGGATCTACGCCTGCATGACCAAACTGATCATAGGCCTGACGTTTTTGCTCATCAGTCAGCACTTCCGCCGCTTCATTGGCTTCTTTGAACTTCTCTTCAGCCGCTTTATCGCCCGGATTTTTATCTGGATGGAACTTCATTGCCAGACGTTTGTAGGCCTTTTTAATCTCGCGTTCGGTGGCGTTTTTACTGACACCGAGCACTTCGTAATAATCGCGTTTAGACATACTTTGACCGCTAATTCAATGTGGCTTTGTTACAGACAAACACGGGCGTTAGTTACCCAACGCCCGTGTCCTTTTAAGTAATGACCTGTGAGGGCGAATTACTTTTTGTCGTCTTTGACTTCTTCAAACTCAGCGTCAACAACATCGTCGTCTTGCGCAGCAGTGTTTTCACTACCGCCTTCCGCAGATTGTGCTTCCGCTTGTGCTTTCGCCTGAGCCAGCTCCATCAACTTGCTTGATGCTTCCATCAAAGCCTGAGACTTGGCTTCAATATCAGCCTTATCTTCACCCTTGATAGCCGCTTCCAGTTCAGTTAACGCTGCTTCAACTTTCTCTTTCTCGTCGGCAGGCAATTCTTCACCCAGCTCTTCGATCTGCTTACGAGTTGCGTGAACCAAAGCATCAGCTTGGTTACGTGCAGCTACCAGCTCTTCAAATTTCTTGTCTGCTTCAGCATTGGCCTCAGCATCACGTACCATGCTTTCGATCTCATCATCAGACAAACCAGAGGAAGCCTTGATGGTGATCTTCTGCTCTTTACCTGTGTCTTTATCTTTCGCAGACACATGCAAGATACCGTCAGCATCGACGTCAAATGAAACTTCAATCTGTGGTGTACCGCGCATCGCTGGGCGAATACCTTCCAGATTAAACTGGCCGAGAGATTTGTTATCAGCCGCACGCTTACGCTCACCCTGGATAACATGCACGGTCACCGCAGACTGGTTGTCTTCAGCCGTTGAGAAAGTCTGTGACTTCTTGCTTGGCACGGTGGTGTTCTTCTCGATCAGTGGTGTCATTACACCACCCATGGTTTCGATACCCAAAGAGAGTGGTGTCACATCAAGCAAGAGAATGTCTTTTACATCACCGCCCAATACACCGCCCTGAATAGCAGCACCTACGGCAACCGCTTCATCCGGGTTCACATCTTTACGAGGCTCTTTACCGAAGAAATCAGACACGGCTTTCTGTACCGCTGGCATACGCGTCTGACCACCAACCATGATCACGTCATTCACATCACCCACTGACAGATCCGCATCTTTCAGAGCGATCTTCAAAGGCTCTAAAGTACGCTTGATCATATCTTCAACCAAAGATTCCAGCTTGGCGCGGGTCACTTTGATATTGAGGTGCTTAGGCCCAGAGGCATCAGCAGTGATATAAGGCAAGTTTACTTCGGTCTGCTGCGCAGAGGACAATTCAATCTTGGCCTTTTCAGCAGCTTCCTTCAGGCGCTGCATAGCCAATGGGTCCTGACGCAGATCGAAGCCCTGCTCCTTCTTAAACTCATCAACCAGGTAGTTGATCAAACGGTTATCAAAATCTTCACCACCCAAGTGGGTGTCACCGTTAGTCGCCAACACTTCAAACGTGTGCTCGCCATCAGCTTCATCAATCTCAATAATAGAGATATCGAACGTACCACCACCTAAGTCATAAACAGCGATGATGTTATCACCCTGCTTTTTGTCCATACCGTATGCCAAAGCGGCAGCAGTTGGTTCGTTGATGATGCGTTTAACATCCAGACCCGCAATACGACCGGCGTCTTTGGTTGCCTGACGCTGAGAATCGTTGAAGTAAGCAGGAACAGTAATAACCGCTTCAGTTACCGCTTCACCAAGGTAATCTTCTGCAGTTTTCTTCATCTTTTTCAGAATTTCTGCAGATACCTGAGGAGCAGCCATTTTTTCGCCATGCGCTTCAACCCATGCATCACCATTGTCAGCTTTGACAATCTTGTAAGGCATGATAGCCACATCGCGTTGAACTTCGTCATCTTCAAAACGACGACCGATCAGGCGCTTAATAGCAAACAGAGTGTTCTGTGGGTTAGTAACAGACTGACGCTTTGCAGGCTGACCAACCAAAATCTCATCGCCGGTATAAGCGATAACAGAAGGGGTTGTACGATCACCTTCAGCATTTTCAATAACTCGTGGTGTGCCGCCGTCTAAAACAGCCACACAAGAGTTTGTGGTGCCGAGGTCAATCCCGATGATTTTACCCATTTGTACGTTCTCCAACAAAAACCTGTACATTTCATTGCTAACAAAGGTGGGGTCGTTGAAACCCTTTTCAAGCGTAGGGTGAAATTTTTTTTCACTTTCTTACAGAAACAAAAAAAAACAACAGCAAAACAGTTTGTTAACAAGGTTTATTGATTAAGCTTCAAACATAAAAAAAGCCGCCCATGCGACTTTTTTGTCAGAAATTTAAGGTTTATCGCCGATTAAGCTTCTGTATCGATGCCGCTGGCCGGCGCTTTAGCAACCATCACCATGGCTGGACGTAACAGGCGTCCATTTAGCTCATAACCTTTTTGCATCACCAGCATCACGGTATTTGGCGCATGATCAGGGCTCTCTTGCATTGACATCGCCTGATGCTGTTCAGGATTGAAAGTCTGACCCACAGGGTCTAGCTGGACAACGCCATGCTTAGCAACAGCATCCATCAACCCTTTCATGGTCAACTCGACACCTTCAATCATCGGCTTGATGGCATCGTTTTCAGCATCAGCGAGCTGTAAGCCTCTTTCCAGGTTATCGATGACGCTTAACATGTCGCCAGCAAATTTCTCAAGAGCAAACTTACGGGCTTTCTCGCTGTCTTGCGCGGCGCGACGGCGTGCATTGTCCGCTTCTGCCATCGCTCGCAATACAGATTCTTGCTGTTCTTCTACCTTAGCGTTAGACGCAGCCAAAGCAGCTTCCAACTCAGCTATACGCTCTTCAGCACTCAGCAATTGACCTTCCTCTGCTTCTACTTCAGCAGCGGGTTCAACTTGCTCAATCGTCTGCTCAACCACTTCTTGATCTGACGGGGTGTTCTTATCGCTCATAAAATCTCCAGAAAAGCCGTTTCATACCCTCGGCTTGAGGCTGCTGACTATTATGGGGATTGATCGCTTTGTTTCAAGGCAAGACTTGCTGCTAATCGGCGCCCAAGTATACTGAGCAGGTACTTACCGAGGCTGTAGCCAAATGAAAAAGCCGTTTCAAACCGTTGGATTAATAGGTAAACCCCACCATGAAGGGGCGAACCAGACACTTCTGCAATTGCATAAATTTCTCACTCAACGTGGCTTGAATGTCGTCGTAGAAGAGCGTGTTGCAACGGAATTGGCGATAACCGATGTCGACGCCGTCGATCTGGTTCAATTAGGCGAGCGCTGCGATTTGGCCATTGTTGTCGGTGGTGACGGTAATATGCTTGGCGCCGCACGAGTACTATCGCGTTTTGATGTGGGTGTTGTTGGCGTTAACCGTGGCAACCTGGGCTTTCTAACCGATCTCAGTCCTGACGAATACGAACAACCCCTGACCGAAATTCTCAGCGGTGACTATCAACTCGAACAACGCTACCTATTGGAAGCCGAGGTGTATCGCCACGGCCGCCTAAAAAGTAGTAACACCGCAGTGAATGAGGCGGTACTCCACCCCGGTAAGATCGCCCACATGATCGATTTTGAGGTGCTGATCAATGACCATTTTGTCTTCCAACAGCGCTCTGATGGCCTAATTATCTCCACCCCAACGGGTTCAACCGCCTATTCGTTATCCGGCGGAGGTCCAATCATGATGCCATCACTGGATGCCTTGGTATTAACGCCGATGTTTCCCCACACACTTTCGGCACGCCCCATCGTTGTCGATGGTGATAGTGTTATTACGCTGCGGGTTTCAGACGGCAATGAGGACAATCTGCAGGTCAGCTGTGATGGCCACGTGACGCTATCAGTGATGCCAGGAGACGAAATAAAACTACGTAAACACAAAGCACCGCTGACTCTGCTTCACCCCAACTGCTATGACTACTATGAAGTACTACGTACCAAATTGGGTTGGAGTAGCAGCCTGTTTTAACAGCAACAAACGCACACCTTTCATACAAAAAGTTTGCAAACCACCCAAAGTACTGTATACATATACACATACTGTATGTGTGTACATGTTTTGAGGTTTCTATGCTGCAGCAACTTACTATCAACAATTTCGCCATTGTCAGCCATACCGACGTTGAACTTAAGTCAGGTATGACAACCATCACAGGTGAAACCGGGGCGGGTAAATCTATCGCCATTGACGCGCTGGGATTATGCCTAGGGGATAGAGCGGATGCCTCAGCCGTTAGACCTGGTGCAAAAAAGAGTGATATCTCGGCACGCTTTGGGTTGACGAAGAACGCGGCAGTACATGAATGGCTGGAACAACATGATCTAGACGCCGATGACAACGAATGCATCATTCGTCGCGTCATCAGCGCAGAAGGCCGCTCTCGTAGCTACATAAATGGTCAGCCGGTGCCGCTACAGCAGCTGAAACAACTCGCTCCTATGCTAGTAAGCATCCACGGCCAACATGCCCACCAAACCTTGCTAAAAAGCGACCAACAAAGATTGCTTCTGGATAGATTTGCTGGCCATCACAGTAAATTAGATACCGTGGCAGCGAGTTATCAACTGTGGAAAAAATTAGGTAAGCAGATCCATACTTTGCAGGAATCACAGCTACAACGTGAATCAAGACGCCAGCTTCTGCAGTACCAGGTCGATGAGTTGGATCAGTTTGCGCTCGAAGAGGGTGAGTACGAGCAGATCGAACAGGATCATAAACGCCTGTTTAATGGCCAGAGTTTACTTGATGGCGCCAACAACGCAGCCCATCTGTTAAGCGAAGATGAACAGGTCAACGCCTGCCAATTAGTCAGGCAAGTTCTCAATCAAGTCATTGAACTCAGTGAAACAGATCAAAAATTAGCGCCGGTAGTGAGTCTACTAAACGACGCGCAAATACAATTGGAGGAAGCAAGTCATGAACTTAATGCCTACAGTGAAAGCATCGAACTGGACCCGTCGCAACTGCAACAACTGGACGAACGCTTGTCGGCCGCGCTGCAGTTGGCACGCAAGCACCAAGTCAACCCCAACCACCTCCCGCAACAACATAAAGAGTTAGTTGAAGAGCTTGCCGAGCTAACTGGCGCTGATGACCAGTTAGAAGCGCTCCAACAGGAGCAGCAGATCGCCTGGCAAGAGTATTGTGATGAGAGTGACGTATTGCATCAACTTCGCTTAACTGCGGCAGCACAGCTGTCGGAGCAAGTGACACTGGCCATACGGGAACTAAACATGCCCAAAGGATTGTTTAGTGTCGAATGTGTCTCTTTGAAAAACGACAAAGCAGCGGTTCATGGTAGAGATGAGATCCAATTTCTAGTCAGTACTAACCCTGGTCAACAACCACAACCTTTATCAAAAGTCGCCTCTGGCGGTGAACTGTCAAGAATAAGCTTAGCGCTGCAAGTACTCACTTCAAACCAGCAAGCCACACCCACCTTGATTTTTGATGAAGTCGACGTCGGTATTAGTGGTCAAACCGCAGCTATCGTAGGCAAGCTTCTACGTAAGCTTGGCGAAGAGTGCCAAGTGATGTGCGTCACGCACCTCCCTCAAGTGGCAGCATGTGGTCACCAACAGCTCAATGTCGCTAAGTTCAGTGATGACGAAATGACAGATACCAATATACATTGGCTGGCCGACGATCAACGCATCAACGAACTAGCCAGAATGCTAGGCGGCGACACAATAACTGAGCACACCCGGGCCAATGCACAAGAGTTATTGCTCACAGCATAACAAGGCAAACACGGGTTTAACTTTCCCTGTGTCGCCAGCTTGGTTATCATGCCCAGCAGATTTTGATAAGAGAAAGTACTCCATGCGGTTTAGGAACCTGTTGTTTGCTCTGTTAATCATGCCACTGGCCGGTTGTGCCTGGTTGAGCGAATTTGTTTACAAAGTCGATATCCCTCAAGGCAACTATATCGACGAGCAGCAAGTAGAAAAATTACGTTTGGGTATGACCAAAGAGCAAGTGCGCTTTGTACTCGGCACCCCAATGGTGAAAAACAGCTTCAGAGACACCACTTGGTATTATGTCTATCGACTAAAAACAGGTAAGGGTGTGGAGTACAACAAACGTCTAATCGCCAACTTCGACGCGGAAGACAAACTGATCGCAGTCGAAGGTGATTACGAGCTGGGCGAAGAGTTTGAAACGCCAATTGACAGTTAAGCTCTGTTTTAATGCGCGATAGCAATCGCATCAGGAAAGAGGCTGACTTATTCAGCCTCTTTTTTTTGCCGCCGATTAGGCTGCGGACGTCCGCCAGTCACCTTATCAGCACGCCCTTCGCGCTTAGCGCGCTCAGCTCGTAGCTTACGCACCTCTTTCGGGTCGGCGATCAAGGGGCGATATATTTCTATCCGATCGCCTTCTTTTAGTGTGTCACCCAGCTTTGCTGCCTTATTCCAGATCCCGACTTTGTTTTCCTGCAAATCAATTTCAGGGTAGATACTGATAATATCCGACTGCCGAATAGCACTTTCAACGCTACAAGAGCTTTCAACATCAAGTGCGATCAACGATTGACGGTCAGGAAGCCCGTAAACAACCTCTACACGAATAAGTTCAGCTGCCATAAACATCCTTCGCTCGAGCCACAAATGCATCCACCATATTTGACGCCATCTGATTAAATAACTTACCAAATGCCAATTCGACCAACTTACCTGAGAACTCAAATTCTAGAGAAAAGCTGATTTTACAAGCCTCCTCATCCAAAGGCATAAAGTACCAGTTTCCTACCAGTTGCCGAAAAGGACCATCAACCAGTTGCATCTCAATACGCTCGGCATGGGCAAGCTGATTACGTGTAGTAAACCATTTATTCACTCCCGCTTTCGCGATCTGAACAGAGGCCAACATCTGCAACTCAGAAGCCTCATGCACTTTGGCATCACCGCAGCCCGGCAAAAAATTGGCATAAGACTCAACATCATTAACCAAGCTATACATCTGTGCAGCGCTATAACCAACCAGTGCTGAACGTTGGATCTGTGGCATAACATCACTCACTTACTTCGATGGCGTAAATCATAACAAAAATGCGCAGTGTCTGTTATTCCTGATAATCACCATATACAGCGCTGGCTTAATTCGTATAATGTCGCCGCTATGGCAAAGAAAAAACCTAAACAGACTAGTTCCACCATCGCGCAAAACAAACGCGCCCGTCATGACTATTTTATTGAAGATAAGATAGAGGCCGGCCTTTGTTTGCAGGGATGGGAAGTGAAAAGCCTCCGTCAAGGCAAAGCAAATATCGCTGAAGCCTATATCTATCTCAAAGATGGAGAGGCTTTTTTGTCCGGCGCCACATTCACGCCACTACAGGCCGCATCGACCCATGTCATTGCGGATCCAACGCGAACTCGCAAATTACTGCTTAACCGCCGCCAACTAGACAACTTGTTCGGCCGTGTTAACCGCGAAGGCTTCACCATTCTACCGCTCGCTCTTTACTGGAAACAGGCATGGGTGAAACTGGAGATCGGTGTAGGTAAAGGTAAGAAGCAACATGACAAGCGAGCGGACGTGAAGAATAAGGATTGGTCACGACAAAAAGATCGGATCATGAAAAACGCTCGCTAAAGCATCCCCTCTTTTTCAGACCATACGCCGGTACCACTATTGGCTACTTGGCTCAGTCGCTTGTTGAAAAGAGTATGATTCAGCCGCTTCGAAGTTTGTGGGCGGCTGATTAAAAAGCCTTGAATATACTGACATTTCATCGATTTTAGCAGTTCCAGTTCTTCCGCAGTCTCTACCCCTTCCGCCACAATCGTCAGATCTAACTCTTTAGCTAGCGCGACAATGGAAGCGAGGATCCGCCGATATTTCTTGCCTGATGATGCTTTGTTAACAAAACTACGATCAATTTTCAGTACATCGATAGGCAATGACGCCAACGAACTCAGCGACGAATAGCCGGTACCAAAATCATCAATGGCGACTTTGACTCCCATCTGCCGCAAGGCATCAATCTGCGCAATAATGTCCCCTGTTGCTTCCATCAGATAAGACTCGGTGATCTCGATCATCAAGCAACTGGGGGGCAACTTAGTTTTCTGCAACGCCTGCTCGACCCACTCTCGCAAAGCTAACTGCTTCAGTTGTACGCTCGAGACATTAACCGAAACACGTGCTTTCCTAAGGCCTGCGCGATTCCACTGTTCCATCTGCTGCATCGCTTCATAAAGCACGTAATCGCCCAGAGGCAGGATCTGCCGAGTCTCTTCAGCGATAGGAATAAACTCACCCGGCGATATTTGACCTTCGTGGGGGTGATGCCAACGCAATAGCGCTTCAAAGTAAGCTATCTGGTTACTGGCAATTTCAATAATGGGTTGAAACTCTAAAGAAAATTCACAGTCATTCACCGCTCGGCGGATCTCATTGCTGAGATAATGCTGACGCCTTACTTCGCGCCCCATCTCTGGTAAATAGACACGAAAAGTCCCCTTACCATCACTCTTTGCTTTATACATGGCGACATCAGCCATCTGCAGTAAGTTCTCAGGGGACTGCCCATCTTGTGGGTAAACGGCAATGCCTATACTGGCGCTGATATTGACGCGATGTTCGCCGAAGCGAAACTCTTGTTCAAGCAGCTCAATGATTCGCGCAGACACCTGCTCAGCTTCTTCCAATACCTGAATATTGCTGAGGATAACGGTAAATTCGTCACCCCCTAAGCGCGCTAATGTACGCTGGAAAGCAGGTGTTTCTCCCGCGGTCAGCGAGATGGTGTCACTGCTACGGGTTGCGGCATTAAGGCGGCTAGCGACTTCAACAAGCAAGCCATCCCCGACGCTATGACCGAAAGTATCATTCACCTGCTTAAAGCCATCAAGATCGATAAATAACAATGCAAGCTTCTGTTTACCTTCGTCGGCTTGCTGGATCGCTTTCTCCAATGCCAATTGAAACTGCTGACGGTTAGCCAACCCGGTTAACTTGTCCGCAAGATGCGCGGCGTTAACCGCTTCATTTTGCAACTCTAACTTAGAAGATAATTTCTTTACCGCAGTCTCAATGACGGTGGCAGTATCGTTATTCAAACGAAACTGACTGCTTAGCCCCGCTTGTTTTGCTGCTAACGATGCTAAAGCTCGGGCTTGCCTGCTCAGCTTGCTCCGCTGACGATACATAGCAAAGGTAATAAAAAATGGCAGTAGCACCACCATAATCGCAAAACTTCGGATCACACCATGCGTTGCAGGGATCTGTTGCGAAATCAGAATAGAAAGGTCGCCAGACAGCACGGCACCAGGCTCATTGGCCAACGGAACATAAAGGGTTGCATCGGGTGTCCAATAGATGCCAGAAAAATAGGGGGGCGCATAAAAATCGACGATATGATTTAGCCAAGCCTGCCAAAAGATGGCACTCCCTTTATCAACGTACTCCGTCGCCGATAACCGCCCCTTCGGCGTATCAAACGCAGAAACGACAGACAAACCATAGTTGAGCTGTATATCTTGCGGAAGCTGAGAGACACCCGATAACTGGTGCGCCTGCTGCTGGAAATCTGCCAGTACGAGTTCACCGACATAAGCGGCCCAAATGGCAAACGCAAGTCCACCGCTAAGCAGCAAGGTTTTTAAAAATATGCGAAAAGAAAGATCTCGCCCTGAATGCAACGCCACTACCTACTCCCTGTATATGCGATACGGACGTAAAGCCTAACTGATTGAAGCAAAAGGAACTCTACTGTCCTTAGTCAACTTGGCATTCAAATCAGAAATACAACCAAGGCTATATTCTAAACTACTGACGAAAATAGACATAGAGTTACATTAAATTTACCTGTACACAGCAGGTGACTCAGCCGCACAGGCAATGTTACACTAGCCGCCTGGGGCCGATTCAGGATTCGACGGGAATTGTGAAACCCTAGGTGCATGTCGTGGGGCGGTTGGCCACGTAAAAAGCCGCAAAAAAATAGTCGCAAACGACGAAAACTACGCACTAGCAGCTTAATAACCTGCATAGAGCCCTTCCCCCTTAGTTCTCCTGTGGACTTTGGATCCGGAAGGTCACCCCACACAGGATCGCGTGGCGTCCCGGCCTGGGGATTAAGCGCTAAAACTAATCAGGCACGCCTGTAGAAGCCTGCCACTCGGCGTCTAACAGGTTACTAAATGAGCTGGCTAAGCATGTAGTACCGACGGCGTAATATTTTCGGACGGGGGTTCAAATCCCCCCGGCTCCACCAACTACGTAGTAAAAAGCCCTGAATTTTCAGGGCGTTTTTGTTTTCAGCCCCACAGTGATACCGCCTGAAGACCACCTTAATAAAAGCTCACCATCTATGCACTGATAAGCATTAGAAAGTTACGTTGTAACCGAACAAAAAAACAGCTAAATTTCTGCTGTCATGGAGGACAACCAAATGAATCTAAAAAACTGCGTCATGCCCTTTCTGTTAGCAGTTGTCGTAATCTTCAATACTGGATGCGACTCCCCCCAACAGACCGATTCTATCGTCGCACCCAACGAGCGCTTTTCTGCTGCCGTTCCGTCTAATTGGGAGCTGATAAGCGATGGACAATCCGAGTTAGATTCAAGAAGAATTACTTACCTCACTAAAGACGCAAGTTTGGTAACAGTAGACCTTTTTGCTAAATCAACCGAGAGTATCAACATCTATGGGTTCCTGAAGTACCACATGGAAAATGCTGTGCCTGAATCTCAGCGAAAGAACTTAACCGTGACGCAGGGTGAAGTTCAACGGAAAGAAGGGATTGGGCTCTATGTTGAGGTTAAATCGCCGCAAGCGCTAGAGTACGAGTATTACGCGGAAATCGTAGAGGTATCGCTTGGTTCCGCGAGTGCATTCATAACGCTTCATTGCCCTTTGGATGAAAAATCTGCTCATTTAGACAGTTTTAATAGGCTAGTAAAGACAGCATCATATAAGTAGCCCAAAATCAGAAGGATCTGAATATTAACCACATAGTGGTGAGATAACGTCGTAGCCTGCAACGACGTCCTAAGGAGAGCGGCAACGCCGCGAATCAATCTCCCCGCCCCTCGGAATAGCTAATGTAGAATTCAAAGCTATGGACAGCTCACTTTCGAATACAAGAAATAAGCTAGTGTTTAGGGCAACACGAGTGGCTACCCTTTTTTGTAACTCGTCTTAGCCTTTCTGCTCACCACCAGTCAACTCCGGGTCACGGTCTCTGTCGAACATTTTCGATGGCTCGGCAGCCTTACAACGTGCAACCGCCTGTTTCAATTCTCGATCTGCCTTCTTGAGCATACTGCCAGCAACAGCTTCCAAACCTAATAGCGCCAATAAACCAATAGCTAGCTCCAGAAAGACGGGTTGCCAGGCACCGGATGAAAAATAGGATAACGCAAAGAAAATTAGCATTGCAGCAACGCTGCACACCTCAAATAGCCAACCTTGTCGCGTAGAAGCATATATGAACAACGGAGAAACAATAAAAAACAGCATGATGGCAGACAGCTCTATGAAAAAACTCTCAAGCCACGACTCAGACGTACTAAGAAAGATCCCTACAACCGCCGCTATCAATATGCTTGTCAACGTGGTGTAAAGAAAGACCATGAAACAGCCTGAAGTGAAAACATCATGGGCCCCGGCCATCGCTTCCATATCTTTCTCCGCTTCATGTCGAAGTAGAGAGTCGTAAGATTCATCAGTTTGCATGCTTCAGCCCTTAGCGTATCGAAGTTGACAATACGTTGAGGCCACATACGCGCCTTAAAGCAAAACCATTAAGCCATGCACCCCAATCGCATCTAGCATAGTCAATCTAGCTTACTCCTTCGTTAAACAGTTTTAACGGAGCAAGTGTGAACTCAGCGAATCAATGCTAACAAGACTGCGACACACTTCCTCAACAACAACTGAAACTCATACAACACTATTCGTACTGAGGTCTGAGTAGAGGAAAGTTCTTGCACTCAAGCAGGAATTTGAGAAGATCCAGCTCCCTATAGAACACACCATAATCAAGGAAGAGATATGGGACTCGTCATTTTACCGTTACTACTGATCTGGTTAATTGCCACGGGATACTCGCTTCACCTTTGGTATACAGCAACTTACTCCGAGCATTCTATTCTCTATGCGTTACTGGCACTTATGTTGGGTACAGCGCTCGCCATCGGCTATTCATGGTTAGGATTACAAAGCTTCAAATCCAAGGAGGCCATTTGGGCTTTTGAAATCTTGTTCTTTTTCATGTGGAATAAGTACAGCATTGCCGCTTTTCTTCTTGCTGCCAGTTATCCTTTATGGAAACACACACAATTTGCGATCCCACACGCAGGCGCTCTTTGCTTCCTCATAGCATTTTCATTATCCCTGGGCACACTGATAGGTAGCTTCCAATCAGAGAGTTTTGTTGAAGAGCACGAAATACGCGTAACGCATTAGTGCGCAGCTGAAACGACAAAGGCCCCCATAAGGAGGCCCTTTTTTTGTTTGGCTTTCGGCAGGTGCTATTTACTTCTCGACTTTTAAGTGGGCTCGCTTCTGCGCTTTGTCGATAGCCGCATCTTCTGCTGCAGATTTTTCAGGTGTAAGTTTTTCACCTTTAGTGGGCCCCGCTATGTAGCCATCTTCCTCGAAGCCCTCAGGTTTTTCAGCATTAAAGAGCTGATCCGAAAATGGTTTGACTCTCTTGAGTAACCACTCCCTGAATTCAGGAGTTCCCGGTTTGGGTCTGGTCTCGTCATTCATTGTATAAGTCCACCCTTGCCTACAAGTCTAGCCACAAGTGAGTAGGTACGTTGCTGGCTCTACCACGATACAAAGTGAAACCAAAACTTTGATAGAACCGAACCAAATTATCATTCAAAGGGCGCATTATTCGGAGTTGCTTTGCACCAATCGAATCAGCATATGTAAGAAAAGCAGTGATTGATATGTTCGTCACTTCTCCTCTCAACAAGTTATGCAAAGGCGATCGCTCAATGACATCTAGTCGCATCTTATCGCCGGTGAAAGTAGGTTTGCCAATGCTAAGCCCACAAAGCTGCCCGGTACTCCATATAGCTAGGCCAAACTGTATCGGATGCCTGAACTTATAGCCGCCACCAGCCAACTTCTCATATGACTAGATTTCACCGAGTCACTTTATACCGTCTCTTCTCTGCACATCGACTAGGCTAAACAGCAACAACTACTTTCTGGCTGAACGGAGTCGATCATGTACAAGTGCAAACACTTTCAGATCCATGAATTGGTGCCTAAATCGGTTTTTAACAAGCGCGGTGAAAAAGCGTGGCAGCTGCTGGATGACAGGCTCTTAATTACCCTTGATAGGCTCAGGGAGAAGTTTGGTTCGATGACAGTAAACAACTACTACTGGCAGGGTGATCGCGAATGGAGCGGTTTAAGAACCAGTGATAGTCCCTATTACAGCCCTTTTAGTCAGCACAGCTTTGGTCGGGCAGCGGATTGCCTGTTTCAGGATCATTATGCTGAAAGCATACGCCAACAGATCTTAGCCGCTCCGGGGCAACACGAATTCGAGCTAATAGGCAGCATCGAACTGGATGTATCCTGGTTGCACTTCGACGTCAGAAACTGCGACAGGATAATGACCTACAAGCCATAGTCCGGCGAACAGATCCGCTGAATTTGGCCATCACACACCGACAAACATACAACTCACTTCTACACTTTAAGTGAGGCGCTCTGCGGAATTGCAGCAACCAGCGTCGTGATGAAAGTTGGATTCTCGTCTGTTACATAGGAGGGAGATCTAATGGCTGATAGGAATAGAGATAAACTCACCCCCCTCTCTGATAGCAATGAGCTGCCATGGCGGCTCTACACCATAGTGGCAATCATAGTACTCGGCGCCATCGCTGCTTTTCATTGGGGTTACTCCGATGTCGAACTTCTGTCCGTTAATCCCGAGTTAGTTGAAAAAGGCGGGGATATCTTTCTTAAGTATCTATTTATTGTGGTGGCTGTCGAACGAGCAGCGGCAGTATTTGTAAGCAACTACCGCAACCGTAAAGTCGCCGATTGGACACTCAGAATATCCCGAATTAAGGAGACGCTCGCCGACGATGAGCAACACGTTAATGTACTGAAGATGGTGTTTGAGCGGGAGATACAAGTGGCCAGAAAGGTCTTAGATAAAGGGATGTTTGGCCTACTGATCGCGCCGGATGACAACGCGGATGAATACCGAGCAGCCCTGCTCTGCCTGAAGCACAGTTACGAGTTCTCCCTTGCCAGGCATCAATCCACCTGCAATCGGGATGTCACCTTCTTTGTCTTTATTTCAGGCATCGTGCTCGCCTCGCTTGGGCTCAGTATACTGGCGGATATCCTGTCCAATATCTCTGAAATCAGTGGCGTTCACGGTAACTTGGTCAGGTTCGCCGATGTGCTGATCACTGGTGGCTTACTCGGTGGCGGCAGTGCTGGGCTAAATTTCGCTTCAACTCGATTTGCTGAACTGATGAAGAAAAATTAGTCGCTAGTAACTCCAGTAAAAAAGCCCTTTGTTTTATCAAAGGGCTTTCGTTGTGAGCTTAGCGCAAACCAAATCCACTAAAACAGATGATCACTTCAGCCCCGCCAACTCACGCTTTAACTGTGAATTAAGCACGGGGAAGCGTCGGTAAGACTTAGGATCGGCACTGTCTGATTCGATATGAAATCCAACGGCCAAACGTTCACGCTTCCACTGGTTGCGGCAATACAGCTGGTAATAGCGTTTAACCCAATCGATCAGCTGCTGGCGCTCATAAGGTTGTCCCAACGGGCCATCAGCGAGACGGTTTAACACCCCCTGCGGATTGAGGTATTGCACCTGTCCCAACTTGCGGATCTCGTCGAGTATTGGGAATGGCATCAGATCGGCTTCATCGGTTTGCTCAACCGGACGTAGCTCTGCCGTCGGTCGCTGACGGTTAACAAAGCTCAACGCATCAATGGTTAAACTGAATTCATCAGCGTCAATCGGTCTGACGGTCACGCCTTGCTTTTCAACAAAATCGTTCAGTAACAGCACACGAGTTTTACTGATGCCGCCAATGGGTGATAGCACGCCACTGGTGTCACCATCCATGGTGGTATAGCCCACGGATGCTTCACTCATATTTGAGGTCGCCACCAGCAGTTTGTTTTCTCGGTTCGCCACCATCCAGATACCGGGGCTGCGCACCCGTGCCTGAATATTCTGCAGAGTCAGATCATCATCTTGCCAATTCAGCGGCTTGGCACCATCAATACCGTTAATGCGGGCGCTGTACTCCTCCACCAGAGAGGAGATCGACCAGTTAATGTGCTTGGCACCTATCGCGCCAGCCACGGCGGCGGCAGCACCAGAGGTCGTTTCACTGCTGTTATCTGAGCCCTGATAGACAGTGGTCAATACTTGAGGAAGTACGGTTTCCGTCAACCAAGTCAGACGTTGTTCTGTCGCCTTTGGTACTGCAAACTGAAACCCACAAATAGCCATCGCCTTGGCGTAATCTTCTGGAGCCAATTCAGAGACAGCCAAGGCGTGGGCGTAGTACACCAACGAGGCACACAGCGCCGAATCTGCGCCGCCAGAAAGGCTAATGGCATAGCCCGCGGTGGTTGTCTTGCGCATCCAATCCCACATACCCAGCGCACCGGTTCGCAGTACGATGTCGTGCTCACTCAGCACTGGCAACGAGTCAATGGCACCGCTGATCTGATAATCCGCTTGTTGCTTTAAGATCCCAGCATGTTCAATCAGGTCAATCTGCATCACATCGGACTGCAGCTGGCTGGAGATTATGCGTTGCGTACGGTTAGCATGCAGATCCACATCCGCCATCGTGACCACGACATCATCAAACTGTAAGCGCTGAGCTTCCGCCACCAACTCGCCATTTGAAGCGATCATATTGCCGCCATCGTAAACCGCCCTACCCGCTTCACAGCCTTGTAAGTTGGCATAGGCATACACCACACCGAAAGCCCGTGAGCCTTCCTGCACGAAACGACGGCGCACCTGATGCTTGCCTAACGCAAAATGACTGGCAGAAGGATTAAGGATCACATCGACTTGGCGTTGGTAGAGCTGACGCCCGGGTCTGGCGGCCACCCAACTGTCTTCACAGATCTCAAAGCCTATCCGCACGCCATCAATACTAAATGCCTGATCACCAATCGGTACCTGCTGCCCACCGATCATAATTTCTGTGGACTGCCCCACCGGCCAAGGCGCAAACCAGCGCGACTCATAATGAATGCCGGAGCGGGCCAATGTTTGCTTACATACGATGCCAAGAATGCGCCCGGTAGCAATCAGCGCGACAGCGTTAAACACCTGGCCACCCGGGTAACGCAAAGGTAACCCTACCGTAGCTAGCAAGCCTGCGGGCACTTGCTCGCAAATAGTAATCAGTGCTTTCTCTACATCCGCCAACCAATCACTACAGAAAAACATATCTTCACAGCCGTAGCCGCTCAGGCACAACTCAGGCATCAACAGCAGTTCAATATTTTGTCGCGCAGCATCGGCCATGGCCTGTTCAATAAGGCTGGCATTGTGCTGTAAGTCCAAAGCAACGGTATTTAAACTGGCGGTACCTATTCTCAGTGTTGTTTTCATTTGTTCTCTCTTAGATATTGGCCAGAACTTTGGTCCGCACATCCATATCAACCGCAAACGTATTCATTAAATATTCCAGAAAACTGCGGTCTCGACACATTGTTTTCCCAGGGCTATCAGAGATCTTAGCCACTGGATGACCATTTAGACGCACCATCTTCATCACCATGTTCATCGGCTTGTTCACGCCAAAATCGCCCATCAGCCAGGTCCCAATACCAAAACTGGTTTTAACCCTGCCTTGAAAATGACTATATATCGCCACTGCCTTTTCAAAATTAAGCCCATCGCTAAATACCAGCGTCTTCTGGCTTGGGTCGACTTTCAAAGCTTCTAAACGGGCGATGATCTTGTCACCCCAAAGAATGGGATCACCGGAATCATGACGATAGCCATCGTATAACTTAGCGAAATATAGGTCCAAGTCGTTGCAGAAGGAATCGACGCCAATAATATCCGTCAAAGCAACACCCAAATCTCCGCGATACTCCGTCACCCAATTATCCAATGCCGCACGTTGAGAGTCGACTAAACGATAATTTAGCTGCTGGTGGGTTTGAAACCATTCGTGAGCCATCGTACCAATACAGCTAACGCCAAACTCCCTTGCAAGCAACGGGTTAGACGTACCCACAAAATTCTGAGGTAGCTGTTGCGTTAGCATATCCACTACCTGTTTTTGTGCCGAAAAAGAAAAACGACGACGAGTACCGAAATCGGCAAATCGGAAATCGGATAAATCACACTTATCCCCAAGGGCTTCCAGCTGCTTTATCTTGGTATAGGTCGACTTTCTAATCAGATCACCGTCGACCTCAGGATACCGTTGCCGATTACGGATCTCGGAAAGGCACGCCATTAAAGGAATTTCAAAAGGCGACACATGCAATTGCGGGCCTCTGGCGGTCACTTGTAACTGGCCATTAACGGCGTTCAAAGAGAGTAAAGAGGGATCATAACGGAACAGCTGCAACCAACGCAGATAGTCTGGTGACAAGAAAGAAAAGTTGCTAGCAAGGTAGTTGTACTGATCATCCGTCAGATAGAGCTCAGATAATCCTTCTAATTCCGCCCGCAGCAGGCTGACATAAGGGGTTAAATCTTCATCGGTGCGACATTTGAATTCCCATTCTGCTTCAGCACCGGGGATTTGGTGCAAATAAGCTTGCCCCATCGTCAACTTATAAAAATCGGTGTCTAACATACTCTGAACACTGGTACGGCCAAACATATTGGTTTCTCCTTTAACCATTGGCAGGGGCGACAGCATCACCCAGGAAGCAGGGCAACTCAACCACGTTTTCACAGATTTTCACACCTGCTTGTTCAAGCTCAAGTCGTGCCGCATGGATGCTTTCATCTGCAATACCTCTACAGGCTTCAATCACCACGATGACATTAAAGCCTGCATTGTTGAGCTGAATAGCCGTCGTTTTAACACAGTAGTCGAGTGCTAAACCGGCCACTAGCGTTGTGGTAACCTGCTTGCAGCGCAACCACTCGATCAGTCCCGTCGACAGTCGATCATTCAAATCGTGGTAGCAAGCTCCGTAGGGGTGCATCTCAGGCTCCATGCCCTTATAGACATGAAAGTCATACGCTTCTAACGCTGGCAATTCATCTAACAGTTCAAAGCCAACTGTACCGGGTACCGCATGAGCCACCCATGTCAAATCCGCGTTTGGCATAGCCAGTGGCTGGAGCATTTCGTCGTGGCTTTTCACCACCCAAGGCGCGCTGGGGCTATGAGCGTCCTTTGTCACGACACGAAGATCGGCAAAACTCGCCATCGCATTAAGTGCAGGACCAATTTCATCGCCCCCAGGCACAGGTAGTTCATTGGGGCACAAGGGCGTGAATGTCTTTTGCGGATCAACATCAATCGATGCAATCAAGTTCCGTTTATTCATAATTCCGTTCTCCATACATAGCCTTATCGCCACGCTTATTGGTATCTCTAAAACACCTTTAAGCAGAAAGGTATTGCAAAAATACCTTTCTGTCAACTATGATGAGCCTCAATAACTCTGAGCCATGACACACAAGCTAGCTAATCCGCTTTTCTGTGTCTCTTCAACAGCAGCAACAGGTTGTGATCAACATGTCAGATAGGACGACACAAAAAATTGCGGTATTCGGATCCGCATTTAACCCCCCTACTCGCGGACATCAAGATGCTATTTCCCAACTAACGGAACAAGGTTTCGAAGTATGGCTTGTACCTAGCTTTAAGCATGCATGGGGCAAAGAGATGGCCAGCTATGAGATACGCTGCGAGATGGTGGCTGCATTTATAGGTGACTTGAACAATCCCGCAGTTCAACTCATGGCCATTGAAGATCAGTTACAGCAAGCAGATAAACCGATCTACAGTATGACGCTAATGGAGCACCTGCAACGTGCCTACCCTGCGGCATCTTTCGCTCTGGCTGTAGGCCCTGACAATGCCAAAAATTTCTCTAGCTTCCACCGTTCCGACGAGCTTTTAGCGAATTGGCCGTTGGTTGTTGTGAACGAACGCGCGCCAATCAGAAGCACATTGGTCAGAGCCCGAATCGCCAATGATGAGGACATTAGCCAGTGGGTCACTCCTGCCGTACGCGATGTGATCCACCAGCATCAGCTTTACCAAGGAGGGTAGTACGATGTTTGCAACCGTTGATGTCGCGCTGTTTCGGATCAACCCTGACGTTGGCACAGGACAACTTGAACTACTGCTCTGGCGACGTAAGGCAGACAGCGATACCTTTCCAAACTGCTTTGCCTTACCTGGCGGATATGTTTTTGAAAACACAGACGAGCAACTGCAAGATACAGTTAGCCGCCTGATCATCAACAAGGTCGGCGTTGAACCCGCGCATATCGAGCAGGTTTGCACTGTCGGTAATGCCAAACGCGACCCCAGAGGTTGGTCGATGACAGTGCTGCACTTAGCACTGGTGCCCTTCTCCCGTTCGGCCTTGGTATCTGATGAACAATGCTGGGTACCAGCGCGACACTATGCAAACAGTACTGCGCAGGAACAGAACAAAGGGAACAAAAATCAACAAAATAATGATCACGCGCTCCCTTTTGATCATAACCAATTAGTTACACTCGCCGTCGAGCGCCTTTCCAGTAAAGCACTGTATACCAGTCAACCACTGTATCTCGCTGAGCCAACCTGCTCACTGCCCGAATTACAGCGGATTTATGAAGAGTTATTACAAAACAAGCTGCATAAGAAGGCCTTTAGAGACAGGTTATTGGCAACCAATTTGCTAGTAGATACTGGAAAACGGATCCAGGGGCGGGGTTCACCCACCGTGCTTTATCATATTCAACAAACAGGCATTACGACCTTCGAGCGCGTGATGCAGGGTCATAAAAAGGACTAAACAGGAAAACATATGGATATCGAAATCATCTCGAAAAAGAAAATGTACAACGGCTATGCCAAAGTAGAGCAATGGCAAGTATCACAAAACGGCCAAACAAAAACCGTTGAATGTGTTCAGCGCGGTCAATCAGTAGCAGTGCTGCCTTATGATCGCAGCACCGACTCAGTGTTAGTGGTCTCTCAGTTTCGCCCTGGCGCAATAGACCAAGGACCAAGCCTGATCGAAATGGTGGCAGGCATGATTGATGAAGGTGAAACCGCGGAACAAGCAGCACTCAGAGAAACGATAGAAGAAGTTGAACTCGCGTTAGACGGATCGGCCTTAACCAAACTCGGCCGTTTTTACCTAAGCCCCGGCATCAGTACCGAAACAACCACCATTTTCCTTGTCGAAGCAGACCTCAGCCAAGTAGATGTCAATAAAATTGGCGGACTGGTGAAAGAAGGCGAGCAGATCCGCAAGCACCTGATCTCCGCGCAAGCACTACGCACTATGCTAGCCAGTGCCAACGGTGCCAGTGTGACCTTAGCACTTGCCGCAAGCGCACTCCCTTTATAGAACAGAAAGTTTCCTCATGAAGTGGCTTAGTCATCCCACAACAGATCTCACCGAGCGATCAAACAAGGACAAAGATGAGCGTAGTAGAAGAGCAAAGTAATCATCACGACTACCTAGCCTATACATATATCGAAGATGGGATAGAAATTACCGGTTTCAAAGAAGGTGTCGAATTATATCGTCACAAGCATTTGGTTATCCCTGAAAGCATAGAAAACAAGCCGGTTATATGCATAACAAGAAGTGCCTTTTATCGCTGTCGGCTGCGAGAAGTGACGTTACCCTCCTCGATGATACATATCGGCCATTGGGCCTTCGCAGAAAACTCGATCAAGAAGATAGATATCCCCGCAAACGTGTTAATGATCGAGAATGGCGCTTTCCAGGAAAACGAAATTACAGAGGTCTGCATACCACATGGCGTAGAAGTCATCGGCATGGAAGCCTTTATGGACAACAAACTGGTATCCGTGACCATACCAGACAGCGTCGCCGTCGTAGGGATTGATTCATTTATAAAAAATGAGGAAGGCCTAACTTTATATGGAAATGGCATGGTATCAGCATACACAGAGACCGATGATGATGCCGTTTATGGCGGGATAAATGACCCCCTGTCACTCAGTGACAAAAACCAATTATTGTATAAAGAGATTGGGAATGAGATCCAAGTGATCGGTTTTGATAACAAGATCGACCAAAGATCTGTTACCGAGCTGTCCATACCAAAAACCATCAACAATAAGCCTGTCACTTCAGTCGCTAATGGCGCCTTTTATGGCAAAGGATTAACCAAGCTAACCTTACCAACGTCCATCGTAAAGCTAGGGTATTATGCCTTTGCCAGAAACCAGATAGCGCATGTATCCCTCCCTGAAACACTAACCGAAGTCGCTATTGGTGCATTCTCGAATAATGCGTTAACCCACTTGGACCTCCCCAATACCATCGCGAAAATCCGCGTTGAATCTTTCAATTACAATAAATTAGAGAGCATTAACCTCTCTGAAAATATTCGACTTATCGAAAGAGATGCTTTTTCAGACAACAAACTAAAGTGTCTCTCCATTCCCGCCAGTGTGGAACAGATCGAAGACAAGGCCTTCGCATTTAACCAAATAGAAGAGATCAGTTTAACGGCAGGGCTAAAAACTATTGGCAACAGTGCGTTCTACAGGAACAAAATAAAACGTGTACAACTCCCAGAAAAAATGACAGCAATAGGCGCTTACAGCTTTGCGTACAATGAAATAGAACACATCGGTTTACCCGATGATCTCACATCAATTCCCCATGCTATTTTTGCATACAACAAATTAACAAGTGTTGATATACCTGACAGCGTTTCACATATCTACAATGCAGCATTCTACGACAACCAAATCTCCTCAGTGAGATTCTCCAAAGCGTTAAAGGTTATTGCCGCAGAAGCATTTTATAAAAATAAACTTTCAAACCTATCAATACCTGTCGGCGTAACAACGCTAGGCGATAAGGCATTTAAAGAAAACAACATCGAATCTGTCGAGCTGCCGGAATCGATTGAAGCTATCGGAAAAGATGCGTTCTTTGGAAATCCAGGCGAGCAACAGCAGATGGATCTCTATGGCAATGACGTAGCAGAAACGTATGCCAGCACTGACAGCAACGTTCTGTATTCTGGGCTAAAAATGGCAGCATCTGACGCTTAGCTGAACATCTAAGCAGTGGTTCACAATGCAACACTGGACGGCTCAGGTGATCTGGGTCGCCCCGCAATGATTCATGCAAGTAAAATCACAACGATTAAGATCAAGCGGCGCATCATGAATATCACTGATCCAACCACCGGCGGCGCTTTTAATAGCGGTGGCGGCAAGCTCTCACAAACAACCGCCGCCTAGTTTCCGTTTATAATAATTAATTCAAAGCGCAATGTGCCTATGCTTGTTCTAATACCACTTCATGTTTGGCGGCCCATTGTTCAACGTCCCCTTCGTTTAAGGCGATAGCCATTAACTCTGGAAACTGGTCCGGGGTACAAGCGAAAGTTGGCACAGATAACGCGGCAAATTGCGCGGCAAGCCTGTTATCATAAAAGGGCGCGCCGTCATCATTCAGCGCAAGTAAAGTCACAACGTTCACACCACTGTCTTTCAATTCACGAATACGACGCAATAAACTCTGCTGATTTCCTCCTTCATATAAATCGGTAATTAGCACCATGGTCGTATCGCGAGGTTGGGTGATCCTTTGCTGGCAGTAACCTACAGCCTTGTTAATGTCTGTACCACCTCCGAGTTGAATACCAAACAACACATCAACCGGATCAGCTAATTGCTCAGTCAGATCAACCACTTCAGTGTCAAATACAACAAGCTGGGTCTGTAAAGCTGGAATAGAGGCCATCACAGCGGCAAAAATACTGGCGTAGATAACACTCTCAGCCATCGAGCCACTTTGATCGACACACAACATCACCTGTTTAAGATTACTTGGTTTTTTACGACCATAGCCAATCAAGCGCTCAGGAATAACGGTGTTTAACTCTGGTTGGTAGTGTTTCAGGTTCGCCAGGATCGTACGGCCCCAATCGATGTCGTTAGCCAGTGGACGGTTTTTACGCACGGCTTTATTTAAGCTGCCTCTAAGCGCACTTTCGGTCTGTGCTTTAAGGCGGCGCATTAGCTCATCCACTAACTTCTGTACGACCATACGAGCAGTCTCTTTAGACTCCGTTGGTACCAGGTGCTGTAAACTGATCAGATTGGCCACCATATGAACATCGGGTTCAATCTGTTCAAGCATCTCTGGTTGTAGCAGCATAGTGTGCAGATCCAAACGCTCGAAGGCATCTTTTTGCATCACCTTAACAACTGACGCAGGAAAACGCTGACGGATGTCGCCCAGCCATTTAGATACCTTAGGTGCCGAGCGCCCTAAATAGCCAGTTCGAGCGCCTTCTTGGTTATGCTTGTCACCATATAAAGCCGCTAAAATACCGTCCAGCATCATATCTTGCGATGATAATTCATCTTTATTTTTGCCACCTAACAATAGGCGCCAACGTCTCTTTTGTTCAGATTCAGTGCTCATGGCTATTCCAAAATCTTACATATCAGTGGCACAATTTGAGCCGCTTGCAAATGATCAAAGTCGGTTTCATTGTCCAGCACAGGCTGCATGACCGCCGAACTACTAGCTCGGCCAAGTAACGCACTGCATTCTGATGCCGAGAAGCTGGAAAATGTTCGTCTGAGTAAAGGAGATATCTCAATAAACCTTTCTTCATTCAGGCCAAGGATATAACTATTCAAGATGTGCCATAGTTGCTCATCGTGTTGCAACATTAGCCCCCCATCCTCAAGCAGTCCTTCAATCCATAACGCGGCCTGTTCTGGTGCTTCAGCCTGCGACAATGCTTGAGATAAAGCCAATGGAGCGGCTTCGGCATCCAGCACTTGCTGTGCCATTAACAAGCGCACACTGCGTCCAATAAGGATCCCTGAAAGCTCTTCAGTCTCAGCAAATTTTAACAGGGCTTGCTGCCAAACCTGTTGATAATGCGGGTTAGCCAGTAACTGAATCGCCTCATCAACTTGGGTCACGAGCAAAGTCATTGTCCTTGCACTGTCTTCATCCAATGCCCGGCACTCATTCTGTAAGCCAATAGAAATTCGCTCAACTAAGCTAGCCACCACTTGCTCAATAGCGCTGACATCAGTATTTCTCACATCACCGTAGCGACAGACGCGAGCCAACTCGGGTAAAGACTGCATCAGTTCAGTGACATGGTGGGTAATGGCAGCTTTATCGTTTAGTAACACAACGGCGTTAGCAATCGCCTCAGGCAGGTTGGATTGCAATAAGTGATGAATGCCCCGCACTAGCTGGGCAAGAGACTCATCAGCCATTTTAGCTAATGTGAATGCGCCTGCCGCACTGGCAACAGAGTTCCCCCAAACACTTTTTTCAATCAGTTCTAACTCAAAATCAGGCTCCCACCGAAGCTGCCATACCTCTTTGAAGGTGCCCTTACCTCCGCTTTGATACTCTTTAGCCCAAGTAATACCCAGTAAGTTCAGCTGGTGAAATAGCTCTGAGCGCCCGATGCCCGATGGCTTACGCAGATCGAGAACTAATTCACTTTCAACCGCCTGCGGTTTCACTCGTAATGTTTTACAACGTTTCGTAAAGTCTTCCTGAAGCGGTGTTACAGGTAATGAATCAGGCACCGTGCCAAGGGCTTCACCGATAACCATTTTTTCCTGCACATAGTGCAACAGGGTATCTTCACCGTGGCCATAAATGGTTTGAATTGCTTCATTTAACTCAAGTAAAGAAGGGGCTGATTTTTGTCGTAACGTAGCCAATGAGTTGGCCAAGCGCACCGCTTCAATCACACTGGCCGGCGGCACATCAATGCCATCATTTCGTAATAGATGGGCGGCTTGAGTCAACCAGCCAATGGCAATATTGGCTCCCTCTTGTTGCCACTGTTGCCAAAGGTACTGGTACCATCCCGGTGAATGAACACCGGCCCCGTAGCCGCTGCGATAGCTTATACGACCGTGTGTCCAGGGGATCCAGGTCGCTTTCAGCGCTATTTTGGGTAATCCCTTCAGCACAGCGTTGTCATCTTTGACGGTGACTTTACGTTTGAGGGCCGGTACATGCCATGCCCCACAGATCACCGCGATCCTTTGATGATCCTGTTTTTGTGCCTCACGGATCATTTTTCGCATCCATGCTTCACGCATCTGTTCGCGCTGGCTAATCGGCTGTTCGGCTTCAATAACGTCACGTACTTCGGTCATCGCTAGCGTTATCGCATCAAACAGATCACTCTCTTGTGGCGTTAACTCGACAACCTGTTCCCACCAGCTTTCACCGTCTTCATGCCCCGCCGCTTGCGCTAATAGATCCAGCGGATCGCATGGGAATTCAAGAGAGTCAAATAATTCAGTTGCTGCATTATCTTGGTTTTCTAAATCCGCCTCAGATGGGCTATCACCCTCCTGTTCTGTGACGTCACTTTCAGGCTCAACCTTAGTGTTTTTTTCAACGTCAGCGGTTTCTAACGAGAGCGCTTCCGCTTGCTTTTTTAGGGCAAGGCTATGCTTCTGCGGCAGATCGAAGAAGCTCAGATCAACCTGATGTTGCTGCGCATACTGCAGTGTTTGCCATTCAGGGGAGAACTCAGCAAAGGGATAAAACACGCTTAAACGATGATCGTCCGGCGCATAGATCAACTGTGCAACCGGCGGCTTTAATGCTGCTTTGCCAATATGCTCAAGTAGAGATTCCGCTTCAGGCGGCCCTTCCAGCAAGATTTTATCGGGCGCAAACTCCTGCAATGCACGAATTAAGCTAGCCGCAGAGCCAGGGCCATGATGCCGAATGCCAAAATAGCGTAGGCGTTGATTCGATGAAGCCACTGATTACCTACCTTTATCCGTTACACCAACGCTCGGCAAGCTTGATATAAATCGCCCCAGCCTGCACGCTCCTTAATAACGGTCTCTAGGTACTCTTTCCAAACAACGGGGTCTTGTACCGGATCTTTAATCACGGCGCCCGTCAGACCGGAAGCTATATCCGCGGCATCCAACGTGCCCTCACCAAAGTGATAAGAGAGGCTGATCCCAGCATTCATTACTGAAATCGCTTCTGCGGTACTCAGGGTGCCACTGGGGATCTTAAGCCGAGATTTCTGATCTATCGTCATACCACTACGTAATTCGCGGAAAATAGTCACCACACGCTCAATCTCTTTTGCGGCATGCATTTCTTTCGGCAGATCAAGGGCACTCCCCAAATCATTAACCCGCTTTCCAACAATCTCGATCTCTTTGTCGATGGTGGCGGGGGTTGGCAAAATCACCGTATTAAAGCGGCGTTGTAATGCACTGGAAAGCTCATTGACCCCTTTGTCACGGTTGTTCGCGGTTGCGATCACGTTGAAACCTTTCACCGCAGCAATTTCAGAGTTGAGCTCAGGTACAGGCAAGTGCTTCTCAGATAAAATCGTAATTAAAGTATCTTGCACATCAGAAGGAATACGGGTCAGCTCTTCGATACGGGCTATTTTTCCCCGCTGCATGGCATCAATCATCGGGCTTTCAACCAGCGCTTCACGACTCGGCCCTTTGGCCAGCAGTTGTGCATAGTTCCAACCGTAGCGGATCGCTTCTTCACTGGTGCCAGCCGTCCCTTGGATCACTCGAGTAGAATCGCCACTGATGGCAGCAGTAATATGCTCTGAGACATAAGATTTAGCGGTCCCCGGAACCCCGTAAAGCAACAGCGCACGGTCTGTGGTCAGCGTTGAAATAGCCACTTCCATCAACCGAGGATCACCAATATATTTCGGTGTGATCTCAAATTTATTAGGTAATACCCCTCCCATCAGGTAAGTACGAACTGCCCAAGGTGACAACTCCCAATTCTCTGGGCGAGGCTTATTATCCACCTCTTTCAGTGCACTAAATTCAGCGGCAAATTGTTGTTCGGCATGCTGCCGTAATACTTGTTCAGTCATTATCTAATCCTTCATGAAACTCTTTTCTAAGCGCGTAATTTTGCAGCAAGGCATCGAAGTACGAATGGTCGCTTTGATTATTTATTTGAGTGATTTGAGCAGAAATACGATCGTAATCTGCCAGCGCCAGTTTCTGCGCAAGCTCAGCCAGCGCAGCCTCATCATCCGGAGGAAGCCAACCCATGACCGGCAGTGCCTTCGCAAGGTATTGGATGACAACGTCGGCAAATTCAGTATCCAGTGACGGCAATCGCGCCAACCAATTAATCCGTATATAGCCGGTTTGATCTTTCTTACCTGCCGCCACTTTTAATGCCTGGATAACAGGGTCTCTATGGCTGACAAAGTCCAATTTCATCAACCAGGGAGAAAGCCACACCATCACTTCATCTGTATGGGCCAGCGATTTCAGGCGCAACGAAAAATAGGGTAAACAAAGATGCAATAGTGCCGCTTGCTCTAACGCCTGCAGCAGTAATTTTTTCTCATGACTTTTGCTAACAACAGCTAGCAACTTGCTGATATCCAGCTCAAGCTGTTCCACCAATTGCAACGGATTAACCAAGCTCAGCAAGCTATAAACCCAACCAGATTTATCACCAACCCTGTCGCCATCGGGCAAATACTCCAGCGCTTCAGGTATTCCCATTTTTTTCCAGCAAGGTTCAAATTGCTGCGGCAGTTCGATATCGATCTGGCCTTTGTTCAACAAAGCCCGTTTGTAAGTGATGTGCTGGTCAACAAATGCGGCTAATTGTTGGGTTATAGCAGGCTCACCGAGTACGGCACGATAACCGGTCGCTAAGAAGCGCACCCCACGGCTACGATCTTTTTCGCAACCAACGAGCCATTCACTGAGTTCAGGACGGATATGGCCGGTTATCGTTTCGAGTAAACGCAATCGTTCTTTTGCCGATTCATTAGACCAGATCCCGAGAAACTCTTGCCATCCGGCATCAAAATCGCCATCTAACCGATGCAACATCTGAAAAGCACGTAATTGACCACGGGATTCAGTCCACTTATGCGGCTCAATCACCGTGTTAAATAGTGCTTGCCATTGCGGCATCTGCTTGGCCAGCCAAAGCCCACGCTGGCCGCACACATGGCTGATAAAAGGGGTTAATTCGGGATGCTCTTCCGCCAGTTCAAACACTGCAGGTATCGTTTGTCGCTGGATAAGTTGCTGTTTTTCAGCCAGTAGCGAAAGTAGTTCTTCAAGCAACCTAAGTCGCTGTTCTCTGATCAGACGTTCAATCACACGATTACAACCGGTAGAACAATAGGTGAGCGTTTCTTGTTCCGCTTTATCACCTAATTCAAGCCCTATGGCATTCGTGGCTGGGCGTCCGGTCAAGTTGTACCAATGCACCAAGGCTAAGTTATTTAACAGCTGTGTATCTGGCTCGGCATTCGCCCATTGCTGTTGCGCCGCACTCAAAGACTCTGGCAGTGAGATATCAACCTGACGAGAGGCACCTAAAATGGTTTGCCTAACCAGTTGGCTCCATCCATTCATGGTTATTGCTCCTTAACTATCGCGCGTTATATCAAGCGCAATCACATTGCCTTGGGCATAAATACTCAACGGATATAGCTGCTGGCCATCCCAGTCAGCAAACAAAGTAACGCTATGTCCACCACTCAGCACTAACAAGCGTGCAATATCGATATTTTTGGCGCTGGCACTGAGTGCTCTGCCTGGATCGTCATCCATCACAAAGTACAGTCTTTCCTGTTGGTAAACAGGAATGACATTGCATAGCACAACGGGGCGCAACCCTAGCCAAGGGTTTAATGACATCAGCTCGGTATAACGGGATAATCCTTTATCGCCCGACGGTTTAAAATCTTCAGCACATTGGCTTGTTTGGTATGTCCCCACACAACACCGTAACGGCGTGGCAGAGGGGTAATAATGGATAGCACCATTGAGTACATTGCCGACAAACCAGTCATTAGCCAATTTTGCCCGTTGTGTGTCGTGGGCATATTGTATCGACTTGGCAAACTCCCCCCTTTGTAGCCCATATAACCAGCAACTCTGCTGGATCAAACCGTTCTCTTCTGATTGACGCTTGGCGATAACTAACCATTCATCTTCAACCGCAGGCTGGTGGCGCACTTCCGCTTCCGGCAGAGAGATACCAAGTAGGCTTTTAATGTCAGCACTTAATGCTGAGAGTGATTCCTGCTTTTGGCAGGCCTGTAAAAACAGGTGAAGTTTGGCCAGCTCAGCGGTGGTCTCAGCCATGGCATCACCGCCGGCAACAATATGACTAATTCGATTCAGCCAGGTCGCTAATCCCGGCGCTTGTGCATCAACCATTCGGGCAGCCAGTTGATCCCAATAGCGGTAAGGTTTGTTAGGTAGTTCGGCGATCCCTGTTCTAATGAGATCCTGTAACCAGAGAGACAACTCAGTCACCCCAGCGAGGATCTTATCATCACGCTTAAGCTGGCGCTTTTTTTGGGCTTCAGGGTCTGCTTTCGCTTGTTGACTGGCTTTGGCTTCAGCTTTATCTGCACGCTTATCGCGACCATCAAGCCACTCCTGCACCCAGTCAGGAGAAAGGCCACCATCGGTAAATGCACTGCTGTTATCAACAAACAGTAAAAACAATGCCAAGCCATGCTTACAGGGGAATTTACGACTGGGACAGGAACATTTGAATGCGTGACCGTCGCGGTCAATACGAGTTAAATAGGGCTTTTTACCGCTCCCTTTGCACTCTCCCCAGATTGCCCGTTCATTTTGAGCTAATAATTGCCACTTAGACAGGCTTTCAAGCTTGGCTGCAGCCTTCACTGACGCGGTATCGGGGGCCAATGCAAGCACTTGCTCTCTATCCATGAGTAACCTTCAAATCTATAATACCACCACATAAGAAGTCTGTTAGCACAACAGAAACCCCTTAACTTCGTCAACGCCCATAGTGCGATAAAAATAGCGTCGGTACTAGCCTGATATTGCTCCTATTCGTAATGGCATTGTATTTTTTACAAAACAATAAGTATTCCAGTAGTGACTAATCTCACTCAAACTAGCGCATGTTTTACACAGATCTAATACCGGAATAATCTGTTCGACTACAGTCTATTTGCTAACGCCATGATCATCTCGGCAATGCGGCTATCAGTCGCATACAGCACACCACGATGATTCATAAAGTTAGAATCTCGTCGATTAAGATCCAGCGGCGCACCATGAATATCACTAACCCAGCCATCTGCGGCGCTTGTAATAGCGGCGGTGGCGGCAAAATCCCACAAACTACCGCCGCCGGGATAGGTCTTCGGTAGTTTAAAATAGCAAGCGGACGGATGTTCCAGCACCTGTATCGCGTTCATCACAGCACCGGCATCATCGGCTATGTTTATCGCCGAGTATCCTAATGACTGAACCTGTTGCTCAAACCGAGACATTAGTATTTTGAAATTAGCTTGCTGAACAAAGCTACGGTCAAAAAAACAGCTCAATATGGGTTGGCTATGATCTTGCTCAGTCGCCGGAAACAGGTTGTGAACCTGGCTGCCACCAATGCCCTTGGGTTGCCAAGGCAAGCCATTCTTATAGAGCAGATGCTCACTGCCGCACACAACCCCTTGATATAAACTATTACTGGACGGATGCGCCACCACACCCAGTAACGGCTGGCCTAGCTTAGATACCAAAGCAATAGAAACGGCATAACCAGCGCCACCTTCAATAAAAGGCAAAGTGCCATCCAGCGGATCAATACACCAGAAGTAATCCTTGGTTAATCTGGGGTGCTGAGCGTGACCATACTCATCGGCACTTTCTTCGCCAAGCAAAGCAATCTGCCATTGCTCGCAGCTCGGCTGTAAGTGCTGTTTAATCAGCTGTTCACACGCAATATCCACCTGCGTCACCACTTGTGAAGCCAAGCTGTCACCGCCAACCTTGTCCTGTACTTGCAGCGCTGAACGGTCAAAACTCTGAATATAGCGGGCGGCAGCGGTGGCGGCTTTACTGGCATAAACCAGCAATAGTTTTAGCTCCTGTATCGACAATTCAGCGTTAGCTTGCTCAGTCATGATCGACCTTATTATCCGACGCCACGATGGGATTCACACCAGTCGGCTCTGCTGCGACTTGATCTAACGCTAGCAATGCTTGCTCGGTGATGCTTCGGCTGTAGTCATTTATCTTCCAATGGTCTGGGCACCAGCCCTGAACAAAGCGCTGAAAATCAGCCCAGGTGATCGCAAACATAAAGCGCCACTCCTGCTCCAGCGCTGGCCAATCAACAACGGCTGTCTTGCCCTGTCGCTGCAACGCTTCGAATAAAAAACGGAAATAGGTATCCAACAACGGTTCTTGCCATTCTTCACATAACGCTGGCGGCACCGCACTACTAATGAATAGCATCAGATCCTTGATACCAGGGCCTTGACCGACATATTGAAAATCAACTGCGGCAGCTCGTTTACCATCCGCCGAGAAGCAGAAATTCGCCAGTTTGGCATCACCATGGATCAGTGTCTGATAGCGACACTGTTTTATCGCTCTATCAAGCGCTGGCGCGGCTTGCTGGAGGCGTAGGTCAGTCATCGCCGCTAACTCATCAGGCCGTGTATCTAAATGCCAATAACCGCCGACCGGCCACAAGCCATCTGCAGCTTGGTCAAGAAAACGAGCATGAAAATTGGCCAGCCAATAGATGCAGGCCTCTATCTGCAGGACATTAGGCGCTTCAACCAATTCAGGGAAGTCGATGGCGAGATCTTCCAACACCAATAGCATTTCGTCTGCACGGCGTTCGACGAATAAACAGCGGGGTACTCTGCATGCTGGCAAACATGAATCAGCATAAGTCTGGTACCAATGCTGCTCCACATCGTAGGAGCGCATTTTGCGTTGAAACGAGAGGTCGCTATTCCAACCTCGGGGATGGTCTACCGGCGCACGAAAGAGGATATGCTTAACAACAACGGAGCTAAACTGGGGAATATTGGTATTGTCGCTCATGCTGTCAACATGCACCAATGAGACCCTAAATAGCTCCCCTAATCCGCCCCATAAACTTTGAATAGGGGTAACCTCTGCCAGTCGTTCGGCTCCCGTTATTTGCAGTATTTTGTCCCGGACAATAGCTGAAATAGCCATGAAAGCATGTCAATAATGAGTAGTTTTCCGCAGTCTACACCAACGTCTAAACAGGAGGACAAGGTTTATTCACGGCTGCTATAAGTTTCATAATTGTTTTAAGCGCTATGTCTCAATAGATCATCCTCTACGCGACATATATTAACCGTTACGAGTAATCCAGCAGCCATTGATAAGCGATGTTTAACAAGCCAAAGCAGTCACTTTGTATCGTGCTATCATGCTGAAATAAGCACCAATAACCACGGCTAAATAGTCGCCAATATTAACCGCACTACCTAGGAGATAGAGCCATTCGCACACGTCTGTTTATTTTGGGCCTAATTTGGCTGGCACTAATAAGCGCCACAGTGCTCTGGTTCATATCAACGCAAGAAACACGGCTGACAATCGCTGCAGGACCACGCCACAGCGAATCGTTTGAGCTGGCCTCTGCCATTGCTAAAGTCTATAACCAGCAGAATGAGCTCTCCCAAATAGATGTTTTTGAGACTGGCGGTTCGTCAGACAACATCCGCTTATTGCAAGCCGGTCACGTTGACTTCGCAACCACGCAAGCGGATGCACAGGTCAATGAAAAGAGTACCGCAGTGGCCTCTTTATTTGTTGATGCCTATCAGCTCATCGTTAACGATGCTTCCAACATAAATAGCTTCAACGAATTACAGGGCAAGTTTGTGGTGACGGCACCACTAATCAGCGGCCAACACGATTCGTTCTGGTTTGTGGCCGACCATTATGGCCTCACGCAAGATGATTTAACGGCTTTGCCTATGTCAGAAGAAGCCGCTAATTTCGCCATGGTAATGGGACAAGTTGACGCCGCTTATCGAGTGCGAGCGCCAGGCAACCGAGCCATCCGTGCGCTGGTGAGAAATCAGCAAATGCATATTGTACCAATCGAGCATGCTGAAGCGCTGTCTCTACGACACTCCTCTTTAAGCGCTGGCGTTGTGCCTGCCGGCGCGTATCGGGGATCGCCTCCCGTACCGGAACGAGATCTACCAACAGCCGTGTTGGATCGAGTTTTACTGGCTCACAAAGACCTCGACTATGAGGTGGTCAATGAACTCACAGCGCTGTTATTTGAACATCATTCTGAGTTAGCAGCGCACAGTAAATTAGCCGGGTTTATTAGACCTATTACTGATGACTCTGATATTCCTATCCCGCTACATCCCGGTGCTCAAGGCTATTACGATCGCGAAAAACCAGGATTTCTACAAAAGAACACTCGCATGCTGGCGTCGTTTATTTACGTAGGCGCTTTTGTTTCATCATTGGGACTAGCGCTCCGCTCACGGGTCATGCGCCGACGAAAAGTACGGGTTAGTGAATACACACTGCAGCTGATGAATATCGCGGAACAAGCGCAACAAACACAAGAAAATGCTCAGCTCCATGAGCTTAAAGATGAACTGGTCAAAATCCTCAACACCGTAGTCACTGATCTCTCGAAAGACAAAGTGACCCAAGAGGAGTTTGAACATTTCAGCTTTACCTGGCAGGCGGTGAACACACTGGTTCGAGATCGTTTAGCCTTCGCGAATGGGATGGAGTAGCAACATGGTACGGAAATTATCACTACGACTTTGGCTAATCACCGCTCTCATTCTGGCGCTGCTGTTTATCAGCAGTGGCATTTTTATTACCCACCTCCTCACCAATCGCCAATTAGATGAATCAGCGCAACGACTGCAACTGATCAACAGCCTGCGCAAGCAGGCTCTGCTGACCTATTTCGAAACCGCCAGTACCGAGCTAACCTTCTGGAGTTTGAACCCCAAATTGGTCAGTAAGCAAGCTGAACTCAACGCCCTGTGGGATAATTATGCGGCGACACAGGGAGACCCAGGCGCTAGGTTGCGCGAAGTGTATGTCGAAAAAAATCCGCACCCGAAAGGTCAATACCGAGAGCTGGTTGATACCGGCATTAAAAACTCCCGTTACAACGAGATACATGTAGAGCTTCATCCTATGGCTCGCCGCTTTGTGACTGAACGCGGTTATTACGATGCGTTATTGATCACCCCAAATGGAAATACACTTTACAGTGTCGAAAAAGAGGCCGATTTTGGTGCGGCGTTGCTGGATGATTCATGGCGAGATACCTTACTGTCCACCACTTTTCAGCGAGCGATGGCAACACCTGGCAAAGTAATTATCAGTGACATTGCCCACTACCAACCGAGTGGCGATGCGCCTACGATATTTATTGCACGTACGATGAGTAACAAAAACGATCAGGTTTTGGGAGTACTGGTATTTCAGCTACCCACAGATGAATTACGCCAGATCATGCATTTTAAAGCGGGAATGGGCGAGTCAGGTGAAACCTATTTAGTTGGTCAAGACTATCTCATGCGCAGCGACTCTCGTTTTGAAAGCTCCTCTACCGTTCTCCAAAAACAGGTAGAAACACCGGCCATTGAGAATGCTTTGGCAGGTAATGCCGGGGTTATGCATATACCAGACTATCGCGGCATACCGGTTTTATCTGCCTATGACTATATCGACTTTGACACTTTTCGCTGGGCTATTGTGGCCGAAATTGATCGAGCGGAAGCGCTCAATAAAGTCAGCGGCATTCATGCCTCGTTGGCAGGTTTGATGGCTCTGTTCTATGTCTTAGCGCTAGGCTCAGTTTGGCTAATTCGTGGTGATGACATTGAATCACAAGAGGCGCTATCGCTAATGCTTGATACAGATAACAATGAGCCTGAACAGCCTATCTAAGTCAGCCACCCCCAAATAGTTGTGGCCCTTATCAGTGAGCTTGATGAGCTTTGCGATAAGGCCCTTGATAATTAAAAATACGGTGCTCGATTTTCCAGAATTTTTTCTGCTGACGGGCGATCACAAAATCAGGGGCGACCAGATCAGCAATTTGATCGACCACCTCTACCGCCGCGGCCAACGGCTGCGGTTTAGCGGTCACCCTACGACAAAACAGCTCATTGAACTTTTTCCGCTGCCCAGCGCTAGCAAAATCAAAGCGCTCTTTTAATTCTACGCCATCCTCATCGTGATAAATCAGTGTCAGCAACTCGCCATCCGCCTGAGCGGATATTCCCGCACAACGCAGCACTTTGCGATCTTTCAACTGCAATGCCTGCCGTAGCAAATTATCCGCATCAATCAGCTGCGCGCCGCAATCATGGCACTGTCGCGCCGCAATATCATTTTGTGCATTGCACTGCGGGCACTCTTTATATTGATAACGAAAACCACACTGGATCTGTTGCTCTGTATCGGCAGGATCATTCACCAAGCCCTGACAACGACGGCCATAATGCTCAATCACATCACCATCAGCATCCTTTAGTCCCCAAAACAGATTGCCATAACCACACTCCGGGCACAGCACCTGCACCAGTTCACTGTTTGGGTTTGGCCGCGGAATGCCGATTTCCGGCTGATGCAGGTCATAATTATTACCTGCATAGTCAATCACCAAACAATCATCTTTGCCGTCATAAAGGCGTAGGCCACGACCAACGATCTGCTGATACAAACTCACCGACGCGGTACGGCGCAAAATGGCAATCAAATCCACATGGGGCGCATCAAAACCGGTCGTCAGTACCGCAACATTGATCAAAAATTTCAGCTGCTGCTGTTTAAACTGTTCAATCAGCAGGTCGCGCTGTTTACCCGGTGTGGCACCAGTAATCACTGCTGTTTCAGCATTAGGAAGATAACGGGAAATTTCCAGCGCATGATTAACACTGGCGGCAAATACCATCACACCTCGACGCTGCTCAGCCAACACCAACAACTGCTCACAGATCGCCTTGGTAACTCGCGGGCAACGAGCCAGAAACAGATCCAATTCGGCTTCCGTGTACTCTTTGGGCAACTCATCAAACTGGTAGCGTGCTGCGGGCGCATCGATTACGGTTGGCGGTGTCAGGTAACCCCGTGAGATCAAGTGGCGCAATGGCAGTTCATAGACACATTTCTTAAACGGCACAGATTGGTCTGTACGCACATAACCGTGGTGGTGTTGCTGATAGATCCAGCCTTTGTCTAAACGATAGGGGGTGGCGGTTAGGCCCAGCACTTTTAGCTGCGGATTTTGCTGACGCAGATGACTAATCACCTGCTGATATTGGCTTTCGCTCTCTTCGCTGATGCGATGGCACTCATCAACGATTAACAGTGAATAGTAACCGCTGAACTGCTGCAGATTACGGCTCAGCGACTGCACACTGGCGAAGGTCACAGCATGTTGGCTTTCTTTGCGCCCAAGGCCCGCCGAAAAGATCCCGCCATCAAAGCCATAGGCCTGGAACTTTGCGTGATTCTGCTCCACCAGTTCTTTCACATGGGCCAGCACCAAAATAGGAAACCGTGCCAGCCTCGCCAACTCGGCGATAACGATACTTTTCCCCGCGCCGGTAGGCAGAACAATGACCGCCGCGTCATCGGTTTTGCGGAAGTGCGTCAACACCGCATCAACGGCAGCCTGTTGGTAGTCACGTAGTTGCATAAACCGTTAACTCCCATTGCATTCTAGGCATCATCAATACGCCAACGGTGTTCTTATCGATTGGGTGCAAATGTACTGCCAGACACTTCATATCACAACGTTTTCGCAGTCAATCGCAAACAAGGGATTTTAGTGCATCAGATCTAAGTTGGTCATAGCTACTATTAGAAATGCAATTAATAGACTAAAAGCACTCTCCACCACGCAAATTGAACAACAAACAACCAGATTGTTGTCTGAAAAATTTACAAAAACAAAAACGGTGCTTTCGCAACCCATTGATTAGATTGATGTGGAACAGTTTTTGCTTATTTAATCAGCATTAAAACCAGCTTTTATCGACATATTGTCATTAACATCAAAAAAGGAAGTAATGATGCGCAGTTTATTGACTCGCTTTATCGCTGTTTTCGCCCTAGTTGCAGCAACCAACACCGCCCAAGCCGCGTTGCTTGATTATACATTCACGTTTGAAAATGCACTCAACGGCGGTGGCACTGTCACGGGTATCGTTCGTGGCCTGACTGAAGGTACCAGTGCTGCCAGCAGTGTTGAAGTTTTTAGTAATACCGCAGGCTTTGGGGTTGGTGAATATGTAGGCAGCCCAGTAGCAAATTTCTGGACCGTCGCCGGTGGCATAATTACTGATTTTGAGTTTGTATCATTTGGTGTCGTTAACTCAGCACCAGCAGTAACCGACTCAACATTACTATTCAGGTCCGCTGAGCTAAATGGTACATTTTTCCGGGCAGGGCTAAGTGATGCTCCTAACTCAGTAACCTCAGGTAGTGCCTTAGTAAGTACTGAAGACATTTCTTTAAGCTTCGCTCCAGCGTCAGCCGCTGTTCCTGCGCCAGCACCGATTGCTCTGCTTGGTTTAGCATTAGTTGGCTTGGTGCTTCGTCGCCGCGCGAGTTAATCACTAACGACACCTTCAATAAGAGCCGTTTTCGCCTCAAGCGTAAACGGCTTTTTTTCGTCTAAATTTCCGCTACAGTGACAAATTTCGCAGCAGCGGTTGCGTAGATAGCAGATGAGTCAGCCAGCTCAGCATTAAGCCAGAACACGGCTCTGCGCTGTTTAACCAGCGCCGCTGAAACACGCAGTTGTAAACCGACGGCCACGGGCCGCACAAACTTCACGTTCAGCTCTGCCGTCAGTGCTTTTACCCCGTGATGAAACAGACAGTGGGTCATTGCAGCATCCAACAGCGTGGAGATCACGCCACCATGCATGATCCCCGAATAGCCTTGCCACGCTGCAGTGATCCGACAATCTGCAACAACGCTCGATGCTGGCGTGGTAGAGAACCGCAAACCGAGTGTCAGCGGGTTCATTTGTGGATCACCGCAAGCAATACACTGCTGGTGAGAAGCGGCTAACGACTGATAGTTGGCCGCCGCAACCGCTGGCACTAACTCAGACATCCGTCGGCTCACTTATCTGATAAAGATGATCACTGCAGCGCTGCTGGCAGCCACAGAGGGCGTTACTCGATACAGCACCACGCCCAGCTGACGCGATATCACTTTGCTCAACACCAGCTAACGGGCGTTGCTTGATGCTCGCCAAACGCCACCAAAGTAGCGCCATGCTGGCACCGACGATAGCCAGACTCAGTAACATCTGAGGTAGCCAACGGATCAAGAATGGCAGCATTTGCCAGCCCCTTTGTTCCGCCCTCCTTTGCAGCCTTTGCCATCACCATGCCCGTGGCTATGATCCTGACGATGCTCATGACTGTGGCCATGACCACATCCTTTGCCCTTCCCTTTGCCTTGGTGATGCCCGTGGCTACCACAACCGCACTGCTCGGCCTCCGCGTTTTCCTGACAACAGGCTTCTGTTGTTACGTCCTGTTCATCGTGCTTATGGCCGCAGCACTGATGCCCCTCTTTATTTTTGCCATGGGCATTTATCGAAGGACGCCCTTGGGAAAAATGAGTTAGTGGCGTTAATGGGCTATTCCGTTTAACCACTTCAGATAGATCAACGCGCCCACTGCTTAAATGAAATACGGAGAAAGATAACGACAACAAACGTTGCAACATCTTCTCACCGATATTGCGCACCACGAGTCGCTCAACACGATATTCAGCCAGCATCTGCAGCAGCTTAGCTTTGCCCTGGCAGTTAGCTCTCAGGGCTGGATTTTGTTTGCTGCCGATCGCTTTGCCCTCTTCGTTGAAAAAGACAAAACTGGTGGCCTTACTAAAATGAGAAGCAACAGTGTCACTATCCATAGGTATTGCGGTAATCATAAGTACTCCTAATCATCACTAGCTTGCATCATTAGCGCTTTACCCTGAGTCAGACAATCCACCACTTTGAAACGAGCAGATTTAAGAATATTGGCCAGAGTTTGGCGCGATACTTCCATCTGCACCGCAGCTTGCTGTTGCTGCATCCCTTCCAGATCCACTAAACGTAGCGCTTCATATTCATCAGACGCGAGAGTGATCTGTTCCAGCTGTGCCATAGGCACACCGTTTGGCTTAAAGCAGCTGTTAGCGGGGTAACCGCATACGGCACGAGGAATTCTGGGTCTAGGCATAACGCCTCCTAAATAGCATATGCCATTTATAGCGCAGTATTTGGCATATGCCAAATACTTATTTCTCTCTGATAAAGGAAAATAGCACTGAGCACCGCGACTGATGACCAACAGCACCAGCACCAGCACCAGCACCAGCAATTATTAAGCGAATAACCAAGGCGATAACCACAGTGATCGACTATTGTCTTTCCAATATGAGGGTGAGATCTCCATCCATAGAACCGAATTTAAAAGCAGAGCGAAAAGCAGATAATGAATGATGAAACAGAGCCAGCGCCGATCGCCGCCATTGACTTAGGCTCCAACAGTTTTCACCTATTGATCGGGCGTTTTATTAGCGGCCACTTTCAGATCCTTGGCAAAGAGAAGGTACGCGTGCAGCTTGCACAAGGCTTGGATGATAATGACCAGTTAAGTGATGAGGCGATCGTTCGAGGGCTAGATACGCTCAAACAGTTTAGCGAGCGGCTCAAAGATATCGCTGCGGATGATATTCGTATCGTCGCCACCTATACGCTGCGCAAAGCACGCAATCGACGAGAGTTTCTCCGCCAGGCACGCGCTCTGCTGCCCTGCCCCATAGAAGTTATCTCAGGCTCAGAAGAAGCGCGCCTGATCTATCAAGGCGTGGCACATACCCAACCGGGTAAAGAGCATCGGCTGGTCGTTGACATAGGCGGAGGCAGTACCGAATGCATTATTGGTCAAGGCTTTGCTCCATTAAAGCTCAATAGTCTGGATGTTGGCTGTGTCACCTTTAGCGAGCGATTTTTCGATGCCAGCAAGATCACCAACAAACAGTTCAAACAAGCAGAATTCGCCGCAGGCAGACTTATCGCCCCCATCGCCAGCAGCTACAAGAAAGTATCCTGGAAGCAGGCTTTGGGTTGTTCCGGCACGATTAAAGCGATCGCCTATTGTCTGGAAGTCATGACGTTAGACAGCGCAAACATCTCTGATGCAAGCCTGCAGAAACTAAAACAAAAGTTTTGTGACGATGGCAAGGTGGATCTAAAGACGTTTACAGAAATAGCCAGCGAACGAGCCAATGTACTGCCCAGTGGCCTGGCGATCCTGATCGCACTGTTTCACGAGCTTAGCATTGACTCCATGCAGTTTTCTGAAGCCGCCCTGCGCGAAGGCTTAGTCTATGAGATGGAAGAGCGAATGCGCCATCACGACATTCGTGAGCGTACGGCAATGAGTCTAATAGAGCGCTATCAAGTAGACCAAGCACAAGCCGTGCGCGTGCAAACAACCGCTGTCACCCTCTATCAAGCACTAAAGAGCGATTGGCAACTGAATGGGAAAAAGCTCAAGCCGCTGCTTAACTGGGCGGCTCTGCTGCATGAGATAGGCATCTCTATTCACTTTAAAGGCTTCCACCGTCACGGTGCTTATATTTTGGAACACACCGAGCTACCCGGATTTAATGCCGAAGAGCAGCAGTTACTCGCTAACCTAGTGTTAAAACACAGGAAAAAGCTCTCGGATGAGCTGCCAATGTTTACCCTATTTGAACAAGACGATGTGCTTAAGCTGGTGCTCATTTTGCGGCTATCCACGCTGCTTCATCTGCATCGTAGCGACGACCTATCCACACCGCAGATCCACGCCAAGGATGACACTTTGTATCTAAGCTTTGATGGCCTTTGGCTAACGGAACATCCGTTGTTAGAAGAGCGCTTAGAACAGGAGGTTAAAGAGTGGCTAAAACTAGATAAAAAACTCGTAATAGAGGCTATGCCAACAGACACCATCGATGGTGTTTAACGGGCTATATTCAATTCGAAAATCGGTTGCAGAGAGCCGCTACAATGAACTCTCGCTACGAGTCGCCGCTAACAGCCAGCAGTAATTAATTGGTATTGCGGCAGTGCACCATCTGATGCCACCTGAGTGTATTGGAAGTAACAGTTATCATCACGTACGTCATTGTTGCTATCCAGATCAAAGCCGAGATAAGAGTTAGCAGAGCCCGGCAAATTGGCACCGGAGCCGTTCTTACAAGTGCCCTGACACATCAATAATAATTCATCAGAAAAATCGACCATCTCGGCGAGATCTTCATTATCCAGGTAGCGCCAGATCAAGCGCAGATCGTAACTACCGTCGCCATTAATATCGACATCCGTAATGCGCCCATCAGAAGATGAATCCACCGAACCAAAGCTAGGCATCTTGGACTTAAAATTCACGAAATCGTTGGCAGTTTCGGTTGCCACTTTCACCTGACGCAGCACTTCGATACGTGCGTCGGTAGAGAAATTGATAAATTTAGGCAGTGCCACCACAGCGAGTACGCCGAGGATAATGATCACCACGACCAACTCTATCAAAGTAAAGCCTTTAGCTGCTTGCCTTGCTATAACAGCGCTCTGGGTAGTTCTGTACTTCATGACACATAGTCTAAATTAAACAATATAAGAAAACGTGAATACGGCTCAAAAATTGGCCTAAGAAAAAGCGATACGAAGCACAGGGCTTGGTATCGCTTTGATACAACTAAGAGATAGTTAGCTCATTTAGAGCGCGTACTTAGCGCCAAATTGCAGACGGGTCATGTCACCCTTATCACCGGATTCCAGTTCACGCTCGGCGTACATCAGCTCTAGGCCAAAGGTGAGTTTTGGCACAGGTGAGTACATCAAGTTAGCATGGGCGCTATATGACGACTTATTCGCGTACATGCCGGTATTGTCCTCATCGTTGTCTGCCGAGATGGCACCACCGTAGAAATTGGAGCGCCACTGATCGTTCCACCAATGACGGTAGGAGACAAAACCTGCAACACTGTCAATCGCCTCCAGATTGCCACTATCATCAATCGAACCACCGTTGATAAAGTTCAAACCCACATAGCGTCCTAACCCAGCGCCGCCGGTCAGCATGAAACGAATATCATCCTTACCCAATGGCACTTTACCGGCAAACGAGAGCCCATAGCTGACATCAGTATCGTCTTGCCCGTCAGTATCGTATTTCAATTGGCGAACTAAACCAGACAGCGAGTAACTGCCGTAATCGGTGCTCATGTTATAACGCACGATAGCGTCAGGCAGCATGCTATCGTCGCTATCAATTCGACCGCCACCTGGTTGATCTGAGCCACCAGCATAAGGTGTATAGGTGGTTTCTGGGTTTTCCAACGAGAACTGCCAGTTATCCATGGTGTAACGCACCATCGCTTGACGGGCGAACACGGTACTCTCTGACACCCCTAAGAAATCAACCGCTTCCGGCAGTACCGCCGTATTTTGGAAGGTGGTCCAAGTCTGACCAAATAACCAATTATCATAGGTGAAAAATGCGTGACGTATACGTGGCTCATAGCTGCTGGAAACCCGCTCGTTACCGCCAGGCGTCGCCATGAAGTCCATCTCCAGGAAGGTCTTAATGGTGTGCTCATCTACTTTAGTCGCAGTACTGAAATTAAAGCGGGTGGTTCTGGCATGTGCGTCCATGGTGGTGTCACCGTCATCACAACCATTTGGATCAGTACAAACAGGAATAGTCGACGCCACATAAAACTGACGACCAATATTGTTTGACGACAACTTGCCGTCGCTATAATCACTCCAGAACGAATCCAGTTTGATGTAACCACCAAATGAAAACTCAGTTTGGTCCAGCGCATCACCGAGCGTTTGCAGCTTGACTGCCGCGCTGGCAGAGCCACTTAACAAGGCAATTGCCACCGCTGTGGCTAGAGACGAATTTTTCATTATATGCTCCTTTCTATTTCGTCATATTGCTGGCTGGACCACCTGTTCAACCAGCATGTAAGTGCTTCTTTTCTTATAATAAAAAGCCGTGGTCATCGCCCACGGCTGAAACTCACTCTTCCAAGGTGCTCAAGTCACCCTCATCCTGCCCCAGCGCCCGCGCCCTTAAAACACGACGCATGATCTTGCCTGAACGGGTTTTGGGTAGCGCCTCAACAAAGCTCACCTCTTCCGGCATGGCTATTCGGCCAATCTCAGAAGCGACATGCTCCTTTAACTCTTGCGCAAGCGGCTTGTCTGCCGTCACGCCCTCTTTCAAGATCACATAGGTATGGATCACATTACCTTTGATCTCATGGGGTAAACCGATAGCTGCGGCCTCAGAAACACTGTGATGACTGACCAACGCACTCTCGATTTCCGCCGTACCCAAGCGATAGCCTGATACCTTAATCACCTCATCCATGCGGCCGATGATCCAGAGATAGCCATCCTCATCGACCTTGGCGGAGTCCCCTGCTTTGTAGTAATCCTTATCGCCGTAATCGCCCCAATACAGTTCGGCGTAACGGGCATCATCCTTATAGATGGTGCGCGCCATCCCCGGCCACGGGTTCTTAATCACTAGCTTGCCCTCTTCCCCAGCAGGTACCTCGTTACCCTCATCATCAACAATCCCAATCTCATTGCCGAAGAAAGGCTTAGTGGCCGATCCGGGTTTCAGTGGCGTGATCGGCAGCGGGCAGATCATCGCGCCACCGGTTTCAGTCTGCCACCAGGTATCAATGATCGGGCAACGGCCGCCACCAATTACCTCGTGGTACCAACGCCACGCTTCCGGGTTAATCGGCTCACCCACCGAGCCCAATAAACGCAAACTGGACAAGTCATGACGCTGCGGCCAGCGGTCACCAAAGCGCATCAGTCCACGCAGTGCCGTTGGTGATGTGTAGAGAATATTGATGCCGTATTTCTCCACCATCTGCCACCAGCGATTCGGGTAGGGGTAGTTCGGCGCCCCCTCATACATCATCACCGTGGCGCCATTAATCAATGGCGCATACACGATATAGCTATGGCCAGTGATCCACCCGGGATCAGCCGCACACCAGTAGCGATCACCAGGCTTGATATCAAACATCATCCGGTGTGTTGTCGCCGTATAAACGGCATACCCACCATGGGTATGTAACATCCCTTTTGGTTTGCCCGTGGTGCCAGAGGTATAGAGAATAAACAGCGGATCTTCGGCATCCATCGGCTCAGTCGGACACTTGGGCGACGCAATCGGCAAACTTTGCAAATCGTGGTACCAAAAATCCCGCTCCGACTCCATCTCGGCGTCAATACCGTTATTACGTACCGTGATACACACTTCGATTGTCGGCGAACGCTTCATCGCTTCATTGGCGATCGCTTTTAGATCAATCGGTTTACCTCGACGGAAACCACCATCAGCAGTGATCAGCACCCGGCTCTCTGCGTCTTCGATCCGCGCCGCCAGCGCTTCATAACTAAAACCGCCATACACCACTGAATGCGCCGCACCTATCTTGGCGCAAGCCAGCATGGCAAAAACCAATTCAGGGATCTGCGGCATGTAGATAGTGACGATATCGCCCTTCTGCACCCCCATGCTTTTCAGCACGTTGGCAAACTGGCTCACTTCACGGTTCAACGCATAGTAAGAAAAAGAACGAACTTGCCCCGCTTCGCTCTCCCAAATAATCGCCAGTTTATTCCGCGTTTCACCCGTCAAGTGACGGTCGATGGCGTTATCAACAATGTTGATTTCGCCACCTGTAAACCATTTGTAAAAAGGTTTGTTACTATTATCTAACACCTTGTCCCACGGCTTGATCCAACGCAATGTTTCAGCCTGCTCAGCCCAGAAGGCTTCGCGGTTTTCAATCGAGTACTGATACAGCTCGTCGTAGTTCTTAACGAGCGCGTTGTCGAGGATCTCTTGGCTGGGGTGTACCAGCGCCATATTCTGCTTATCTGCCATACCCGGCTCCCTGTGTTAATTCGGAGTTATCGCGTTGATAGCAACAAAAGTTAGGCGTGCAGCAAGGATTGCGGTATTGGACTTTGGTCGTAGTAGGCAGGAATAGAGGATTAGACTTTAGTCGAACGCCCCCCTAATTCAGCTCGGTTTTAGTGTGGAATGTTGATAACAACGTAAGTCAGAGAGCACAAAAAAGCAGTGTTCCATCAGTGTAGGCTGGCATGACTTCTACCTGCTTTTGGTCACCAGATCGTTCGCCTTTGCTGCAGTAATATTCAGCAAGCTATTTTAGCGCAACAGCATAGCTAAGTGGCTCAATTGGCAAACAGCGCTGTTATGTTTTTTTCAGCTCTTTCATAAAGTGATTAAGGTGAGGCCGGAACTGTTTGAACAGTTCATTTTTACTATTTTTTAGCATCACCTCGCCAAATAGCTTTAATCCGACCGCAAATGCCGTGGCATCTGTTTCATCAAGGGCCATTTTGCCCTTCATCACTTCAACGATATTCAAAATATCGTCGTGATTTCTTGCCTCAAAGGTTAACGGGCTTAACGCAAGCGAGTTACCTTGCTTGTCTTCTATGTGCTCAATGGTGAAACGGTATAAATGGCCTTTCATCATTCTCTCCCAGCAGCGGTCGCTGATAGCACGTTGGCCTAATCACTCAACGACCAAACGCCAACAAGCTTGCGCTATCTTTCGAGTCGTCTAATTAGACTAGCCTAATTTTCAGGGGCGAACGTCATACCGAGCACTTACGCCCAATAGCCAAACATCTATACAAAACAGCTAAGCAACTAAGTAAGATAAACGGCCAAAATAACATTCAGGCCGCGTTCACCTGCTATTCCTACGCGCCCGGCTTTAAATAGATAGCTTGATGACTTAGCTCGTTATGAGACAACTTTGCCAAGCAGGTGCGCATTGTAAAAACGACGGTTCTTGTAGACAGCTTTTTGAAGATAGCCCTCTGCAGTAAACCCTGATTTCTTAAGTACTGCCAGTGACGCGGCATTCCCCTCAAACACCATTGCCTGTAAACGAACGATATCAGTAGTTTCGCTGACTTCGCGAGCCAACAGATTCAGTGCCTCAGTAGCAAAGCCTTGCCCCCAAAAGGGCTTAGCCAGCCAATAACCAACTTCAGCTGACTTACTGAACTCAGCTTGTTTTCGACGTGCGCCAATACAGCCAGCCAGAACACCATTAACTTCAATGGCCCGAACAAAGTCAGCTTTGCAGCCTTCGCAAATCCACCACTTCGCATCAGCATCTGTGTATGGCTGAGGAATGACAGTGCTGAGGTATTTCACTACGTCATCGCAGTTTAGGTACTCGACAAGCAGTTCTAGATCCTGATTTTCGAAATGACGTAATTTCAACATCGCCTTACCTAATAACGCCTGTGCATGTTCGATCTTAACTGCACCAATCAACGGAGACTTTACGCGCCTTATCAGAATCAACGGGGCCAGCGTTGAAACCGCACTCGTTACTGCCACACATGTAGCCAAACATTCCAATGACTTCACCATACTCAGTGGTTGCTGCAACACTTTGATTGTTAATGAAATAGAGTTTGGTTTCGTTATTTCCGCTCGGTACGGCTAACGGGATAGGGATAATAAATACAAAAGCACCTACACCAGACCAGTTATATCCATCATGGTATGACAGGACAGTGCATTTTCCTTCGGTGTAGCTATCATCAGGATTACCCCACAACTCAATGAGTTGCTCTTGGGTGTACGCTTGTTTACGTGCACCAAAATCAAATTTGTTACGTTCAGAGGAGACCGTAAAGTCTTCTTTCTTATTTTCGAAAGTTCCATAACTTCCAACCGCTAACCCTACGCAACCACTTAAATGCAATACAAATAACAGAATAAAAACTACACGCATGATATTCCCTAAAATTTAACACCTAAACCACAGATAATAGCCTGCGGCTCGCCTTGCCGTGGCACCTGTACCCGCGAGGAGAAAAGTGAAGAGTTAGTCGCTGGTATTTTTATGACTGTACACTAAAAAGACCAATGAATTAAATAGATAAGATTGGCCATCAAAACTACTTTTTTCTGGCTTTTTTTGCTGCATTAAGGCAATTGTCTAATGTTGCGCAATTAAATCCATAGAACGCAACATTGTGTACGCAATCGTTCATGCAGGATCCACCACTATATTTCTTATATTCCGAACTCAATTCATTACATATATAGCTGATGGTATCTATATTTAGGTAGGATTCAGAGCTTAGAAAGACCATCACGCCTTCAAAAGGTGAGTAGTTTATTGATAAAGATGTATTTGGCGACACCTCATCTTTGAGGTTTGTTATTATTTCTCTTTTTATTACAGCGTAATATGCCAAATCAAATAATATCGCATTTCTTTTCTCCCGAGTTAGCCCTCTCGCATTAACCATAGTTAATGTCATTAAAAATGCTGTGTCTCTCTTCTTTTCGGATGAACCATAGTCAACAATTTTCAAGCATTCTTCAAACTTAGATATGTATGTATCTATTAACTCCATTTAAAAACCCTTAATATCAATATGCGAAAAAATAAAATAATCCAACTGATTATATAGTTTTAATTTTTTAAATCATTCACATGCTAAAACGTGAAACGAAAAGCATGAAACAGAGAGAGATGACCGCCACGACACTCAAACATCATGTTGTGGGGTCAAATCGCGCTTTTCACCGTTTCATGAGATCTAAACTGCAACTCCGCCAAACGTTTATACAAAGGCGAGCTCTGCAACAAGCTGTCATGACTGCCCACATCCACCAGTTTGCCATGTTCCAACACCGCAATGCGGTCGACATGGGCCACAGTCGCCAAGCGATGGGCAATAATCAGCGTAGTACGCTCTTTCATTAACTCATCCAACGCTTGCTGAACCAGATGCTCTGACTGGGCATCTAACGCACTGGTGGCTTCATCCAACAACAAGATCTTAGGATCGGCCAAAATAGCGCGGGCAATGGCCAAACGCTGCTTTTGCCCTCCGGACAGTTTCACGCCCTGCTCACCCAAAAAGCTGTAATAGCCGTCAGGCAGCTCCAAAATAAAATCGTGGGCATGGGCGGCTTTCGCTGCCGCTTCTACTTCTTGTTGTGAGGCGTCCGGTTTCCCAAACCGAATATTATCCACCACATTGGCGCTAAACAGCACCGGCTGCTGAGGCACCAACGCATACAGATCCCTTAGACTTTCCAGATCCATATCTCTGATGTCTGTACCCTGAATCTTGATACCGCCGACCTGCGGATCACGAAACCGCAGCAGCAAATCAAACAGTGTCGACTTACCCGAGCCTGACGGCCCTACCAGCGCGATACGCTCAACCTGCTGAATTTCTAAATTGAAGGCATCAAGTGCTTTGTGGTCTGGGCGCGATGGGTAGCTAAAGGCCAAATCGTGAATGGAAATCAACGGTCCGGATTTGGCGAAGTCCACTTGCTGAATCTGTGCAGGGGTTTGAATATCCGGCTCGGTTGCGATCAATTCACGTATACGTTCGGCTGCACCGGCGGCACGCTGCACATCACCATAAACTTCGGTCACAGCGGCAAGCGAACCCGCCACCATAATGGCGTAAAACACAAAGGCCGAAAGATCACCGGCAGACAAGTTGCCCGCCAGTACATCGGTCCCTCCGATATACAGCATCACAGTGACGGCCCCCATCACCATAATCATCACCAAGGCGATCAAAAACGCGCGATAGCGAATACGCTGTAACGCCGTTTGAAAGGCGCCTTCCGCGCCATCAGCAAATTGCTGGCTAACTAACGCTTCGCGGGTAAATGCCTGCACCACCTTAATATGCTGCAAGCTTTCACCGGCCCAAGCGCCTACCGTGGCTACCTTGTCTTGGCTGTCTTTAGATAAACGCTTTACCTTGCGACCAATCACAATCAGTGGGAACACAATAAACGGCACCACCGCCAACACCACCAGACTGAGCTTAACGTTACTGATAAACATCAGGGTGATGCCGCCCAAGAAAGTGAGCGTGTTTCTCAGCGCAAACGAGAAAGAGGAACCAATCACGGTTTGCAGCAGGGTGGTATCCGTGGTGACACGGCTTTGAATTTCACCCGCCAGATTATCTTCAAAAAAGCTCGGTGGCAGTTTCAGTAAACGGCCATACAACTGGCGACGAATATCCGCGACCACCCGTTCACCGATCCAGGACACCATAAAAAATCGGAAATAAGCGCCAATGGCCAGGCCCACAATAATCAGCAAAGTGACTTGTAACGCTGACGCCAGACCGTCATAGGATTCAGCACCAAAGCCATTATCAATCATCAAACGAATGCCCTGCCCTAAAGACAGAGTCAACGCCGAGGTAAAAACCAAGGCGACAATGGCGATCGCCAAACGGGTTTTATAGAACTTAACAAACTGCCAAAGCCAGGAAAACATGATGATACTCAATAATGCGGTAAGCCAATCATCATATGGGTTTGCGGAGAGGTTGTCAGGGGTAGTGGTGCCGTGCGAACGGGGCTAGCGCGGTTTTAAGCGAGACCACAGCGAGGCGAGAACGTCCCTGAAGCGGCTAGCGACCAGTGCTTGCAAGCTTAGACTTCATAGCGAAAGAAGCTAAGCAAACACCTTAAGCGATCGTGTTACAAGGCGTTAATGGAGCCACATAGAACCCAAATGCTGACAAAGAATTCTGAACTCCAACAGAGGTTGGCCATTCGTCTTAAAGCGAACAGAAAGTACCATCAATTATCATTGAGCATTACACTCGTTGAACCCCATTAACCGAATGCAAAGCGACCACACTAAAAATGCAGGACTACCGGCACGACGAGAGAAAAACCTACCTAAATGGCAAGCATGTTCACACTACGAAGAAGAAAGGTTTTCTGACTGATAAAGAACTGTCTTCAGCAATTTCAGGACTTTCTCTATGAAGCATTCGAAGCTACCCCTTGCGCTTGTCACTGTACTCGTATTGCTCGTACTGTCGGTCTCCTATTTGAGGCCACATCTGCGGGCAAAACAGTCAAACAGTGAAGTCAGGTTTGAAGTAGCACTGAAAGATTATGAGTGTGCGGACGGGCATTGCACCTTTTTCGAAGTGGTTAACGCAAACGCGCACTACAGCGAGTTCGTTGGTACAACGCTCATACCTTACCTGCTTGATGTCGCTACAGACACCCTCCAAGAAGAGCTCTATTCATTAGCTCAGGTTGGCAATACGCACCTGTGCGTGCGGGGCTTTGTTCATCTGTATTCTGAAGGCACACTGCGCTTGTTCAATGTGAATTCCCACGGGCACAGGTTTCGGCTAGGTGGCTATACCGAGGGGAAATGCGAGGTGCTATGACGCCGCAGCCATGGGCAAAGGCCAGCAGCTCGCCGAGTCGTGGCCTTTGTCTCCTAGGAGCGTTGCGACGAGTTAGTGACTAGCACTGTAATATCACTTGCAAGACACCGCCATTTCTAAGGTCAAGCTTGCTACACTTCTGCGCCCATTACCGTCTTTTCTCTTTAATTCATCTTCCGCGTATACGACTGTTACTTTCGCGCCGACTATAAACAACGAAATGTCTGCTGGGTCATTAACGAAAATTCCAATACTTGCAGTGCCACCACTGACTGTTTCTAGGTCAACCGTGTTCAATACTCCCATTTCGTCCTGTCCAGATTCGTAGACTCTATTTATGGTTCCAGACACGAATCTAGTTGGCATGATCCCTTTGTTAATGCTATCCCACCACTTCGAAGATGCATACAAACCATAAGTACCATTTAAACCAAGAAATGGCTTAGCAGAATTCAGAGTTAGCTTTCGAGTCTCCGCAACCCTACTGGGATCATCTTTGAGCTTATCGGTCAGCCAATAAACTCTCTTCAAGCCAGCACTATCAACGTCGATAAGAGGTAGCTGTTTCGGCTGAGTTCTCTGAAAAAGTCGTCTAAATAGGTTGATGATATTCTGCATACACTTGACGCCTAACCCCCGAAACAATGGCGACCGCAACGGCCTCCAGTTCTTCTACCGCTTTGTGCTTAAGCGACACTGGCAGTGGCTCGATATCGTCAAGACTCCTCAGGTCAACACCCTGCCTGATATCCTGTCACCCTCCGAGATCGCCAGGGTGATCTGCCAGACCCGCCAACTCCGTTACCAGACCCGTTTCCTGACCCTCTACTCGCTGGGCCTGCGTCTCGGTGAGGGCCTTGCCCTGACCATAAAAGCCACCTAGGACAGCCATCTTTTACTGCGTATGAAGAATCACCTTTGAGCACTAAGAATTCAATAGTCATTAAGCTAAAACTATCGTGGAATGGGTGTCCTTTATCCGCTTGATGGATAAGCGGTCATCCGGCCTCGCAAGAGCCTGACGAAGGACATTAGTTGAAGTTGAAACTGTGTGGGTGATAAGGCGGCGGGGTTCGGAACACATCATGGAGCGAAGGCGAATAAACGTCCTTCACAAAGACGCCGGATATATGTCCGCAAACCGATCTTCCTGAAAGCGACTTGCAATATCCGGGGCGTCCATACATGTCCTTTTATTCTTAATTTTTTGCTTTGTTACTTTTGTATTAAATTATTTATTTTTCTTCTTTATTCCACAATATAAGCAAGTAACAAAATCTGGAAATAGTATTCGAGAAAAGAACCAAGAAAAGCATGCCCCACTAAGAAACATACAAATAATAATGGTATTCAATATCAAATTAAAATTATGAATCAAAAGACCAAAGCAGCCACCAAAAGAAGCTATAATCATGGGCCATCTACTAGATACCCTAAGGTCACCATCACCAAGTGGGACATGATTTCCGGGAAAGAATTTATATGTCCCCAGCTCAACTCTGCCAGCCATCAAAGCCTTTTCAACCCCACCTTCTTTCATCCTAAAATAAAAATTAAAGACCATAAAACAAAGTGCAACCAACAAGCCATAAATAGTAAGGAAGTAATACCTACCCTCATTAGAAGACAATATATAAAATATATAAAAGCTAGCAGTCATTGAAAATAAAATGATGACATTGGCCCACAAAATATAGGCAATACCAAGCTGAATCTTAAAATAAAAAAAGACCCCTCCACTAATAGTTAAGCCCCCCCACAGCAAGACTAAAAATAAAAACCCATCACTTAACTTACTCCAAACAAAAGGATAAAATACAACCCCAGCAATAAAAGCTGCTGCCAGTATATTTAATCCTACATTGGCTAAAACAACTGTCTTATTTATATGCACTACTCTCGCCACCCTACAGATTTATATCCACTTTCCATACTGTATGCAACACCGATCCCGACTATAGTTCCGGCCAACAGCCCAATAGCCACCTAGGACAGCCATCTTTTACTTCGTATGAAGAATCACCTTTGAGCACTCAGAATTCAATAGTCATTAATCTAAAAATATCGTGGAATGGATGTCCTTTATCCGTTTAACGATATTCGATTGTTCAATCGCTCCTGTTCCGCCTCTTGTCGGTACTTCCCTGCCACACTATTCCCAATCGCATTACCAAAGGCATCGGCAATCTAGAGATAGTTGCCGATAAATTTTTTGCCCGGATTATTGGCATTGATAATCGAATGATTCGGGTAACCTTCCTAATTTTATATCTAGGTTAATTTTTGTATTTACATCAGCAACAAACTGATTGTTACTTTCTTTCGAATCGTAAAATGGCTCAAAGCTCTCCATCCACTTTGCGTGCTTACAGGCTAACTCGAACTGCTTAGTGTTTAGTAGTTGGGTAATGTAATAATTACTTTCACCAAACCAGATACGCTCCCTGTCCGCTTCGAAAAGGGCAACAACGGCGCTTACATAAGCCGTGCCATCCGTCGAGCCAGGCTCAGGGCCTAAAGTTTCTCTAGCAAGCTTAGCCTTCAAGTAAGGGTGGTCACTCATTTCTAGCGCTTTAAGCATCATTTCCTGTTGCCACTTTTCGTCGCGACCACTGCGTGAAAATCCACTCTTTTTTGCTGTCCCCGAACTTTGGGAATAGACAATCGGCATATCTGATGTGTACCAGTAAATTCTGGCTGCAAATTGGCGGTCGCCAGCTGTCATCGCCTGTGCAGCAAGCTCCTCCAATGAAGATCGGAGTTCGGAAAGGCCAGCAAAGTCCCCACTCAGCATTGAAGTCTCACTATGGCGGTGTTTTTCTACATAATGCCTGAGCTCATCAAAGCGATGTTGGAAGGGGGATACCTCCGCGTCACTCTCCCTTTTCAGAGTGATGTTGAACGTTTTCTGGCTTTGGCCTCTACGGTAAACATGCTCAACAAAGGCGGGTTGATAACCTTTCTTTATAAGAGCAAAGCGCACCGCAACATGCTCCATTCCATCCCAGTATTTCTCTCCAAAATCGATTTCGTAATTTGAAAAGCCATCTATACCAGTAAGAGGATTCGCATCAACATTATTATTTGGCATGGTTATCCAATAAGCTAGGTCCTCATCCCCCTTGAAGCGTGCGACAACCCTCTTGAGATCATCGAGTGAAAAATCAACTTTGTCAGGATCTCGTAACGAGTTTGGCTGCATCGAGAACCAAACAGAAGTGTAAGGTACCGCCTCGCGATTCTCGTCTAACACAACAAATTTAAAGTTCATATAATCCGCACTCATTGCTGTTCTTACGCCACTGCACCCAATCAACATCAAGAGAAAACAAATTGCAATCCAGCTTTTATTCAACATTAGTTACTAATCCACATGGGTTTGATGGCATCAGGATTTGCTGGCGTCGGACTAAACCACCTAGTAGAAAGAACTGCCATCTCTTACTACGTATGAAGGATCACCTTTGAGCACTCAGAGTTCAATAGTCATTAAGTTAAAAATATCGTGGAATGGGTGTCCTTGATCAGCTGTCAACGCTTAACCTCTGCATTACTGACAGCAGCCCATGACTCGGAGCTCCGGCGACTTGCTAAGCTTTACCGGATAAAGGGCTTTCACCTTCAATCTCTTGCCGATTTATCTCGGCGCACTGGCTGCCCCCTTACTCTCTCAAACCGCTACTGTTGCACTTCAAACTTGATACTAGGCTATACAGGACTAGTGAGAGTTTCAGCTATTAATAAACACATAGCAAAACGAGGACTAATAATATCCGAATCAAAATCGATCCTATTATATGGCCTTGGTTTCATCCACCCCCCTTTCTTAAACAACGTAAAAATACTATTAAAAAGAGTCCCCCCGCTGGAAATCCTACCAAAAACCTTACCATTAACCTCTAATTCCCACCTCCCATTAACAGAATACATTTTTTCTTTAGATCCATTCAGAACCCACCCATGATATAACTTTCCAATATTTACTTTTTCAATTGATAAAACTGAAGAACATATTGTCTCTATAGAAACATCAGCTACAATTTCACTTCCATCTACTAATGAGAATGAATTCCCCCAAAGGGCCTTAACAACATGAAAGTCTAAATCAACATCACTTTCTGATACACATTTGTAACCATAGCTAGTCCAGCGAGACTCCCCTCCAAAGAACATGATATAAGACATTATTTTCTACCTTCAAAAGCTATATATGGCTTCCAACCAAAAGCCACTTAGCACCTAGGACAGCCATCTTTTACTACGTATGAAGAATCACCTTTGAGCACTCAGAATTCAATAGTCATTGAGCGAAAAATATGACTTGAGACTTGTTAACTGACTATTATTTAGGGGTGTTTTACGATTTCACTCTGAACCACAAAAAGCTAGACACACCAGCCTCTTCCCCTGAGAGAATGAAGCGTGATGCATTGATGAAAGTGGTGCGTTTCGGTTTAGCCAGTC
>NZ_SJXE01000012.1:0-25136 GCF_004336975.1 Corallincola luteus
CAAATATCCGTATGAACGTAACTCGTTTTATGAGCGCCAGTCATCTCAAACGGTTCACCAAGCAACGAGGTCTGAAACGTTTCTTCCATCCGCATCACAAAGGTAAAGTTGGCAGTACCCAGCTCTTTGGCAAAGGTCAGGTAGCGTAAAGCGGTGGCAGACGGTTTTTCAGCGATGATAGATTGTGCAAAGGCATTAATCGCATCAGAAAAACAGCTGCCCAGGACTTCACCACTGTTTTTATTCTTGGCGCTATTAATAATAAGTGCCGTATCTTCTTCAAACCTATCTATCACCACACCAACTCTGGCCATATTTTTGGGAGTAAAGTGTCTTTCAATCATCTCAGTTCGTTCTCTTACTTAAAATCAATTAATTCGGCGGTTGGTTTTAACGAGCCATCACTATTTAATCTCTGACTCACTTGTTTGGAAAATATACTATCGTTATTACGTTTAGCTTTGTTCAGTTTATCAACGGTATCATCAAGTTGATCAATCTCTTGGGTATATTTGTCATCCACACCATAACGAGGATCATCCAACGCCGCTTCCAACTTCTCATTCATATTGTCGATAATACTGTCGCGGTATTCTTCTGTGCCTTGCTCAACATATTCGCCATCGAGCCCTTTTCTGACACCACGTGTAGAGGCGCCACCTTTGGCTTCAACAATAATCACTTCACCGGTTTTGGGGTTGTGATATACCTGATCGAACTGCCCTTGCTTGCCATTACCAGGAATACTCGCATCGATCTTTTCAAAGTCAGGATACTCAACCTTCATCACACCTTCTGCGCTGACTTCACCAATCTCCTCACTCACATTCCGCATATCTTTCAAAGCAGCTTTCTCTGCGACTTCATCACCAGCTTCTACTGCCTTCAACTTATCTTGGTAAGCTGCTTTACGTTGAGCTTCTAAGTCTTTGAGCTTGCTTTGAGTTTCCGGTGGGAGGTCCTCAAGTTTAACCTCTTTTTTACCCGCTTCAACCGCCTTGATGTCTGCTTCAGGTCTGACTTTTCCATCCGGATCATGTAAACGCCCGGTTGCTGGATTCATTCGTTGTCCAGACCGATGTCGAGCAACTAACTCATCATCACTCAATGTCGTATTTGGATTCCGCTTTTTATAATCATCAAGGAACTTCTGCTCCTCTTTTGTATATCGCGGTGGTGGAGGCGGATCTTCTCGTCGCTCAGGTTCTCCCTGCCCCTCTTTTTTCGTCTCTGGTTTATCTCTGGGCTTAGGGACTTCCGCTTGCTGAGGCTTACCAATAGCCTCTTCAACTTTACTATTCGTCCCACCTGACTTTTTCTTAAAACGGACTTTTTTCTTAAGTTCACTACCAAGTTTTTTAAACAGTCCACCCAATTTTTTTAACTTACTTAGTTTACTAGCAGCCATGGCCGCGGTTCCGGCTCCGCCTGTCGCAACAGCAAGTAATGCGCCTAAAATGATCTCAAATACGGCCGTGCCCGCCATGTCAGTAAGTTCGGTATGGTGCTGAGCACTAACATAGTCTTTACCAAACTCCATCAACAACGCTTTGGTTTCAGCGTCATCATAAATAAAGCTCGCGATCTCATACGCCTCAGCGATATCTTTTTTACTGATGGCCGCCGGATCAAAACCAAGTACTTTCACAAACGCTTGGTGCTGGGAGTCTTGCCAATTATCCGCAAACGTTGCCGCCCAGTTGTCGGAATCGGTGTCGTATGCTGACCAAGCTGCGTTCACTGCGCGTTTTAGTTGTTGTTGCGGCGCACCCAGCTCATAAACATTGTTTGCAAACTCAGCGAGGTCCGTCACCCCACGCCAAATACCGGTAAACAGCGCGCCTGTACTGACCAAGCCTTTTTCGGCTAAGTTTAGTTCGGCATAGGTGGACTCAAACGCAGCGCCTTCGGCCCGTTCTGCCGCCAACAGGGAATCCAGTGCCGAAGCAATTTGTGACCGTGTGGCCTTAATCGCAGCTTCATCTGGCTGCTCACCAAATTCAACATCAACCTTACTGGGCTCTAAATCGGTAAAGTGGGCAAAGCCTTTTGCATCGAGTTTACCTTGTAAGACTTGACCTGTGGCTAACGTGGCTTTGTAGGGTAACCCTGCTGCAGGTTTGCCATTAGGCAATGCACAATAGAGATCTAACGGTTCTAGCACCGGTGTTGTTGCAGCGGTGGCTACTTTCCCCCCCTGCACAGTTGGCTGACTGACACCAGGCCCTGCGTTGTTGCTATTGTTCGAGAGTGACGATTTTGCCGACTTAGGCACGCTTAGCTGGCTGCTGCCCGCAGGAGGCACATCTTGCCAACGTCTGGCAGCGGCAAGTTGGTCATATCGGTTTTCTTCTCTGAATACCATCACATCGCCATGGGCGATAAGCGCAGTCAACTCTTGCGATAACTGGGCATCAGATTTTAGATGCAACAATGTCGCTTCAGGTTTAATTTGCAGATAGAGCTTGCGGATACTGAATGCCACTCCCCAGCTATCACTGTGGCTGCGTAACAATAATCCCGCATAGTAATCATCGCGCAGGTACCACAGCGCATCTTGGGGATCTTTGCCATCAAGCTGAGCGCTAGTGCAAAATATGTAACTGTTGGCAAGATTGTCGATAAGGAGCGTTTGATTAACTCTGGCGGCAACGCTCGCTGGCGTATTACTGTACATTGACACTCCTTAAAAAAAGGAGCTTGTTGCTTCGATTTGGCATTTCCTTCACATTCCCTGTGACATTCACCTGGCCCACTGCTTGGGCTGAAAATCCATTAAAATTGCTAGATTGTGAAGACTAGCACTGTCATCAGGAAATGAAAACCATCTGAAAATGTTAGCATTTGCTTAATTCAGAAAGAATTTCATCATTCAATTGGATTTCCACGATCTCAGGTAACTTGCACTATCAAGTCCACATCGACTGTTCTGCACAGTAAGAATAATTAGCTCCGCGATGCAGTAATTCATGGGTTCTGCCTGTCAAAACTACTAGGGAAAGCAAGTACCAGCTCCCTTTGCAGATAAACAGGAGGGTATAGCGATGAGCACAGCACACTATTTTGACTGGCAAAAAGAGGTGGCCGAGACGCTAAAAGATCACTATGGCGTTTCTGATGAAGTTGCAAACCATCTGCCAGCTAGCTTACTGGAACATCAATACTTTGATGACGAATTGTCGGTGGATGAAGCTGCTAAGCAGTTGATATCTGACCTAACTGCAAGTCGCTGATGCCCTGAGCGACAACAAGCGCCAGTAAGGTTACCCACTAACTTGCTGGCCTTTGCGCAGTGGCAGCCGAATCAAACCAGCGGATCTCATTTCCCTGTTGTGGTTTGTTGGGGATCAACTGAGTTAATAGCAGCGATGCCAAAGCCAACGCAGCGCCCAGATAAAACACCACTGCAGGTGACACCAACCAAACCAGCCCCAATGCCGCAGGTAAAATCACCGCTGCAATATGATTTATGGAAAAGCTCACCCCCGCCGTTGAGGCTATATCTTCCGGCGAAGCAATTTTTTGAAAGTAGGTACGAATAGCGATGGCAAATGCGAAAAACAGATGATCGAGCACATATAGAACAGCAGCTATATCAGCATCAGAAACCAGTGCATAACCGGTAAAAACCAGGAACAGGCCAACATACTCTATGGTTAGCGCGTGGCGCTCACCAATATGGCCGATCCACCGGCCAATTCGACTGGCAAAAAACAGATTAAAGAAATGGTTAAACAGAAACAGTAAGGCGATCTGCCCTGCGCTATAACCAAATTTTTCCACCATCAAGAAGCCTGCAAATACAACGAAGATCTGCCGCCGGGCACCGGAAAAAAAGGTCAGCAGGTAGAACAGCCAGTAACGGCGTTTCAAGATCAGCTTTTTATGTTGTTCATGCCCATCTTGAAACTGCGGAAATGCCATCAGCATCAGTACTGCTAACAACACCGCAATGCAACCAAACAGCAGATATACCCAGACATAAGCGACCGAAAAGTAGTCCAACAACAACCAGACACCACCAAAAGAGAGCACTGCCGCCGCACCTTTAACGGCCATCGCCTTACCCATAAAGTGTGCGGCTTGCTCTTTTGGCAACCATTGCAGTGTTAACGATTGATTGATGGTCTCCAGATAATGGAACCCAATTGACATCAAGATCGTCGTCAAATAGAGGCCGATAGCCGCGGGGAAAAAACCGGTGATAGCCACCCCAACCCCGAGCACCAGCAGGGACACCACCGCAAAACGTTGTTCACGAATAAAGAGCAGTACAAAGACGGCTGTAAACGCTAAGAAACCAGGAACTTCGCGCAAACTTTGCAAGATGCCGATCTCCTTACCGGTAAACCCTGCACCATCGATAGCGAAGTTATTAAGCAGTGCCAACCAAGTGGAAAATGCCACCGGCATAGCGAAGGCGATTAACAATAAAAAAGTCTGCGGCGAACGAAAGCGGTCAGTCATAGTCGATTGGCATCATAAAGAGTAGCAAACGCTATTTTAACAGAAAGAGCGACATTCTGTTGTCGTTGAAAATCGCCTCCTCCTCCCCACACACCGCTTTCCATGTTAGTTTCTATGCTCAGTACTTTGACTTTCCAGACGCGGATAATCCATGCCTCTAGCAGCAACCCTTAAACAGTATTTTGGCTTTGATCAGTTTCGTCCAGGTCAAGAACAGACCATATCTCAGCTTTTGGCAGGAGACTCATCCTTAGCGATGTTCCCCACCGGCTCAGGTAAATCATTGTGTTATCAGCTAAGCGCAATTCACCTGCCTCATTTGACCTTGGTGGTATCACCGCTATTAGCATTGATGAAAGATCAGTTGGACTTTCTTGCCAGTAAGGGGATTGCTGCTGCCAGCATCGACTCCACTCTCACACCAGAACAGAACCAGCAGGTGATGGCTGATGTACGCTCAGGCAAATTGAAGATCCTGATGGTGTCGGTAGAGCGATTTAAGAATGAACGTTTTCGCCAGTTTATCGGCAGTGTGCCGTTGTCGATGTTAGTGGTAGATGAAGCCCACTGTATCTCTGAATGGGGTCATAACTTCCGCCCAGACTACCTCAAGCTACCCGCCTATCGGCAGCAATTGAATATCCCTTTGGTGCTGCTACTTACCGCGACCGCCACCCGCAAAGTCAAACTGGATATGGCAAGCAAATTCGCCATCGCTGAACAGCACATAGTGCAGACGGGATTCTACCGCGCCAATTTAGACCTGAGTGTCATACCTGTTGCCAGCGCGGAAAAAAACGCCCAGTTAGCACAGCAGGTACAACAACAAAATGGGGCTGGCATTGTGTATGTCACACTGCAGCAAACCGCCGAACAAGTAGCTAACTATCTACAGCAGCAAGGGCTCAATGCCAGTGCTTATCATGCTGGATTTGATGATGAACGACGTAAACAGATCCAAGCAGACTTTATGGCTGGCAAGATTCAAATTGTGGTGGCAACCATTGCCTTTGGCATGGGGATCGACAAGTCAGATATACGTTTCGTTATCCACTATGATCTGCCAAAGTCGATTGAAAACTACAGCCAGGAAATAGGCCGAGCAGGACGCGATGGGCACCCTTCTCATTGCATCACGTTAGCCAATCTGGATGGGATCAATACTGTTGAGAACTTTGTATATGGTGACACGCCGGAGCTAAATGGCATTGAGTTTGTGCTTCAGAGCATTCGCGATGAAGCCCAAAATGGACAATGGGAATTACAAGTAACGGCGTTGTCGAATGCTGCAAACATTCGTCAATTACCGCTGAAAACACTGTTGGTGCAGTTAGAACTATTAGGTGTGCTAGAACCAAGTTATGCGTATTTTGCCGATTTTAAGTACAAATTTGTTCAATCGAAAGAGACTGTGCTAGCGCGATTTGAAGGCGAGCGACAAGCGTTTGTAAAAGCGATCATCGACAACACGAGATTTAAGAAAGTATGGGGGGAACCGGATTTCGACGCTATCTGCCAGAGATATCAATGCCAGCGTGGCCGGATTGTCACCGCTTTGGAATACCTGCAAGAGCAGCAGTTAGTTGAGCTAGAAACTAAGAAAATGACCGAGGTATTTAACGTCAATCTATCTGCACTGGCGGCCACCGACCTGGCACAAACCCTCTATCAATATTTTGTCGACAAAGAGCAAAAAGAGATAAAACGTATTGCCGCGCTAGTACGCTTTTTTGAACTAGACAGCTGCCTCAGTCACAACTTGTCACGTTACTTTGATGATCAGCAAGCCCCTGAACGTTGCGGGCATTGTTCCGTATGTCACGGTCACTTTGCCAAGCTCGCTTACTCGGAAACGCCCATTTGGACTGATGAGCAGAGCCTGTCAGTAATGCTAGCCGGGTTAAAGCAACATATGGCCACTCGCACCAAGCACCCGTTAACCACAGAAACCTATTGCCGCTTTCTTGCCGGACTCAGCATCCCATTGTTTGCGCGTAACAAGGTCAGGCAATTACCCGGGTTCGGCTCATGTGAGCAATTCCGATACGCCGATATACGGGCAAAAGTGATAGCACTGCTGAATTAACGACGTAATGTTTTATCGATTAGCATGGACAGCCGATCACCCGTTTCTATTTCAAAGTCGTCGAGAGACAAATTGATGAAATCTAAAACTTTCTCAACTTGCTCATGGGCAAGATTTTTATTTGCCATTAGATACTGCAGTTCAGGCAGGCTTTTATCGTAGCGCGGCACGACCTGCCAGCGAATAATCCCGGCATAGCGAGGTTCGAACGCCAGCTGCGCTAACTGACAAAACCCTTCAATGTGATCGGCACCATCAGGCCCTAGGCAACCGGGCTCAACTCGGATAATAACAAGCAGCTTTCTCTCTTCTGCGACGCTCAAGCGATACTCCAAATTCGACATAGGCAAGGTACAAAACAGACCTTTAATCGGCTCATTTGGGCATATTACGAACTCATTACAGAGAAAACTGCGCGCTCACAAGCAAATTATTAGTATTGTCGTAATAAGCGATAAGCTAATAGCAAACAGATAGACTCAGGCACCGCTAACGCAACAAACTGCCACTGGCTATACCGCAGAGTGCCTGATCGGTGTGAAATAACCAGCAGCTGAAAACCCAACAAGCCAACGAGTTAGCTTTGATATCACGGCTCGTTCCAAAGCAGCTGCATCAATTGTAATCCAGCGACGACTAACCGCGTATAACACGAACGCGTACTGATTTACCTTTGATCTTACCCTGCTCCAGCTTACGCAGTGCAGGCTTCAATGCATCTCGGTGCACGGCGACATAAGCCCACATTGGACCCACTTTTATTTTACCCACCTGAGAGCCTTGAATACCGTTATCACCAGTCAGCGCGCCTAAGATATCACCGGGGCGGATCTTCTGTTTCTTACCGCCATCAAGCTGTAATGTCATCATCTCTGCTTGTGATGGCACTTGGCTTAACAGCTCGCGCGATGGCAACACCTCACCCTCAATGACGCGATCTAAATACTCTTCCAGTAAAGAGACTTTATACGCCTCTTTATCGGTATAGATGGAGCACGCAACGCCTTTGCTTCCCGCACGGCCGGTTCGCCCGATACGGTGAACGTGCACTTCAGCATCACGAGCTATGTGGTAGTTAAATACCGCATCCAGGGCATCAATATCCAACCCGCGGGCAGCGACATCTGTCGCCACCATGATCTTCACACTCTTATTGGCAAAACGCACCAGCGCTTGATCCCTCGCCTTTTGATCAAGATCGCCGTGTAGCGCCATCGCACTAAAACCAGCGTCAACCAAGGCATCATTCACCTCCTGGGTTTCACGCTTGGTATTACAGAAAACCACAGCCGATTCAGGATCATGTTTAAGTAACAACAACTTCAGTGCCAGTAGGCGATCATCGTTACTCGCCACCTGATAAAAGTGCTGACGAATACTGCTGTTGTCATGGGTAGATGCCGCTTGAACCAACGCAGGGGTCACCATGATCCGCTTAGCAATAGATTCGATCTGTGGCGGATAGGTCGCACTAAACAACAGGGTTTGACGATCTGCTGGTGTTTCATCAATAATGAAATCAAGCGCACTCTGAAAACCCATCTCCAGCATACGATCAGCTTCATCCAGCACTAAGGTATTCAAATCCTGTAACTTCAACAGCCCTTTACTTAGGTGCTCTTCTATCCGCCCCGGTGTGCCGACAATAATATGCGCTCCATGTTCTAACGAGCCAACTTGGGGGCCAAAGGGCATACCACCACATAGAGTCAACACTTTCACATTGTGGGTAGCACGGGCCAGTCGGCGGATCTCAACCGCCACTTGGTCGGCTAACTCGCGAGTCGGACAAAGCACCAACGCTTGAATACGGAAACGTTTCACCTCCAAACGGGACAACAGCCCCAAGCCAAACGCGGCGGTTTTACCTGAGCCAGTTTTGCCCTGCGCGATAACGTCCCTACCGGCAAGCATTAGCGGCAAGCTTTCCGCTTGAATGGGCGTCATTTGTTCATAGCCCAATGAAGATAAATTAGTCAGCTGTTGCTGGGGCAACGCCAGGGAGGCAAAGTCGAGTTCGCTCAAGGGATTATTCCTAATTGGGAAAATGAAGCTGCACTATGAGCTTCATTATCGCTGGTTTCTGTTGCAACGCGGGGTTAAACAGCGCTTTATAACGGCATATTCTATTACTATGGCGCAGACTTCGCTCAGTCTTTTTCACCAGCCACTGAAGTTAATCGGATTAAACAGACAAAGCACGGCATCAATGCTGTGCTTCAGAGACCGCTAGGCTCAACACGCAGAGGCTCGCTGGCCATACGAGGTTGGGCCCAAGCTCGTCTACACAAATCGAAGATCATTAAGCCAGCGATGAGCGTCCAAAGCACAACCCAAACGATCCCCGGAATACCGGTATAACCTTTCATCGCCAGATGGTCACCCCGGTCTCCCACATACAGCAAGTAGCTTGGACTGATGGCGCTTTGCAGCAGGATAAACAGCGCCAATACCTGATTGGCGAATGTCGCCCAATGCTGGTGGCGCCAGCGAAACAAACACCAGTATGTCACACCGATAAAGCCAACAATCAACAAGGTGATGGGATCTCGGGTATAAATCAGGCTACCAAGCACAAACAAACCGACAATAGCAAAATAGATCCAGCTACCGACTCTTCGGGAAACACTACTAAACTGGATCCGCGCCAAGGTATAAGCCCATAAGGAGGCCCCAGCATAACCGGAAAAAGTGACCAACCACGACCAACCGCCACGTGAGGTAGCGAGACCGGAGCCATCAAGATGCAATGCAATAGAAACCACCTGCCCACCCGATAAAATAGCAGCGAGGCCATGACTGCCCTCATGCAGCAGGGTTTCAAAATACTTTAATGGCGCACTGACCAAAGGTAGCCAGATCAGTATTAGCGCGCAAAGCAACGCAACAATCAGTTCAATACGGGGTTTTAGCATCTGTCATTTCAATCAAATTAAGTCGATGAACATAAATACGGCTGAAGCAATGTAGCAGATTGTCTCCGTTCACCACTAGTCATGTTTAAGTAACAACTAAGCATATAAACAGGGTCTATCACTTGCTAATGACAGCGGCATTCTCATACCATTCCCCCCTTAACGCAGACATGGAGTCGAAATGAAAACGCCCGCCCCGCAAACTAAGTCCGACAAACCAGGCAAAAAGCCATTACCAAAACTCGACAATAAAGATCTGTCTAAGAGCGGTTTTTGGCTTTCTCACCTGTTAACCATTCTGGCAACGGTCATTGGCGTTTACCTCGCAGCACAAGCGGGGCTTTCCCAGGCATTAATCTTCGATACGCTGCAAACCAAGCAGAATAATTACTACCTCCGCTCCTCCCTCTATGCTGAGTTAGCTGACAATACCGCCCTACTCAACGCATACAACCACGACGTTCTTAAGAAGGGAGTTTCTGTTGATACGATCAAGCTGAGAAACCCACGCTTAAGCACCTACGTTTGGGAGAGTATGAAGTTTTCTCCCACGACGTTGGAAACCCCAACCTACTTCTTAACTCAAACGCGCCGCTTCTACGCGGACGTCAATGAGATCATCCATAAAGTAGAACAAGGTCAATATGGTAGTCGGCATGCCAGCAGCCTATTGCAGCAGCACTTAGACACTATGAACAACGAAGTGCTTCCCAAACTGCAAGCGAGCGCCACCGCACTGACAGTTGAACTGCAAAAGTACGATGTTGCCGTTGATCTTCAGGATGAGGTGAAATAATGGCAACACCAGCGCTCTGCCCTAGCTGCACGGATACCTATCTGGAGACAACCACTTGTCATGATGAGGAGTTAGACATTTGTCGTTCATGTGGCGGCCACTGGTTTGAACAAGGCGAAATGAACAAGGTGCTATCCAAAGTTGATAATGGCCAAGATCAGGTCGAATATCAGCAGCATTTAGGTGCGTCAATCGGTGTTAGTGAACGCCAGTGTCCGGACTGGCATGGCCCAATGCAAAGCCATCACCTACTCGCTGATTATCAACTGGAAATTGATATATGTGAGCATTGCGAAGGGGTATGGGTTGATAGCGATGAGCTTAACCAAGTAAAGCAGTCTCCGAAGTTACAGCAAGCATTAGGCACGCTGAATCAAGCTCTGAGCTGGAAAAGTCGCGTATTTCAGTTTCTATCGCAGATGCCAGTCGAGTACAACATTAAGCCGAAACGTAAACCGGTCGTCACCTGGACGCTAATGGCGCTCAACTGTCTTATTTTTATGAGTTATGTTGGTAATCCAGAGTTGGCCAACCAATTGGTCTCTCTGTTTGGTAATGTGCCCGCAGCAACACTGGCCGGCGATCAATTATGGACACTGGCAAGCTGCATGTTTCTGCATGGGGATCCCCTTCACCTGCTGGGAAATATGTATTTCCTATATGTAGTCGGTGACAATATTGAAGATGCATTAGGTCGTCGCCGCTTCATCGCGTTGTATTTTGCTCTCGGTATCTTATCCAGTCTGATCAGCGTAGTGCTTAATTGGCAGAGTGAGATCCCATCCATTGGTGCCAGCGGTGCAATAGCCGGGTTATTTGGGGTCTATTTAGTCTGGTTCCGCCATGCCAGCCTGACGTTTATGATATTTATCTATCAAAAGAAATTAGCGCCAGTTTGGTACTTCGCTATTTGGGTCGGACTAAATGTATTGGGCATGATGATTGGCGAAGGTGGTGTTGACTACTGGGCTCACATCGGCGGCTTTGTTAGCGGTTTAATCATGGGCGTTGCGCTAAAACCCTATATATTTATGCGTAACCCCTTACTGCAAATGCTGGCTCATCCAGCAGCAGTGGTTAACCGTTAGCCCGTACTCACGGCACAAATATGGAGGCGTTTCATTGCTGGGGCGGCTCCAATTTTAAAACCGAACCCTACCAACTTTAGTGCGCTAACTTATAGCGACGATGCGGTAGGCGATCACAGCCAACCCCACACTAAACAGGGTCAACATAGTGGCACCGGCGATTATCCGATACCGAAAACTGGTGTAGAGCAGTAGAGTCACTTTATCTAACGCCAAAAACTGCCCCCGATACCAAAACATCTCATTCAATTTTGCCAAGCGAAGCGCCGTCACTGAGCCGCCTAACACAGCAATAAAACCGACGAAGTAGACATTACATGCCAAATAAAACATAGATACCGTCTGAAACAGAGCAGATATTGCCGCACTTAGCAGCAGTAAGCCGACACCGATTAACATGGCATAACGGGCACTTCTTAACGCACTAGGTACTGCCTCTCTATTCACACATTCCATGCTATCCACCTCCGTTGGTGAGAAGTAGCGACAAAACCTAAACTCACGACTTAAAAACGCACTATGCCGACCAAGCGATAACTAGGAGGGTGATCCGTCGGTTGCAAATGCAGCAACAAACGTTGCCCTTCATGGGGTGCTTGCATGTCAAAACAGACCCAGAACACAGATGTTTCAGGATACTCACTGTGATGTGGGAAAACCGCCTGGTCGTCGGCATCACAAGCTCTGATCTTACCCGGATCGATATACTGAAGCAGACTAAACTGTGCTATCCGCGAGTCATCCAGCACGGCGATGTCAACAACATCACTTTCTACGCAGGCTTGTAGTGTTACTTGCTTATCACTGGCACAGCGATGAACCGCACTAGCCAGGAACATCGCACCGTAATACTGCGGCTCAGGAAACTCCAGATCGACTGACGGATGAAAGGCGAGTTCAGGGTCCTGATGCTGCTCACAACCGGATAGCAGGAGCAGCAATCCCACCACCAACCCTATCAATAAGAGATCATAGCTGTGATGGCTAAGTGGTTTATGGCCCATATAAAAACTGCTCCCTAAGTTATCCTGAGTTCAACTTACTATGCCATGCAGCGCCAAACAGTGTCTCAGCTAAACTCTGCAGCAAAACCAACTAAAGGCTTTAACGATTGGCTGAAACAGATGGGGCAAAAGTACAGTAACGCCATTGGAATGCACGATCTGTAATATGTACGTCAGCAAATTGGTGATGTATTTAATTTATTCCTCGGTATCATAGCGTCAGGCTAAAACACCGGTTCTACCATGAACGAATTACGCTATCTAAACGGCTATCCGCCCGAAGTACTTGGGCAAGTCGAAAAATTGATTAAAAACGGTCAATTAGCTACGTGGATAGAAAACAAATATCCCACACTGCACGATCTAAAAACTGAAAAGTCGCTATACAACTATACGCTCGCGATTAAAAACCAGTTCCTGAAAAAATCCGCTCCACTAAGTAAAGTCATTTACGATCCCAAAATCCATCTGGTCAATCATGCTCTGGGCTTACACACGTTTGTTTCACGGCAACACGGCAAAAACCTGAAAGCCAAAAATGAGATACGGATCTCCAGCCTGTTTCGCAACGCACCGGAGCCACTGTTAAGAATGCTGGTGGTACATGAGCTAGCACATTTGAAAGAAAAGGAGCATAACAAAGCCTTTTACGCGCTTTGTTGTCATATGGAGCCCGATTACCATCAGCTGGAATTTGACGCCCGCTTATATCTGACTTATCGGGAATTTAATGAATAGAATAAATCGACGCTAACTACCCGTAACGTCCGCACTGTATTCGAACCAAAACTCCGGTTTATGATGATGATAGCCTTGGGCGTAATCCACCCCTATTGATGACAGGTAGTGCTGCGCGCTCTCAGTTTCTACAAACTCTGCCACGGTCTTCTTACCCATCTCTTTCGCCAAACGGTGCATCGTCTCCACAAACACTTGATTCAAGCGGTTGTCGCAGATGTTACGAATAAACACCCCATCAATTTTAAGGTTGTGCACCGGCAGTTGCTGTAGATAGCTGAACGATGATAGCCCGCTACCAAAGTCATCCAATGAAAACTCACAGCCAATCGCTGTCATCTGCTCAATAAAGGCGATAGCGGCGCTTAGGTGAGTGATCGCATAGGTTTCCGTTATCTCAAAGCCGATGCGTTGCGGTGCTACCTGATATTTTTCCAACATGGCATGAACAAAAGAGATGATCCCTTTATCGCCGAGGGTCACACCCGACAGGTTGATACTGTAATGACTGCTACTATCGCCGATGTCCTTTGCTATCGCAGCAAATGTTGCTTCAATCACCCAGTGGTCAACTTGGCTGATTAAGCCGTATTTCTCAGCCGCAGGTATGAATTTATCAGGCGTCAGAAGAGAGCCGTGATGATCGATTAACCGCACTAGCACTTCGTAACGTGACGCTTGTGATGCATCGCTCAATGCTCTTAGGCGCTGGCGATAAAGCTGCAAACGATTGTCATTAAGTGCAGCTCGCAGCTCGCGAACAACATTCATCTCTTGTGCATGCTGTGATAACGCGACATCGTCACTGTGGTAAAGCTGTACTCGATTACCGCCTTTCGATTTCGCAAGGCGAACAGCTTGTGCCAAGGCATTAAGTACCTCCTCACTACCTAACTGTTGCCCATCTAAAACGAAAGCGCCAACGGAGGCTGACAAAGAAAGATCGGGTGCGATGTGGGTGAAGTCGAACTGTTCGATCTGCTGCCTAACCTTTTCGGCAAAGCCATGAGCGAGTTCATGATGCAATTCGGGCAACATCACAGCGAACTCATCGCTGCTAAGTCGACTTATTTTTGCCTGAGCTGGTAGCTGTCGCCGCAGGGCAAAAGAGAGCAAATTAAGGCAGCTATCTCCAGCGCTGTAACCAAAACTGTTATTCACCAATTGAAACTGGTCGATGTCGATGAGCAACACCACACCTTCCATCATCAGTTGGCCACTGTGCTGCGCAATAAATCCTGCTAACTGCCCCTCAAAAGTTGCACGATTCATGGTCCCTGTGAGCTCATCGTGGGAGGTCTTAAAGCTCAACTCTTTTTCCATAATCCGTTGTTTGTAGAGGCGCCGGCGCTGGGCCTGATAGAATAGATATACGAAACCGGTAGTCACTCCCCAAAGCAATAACGCTTGTAGAATGCTTTCCAAGTAAATTCGCGCGTTATATTCAGGAGCCAAACGAATAGCCAACTGCCAACGCGTCCCCGGAATGGGCTTGAGGAAATCAAATTGATGCACCTCTTCCCCACTCATATAGATCGACTGATCATGACTTTTTTCAAGCGAGATCTCTGTACCAAACTCAATCTTGCCGGACTGGTCACTACGCATCAAAAACAGCTGCTGATAGGGAAGTTGGTGCTGGGTTAATATCCTCTCTAATACCGCAGGGTCAAAAGCAACAAAAAGAAACAGACCGGCCTGCTCATCAACAAGTAAGGGTTGCAACAGGTCATAGTGAAAACCATTCGGGCTGCGATGCAGAAACAGGTTCTCCTGACTGCCTCGCAGCAAGGTATCATCAATCTCTTCTCTACAGTCAGGCAAAAATTCCCCTGTTAACTGTGACAACACCCCCTTTCCTGAACTGTCGACAATGGCAAATAAGCGCACATCATCGACCTCTTCACGCAGCTGCGTTAACAGCTCCATGTACTCATCTTTCGAGGTCTGATTACCGGATAGAACCAACTGGGCCAACGCTGATGCGTGGCGAAATTGAAACTGGTCAATCGTTAAGCGAAGTTGCGTGAGGTGTTCCTGATACTCAGCCAAGACACTTTTAGTGACCGAATCCATCAGGGATTTTTGATAATTATAATGAAGCTGAATGGAAGAAAGCGCGCCCCAGATAACCAATATCAATAACATGATACTGGTTAAAAAAACGATCCATTTAGACTCAGCCAGTGCTCGGCTGCGATCATTGTCCTTTATGACATTCGCCAATTTCATTGCTCCATCAACTCATTAGAAGCTAACAGAGGCAAAAGTTTTACGTCAAGCTCAATATTGAAAATCAACCACTTGCATGGCTAATAGCGTGGATAATAATGGTCTGAAATGCCAACTCAATTCCCACGCACGAAGCATTATTCATCTGGCTCAGACTTATCACCGACCCAGCCCAGAAGATCCTTAATCACCGACCAACGAGGTGGTCGATGTTTGGCACCGCCGCCAAGGATCCAAAACTCATACTGTTGGCCAATAAAATCATTAGATTGCTGGATATCCAACCAATCATCCAGATAACTCAACAAATCATTATTCGAACGATTGAGGGCATAGGCAACAGGCACCCTCTTCTTCGCGTTAGTCGGGATCCAGACGCCAAATTCTGGATAAAGCACGGTCCAGGCATAGCCAGCCTCAGCACTAACCAACAAAGCATCATAAGTGCCCTCTTTTGCTTCGAAAAATTGCTCGTAATCTTTCAGCATAACCACTTCAGCATTTGGGTAGGCTCTGTTGATATGCTTGACGATGTCCGAATGATCTAATGTGGCAATCACCAACTTGGTTTGTTTCTTCAATAATTCGGGATCGGAAAGAACACTTAATTCATGATCTCTTCCGACGACCGCCACATGAAGTTGTAGCACGGGATCTGTAAACGACATATCGGCGATACGCTCGGCTGTCATCGCCAGCCCTGACATCGCAATATCATAGAATCCACGCCCTAATTCGATGGGCAGCTTATTGTAATCGAGTGGGACAAAACGGATCTCGACGCCAAGATCGCTGGCCAACTGATGCGCTAGCGAGATATCAAATCCCACCAACTCTCCGTTAGCGTTGAAATAAGAGAACGGCACATTCTTCGGGTGAAAACCAACACGAAGAATATTACGCTGCTTTATCTGCGCGACCGTTGTTTTAGAGAAACGACCGGTTTCATAAAGCTTCGGCAACTCTGCATACACTTTTTCAGGTACCTGCCCCACCATCTTCATCTCTGCAACTAATGAACTTTGGGTGTACTGGTCCTCAACAAATGGGGCGGTAATCAATCGATTTAACAGCAGTGTTGCAACAAAACCACCCGCAAGAATTCCTAAATAAAATAGCCCCCGCATCAAGGTGATCCGTAGCTGGTTCTGTACCATAGTGATGGTGATTAGAACCAACACGACCAAATTCAGCGCCGCTACCATGGAATTAAACCGCGAAGTAATAACATTACTGATCAAAAACAGTTGATACAGATCCGCAGGCACTTCCAGCAGATTAAGCATAAAGGGTACGGCAACCTGAACGCTGCCAAAGAGAGTAAACAGGCCAGAAATAGAGGTCATCGTCGCTAAAGAAAAAGGCGGCTCTTTATCAACAAACCAAGCAGCGAACAGAACAAACAAGATAACGGTCAACTTGCCCAAATTAGGAAAAGTAAACGCGACAGGCATGGTCACACCGATCAACTTATCGGTCTCTTCTGTTGCTAAGCCTCTGGCATGAAAAATATTTTTACACTGTTCGGTTAAGACTGGCAGTAAAATCAGGATATTACCGGTGGCAAAAGCGGTGATCAGTGAATCTCGACTGATAGTCATCACTTCTCTGTAGGTAAACGGCGTTAACGCACTCAAGGTAAATGGTAGCAAGACAAAGGTCAGAAAAAGACACAGCACCATATAGGAGATAAGAAACACCTGTAGCGAACTGAACTCCTCCAATGTCATGGTACCGGCGGCCGCTGCAGTACTGGCAAAGACACCTATAGGCAGTATCTTCACTATCATGCCGGTCATTTTACTCAGCGCAGTCACAGAGGTTTCAGTCAGCGACATAAAGGCTTGCTTGTTTTGTATGCGAATAAGCGCCACACCAAACAGCATGCAGAAGATAACAACAGCAGGAACGTAGCCTTCCGCTAATGAATGAAAAGGATTTGAAGGTATATACAGCTTCATGTAGTCGGGGCTTGGAGGCACTTCCAGCACACTGGCCGAGAAAAACGAGGCATTTAGCTGTTCAGGGAAAGAAAGCGGCAATAATAAAATCACCAGTAAACCCAGAACCCATAAAAGAACCAATACAATACTCGTTTTACTGAATAGTAGTTTGGCATGGCCAGTGGTTAACGAGCCAACCCCGTATAACAACGACATAACCATATAAGGCAACACAGTGGCTTGCAGTAGAAAAATAACAGCGCTCCCCAGCCACTGCATCCAACCCACCATTTCACCAAAAAACAATCCGGTAAACAGACCAGCAATTAGGCCAATAAAGATCCAACTGGAGCCACCTTTCAGCTTTATTTTTGGTTTCCGTAACTTGAAGTGAAACTTGGGTTTGCGGAGCCGCCCCATAAATCAGATCATCCTTAAATAGATAGATATCGCAGAGTAATTATACTGGCTGCTCACTGCTGTGTGACTGAAACTATTGAAAAACATTAAGATCAGGTGTTACTCCCGTTAATCTTAACCGCTTCAGCGCATCTTTTTAGGCGATAAGTTGCACACTACTGCCTTTTGGCGTTGCAACTACATCAAGCCGCATCGCCATCTGCTCTTTCAGTTCACTGACATGACTGATGATACCAATCATACGTCCACTGTGTTGCAGATCCACCAAAGTACGTACAGCCAGATCCAATGACTCGGGATCAAGACTACCAAAGCCTTCGTCGATAAACAGGGTGTCTAACTTAATCCCCCCGGAATAACTCTGCACCACATCAGACACGCCCAAAGCTAAGGCAAGCGCAGCCAGAAAGCTCTCGCCGCCAGATAGTGTCGCTACCGAACGAGTCTTGCCCGAATAGGCATCTTCGACCTCCAACTCAAGCCCTGACGCGCGATTGCCTTTACTACGGTCTTCTTTTCGCAGCAACAAATAGCGGCCTTTGCTCATCAGTTTCAGGCGGTGTGATGCCTGAATGAGCACGTCATCCAACAAAACACTCAAAACAAAACGCTGCAGGCTGACCTTGTTACCTGTCTGACCATTAGCTACATCACTAAGCGTACCGTAAATCTCATATTGCGCTTCCAGCGCTTGGTTTGTCAGGTGAGCGGCCTGCAGGTTTTTCAGCGTATGATCGAGTGAAGTGAGGCGCGCATGCAGCGTACTTGCTCGCTGATCAGTTTCTTTGTACTTCTGCTGGCACAGGGCTAATTGTTGCGTTAATACCTCTAGTTGCGGTGTTGCCTGCCCATCTAACTCTTCCGCTAACTGCTTGACCTGTCCTTGAAGCTCACTGAAACGAAGTTGATATGTTTCGATCCTCAGTTTTATCGCTTGCAGCTCATCACTTGCTAAACGGGCTTGTTGAAAAGCGTTTTCATCTGCAAAACCTGAGTTGCTAAGCGCCGAATGCCATGCCTGCACACGCTGCTGCTGTTTCGCTCTACTTTCATCTAGCTGTTGTTGCAAACGCTTATCTCCCTCACCGGCTTTGTCCAGCGTAGAGCGCGCCTGGTCACGTGCCAGTGTCGCTTGTTGCAGCGCCAGCTCTAATGCTTGCCATTGCTTTTCAAACCGGGTGATCTCAGCTTCCAAAGCACCGTTAACCCGAAAATGCTCCGGTACCTCAGTTTCCAAGCGCTGCAGTTCAGCGACGGCCACCGCAACAGCTTTTTGTGCATCCGCGCTTTGTTTCTGGAGTTTAAGCAGCTCGCTTTCCAGGCCAGTCAATTGCTGATGCAATGCTTCAATCTGTCTCTGACGCTGCGCTAATTGCTGTTGGCATTGTAGTAATCGATCAACATCAGCAGATAACTGAGCAAGCTCCTCGTCCAGCTGAACTAACGATTGCTCTGCAAATTCAGCTAGCTGCAATTCCACCGCCTGTACCTGTTGATTGAGCCCCTTCCAGACCTGCTGCAACTCGGTATATCTGTTTTCTGCCTGCTGTAACAGCACCTGTTGGTCGTTCACCCGACGCCGCGCCTGTTCAACTTGCTCATGTGTCACTAACGCAGAACCATCATCCGTCATCGCCCGATGAGCGGGTAGCGGATGATCTTTGCTACCACATACCGGACATGGTTCGCCAACCCCCAACTGCGCCGCTAAAAGGGCCGCCTGACCGCTGTGCCATTGCATTTCTATCGCGGCCATGTCGCGTGCTAAACGCGCTAGCTCTTGTTGTAAAGTTTGCTTTTCCAGCAGCGCTTGCTTACCGCTTATCTCTGCCTGCGATCGTTGCTGACGCAACTCATCTAATGCAACCCGGTGATCACGCTGCTGCTTGAGCGTGGTTTGTCTGACCTGTAACTCCGGCATCCGCATGAGCTGCTGCTGCGCGGTTACATTCAGTTGTTCCAATTCGGAGAGTTGCCGTTTGCTGTCAACGAGCACCTGCTGAGCTTGAAGGTAAGTGTTTTCACTCGCTTCTGCAGCTTGCTGTGCAGAAGCGCAACGCAAGCGTGCTTGACCTAAGTTAACCACTTGCGTTTGCAAACGAGCTAACTGATTTTGCTGGTTTTTCAGCTCATCAACCTGTTTGGCATTCTCTATCGCACGCTCGTAGCGAGTCGACGCCTGCTGATAACTTGTCGTCGCCTGCGATAGGGAATGCTTTGCTTCTTCCCTAACCAGCAATAAGCTGTTTAATTCGCGTTCAGCCTCCACTACCGGCGTATAAATTGGATTGATCTGCTCCGCTTGCTCCGCCAGCAAGCATTGCCGCTTTAATCCTTCAATCTGCTCAGCCTGAACTTCGGCCTGAATAAGCTCTTGTTTTCTTTGCTGATAACGCTGAAAGCGTTCAGTTAGATTCTTACCCGCCTCAAGGGCATTCTGCGCCCCCAATTGTTGGTCAAATGCTCGCTTTTTCTTCTGTTCTGCTTCCTGCAACTGTGGTGCAAGCGCATTACGTTCAGCATTGAGAGCCTGTTCCGAGCCAACACCGGCGTTTTCCAAGATCCCTTTGATTTTGTTTCGATGGGCTTCAGCATCACGGCGGATGGCACTGGCTTTGATCTTCAAGCTGTCTTCTATCTTACGATAGATCTGCGTCTGGAATAGCTGACTAAAAATAGCTTCCCGGCTCTTGGAGTCGGCGAGTAAAAGTTCACGAAATTTTCCTTGCGGCAATACCATCACCTGACGAAACTGCTCAACACTTAGTCCGGTAATATCACGAATGGCATCATTAACCTCACCGACTTTCTTACTCACTAACAACGTCCAAGCTGTGCTTGCGCTTGCTGAGTCATCGGCACAGTGCAGCCATAAATTCGCTTCGGCCGCTTGCGTTGTCGTACCCTCGCCTCTGGCTTTTGGTCTCTCTTGTTGCGGCTTACGTTGCACCCGATACCGCTTTTCAGCCAATTCGAATTCCAGCGTCAACTCTGTGGCTAGCGCAGGATCGGCATGGTCACAACGCATTTGCGCCGACTCACGTTCGGCGCCTGTGGTTTGCCCATAAAGCGCCACACAGATCGCATCCAAAATAGTGCTTTTACCGGCACCGGTGGGGCCATTTATCAAAAACAAAGCATTATCGCCAAACGCACTGAAATCAACGATTTCAGTGGCAGAAAACGGCCCGAACGCCTGCATCGTCAGCATTAATGGCTTCATCGGTTTGCCTCGTCTTGATGCAACTGCTTAATCACTGTTTGTAAGGCTTGATCCTGTTCGCCGGTCAGTTCGTTGCCATGCACTTGCTGAAAGAAATCACGAAACATCGACAGCTCACTTTGCCGCAATTTTTCTCGCTGCAAGGCTTGCTCATTGTCACTGCGCGCCTGCAACATTCGTTTCTCTAAATGCAGCACATTTGGATAAACCGCACGTAGCTTACCCATGGGATCAAGAATGGCGTGGGTATCAGTCAACCGCACCATCAGATAGTCGTCACTATGGGGATCGGTTTTTCCTTGCGCAATTAACGCGTTCAGCTCCCCTTCAATGATCCGCATATCATGCAAGGGCTGTAACGGTATAAGCTCAACGTGAGCGGCACCAGCCTCATCAATACTGACCAATGAAATGCTTTTATTCTGATTTTGCTCAGAAAAACTATATTTAAGTGGTGAGCCTGAATAGCGAATATGTTCAGCCCCCTGCTTTTGCGGACCATGCAGGTGACCCAGCGCGGTGTAATTGAAAGCAGAAAAGTGACTGGCTGAGACCTGATCAGCCCCACCAATGGACAGAGGACGTTCAGATTCGCACCCGGTGCCGCCAGCCACGAAACAGTGAGCAATCACAACTGATGGCAACTGTTTATCCCGTGCTGCATCAAGTTGCGCCATTAAATAGGCCATCGCTTGATCATGAGTTTTCAACTGAGCACTAGCCTCGTCGTTAAAAGCATCCCTCACCTGCTCAGGATCGCAGTACGGCAAACCGAAAAACTGCACTGTGCCCGCCGTTGCGCTGTGCAGCAACACGGGTGTGGTTAACAAGCCAAGATCGCCCATGATGTGCAAACCAGACTGGCGTAACTGATTAGCAGCAAAACGTAAACGCTGGGCACTGTCGTGATTGCCGGAAATCATCAGCACTGGCAGCTGCATTTCATGGCACAGTTTATCGAGTACCTCATCCAACAACGCCACGGCATTAGCAGGTGGTACTGAACGGTCATATATATCACCGGCCACAATCACAGCATCTACATGCTCTCGTTCGGCAATATCCACTATCTGTTGCAAAATATGACGCTGATCTTCCAACAGCGACGCATTATGAAACTGCCGCCCTAAATGCCAGTCTGAGGTATGAATAAACTTCAAAAGAGAATCGCTCCAGCAACCAAGGTTAACAACGGCGTAGGCGCATTATCTGTAGCCAGCACACAAAAGCAGCACACCATCTGCATATAGAGTTTTCATTGTATTCAATAGCTAATAGCTATCCTACAGCCAATTAACGAAAGATGACTTAAAACCCCCAAAGTTAGCCGATAACATAGCAACAAATCCGCAGATCCAGGCGGACACCGGCGGACAAGTTTTACATCACTTACGCAACTCCTGTATAAGGACGCTATGAAAATACCGAAACGCATACAGCCGCTGGTCGACGATGGCTTAGTCGACGAAGTGATCAGTCAGTTAATGAGCGGCAAAGAAGCCACTGTATACGTTGTCCGTTGTGGCGATGAGATACGTTGTGCCAAGGTTTATAAAGAGGTGATGAAGCGCAGTTTTAAAAAAGCTGTGCAGTATCAAGAAGGCCGAAAAGTACGTAATAGCCGCCGTGCTAGAGCAATGGAAAAAGGCTCCAAATTTGGTCGCGATCAGCAAGAAGCCGCTTGGCAAAACGCCGAAGTGGATGCTTTGTATAAGCTTGCCGCTGCAGGGATACGTGTACCACAACCATTTGGCTGCTATGACGGTGTGTTACTCATGGAGCTGGTCACCGATGACGAGGGTGATGTAGCCCCTCGCCTGAACGATGTGGTGATGCCGGCAGAACACGCGATTGAGGATCACCGGATCGTCATGCAATACATCGTACGTATGCTTTGTGCCGGTGTCGTTCATGGTGATTTATCAGAGTTTAATGTGCTGGTAGATGACTACGGTCCAGTCATCATCGACCTACCTCAAGCGGTTGACGCATCAGCAAACAATAATGCACAGCGCATGTTTGCACGTGATGTCGACAATATGACAGCCTATTACGGTCAATTCGCACCAGAACTACTCAGCACTAAATACGCTAAAGAGATCTGGGCCTTGTATGAAAGTGGCGAGTTAACACCAGATGCTGAGCTTACTGGTGACTTCGTTGAAAGTGAAGAGATCACGGATGTGAGCTCTATCGTTGATGAAATTAAAGCAGCATTTGAAGAGATGCAGGAAAATCAGCAACGGATTAAAGACGCAGAAGAGTGCAACTAACCTACTGAAAAATGCAGTCGAGCTGTCATCCCCGTCGTTACACCTTACACCTGCTCAGCAAAGGTGATTACTCTGCGGATTTGTCCTCTGCAACTGGCCACTCAAAGCCATTGGTCGCAGTCACCTTATCGTGATATTTCAAACGCATACCATTCAGAAAATTGCGCAAGACCTGATCTTTACATTCACGGTAATTTTTATGGCCTGGCTTGCGAAAAAACGCACTCAGCTCATGTTTGCCAATACTAAATTCAGACAGATCCATTAACGCTAGGATGTCATCATCTTTCAGATCCAGGGCAATCTTTAACTTACGAAAGATCAGATTGTTGGTTAATCGCTTTTCTGGCGCAATCTGCGCGCCTTCCCGCTTGCCACGGCGAAGATTAATAAACCCGTTGAGAAACGTCGCAAACTGCAGATCATTAAGCTTCTCGTAAGCCTTATCATCATCTTTCTTTAACCAGTTACTCACCTGTGCTCTGCTCACCTGCAACTCAGCCAACTGAAAAATCTTAATCATCTTCGAGTCGTTCAATTCAAAGGTGTAACGTAGGCGTCTAAGGATATCGTTATTGGTCAAAGGAGTGTTCCGTGCGTTGATTAAGAAGAAAACCAGAGCCGAGTAAATCCAAACTCAGCGAGCCAGTAAAAAGCGTCTGAATACTAGCATAAAAGCGCTACAACGGGCATAGGTGCGTTAGCACAAAGCTAGCTATCTGCTCGTCATAAGTTTTTGAAAGCTAATTCGCTGAACACGGTCTTGTTATACATGATTCGGTTTTGCTACCAAAGGAAGTGCAATGAAACGCGTTGGAATAACGATTTCGCTCCTTGCCATACTATTGAATACACAGATGACAGGCGCAGCCTTTGCTCAAGAGTTCAAAAGTGGATCAATGAAAGGAGCGCTATTAGAACTATATACCTCACAAGGCTGTAGCAGTTGCCCACCTGCTGATGCGTGGCTATCAACACTGAAAACTCACCCAGCGCTATGGAAGCAACTTTTTCCCATCGCATTGCATGTGGACTATTGGAACTACCTAGGATGGAAAGATCCCCATTCAACGCACGGAAACAGCTTGCGACAAAGACAATATAAAGCGATAGGCGCTAGCAATGCTGTCTATACGCCAGGATTCATACTCGATGGCAAAGAGTGGCGACACTGGTTTGTTAATGGCATTCGTACAAATGTGCCTTTGACCGAACATAAAGCAGGGCGGCTTTCTGTCACCATAGAAAATGACAATCTAATCGCTCATTTTGAACCTGTAGCGAAATTGGGCACACCACGTCAGGAAGAAGAAACCACATTGACACTCACCATCGCTATCTTAGGGTTCGATATCCAAACTCAAATTCCAGCCGGAGAGAACAAAGGAAAGTCCGTCAGCCAAGACTTTGTTTTACTTAATAAAGCCTCAAGCTACAGCAATAACGGACGGTGGCAAACTGAGATACCAACATACAGTCGTGTCAAAGGCCGTCAAATAGCACTAGTAGCTTGGATCGAAGCACCGAAGAACCCTCAGCCAATACAGGTGACAGGGGGATGGCTGAAGTCGATAACTCCACCATAAGCACCGGCATATACCAATCAATGAACGACCATTCCCATGCTAAGACCCACTAATCAACGCCTACCGGAAATGCCAAAATTGGCAACCATCTTGGCTGTAATTGTACAATGCAGGGAACATTGGCATCTTTTAAAAAGTCAAAAGGCCGCTAATCATAGCGGCCTTTTATAATATGGCGGTGAGGGAGGAATGATACGGCGCTAGCGCCTTCCCTTCGGGCCATCGCTACGCGATGTTGTCTCGCTGCGCTCGGCGCGAACCCAACGAGAGTTCTCACCCTCCCATGAGGTATCGCAGCGTCATTTAGAAAGTCAAAAGGCCGCTAGTCATAGCGGCCTTTTATAATATGGCGGTGAGGGAGGGAT
>NZ_SJXE01000012.1:25146-98748 GCF_004336975.1 Corallincola luteus
GTATCGCAGCGTCATTTAGAAAGTCAAAAGGCCGCTAGTCATAGCGGCCTTTTATAATATGGCGGTGAGGGAGGGATGATACGGCGCTAGCGCCTTCCCTTCGGGCCATCGCTACGCGATGTTGTCTCGCTGCGCTCGGCGCGAACCCAACGAGAGTTCTCACCCTCCCATGAGGTATCGCAGCGTCATTTAGAAAGTCAAAAGGCCGCTAGTCATAGCGGCCTTTTATAATATGGCGGTGAGGGAGGGATTCGAACCCTCGATACGTTGCCGTATACACACTTTCCAGGCGTGCTCCTTCAGCCACTCGGACACCTCACCAATTTACAAATTGTCTGCTGTTTAGCGTGTCAGCTCACTATGCGTTGCGGAATAAAAAACCCATTAATCTACAACAAAACCAGCCCTTAAGGCGCGGCGTATATTAAGTAAATGCATCGACGGCGTCAACGCGGTCGATGCATAAAGTGAGGGTTAAAGGCTGATTTCTTCAGTTTCTGATGATTCTTCAACCAAGTTAACATCAGCTTCCGTCAATTCGGCATTAACCATTGTGGGAGCCTCGCTAGGCAAAGTATCAATATCATCCTGTAATGCGGTAAACGCTTCGGATAATGCAGAGTTATTTGCCTGGGCTTTACTCGCCGCATTCACCCACAATACGTTACCAGTAACGCCATCAAGAACCGCGACTTCGATAAACTCCCCTTCCGCTTCTTGAACTGGGACATACCCCGTTAGCAACCCCACCAGTACGCTCACAGCGACATCTTTAGCCAATGCGCCGCCAGTTTTCTCAAAGCCACTGTAACGCATTAACAATACTGCATCAGCATCGGCATAGCTGGCCACAATCGAGGCAGCCTCGCCGACTGACTCTTGAAAAGACACAGACTCTTCAAAGCTCACATGGTGCTGCTTGTACAAACGCTCACTCGCTTGCTGATACTGCTGCCGCAGCTTTCCTAAATCGACATTAAAGTTAGCCAGCTCATGACTAACCTCTTCCCTATCGACTACCACGGGTGTGTAGCCGCGATTTTGCAATGCTAATACTGCTCGTTCAATAAGCAACTTTTCAAACCTTGCTTCCTGCTCTAAATTCCTCACCCCTTCACCGGAGAACTCCACGGTATGGAATTCAACAATAGGTGGCACTACTGCAATTCGCTCAATATTGACTCTATTATTCGCAAAATCAGGGTGAGTTCTGACAGAGGTTTGCTGTTGCGCGCAGCCAGCAGCAAATAACAGTGTTAAAAGAGCAACTAAACAATGTTTTGGCACCCACTTCATTACAACACTTCCTTCGTTTTCATCAATTTTTCAATTTGATAGCGCACATACTTGGCATCACGTGACTTGGGTTTTAACGCTAAGTAGTTTTGGAAAGCAGCGATGGCTTCCACCGGTTCGCTATAGTAAGTTACCGTCCCCAGCGTCTTATAAAGCTGCGCTTCGTTAGGATTTAGGGCGAGCGCCGCCTTGGCCTCTGTGATAGCAATCACTGAGTTCTCTTCCACAGCCGATTGATAAGGCGCAGCATCCTCATCAGTAAAATCGCGTCCTTGCCATGCAGCCTTTTCTTTACCAGCAGCTATGGGCTGTTGTGCCAACTGAAAATGTAATAGTGCTGCCAATTGGTGGGCTTTCCAGCCGGGCAGCAAGTCCGGAGCATAAGAGAGTGTTCTCTGCGCCATTAAGGGCAGATCACTATGCAGCATTGATTCAATCGCTAAAGCGAAAATCTTCTGCCGTATCTTCTTAAACTCTTTTTGATTTTTATCATTCGAACAGTCCGTTCGGTAATATGCCGACAGCTCCTCGATACGAAGGTCTATATGCGGGTGGGATGCAAACGTCGAATCAGCATTATTACTAGCTGGCATCACCTCTTTAATTCGCATTAACGCCGATGGCCCGAGGCACGTTGCATATCCTGCACGCTGCAATCTAGCTAACGCTTGCGTATCAGCGTCCAGTTCAAACTCCCGGCTGGTAGAAGCAAGAGAGCTATAGGCTCCTAGATAGCTAAGCTTGGTACCCAGTAAAAAAATATCCAGCGTACTTGCTAGCTCCAAGGACTGTTTGGTGTCGTAATACGTTTTATAGGAATGGCGCCGATTAATATGTTCAATTTCATGGGCCATCACAAACGCGAGTTGTTCCGGGCTCTTTAAGCCGGCAGCCAAACCTATATTTAGATAGATATTGCCGTTAGCGATGGCGAATGCGTTGAAGTCGGGTAAACGAGTCAAATAGATGTGATAAATATTCGCCTGCCTTTCTTCAGCGGAAAGCAAGCTAAAAAGCAGCGTATCTAGGTAGGTTTGTAACTCATTATCAGCAGCAAGTAGCACGCCGTTTTCGGAAAGCTCTTTGTGCATACCGTCGGAACGTGAAATAACTTCATGCTCACCTGGCAACAAGCCAAAATTATTCGGACTGCTTTGCACATCACTGACGTTATGTGCCGTTGATGTACACCCGCTAACGAATAAGGCCAACACGGCAACAGCTAGAAAAAAACGAGTGACTTCCATGTTTAAGCTACTTTGTTATGTTTTTGTTAAAAACCAATAAAGCAGATTATCCATAGCCGACCCGATTCACAACCAATCACGGAATAAAAATAAGACAGAGATCAAAGCGTGCTTTGAAAATTCACCATGCGATTAAGCGGCACCAACGCCTGCTCACGGAGCTCGTCCTCAACAAACACCTCATGCCCTTCAGTATCACCGATAAGAGCCTCTTCGACCGCTTTAAGTCCATTCATCGCCATCCACGGACAATGAGCACAGCTGCGGCAGGTTGCGCCATTACCACCGGTAGGCGCTTCAATGAACTCCTTCTCAGGTGACAGTTGCTGCATCTTATAAAAGATCCCTTTATCTGTCGCAACAATAAATTGTGTGTTTGGTAGCGCTTGGCTGGCTTTAATCAACTGCGTGGTCGAGCCAACAGCATCCGCAATATCAACCACACTCGCCGGCGATTCAGGATGCACTAGCACAGCTGCATCTGGGTATTGTTTTTTCAAATCCAACAGAGCCCGACTCTTAAATTCATCATGAACAATACAGGCCCCCTGCCACATCACCATCTCGGCACCGGTTTGTTTGGCAATATATGAGCCCAGATGGCGATCTGGTGCCCACAGTATTTTTTGCCCGTCACTATCGAGATGCTCAACCACATCTAATGCAATGCTTGAGGTCACTACCCAATCAGCCTTAGCTTTAACGGCTGCAGATGTATTAGCATAAACAACCACGGTGTGATCAGGATACTGCGCTTTAAAAGCTTCAAACTCATTCTCTTCACAACCAAGATCTAAAGAGCAGGTGGCTTCAAGCGTCGGCATCAAAATACGCTTTTCTGGGCTGAGAATTTTGGCTGTTTCCCCCATAAAGCGCACACCGGCAACAATCACAGTGTCTGCGGGATGATTAGCACCAAACTTAGCCATTTCCAAAGAGTCGCCGATAAACCCACCTGACTCCTCAGCCAACGCCTGGATCTCATGATCGGTGTAGTAATGGGCTATCAGGACAGCATTCTTCTCTTTGAGCAACTGCTTAATACGTTCTTTATAGGCCAATTGCTCAGACTCACTTAACGGAACGGGCTTTGGCGGGAACGGATAGCTAGACTGCTCGAGAATATCGATCTGGCTCATTACGGAATTACTCATGGTCACTTCAATAGCTGAGATTATACGCGAAGCAACTACAGGAACGCCAATGGCTCTAACGATTAAAGATAGAAATAGCAGCTGTTTTAAAACGAGGTATTGTGTGGAGGAAATTATCTAGAATGGTGGGTCGTGCTGGATTCGAACCAGCGACCAATTGATTAAAAGTCAACTGCTCTACCAACTGAGCTAACGACCCATTCTAAAAGCTAAAACGGTAATTTGAGATGGTGGGTCGTGCTGGATTCGAACCAGCGACCAATTGATTAAAAGTCAACTGCTCTACCAACTGAGCTAACGACCCAACTCAAATTCTCGCGATACCTTGCGGTATGATAACAGGCAAGAGGTTGGTGTATCTGGCCTGTTTTTCTCTCAGCAGACTGAGAAATGATGGTGGGTCGTGCTGGATTCGAACCAGCGACCAATTGATTAAAAGTCAACTGCTCTACCAACTGAGCTAACGACCCATCATGCGCCTCGAGGATTAAGCTTAGCCCCCCTCGGCGACGGCGGCTAATAATACTTATTTGGCAGCCGGTTGCAATAGCTTATTTGCTGTTTTTCACACTTTTCAACGCGTTCGCTTGTTATTTGAGCGAAGAAACCTTAGTTCGAGCAATTTGTGCACTAGGAGAATCTGGATATTCCTTGATCACGCGGTTGTACCAATTCTTCGCACCGGTATTGTCACCGTCCAGTTGCGAGATCATTGCCATTTTCAACATCGCATCGGCACGCTTAGGTGAATTAGGATATTGATTTACCACGGCTTCAAACTGCGCATTAGCGTCTTTACGTTGGCCTTTATTAAACAACAACTGACCTAACCAATAACGTGCATTGGGGGTTAAGTCCGATGCCGGATACTGATTAATAAAATCATAAAAAGCAGGTATCGCCTGATCATACTGCTTATCTTTTAAAACCAGATTAACGGCTTTTTCATACGCAGCAGTTTCAGTCAAACCCTCCGCCGGACTAACTCCACCCGCGGTGCTGTCAGGCACAGTAGGCGTTGTCACCGGGCTATTCGCCAATCGCCGGTCCAACTCTTGATACAATTCACGCTGACGTTGCAAGATCTGCTGCATCTGGTGATTCTGTGTTTCCAGCATACCTCTTAGCTCATCCACCTCGGATTGCAAAGCTTGGAGGCTCTGTTGCGTCTGGAGTTGCAAGCGATTACTTTGCACCAACTGCTGTTCTAACGCGGCGACCTTCTGCTCCGAAGCACCCCCCAGATCCTTAACCGGCGCAGGCTCTGCGAGAGACTGCGCCGGGATCAAGGAAACACTGAGCAGTACGCCTATAACTGCGTACTTCATAGTATTTACTTCTTAGTAGACCAGAACTGCACGGCGGTTCTTGTCGAATGCGGCTTCAGTGCGGCTGGTATCAACAGGCTTCTCTTCACCGTAAGAGACGATAGAGATTTGTGAATCAAGCACACCCAAACCCTGCAGGTACATAGCCACGGCTTTAGCACGACGCTCGCCTAGGGCGATGTTGTACTCTGGCGTACCACGCTCATCTGCATGACCTTCGATCAATACTTTCACCTGAGTGTTAGCGCGCAGGTAGGCGGCGTGTGCATCCAGGATCTGAGCAAAACGGTTTTGCACCGTTGCCTGATCAAATTCAAAGTAGATGATGTGCTGCTTACGCAGTTCTGCCTGCTGCATTTCACGCTCTTGTTCAGGCGTCAATACTGGCTCAACTACGTTGGTTTCAGTCGTAGTATCTTCAACCACCGTAGTTGTCTGCTCAGTGGTCGCAGTTTCTGACGTTGTATCTACTTCATCAGAAGTAGAAGAACAAGCCATCAAAGCAAACAGTGGCAGCGCAACAACAACACCCTTAAGCAGATCTTTGAGACGCATTCTTACGTTCCTTTCGATTAATTATTGTTAGACCTAGTACAAATATGGAGACCACGCAGGAGCTCGAACCTCACCATTCGCCGCTGGCAGCCTAGCCTTAAATCGCCCGTCGATAGAGACCATTCCTAACACTTGCCGTTCACCGTGCAACGTGCTGTAAATAATCATACTTCCATTCGGGGCAAGACTAGGTGATTCATCCAACCGGGTTTGTGTCAGTACTTGCAACGCTCCTGAAGTCAAATCCTGTTTGGCAATATGATAACGACCGTTAGTTCGATTAACCACGATCAGCTCATCACCGTTTGGCGAAATAGAACCTCCTAGGTTCATCTCACCGTCAAAAGTCAGACGCGTGACCTTGCCAGTTGCTAAATGTACGCGATAAATCTGAGGTTTACCACCCCGCTCTGAGCTAAACACTAACGATTCTCCGTCAGGTGTCCATGAAGGCTCGGTATCAATGGTTCTATGACTGGTTACTTGAGTTAACGCTTTGGTTTCAATATCCATTACATAAATGTCGGGGCTACCATCTTTCGACAAAACCATTGCCATTTTTTTTCCATCTGGCGACCAGTTAGGTGCACCATTGATGCCCGGGAAGGAGGTTAATTTAGTGCGTTTTGCGGTATAGATATCCTGGATAAATATTTCAGACTTACGTTTCTCAAAAGTGACATATGCCAACTTTTTGCCATCAGGAGACCAACTAGGAGACATAATTGGTTCTTTGCTACGAACCAAAGGCGTTTCATTGTAACCGTCATAGTCGGCGACCATTAGTTGAAACGGTACCTTGGCGTCGTGATTCACCACCACATAGGCAATACGGGTTAAAAACGCACCTCGCTCCCCAGTCAAACTCAAATAGATCCGGTCCGAAATCAGGTGGGCGTATTGCCGCATCTGTCTAGATTTCACGACTCGCTGACCTTGAGTCAAAATAAATTCTTTACTTTCAACCAGCTGCCGATCTTTCAGCATCGGCTTGCCACCATTGAGTTCTTTCCCCTCAATGACATCCACCAGTTCGTAGTTAACGACAAAATTACCATCGGCTTGCTGTTTCACACTACCAACTAGAACCGCCTCGACGCCCAATATCGCCCAAGCATTAAAATCTACTTGATTAGCTAAATAAGGTTGTTGCGGCATTTGTTGAATAGCAACAGGATTAAAACGGCCACTGCGGCGCAAATCATTAGCGACCACATCAGCGATGTCTGTTGGCGGCACCTTGCCGTCCAAACTCTTAAAAGGCACCACCGCTATCGGTCTGGCCTCAGACATTCCTTCGGTGATCACTATCTCCAAGGCAGCATAGGCACTGTTTACATAGCCAAACAACAAGAATACAGAGGCTGTGAGAAATCGATTCATTGTGAGTCCTGTATTAATTATCAATATCTAGTGAAAGGTTAATCTCTTTCAACTGTGAAAATACTTCGGGATCTTTAGAGACAGGAAGAGGCTCAGCCTTACGCACCGCGCGTATGGTTTCACTGCAAGCCACTTGCTCCCCTTCAAGACGTCGCACATCAAGTACTAAGCCGCCTGGTGCCAGTTTCAAGTAAATTCGGCAGGTCTTGCCTTGCAGACCGTCAGCGTTAAGGTTGCGCTGGATCTTCTGTCGGATCATCGCTTCATATTTCGCTCGCTCAGACAAAATCATCTGCTGCCGTTGTTCGGATATCTGAGCTTGCTCTGCGGCCATTTCAGCCATCATCATCTGCTCAAGCTCGGCGCGTTGGCGCTCTTCCTCTTTACGCTTACGTTCCGCTTCAGCTTTGCGTTTCTTCTCCGCTTCAGCCGCCTTCTGCTTTCGCTCTTCCTCTAGCTTTTTCTTCTTTGCTGCTTCTTCAGCTTTGCGACGAGCAACTTCCTGTTTTTTCCGCTCTTCTTCAACTTTCTTGGCCGCCTCTTCCGCTTTCTGGCGTTCTTGCTCTTTTGCCTTACGATCCTTCTCTTTCTTTATCGCCAATGCTTTGGCTTTCTTTGCTTCCTGCTCAGCCTTTTTGCGTTCAGCTTGTTTACGCTTTTTCTCTTCAGCCTGCTTCTTCCGCTTCGCATCTTCGGCTTTACGCTTATCCTCTGCTGCTTTTTCTTTACGCTTTTTCTCATCTAACTTGCGTTGCTCAGCTCGCTCAGCCGCTTTCTTCTGATCATCTAATTTCTGCAACTGCCGCTCAACTAACTTGCGATCAACGGTCACCGCTTGGATCGGCGCAGTGTTAACCTGCTGCGCCTGCTTATCGGGCTTGGTAAATTGAACACTGACAAATAGCACTAACCCCAAGACCACGTGGGCAAGAACAGAAATGATGACGAAATGGTGTAGTGGACGCTCAGACACTCCGTCTTATCCCCCGCTCGGATCTGTCATTAAACCGACGGTTTCGATACCTGCGTTTTCCAAATCGGCCATCAGTGCAACGACATAGCCGTACGGTACTTTCGCGTCGCCTTTCACAACCACATGGGTAGCTGGTGCAAGTTCAACGATAGCGGCAATCCGAGCCACCAAATCATCTTTCGGTAACTCTTCTGAAGAGCCTTTATCATCAGTAAACCAATAGGTGCCATCCGACTCAATAGTGGCAATGATTGGCGGTTTAGCATCTTCAAGTAGCGGATTGGCATCCTGCTTAGGCAGGTTTACCTTCACCCCTTGCGTAATTAACGGTGCAGTTACCATAAAGATGACCAGTAATACCAACATGACATCGATATATGGCACTACGTTAATCTCAGCTTTGGGCTTCCGCCGTTTACGCTGATAACTCATGTCCAGTTACTCCTGCTCGCGGGCAACGGATTGCCGATGCAGGATACTTGAAAACTCTTCCATAAAGTTGCCATAGCTATTTTCTAAGCGTTCAACTTGGTGACTGAACTTGTTGTAGGCGATGACCGCAGGGATCGCAGCAAATAGTCCCATCGCTGTCGCAATCAAGGCTTCAGCAATCGCAGGAGCGACCAGTGACAAGGTCAACTGCGCTTGATTCATGCTACCTAAGGCAACAAAAGCATTCATAATTCCCCACACCGTACCGAAAAGACCGATATAAGGACTAATTGAGCCAACCGTAGCCATAAAAGGCAGGTGTTGCTCAAGTTCATCAACCTCTCTGGAGAGTGCCACACGCATCGCCCTATCCGTACCTTCTACCGCACTGACACCGGTATACGAGCCTCCTTGGTGATAGCGCGCAAACTCCTTAAAACCAGATTTAAAGATCTGCTCCATGCCCTTCGCCTCAGCACTTCTCGCACTCACTTCCTGATAGAGCTTATTTAAGTCGACACCTGACCAAAAACGATCTTCAAAACGGTCGGCATTATCCTGAGCTTCTTTCAAAGCTTTAGCGCGTTGGAAAATCATCCCCCAGGAGAGCACGGACATCGCTAAAAGGATTAGCATGACCAATTGCACCAGTAAGCTGGCATCAAAGATCAGTTCAAGAAACGATATTTCAGTGGACACGGGGCAAAACTCCTGCGACTTGTTTTGGAATAGCGATTGGTTTGGCGCGGTTCAGGTCCACGCAAACAACTTTAATCTCTGCCGTAGCAATTAGCCGATTGCTCTGATCAACGATGGCTTGCTTAAAAATCAAGCTCGCCCTCTTTTGTTCAGATATCTCGGCAGAAACGCTAAGCTGATCATTGAATTTGGCTGAAGACAAATTTTCCATCTGTACCGAACGAACAACAAAAGCAACACCCTCGGCCAACAGACCATCCTGTTCGATACCGAGGGAGCGTAACCACTCAGTACGAGCTCGCTCAAAGAACTTAAGATAATTGGCGTAGAAAACCACGCCACCAGCATCAGTGTCTTCATAATAAACACGTACTGGCCAATTGAAGATCGTATCGCTCAAGGCTGCCCTGCCAAAGTCCAATCAGACAAAATAATTTTTATTTGTATTGATGGCAGCTAACTATACAGAAAGTTCCCCACGGATGATAAGCCCAAAACGTTCTGAGGAGATAATGTGATCGGACTCGACTAAAAAACACCCAAAGCAAGCAAAAAAACATCACTTTAATAAAAACAAAAGCTTACCCACAACATCATCTAAAACAGTTAAATAGAGTGTAGTAAATTGATCTCAATCAATTTACCAAACTACGCTGGCACGATGCAGCGTCATGACCAACCATCCATCTTTTAACGCAAATATAAGTAACTGCATAAATATGCCTTACACCTGAATACATAACACACAGGTGAAAATAAAAGCCAGTAAAAACAAAAAGATAAATACAAAAAAGAGAGTGCGCCGCCGCCTAAAAAACAACTTTGACATTAGTTTTTTTCATGACTAACGCTAAAATAACTCGTTTGTTTAGCTGCGCGCTCGCACCTAAAATGGTCGGCAGTTGAAGACAACTACTTGTAGTTTTTTGATCATCATATTCTGATGATTGCGGTGAGTGTCTTCTCTCCCTGGAATCGAGGCTTTGCCTCTTTTGTATCAGTTCTGGATTTTGCCATTTTGGCGCTTCCCCGTGAATGATATAGTTCATTTAACCCGCGAGTTTCGCGGGTTTTTTTTGTCTGGATTTTATAGCCATATTCGATAGTAGTAGGCGTACTTAGCTAGCTGGACGATCCAAGCCAAAATGCAAATATGCTCTCTGGGTAGCTAACCGGCCACGCGGGGTTCGTTGCAAAAAACCTTGCTGTATCAGGTAGGGCTCCAACACATCTTCAATGGTTTCTTTTACTTCTCCGATAGCGGCGGCTAAGTTGTCCAGTCCGACCGGGCCGCCATCAAATTTGTCGATCAGTGCTAGAAGTAGTTTTCGATCCATAAAATCAAAACCGGCATCATCGACATCCAACATATCCAAAGCTTTGGCGGCAACGGCATCATCTATATTCCCCGCAGCTTTCACCTCTGCATAATCCCTTACCCGACGCAGCAAGCGATTAGATATCCTAGGGGTACCGCGGCTCCGACGTGCAATCTCCTTTGCGCCAGTCGGCACCAATTCCATTCCTAAATGAGCCGCAGAGCGCTGCACAATTTTAGTTAATTCATCCACAGTGTAGAATTCTAGGCGTTGGACGATGCCAAAACGATCACGCAGTGGAGAGGTCAGTGAACCAGCTCGGGTTGTTGCGCCGATCAGTGTAAACGGCGGCAAATCAAGTTTAATTGAGCGTGCGGCAGGGCCTTCACCAATCATGATATCCAGTTGATAATCTTCCATTGCTGGATACAAGACCTCTTCAACGACAGGGCTTAAACGATGTATCTCATCAATAAACAACACATCATTGGGCTCTAAGTTGGTCAACAGTGCCGCGAGGTCCCCTGCTTTTTCCAACACAGGACCTGAAGTGGTCTTTATGCTCACATTCATCTCATTGGCAACAATGTTAGCCAGTGTCGTTTTACCTAAACCGGGCGGGCCGAAAATAAGCAGGTGATCTAGGGCTTCGCCGCGTCTACGAGCAGCCTCAAGGAAAATGTTCATTTGCCCCACAACATGGGGCTGCCCTGTATAGTCGGACAAAAGCTTAGGGCGGATCGCGCGATCTACAGCTTCTTCTTCGTGAAGCGTTGTACCTTGTATCAGTCGATCAGCTTCTATCATTATTAACCCTTACAGCATGTTTCGTAATGCATCGCGGATCAGCGCTTCGCTACTCATCCCTTCAACCGCTACCTTGCCAACGGCACGGCTAGCTTGCGCTGGTTTATAGCCCAGTGCGATAAGCGCGGCAACGGCATCTTCCGTCGCATCCACAGGACGCACGAAAGTATCTTCAACTTGTCCACTCAATGCGAATCCGTCTGCGGCAGAATCAACAGGCTGTGCATTCCAATCCTTAAGCCTGTCTTTCATTTCCACTAACAAGCGTTCTGCGGTCTTCTTGCCAACACCAGGTAACTTCATCAATGATGTGATATCGCCGTGGTGTACAACTTGGGCAAACTGTTCTGCGGACATTCCAGATAGAATGGCGAGGGCGAGTTTCGGCCCAACACCATTCGTTTTTATCAGCTCACGAAACATCGCTCTTTCATGCAAAGCACAAAAGCCAAATAGCAGCTGAGCATCTTCCCTAACCACAAAATGGGTCACCACTGTAGCTTCGGCTCCCACCTCCGGCAATTGGTAAAAGCTGGTCATAGGTAACTGGACCTCATATCCTACCCCACCAACATCTAACAGAAGATCTGGGGGTTGCTTAGAGATAATGGTTCCGCGAAGCTGTCCTATCAAAGTGATTCCTTAATTCTATAGCGAGAAGAGCAAGACAATCAGTTAACGTGAAATTAACTGAAGATACAGGCTAACTGAGCGTTAGCGATACAACAAGTCTAACGCCAACGCCCTCGCGCCTGCCCCGACACCTTGCCCGACATGGCGATTAAACTTTGTCGCGTATGGCTATGGCAAAGGGCGATAGCTAAAGCATCAGCCGCATCCGCTTGTGGGGTCGCTGGTAATAACAAGATTTGCTTCACCATGTGCTGGACTTGAGTTTTATCCGCCCCACCAGTACCAACCACAGCCTGTTTAACCTCTCTGGCAGAGTACTCGTATACAGGAATATCACGACAAGCGGCCGCCACAATGGCCGCGCCACGTGCTTGACCAAGCTTTAATGCGGAGTCAGCATTGCGAGCCATAAACACTCTCTCGATGGCAAACTCGTCAGGTTGGAACTGTTGAATCAACTCACTGACACCATCATGGATAATACGTAATCGTTCAGGCAACTCTGGCGCAGTGATGCGGATACAGCCACTCCCCAAATAACTAAACTTGGCACCCAACTGCTTAATCACACCATAACCGGTGATCCGCGAGCCGGGATCGATACCAAGAATAATACTCAAAAGGGTTAACCTAGCTGTTCCATAACATCGTCGGTAATATCGGCATTGTGATATACCTCCTGCACATCATCATCATCTTCAAGTCCATCGACCAGACGGAAAAATTTCTCAGCAGTGGCTAAATCTAGCTCAGCTTTGGTCGACGGAATCATAGTGACCTCCGCGTTAACCGCTGCTAAACCTGACGCATCCAGTGCATCTTTCACGCCACCAAAATCTTCCGGCAAAGTGTAGACATCTATCGAACCATCATCATTGGTTTCGACATCTTCTGCACCGGCATCAAGAGCTGCTTCCATCACCACATCTTCGTCGAGACCTTCAGAATAAGAGATAACCCCTTTCTTACTGAATAGATAGGCGACGGAGCCATCGGTGCCTAAATTACCGCCGGCTTTGGTAAACAGGTGGCGGATATTTGAAACCGTACGATTACGATTATCCGTCATCGTTTCCACCATCACTGCTGTGCCACCGGGGCCATACCCTTCGTAGATGATAGTTTCCAACTCTTGGCCATCGAGCTCGCCGGCACCGCGTTTAACCGCTCTCTCAACCGTATCACGGGTCATATTATTGGACAGTGCTTTGTCGATAGCGGCACGCAAACGAGGATTGCTGTCGGCGTCAGAACCACCTTCCCGCGAAGCAACGGTGATCTCACGGATCAGCTTGGTAAAAATCTTTCCCCGCTTGGCATCCTGAGCTGCCTTACGGTGTTTGATGTTCGCCCATTTACTATGACCAGCCATATCTATTCTCCACGCTTACTGCACCGTCTTGTGGCGATGCTTTTCTATACCTAACTAAGAAGCTCTGCAGACATTACTTAGTGAGCCGTTTTTGCAAAGTGATCAAGGCATCGCGGTTACTCGAAGAGCTAACTTTGCGTATCGCATGCTCGAAGTCCAGCCATACATACTCAAGATGTTCTGTCGCCGACAGCTGGATCTCAGTGGTGACCGGTACTCGAAGATAAAACCAATGCTCAAGATTGTGGGTGGTGCCCGACGCATATCGATGACGCCATTCAGGGTACAAAAGATAGCGAACCTGAACGTCCGCATCCTCTAACACTGAAGGCAACATCGCCACATCAATACCGGTTTCCTCTTTTAACTCTCTCGCCGCCGCACGAATCGGTAGCTCGCCCACTTCCAATGAGCCGGTAACAGATTGCCAGAAGGTTGGCAGGTCCAACCTTCGCATAAGCAGCACTCTGAAATCCTCACGGTAGATCACTACCAGGACAGATTCAGGGCGCTTGTAACTCACTATTTAGCATCTTCCTTCGCTACCAACGCAATACCCAGCTCAACCAACTGCTCCGGATTTGCTTTTCCAGGTGCATCGGTCAATGGACATGCTGCGGTAGTAGTTTTTGGAAATGCCATCACGTCTCGGATAGTGTCGGCACCACACATCAACATGACCAAACGATCTAAACCAAACGCTAAACCCGCATGTGGTGGCGCACCATACTGCAGCGCATCCAACAAGAAACCAAACTTCTCACGGGCTTCTTCATCACTGATCCCAAGAATACGGAAAACAGTGGCCTGCATAGTTTGGTCGTGAATACGTACCGAGCCACCGCCAACTTCGCAGCCATTTAATACCATGTCATACGCATCGGATAACGCACCGTAAGGGTTAGCTTCCAGTTCCGCTGCGGTTGCATTTGATGGTGCGGTGAACGGATGATGCAGCGCATGAGCACGGCCATCAGCCTCCTCGAACATTGGGAAATCAACAACCCACAACGGACGCCATTCATCGGCAACCAACCCAAGGTCTTCACCTAGTTTGATTCGCAACGCGCCCATTGCTTCGGTAACGACCACTTTATTATCTGCACCAAAGAACAGGATATCGCCACTTTCAGCGTTAGTTTGAGCAAGCAATGCTTCCATCTGTTCAGCAGAGAAGAACTTAGCAACAGGAGATTGCACCCCTTCCAGCCCGGCGGCACGATCATTAATTTTCATCCATGCCAGACCTTTGGCACCGTATATACCAACAAATTTACCCAGCTCGTCAATCTGTTTCCGGCTGAATTTATCGGCACCTGCAGGAACACGAATGGCTGCAACGCGGCCATTGTCATCATTCGCCGGGCCAGCGAACACCTTAAAATCGACCGCTTTAACCTGTTCAGCGACATCGACCAACTCTAACGGAATACGCAGATCGGGTTTATCACTACCGAAACGACGCATCGCCTCTTCGTAGGTCATCCGCGGGAAATCACCTAAATCAATATTCATCAATTTCGTGAACAACTGACGGATCATCTGCTCCGTTACCGCCATCACTTGATCCGCAGACATAAATGAAGTTTCGATATCAATTTGAGTAAATTCAGGCTGACGATCAGCACGAAGATCTTCATCACGGAAACATTTAACGATCTGATAGTAACGGTCAACGCCGGACATCATCAGCAGCTGCTTAAACAACTGTGGTGACTGTGGTAAAGCGAAGAATTTGCCTTTGTGAGTGCGGCTAGGCACTAAGTAATCTCGTGCGCCTTCAGGCGTTGCCGCCGTTAAGATGGGAGTTTCTACATCCATAAAGCCCGCCTCTTCCATATAGCGGCGAACTTCATTAGTCACTTTGGCACGGAACTTAAGCTTTTCGCTCATTTCTGGCCGGCGTAGATCCAAATAGCGGAAGCGTAAGCGCTGTTCTTCACTATTCTGTTGGTTAAAGTCCAACGGCAGCGGTGCAGCGGCGTTAAGGATCTCAAGTTGCAAACCCAGTAATTCAATGCCACCACTGGCCATCTCTTTATTGATCTGCCCTTCAGGGCGCGGACGGACTTTGCCCGTCACTTTGACACAAAATTCGTTACGCAGGGTATTTGCTAGAGCGAATACATCTTCGATATCCGGATCGTAAACAACTTGAACGATACCTTCTCGATCACGCAGATCCAGAAAGATCACTCCCCCCAAATCACGACGACGATTAACCCAGCCACACAAGGTGACCTCTTGGCCAATCAGTGATTCGTTAACCTCTCCACAATAATGGCTGCGCATGTGTACTTTCCTGTTGTTCAGAATAAAGATGCGCCGCCTTGGAGGCAGCGCATAAATTGATTAAATATCATTCAAACTAAAACGTTGGCTCAAATCAGTTCGATTTCGAATGACTGTCCGAAGCCACGTTTTTCTTACTGCCACTCTTAAAGTCAGTCTCATACCAGCCACTACCTTTAAGCCGGAAACCAGCTGCAGAAATCAACTTCTTCAGCGCAGGGGCCGCACAATCGGGACAATCCACCAAAGGCGCATCACTGATACGTTGGAGTTTCTCTAACTGATGGCCGCACGACCCACATTGGTACTCATAAATAGGCATTGCCGTTGTTCCCCCGCTTCGCCAGATAAAGATTGACGGACAGTGAGGCATTATATGCAAACGGCATCAGTTGTCACGCGACCGGCTGCTACATAACAGATAATTTAACTCAATAGGTAACCGTTCTTGTCTTGCTGCTTAATCTTATACATCAAGCTATCCGCCACCCGTAACAAGACATCAGGCGTTTCACCATCCTCCGGATAGACTGCCACACCAATACTGGCACTTAAGGAACACTTGGCATCCCCTACCTTGAATGGCTTTTCAAGGGCAAAAATGAGCTTCTTCGCCAATTCAGCCGCGTGCAGACGGTGATGCAAGTTAGTTGCTAAAACAACAAACTCATCGCCACCAAAACGCGCTAACGTATCAGAGCGCCTCACTACTCCCTGAAAACGCTTTGCTACCTCTTTGAGTACCTGATCGCCAGCACCATGACCATGTTGGTCATTAATCTCTTTAAACCCATCCAGATCAATAAACATCAAAGCCATAAGATTCTTAGTTCGCGCATGGTTCTCTAGCGCCCCTAGAATCTGTTCCTCAAACTGCCGCCGATTAGCTAAGCCAGTTAGTTCATCATGGCGAGCCAAATGGCGGATCGTTTCTTCTGCGGCTCGACGACGTTCAATCTCTTTATTTAAGCGACGGTTCCACAAGACCATCAATGTCATCACCACGATAACCAAGGCACCAATCTGGACACTGATGCGCCAGACTTTCTCACTAGAAACCCCTTGTTCAATGGTCAAATCTAACCATTTAGATAGAATTTTGCGGCGCTCGTCTTCCGTCAACATCAGTAATGCTTTATTCAATATACTATTGAGCTCAGGCCAATCTTTTCTAATACCGAATTGAGAAGACTCTTGCTTAATATCGTGCAAAGTAGACAGTTTCAGATTACTCAGGCTCAATTCCCTCACCATGGAAACGGCAACAGTAAGGTTATCTAACGCTCCGAACACTTCACCGGAAGATACAGCCTGCAGCGCTTCAGCCCCCGATTCATATACTTTCAATTCGATTTCTGGATGATTTCGCCTGATCCAGGGGATCACTTGATAGCCAGCGATGACCGCCAGCGTGCGACCTCGCAACTGGCTGAGTTGAGAAACTAAAAGCTCCTCTTCACGTATCGCTATCGCCCATGGGGTTGGCCAATACCCATCTGAAAAAATCAGTGATTGTCGACGCTCCGGTGTATCGCTGATAGCGGCGACAAAGTCGACTTTATGCCGCATAGCAGCCTCAAGCACTTGCTGCCAATGCTCGAAAAGCACCACCTCAATTCGCAATCCTGTACGGCTTTCCAACCACTCAACCAGATCTGCATTAACCCCAGCGAACTCGCCAACTTCGTTAACGAACTCAAATGGCGAGTAGTCCTTAACGGCCCCCATACGGATTACAGGGTGACTAGATAACCAGCGGTTCTCCACGTCACTGAGTTCGACCGACAGTGGCAGATTCTCAAAATAGCGATCCTGAGGAGCAAGTATCCAACGTTGCTCAATCTCTGCTAAATCAGAGAGTTCAACAGCTTCAAAACCTAGCTGCACTCTTTGTTTAAGATTCTCATTGCCCTTGCCGACCAAGGCGAGCACTTCGGCGGCAAAGGTGGGGTTGTCCAAACGCCGAAATTGGTTAAGTTGATTGCGTTGAATAAGGACATATTCCGTCAAGTTAGATAAGCCGAAAAAGCCAGCGATTTCACCACTAATTGCCGCTTGTATTAACTCGAAATGGTCTGAAAAATAACTAAAGCTTAACTTGGGATATTGGCTGGTAAGCTGCGGTAAATAGCTCGCTTGCTCTAAAACTCCAATGGGTAATTCGCTGACCTGGCTTAATGCATTAACACCTGAATTTTCAGGTGTATAGAACTGCACTTTGAGCGTCATTAATTGATTTGCTGGCTCTAAAGCCTGGCTATCATTCTCGGCGCTGGGTAATGCAGAAACAATATCCACCAGCTGCATGTCCATCTGGCTATCCAGCGTGTGTTTTTCCTGCACCATAAAGTTAACTTCATAACCATTACGCTCACCCCAAAGCTTCCATATATCGACCAACATGCCACTGGGCACACCGTCCTCATCCAGCATCATGTAAGGTGGTGCGTCCGGTAAAATGGCGATCATGATGCCAGCTTGCTCACCGGATGTTCCGAACCAACGGCGATTGATTGCTGCTCTCTCCTCGTCGGAAATCAGCTTAAAGCCATCATTGATTTTAGCCAGTAAAGCATCATTGTCTGACTGAACAGAGGGGTGAAGAGACGTGGTGTGATAAGTCAGTTTACGGTGGTTGGGAAATCGCTGCTCTAACTCTAATACCTGTTCATATTGCGATGAAACCCGATCCAAGCCCGTAAAAGCTAATACTTCCCCACGCATCGCAGCATCATAAACACTGAACTGGCGGTCATACTCTGCGATAGCAAGGTGTGGGTAAAGACGATTCAACATCGTCACATGGTTGGCTTCTTTTACCGCACCGACTAAGTAGGGACGCAGTTGTTCCGGCTGCTTAATATCTGGCAGCGAACGGTGAACAAAAATATTGGAGTGTACGGTCGCCAGAGAATCGGCAAAGGCCAAGTAGGTCGCGCGCTGTTCATTAACAGCCATACCGGCATGGATATCTGCCGTTCCGCTACGGATCATCTCGAGGCTATCAACCCAGGACGCAGAAACGAGCACGATCTTAGTATGGGTCTTCTCGGACCATAGCCGCCAAAGATCAACCAACATCCCCCGTGGCTGACCATCTATAGCAAAGTGATAAGGATAGGTCTCTGCACTGGTCACAATAACCAGCGGCTTATCCTGTGCGGCCACAAAGGGCTGGGCCATAAAACAGAATAAGTAGATTAAAACAGCTAATAGAGTTCGCGCAAACATCGCATTCCTTTGACTTCTCAGTACGACTACCTAATGCACCGACCAACGCGTTGAATTATAAACCTTTGAATTTCTTAAGTGCCGACCACAAACATGCAGCAATAAATACGGCTATTTGCTCCCTACAAGCAGAAAATACAAAGCAACAACAAAAAGGCTATTGGCTCAGTATAACTGGAAGCGGATAATATATCTAAATAGTAAAAAGGTTAGTGCAACCAGAAGGCTGAGACACACGGGTTAGTGATAAGTGGCTCGCCGCGAAGTCGAAGAATGAGTTACAATAGCTGCTCCATACTGCTAACTCGATCGCTTTGTAATCCATGGAAAATAAAGACACTATTTTTTCTCATCCCTTAAGTAACATTGGTGACTTTCGTTTCGATGAAGGGGTTGCAGATGTCTTTTCTGACATGATCCAGCGCTCAGTGCCTGGTTATACCAACATCATCTCCACAATCGGCGAACTGGCCAAGCACTACATTCAGGAACAATCACAGGTTTACGATCTAGGCTGCTCTTTAGGGGCTGCCACCTTGGCAATGCGGCGCAATATCAGCCAGCAAGGAGTCAACATGATCGCTGTTGATAACTCGCAAGCGATGATTGAGCGCTGTCAGCGTAACCTCGGCGCCTATCGTTCAGACGTGCCGGTAACCGTGGTGCTTGACGATATCAGAGAAATCGCGATCGAGAATGCTTCGATGGTGGTGATAAACTTCACTCTACAATTTTTGCCACCAGATGAAAGAGCGGCTCTGTTAACCAAGGTCTACCAGGGGCTAAAGCCCGGAGGGCTATTGGTGCTATCAGAAAAAATACGTTTTGATGACCAATCGGTCGACGACCTGCTGACCGAACTACACCACAATTTCAAACGTGCCCATGGTTACAGCGAATTGGAAATCAGCCAAAAGCGCACAGCCTTAGAAAACGTGATGCGAACCGACACCGCTCAGTTACATACGGAACGCTTAAATGAAATCGGCTTCAAACATGTAGCCACGTGGTTTCAATGCTTTAATTTCACCTCATTACTGGCGATCAAATAGCAATGCATGCTTCTCAAGATCAACAACTGTTTGAAGATTTCTACGCTGACATTATCGGCTCACCGCTTAGCCATTGGTTACAAACCGCGCCGGCACAATTAACCCGTTGGCAAAAAGAACAACGTCACGGTGAATTAGACAGTTGGTTACGGGTGGTCAGCAAACTGCCTGAATTAAGTAGTACTTCCAACGACCTCAAACACAGTGTCACCTTTGGTAGTGAAGCCGAGGCTAGCAACTCAGATAGAGCCCGTATGACCGGCTTGCTGAAGCAACTGATGCCCTGGCGCAAGGGGCCTTTCCAACTATATGGTATGGATATCGATACGGAATGGCGCTCAGATTGGAAGTGGGAGCGGCTACTTCCGCATATCAGCTCACTGACAGATCGCAACGTGTTAGATGTCGGTTGTGGCAGTGGTTATCACATGTGGCGTATGTTGGGCGAAGGCGCAGCACGGGTTATCGGCGTCGATCCCACGCAGCTATTTTTAGTACAATTTTTGGCAATTAAACACTTTGCGCCAAAAACTAACCCGATCCACCTGCTGCCATTAGGGATCCAAGAGCTGCCAGAACTGAAAGCATTTGATACGGTGTTTAGCATGGGCGTGCTCTATCATCGCCGCTCGCCAATTGACCATCTGTTTCAGCTGAAATCACAACTCCGTCCGGGCGGTGAACTGGTGCTGGAAACATTAGTCATCGATGGCGATAAAGATCAGGTGCTGGTGCCGGGTGAGCGCTACGCACAAATGCCCAATGTCTGGTTTGTACCCAGCAGTGAGGCCTTAGAGCACTGGCTGAAACGCTGCGGCATGGTAAATATTCGTACCGTTGATATAAATGTCACCACTGTTGACGAACAACGCAGTACAGATTGGATGGACCGGTTGTCGCTAAACAACTATTTAGACCGGAATGACCAAAGCAAAACAGTAGAAGGTCATCCTGCGCCAAAAAGATCAATCATCATCGCTAATCGACCGGAATGAGCTTAAGGCGCCTCTTCCCGAGCTGTCCTGCCCCCTTCCTATGGGCATTGCTACTGTGTTTCGTTTGGAGCTGTTCATCCGCATCAGCTTCGAGCGCGCAGCGTCCAGCACTGGCGGCGGAGTGGCAAAGTGCAGATCTATTGCGCCAGCGTTGCAGCCAAGCGGTCGACCTAATGATGAATGGGCCAAGGTTTACAGCCGATCACGGCGCAGATGCAGGGCGCAAGTTAGGGATCTGGATGACGCCTTTTTTCGATCTATTGGCTCAAGTCGAGCAATTGCAGCGCACACATCCCGATCCTCATTGGCGAGAAACCGCTGGTTATTGCCGCCTATCTATCAACCTAGCCATAACAGAATGGCACAATGGCAACAGTGATCATTGGTTTGCTCCATTTCTCCAGTCGAAACATGAAAGCCCGGCTGCGTCATGGCAACAGCATCAATGGCGAAAGGAGTACCCTGGGCTGTGGCAGAAAAATTACCCAGCAGCAACCAAAGAGGAGATAAACGCGGCGCGACTAAGCTTTAAACGCGCGCTCCAACAAGACTTGCCAATAACACTGCCTAAAAAATGTCTTGAAAAAACGCCCTTACGAACACAGCAGTTAAGTGAACAGCTCGCAATAACGGTCGATTTTTCCGAACCCAGTCGTTATCTCAGCTTTATGCGCTCAGCCTATCGCAGCGAATGCCGAGCCTTCGTTTATCGAGCCTATCAACAACGTGGCGGCAAAGCCGCGAGAAAACAACTTAACCGTTTGTTGGCTGCTCGACTCTCATTGGCGACGCAAATGGGCTACGCCAGCTGGTCACACTATAGGCAACGGGATGCGCTCCTCGAACGTAAACAGGTCAGGGATTTTCTCACCACCCTAGAACGAGCCCTCACGGTCGAAGTATCCACGAAAACTAAGCAACAGTTTAAACCATGGGATCACTGGCGGCATCAAGCAATAGCAGCCAAAGAATCACCGACAAAAGAGATAATCCCAAGCGGAATTATATTTAATAAACAGCTTCTGTACTGGTCCAAAGCGCTAGGGATCAGAGGCAAAAAAGTAAATCTGCCGATCTGGCAAAGTCATATGGCGGTGTGGCAACTCACCGATGAAGAGGGGCTGATCTTTGGCGAAATTTACCTTGATCTATCGAGCCCTGATCCGGGCTTAGCGACGAGTCGTTTACGTTACCCTGTAGCCGGATTTCAGTCAGGTGCCATGCTCATCAGTACCAATAGATCCCAGCCGGTTACTACGTCAAAAGTAGATAGCAGCATATTAAAAGCGATCTACGGCATACTGTTTCACCCGACACACCCTGACTTTTCTTCATCTCCCTACCCGGATCTGGAAGGGTTTGAAGAGCGATTACTTAACCAGATAACCAAGCCAAACAGTTTTACCCCCCCCCCTCCGGTGAAATTACTCAAACGTGTGCTAATCGCCAAATTGGCTTATGTATACCATCAGCATAATCTGAGCATGACCGACCTAACGTCCTTAAACATGCGCCTGCTAGGAGATAACCGCCATCTTGTTGATGCCCCGTTAGCATCCTTGCCATACGCTATGTTGACGCTTGCTACAGCAGATAGCTTGAGCTATCGCGCGCTGTGGCAATATGCGTTAGCTAAACGCATCGCAAACCGCTACCAGCGAGGAGAAATCACCATTAGCGATATTATGCTGGCGTTGCATCAACTCAGAGGGGCTACGGCACAACAATCCCTAATTGATTTAGCAGCGCTCGACCAGATCGATGATCCACTCGCAAGTGGCCTCGCCAAATCCTTATTGCGCCACTGACACGGTTGCCCTTGTGCAACAAAATTGAATAGTTACAATATGATCAGCTCACATGGATGTAGGTAAAGGCATGTCACGCCCTTTTGTCTCATTGCAAAAATGGAAGTAGAGAAATGACACAATACCGTCCCCGCACTACTTTGGAACAGTGGCGTATCTTGCAAGCCGTCGTTGATGCTGGCAGTTACGCCAAAGCAGCCGAACGACTCAGCAAGAGTCAATCATCGTTAAACCACGCTGTCGCCAAGATGCAGACGCTATTAGGTGTCCAGCTATTAGAGGTCAGAGGCCGAAAGGCTTTCCTTACTAAGGCTGGAGAAGTGATGCTCCGGCGCTCGCGACAGCTGACCGAAAATATCGAATCACTCGAAAACCTGGCTGAAAACATTGATATGGGCTGGGAGCCGGAGATCCGACTCGCTGTTGAATTAATCTATCCAACAGAAGCCCTCAATCAGGTGCTGGCTTTTTTCGAGCCTGAAAGTCGCGGCTCACGGATCAATATTCAACGCGTCGTCCTATCTGGTGGTCAAGAGGCGGTTGTCTCGGGAGAGGTCGACCTAGCCATCGTCAATCATGTACCCAAAGGCTATCTTGGCCAGCCGCTCTGCAGTGGAGAGCTTTGGCTGGTCTGCCACCCAGATAATCCCCTCAACAATGAGGTACCACTGGAATCGCAGCACTTGGAAAAATCATTGCAACTGGTGATCCGAGACACCGGAAAGCAACCAAAAGAAGAACAGGGTTGGCTGAAATCCGAACAGCGATGGACGGTCGACAATTTCTATGAGGCACTGGATCTTTTGCTACAAGGGATTGGATTTGCTTGGCTACCACCACATATTGTCACTGAGCAGGTGCAACAGGGTAAGCTCTCGCGCCTGTCTCTCTCTGGGAGCAAAAAAAAATCCGTCGTCCTTAGTCTGGTACAACCCACCCCCGACAACGTTGGTCCAGGCACACAACGACTCACGGAATTGTTTCTCAATCACCACCGCGAGAACTAACAAATTCTAAATAAAAAAAGCGGCTTACCTTGAGGAAGCCGCTCATCTTATATGCGAACAGTCATCGTTTTATACTTGGTAGTAATCACGATACCAATCGACGAAATTCTGGATCCCAGTTTCAATCGGCGTCGACGGATGAAAACCTACCGATTTGTTTAAATCTTCGATATCAGCGTAAGTAGCAGGCACGTCGCCCGGTTGGATCGGCATATAGTTACGCTCAGCTTCCATACCCAACGCTTTCTCAATACAAGTAATAAAATGCTCTAACTCTACCGGTTGATGATTACCGATATTAAAGACTTTATAAGGGGCACTTGAACAATGAGGCTGCGGCGCGGCGCCAGACCAGCTCGAGTTCGGTGCTGCGGGCTGATCCTGAATACGGACGATCCCTTCAACAATATCATCAACATAAGTGAAATCACGCTGCATTTTTCCGTGATTGTATACGTCGATAGGTTTCCCTTCCAAAATCGCCTTAGTGAACAAGAACAGCGCCATATCTGGACGCCCCCATGGGCCGTATACAGTAAAGAATCTCAGCCCCGTGGTAGGCATACCGTAAAGGTGACTATAGGTATGTGCCATCAATTCATTTGCTTTTTTGGTTGCTGCATACAAAGACACCGGATGATCAACATTGTTATGCGTTGCAAACGGCATGGTGGTGTTCAGCCCATAAACAGAGCTGGAAGAGGCATATACCAGATGTTCAACATCGTTATGGCGGCACCCTTCCAGAATGGTCAGTGTACCTGTGATATTCGCATCCGTATAAGCAAACGGATGCTCTAGGGAATAACGCACCCCTGCTTGGGCCGCCAAATGAATAACACGATCAAACTTCTCATTAGCAAACAGCTTGGCAATACCGTCTCGATCTTCCAGTGCCACTCGGACATGACGAAAGTTCACCAACTTGTCTAACATGCGCAGACGATCAAGCTTTAAGTTCACATCGTAATAGTCGTTAACGATATCTAAACCAACGACCTCGTGTCCTTCATTACATAGACGCATCGATGTATGAAAACCGATAAAGCCTGCCGCACCTGTCACAAGAAATTTCATCATTCTTTCCCATTATAAATCAGCAAAAAGCTCGGAAAACCCGAGCTATTTAATCTCAATTGTTACGACACCAAACTACAACGTTGATGCGAATTCAGCAATGCCAAGGCCTATGCTTTAGCATATCCATGGGGATTGGCTGATTGCCAGCGCCACGTGTCTGCGGTCATATTCTCAACCGTTCTCGTCGCTTGCCACCCAAGTTCCTCACTGGCTAACGCAGGATCCGCCCAACACTCAGCGATATCTCCAGCCCGCCTTGGCGCCAAAGTATATGGCACCGATTTACCACTGGCAGTTTCAAACGCTTTCACCATCTGTAGTACTGAGTAACCACAGCCAGTACCAAGATTATATGTAACGACGCCTGGTGAAGTAGTCAGCTTATCCAGGGCACGTAAGTGACCAACCGCCAGATCCACCACATGAATGTAATCTCTTACGCCTGTGCCATCCTGCGTTGGGTAGTCATCACCAAACACGTTCAACCGCTCAAGCTTACCAACCGCGACTTGCGAAATATAAGGCATCAGGTTGTTTGGTAAACCATTAGGATCTTCACCAATCAAGCCGCTTTCGTGAGCGCCGACCGGGTTGAAGTAACGTAACAAAGCAATATTCCAACTATTATCGGAGACATATAGATCTCGTAATATTTCCTCAACCATCAGCTTACTGCGGCCATAAGGATTGGTGGCACTGGTAGGAAAGTCTTCTCGGATAGGCACCGATGCCGGATCACCATAAACCGTGGCCGATGAACTGAATACCAGGTTCTTAACGCCGAACTCTGCCATCACTTCACAAAGCACTATCGTACCTGTGACGTTATTCATGTAGTAGCTGAGCGGCTTCTGAACGGACTCCCCAACAGCTTTCAATCCAGCAAAATGCACCACAGCGGAGATATCGTGTAATTGGAACACTTTTCGCAAAGCTTCACGATCCAAAATATCGACCTGATAGAAAGGCACTTTCTTACCAGTGATCTGCTCAACTCGTGCCAGAGAAACATCTGACGAATTTGATAAATTATCAACAACGACCAGATCTTGGCCTTCATTCAATAGCTCAACCACTGTATGGCTGCCAATATACCCAGCACCACCAGTTACTAATATCGTCATGGGAGATCCACTTATTTGATAGAAAAGCCGATTAGTGCGGAACGCACTAATCGAACCAACCTAAAGGGAGTTTTTACAGCTTAGCTGTAACCTCTTTCAGGTACTCGGCAAACTCTTTACCCAGCCCCTTATGACGCAGTGCGTACTCGACATTGGCTTTCATATAGCCAAGCTTACTACCGCAATCGTGGCTTTGCCCTTTCATATAATAAGCATTAACTTGCTGCTGCTTCATCAGTACAGCAATCGCATCTGTTAACTGGATTTCGTCGCCTGCACCTGCCGGGGTAAACTCAAGAATGTCCCAAATATCAGAACTTAAAACATAACGACCAACGACGGCGAGATTCGAAGGAGCATCTTCCTTAGCAGGCTTCTCAACGATAGCTGTCATCGGCGCTGATTCGCCAGGCTGCAACTCGTGCCCTTTCACGTCGGCAATACCAAACTTAGAAACATCTTCGTCAGGTACAGCTTCCATCATCACTTGGCTACAACCGGTGTCCTTGAACATACGCACCATTTCAGCCATGTTGTCGCGAGTAAGATCACTCTTAACATCATCAATAATGACATCTGGCAGCACTACGGCGAAAGGCGCATCGCCAACCATAGGGCGGGCGCACAAAATAGCATGGCCAAGTCCTTTAGCCGTCCCCTGACGCACGTGCATAATGGTGACATCTTTCGGACAAATACTTTGCACTTCATCGAGCAACTGGCGCTTAACACGCTTTTCCAGCGTCGCTTCAAGTTCAAAGGAAGTATCAAAGTGGTTCTCAATTGAGTTCTTACTGCCGTGAGTCACCAAAACGATCTCTTTGATCCCTGCAGCAACACATTCATTTACAACGTATTGGATCAAAGGCTTATCGACGATCGGCAGCATCTCTTTCGGGATGGCTTTGGTGGCGGGAAGCATTCTGGTCCCCAGACCGGCAACCGGAATCACTGCTTTCCTTATCATTTACGTGTCCTTACTTACAATTAGGTGAAGTTGAGAAGATTATACGCCGAATGTGACAGATTCGTTAAGCTAAAATGTGACTTAAGTCTCATCAAATTTTAATAGTCTTCGCTAATGCGCCATATCAGTGCACAGAAGTATCAATTCAGAATGGGAACAGGCGTGGAACAAGAAAAATAACGACAAGACTGTAAACAACGGAAATAGGCAGCCCTACCCTAATAAAATCAATAAGCTGATAGCGGCCCGTATTAAAAACCATTAAGTTAGTTTGATAGCCATAAGGGCTGACAAAGCTGGCGCTAGCGCCAAATGCCACAGCTAAGGCAAAGGGCATCAAATTCACATCGAAGCCCATAGACAGGCCATAGGCTAGCGGAAAGGTCAATGCAGCTGCAGCATTGTTCGTGACTAACTCGGTCATCACCAAAGTCATCAAATACACACCAACAAATGCCAACCACACCTCTTGTCCAGCAAACACACGCTCAGCATAAAGCGCCAGTAACTCGGCCAGGCCACTATTTTCAACAGCCTTGGCTAGCGTCAGCGCAGCTGTCACGATTAACCAAAGCTCAAAAGGAAAACGTCGCTTAATTTCATTGGTGTTTAACACTTTAATGGCCAACATGCCCGCCAACAAAAAGATCAATCCAGAGAGCAGCGATAGGAGATTGAGCGCAGCCAGACCAATGACAGTAACAAAGCCGGCCAAAATAGCCCACTCCTGCAACCGGGTAAGCGCCTTTGGTAACCGAATGCCACTGACGATAAAGAAGTTCTTAGCGATATTACGATGTTGAGTAAAATCAGGCCCGACAGCCAACACTAAGTTGTCACCTGCTCGTATTTTCACATCACCCAACTTACCGCTGATCTGCTCACCACCGCGACGCATCGCCACAACGGCAGCATCAAAACGGGCTCGAAAACCAGCGCGCTTAAGGGTGCGTCCAATTACCGATGCCGTAGGTGTCACCACCACTTCAATTAAGTTTTCCGAAGGGAGACCGTTACTCTCAGCAAACATATTCAAGCCATCATACTGCTTGAGTTGATAGAGTTTGCTGACGTCACCGGAAAACACCAAACGATCACCCGCTTCAATCAACACTTGGGGTGTCACAGGGCTAATCAGGTGCTCATCACGAACGATCTCCACTAGGAAAAGTGACTCCATGTTACGCAAGCCATTTTCGAGCACACTCTTACCAATCAGTGGTGAGTCAGCAGCCACTTTGGCATCAATGAAATAGCGCTTGAACTCCCCCTCTTTCTGTTCATGCAAGGGAAGCCAATGACTAACACACAGGAGGGTGGCTCCACCAGCAACAACCAGAGAAAGGCCGACCCAGAAAAAATCAAAAAATTCGAATCCTGGCGCACCAGCATCGATGATTAAGCTATCAACGATCAGATTGGTTGATGTGCCAATCAAGGTCATGGTGCCACCCAGTATGGCGGCATAAGACAAAGGGATAAGCAGCTTAGAAGGCGCGTGAATGCCATTGTTGCGCAGTGAAGGAATGAGTGAAGCCACTACCGCAGTGTTATTAAGAAACGCTGAAGTAATCGCGGTAAAACCTATTAAGCGCAGTAAGGTAACAAAATAGCTCGTGGAGATTAGCTTATGGGAAAGCCGTTTTAACCAACTGGTCTTTTCCAAACCCAGTGACACACTCATTAATAACAACAGAGTGACGAGGCCTGGATTAACCGCGTTATTAATGAGTTCCGCTTGGTCAACAAGCGACAAACCTAACGCGGCAATCAATACGATGCCAAATAACGAAGCAGGACGGACACGGGTAAATAGCAATCCGGCAAGCAGAAAGCCAAACAAACCGAGCACCGTCCACTGCGTTAGCGTCATCGGATCTACTTCACGATGTCGAGCAGATCTTTCGCTTCCCAATGGGGGAAGTGCTTACGTACGAGCGCATTAAGCTCCAGTTCAAAATCACTGAAATCAGAACGACTCTTTTCCGCACGTTTCCCGGCACCAACCACCATACCAGCACCGACCGTCACATTGGTCAATCGGTCAATAATGACAAAGTTGCCACAACCTTTGACCTTCTGATAACTATCAAATGCCACCGGCTGATTCAGGTTAACCTGACACCGGCCAATCTCGTTCAAGTTAAGGCGCACGGCGTCATTGTGCTCCATGGTGTTCACGTCAATCTGATAGTCGATCTCTGAAACACTGCCCGCTGTCGTCTTAGTCGCTAACTTAAAATCATACTGTTTACGCGGCAACATCGGCTCTTCCGCCATCCAAACAATGGTGACATCAAGGGCATCTGTTACCTGTGGACGATTATTGGCGTGAACCAGCATATCGCCACGACTCACGTCAATTTCATCTTCCAATGTCAGGGTAATCGCCTGACTAGCAAACGCTTCTTCCAATTCACCATCAAACGTGGTGATCGTCTTCACGCGAGACTGCTTACCAGATGGTAACGCGACCACCTCGTCACCGACACGAACAACACCACCGGCGATAGTGCCAGCAAAACCTCTGAAATCTAGGTTGGGGCGATTGACATACTGAACTGGCAGGCGGAAATCATCGAAATTACGTGCCGCCGTAATTTCAGCACTTTCCATCATCCCCATGAGAGTTTCACCATGATACCAAGGCGTCTGCTCACTTCGTTCGACAACATTATCGCCTTTAAGGGCGGACAGTGGCACAAACTTAATATGAGGGATCTCTAGCTTCTCTGCGAACTTAAGGTACTCGCTACGGATCTCTTCAAACACAGTCTCAGAGAATTCCATCAAATCCATCTTATTAACAGCCACGACCACCTGTTTGATCCCCAACAGAGAGACGATGAAGCTATGGCGTTTAGTTTGCGTTTGCACACCATAACGAGCATCAATCAGGATCACGGCTAAATCACAGGTCGACGCACCCGTCGCCATATTACGTGTGTACTGCTCATGACCCGGTGTGTCAGCGATAATAAACTTACGCTTATCGGTGGAGAAATAACGATACGCCACATCAATAGTGATGCCCTGCTCTCGCTCTGACTGCAAACCATCGACCAAAAGGGCTAGATCGAACTCTTCGTCAGTGGTGTTAAATTTCTTCGAATCTTTCTTAATTGACGCCATCTGATCTTCAAAGATCATCTTGGAATCGTGCAGCAAGCGACCAATGAGGGTACTTTTACCATCATCGACGTTACCGCAAGTCAGAAAGCGCATTAGCTCTTTCTGTTCATGCTGTTTTAAATACCCCTGAATATCCGAGGCGATCAAATCTGATTGATGAGACATATTCTACTGTTCCGTTTTCGTCGCTATCGTTCGATCTATTTAGAAGTAACCTTCGCGTTTCTTCTGTTCCATCGAAGCCGCCTGATCGTGATCGATCACCCGTCCCTGACGTTCTGACGTCTTAGTCAGCAACATCTCTTGGATGATTTCCGGCAACGTCGTAGCAGTCGATTCAACTGCCCCCGTCAACGGATAACATCCGAGGGTACGGAACCTCACCATCTTCATCTCGGGAACCTCCCCCTCTTTCAACGGCATGCGCTCGTCGTCAACCATGATCAAGGTACCATCACGTTCAACGACTGGACGTTTCTCGGCGAAGTACAAAGGCACGATCTCTATATTTTCCAAATAGATATATTGCCAGATATCTAGTTCCGTCCAGTTAGATAGGGGGAATACACGGATACTTTCGCCCTTATTAACCTTGCCATTATAGATATCCCACAGCTCTGGTCGCTGGTTTTTAGGATCCCAGCGATGATGATTATCACGGAACGAGTAAACCCGCTCTTTGGCTCGAGATTTCTCTTCATCACGTCTGGCACCGCCAAAGGCCGCATCAAACTTATAGTGATCCAAGGCTTGCTTCAGGCCTTGTGTTTTCATCACATCAGTATGCTTAGCACTGCCATGGGTAAATGGCCCCATGCCCATATCCACGCCTTCCTGATTGATATGCACTAACAGATCCATATCGTGCTTATCCGTGAAGCGATCACGAAATTCAATCATCTCCTTAAACTTCCAGGTGGTGTCCACATGGAGTAATGGAAATGGCAATTTGCCAGGATAAAACGCTTTACGAGCAAGGTGCAGCATCACCGCCGAGTCTTTGCCTACAGAATAAAGCATTACTGGGTTATCGAATTCAGCCGCCACTTCGCGGATGATATGTATACTCTCAGCTTCTAATGCCTTGAGGTGGGTCATATTGAACGGTTTCATGGTTCAGTCACTACTTTGCTAGCGTTAAAAAGCATCTGCAGAGAGCAAGGCGCTGCTCGCTGCTATGAAAAATGGATTGAGTATCGATTCTTTGTGGTTATAGCGAAGTGGCTCTCTGCTATCTGCATCAACCATCTCACCACCCGCAGCCACCAATACCGCATGTGCCGCAGCCGTATCCCATTCAGAAGTCAAACCCAAGCGAGGATAAAGGTGCGCACGTCCTTCGGCGACCAAACAGATCTTTAAAGAGCTACCCATCGCCACCATCTCATGACTCGGCAGCTTGGTGAGAAACTCTGCGACCTCCTTTGACTGATGACTACGAGAGCCCACCACAGCCCATGTATCACTCGGCCGTGGTGCCAATGCAGAAATGGCGGTTTCTTTACCTGACTCAATTTTGTAAGCACCGAGCTCAATACCACCAATGTAGGCGGTACCAAGTACAGGAGCGACAACCACGCCTAACACCGGCTTACCCTGATCGATAAGGGCAATATTGACCGTAAACTCACCGTTCCGCTTGATGAACTCTTTGGTGCCATCAAGAGGATCGATTAGCCAATAGGTATTCCACTGCTGACGGGTCGGCCAATCGATATCATCAGACTCTTCAGATAACACTGGGATGTCAGGGGTAAGTAGGGACAAGCCTTGCATAATGGCTTGGTGTGATGCCAAATCTGCCGCAGTTAAAGGGCTGTCATCGCCTTTAATCTGTACATCGAAGTCATCTCTTTCATAGACCTCCATGATGGCATCACCAGCAGCCTCAGCCACAGTGAGCACATCAAGCAGGAGTTCTTTATCTTGAGCTAAAGACATACTCTCTTCCTTAAGGGATTAGCGTTTTGCAGGCAGATAGCCTTCGCTTTCCAAATAACTGAGCAGTTGTTGCGCACACTCTTCGACACTCAGCTGCGCCGTTTTAACAATCACTTCCGCTTGCTCAGGTGTCTCATATTCACTATCGATACCAGTGAAATTAGGAATATCGCCTTTGCGCGCTTTCTTATACAGACCCTTTGGATCGCGTTGTTCGCAAACATCCAGAGGTGTATCGACGAACACCTCAATAAATTCACCTACTTCAAGTAGCTGACGAACCATTTGCCGATCAGCGCGGAACGGTGAGATAAACGCTGTTAACACCATCACGCCAGCATCAACAAACAGCTTTGCCACTTCTCCGATACGGCGGATGTTTTCTACTCTATCCTTATCACTGAATCCCAGATCACCACACAGACCGTGACGAATATTGTCACCATCTAGCAGGTAGGTATGCACACCATTGTGATGGAGCAGTTCTTCCAGACAACCAGCCACTGTCGACTTACCCGAGCCACTCAACCCGGTAAACCAAAGAACCGCAGGTTTATGCGACTTGAGCTCTGCACGCTCCGCCTTGGTGACCTTGTGATGATGCCAAACGATATTATTCATTAAGAAATCCCTCTCGCCAGCCGAAAATGCTGACTTAACATAGCGCTAAATTAACCCAGCTCACATATTCCAAAAAAGACTTTTTATTTAGTTTTTATTCCATTTTGGAATATAAGACTTTTTAACCTAGTCGCCAACACAACTCGACTAGCAAATCTTACATTATTGAAGCATCAGCACCTAACAAGCCAGCCCGATAGCAAATTATATGAACTAGCTTACAGCAAGCTACAGAGAGATAAATCCGCCTTTGCGGCAACAGACTCTCGCACGCTCGCAGCCCTTGGCATACAATAGCGCCCCATATAAGTGCCTGCCGCGAGCAGGTTATCTATTTGGAAAACAATCGAGGCCTTAAATGACTCAGGTTCGCACACGCGTCGCCCCCTCACCTACTGGAGACCCCCACGTAGGTACTGCATATATCGCTCTGTTCAACTACGCCTTTGCTAAGCAGCACGGCGGCGAATTTATTCTACGAATAGAAGATACGGATCAAGCACGCAGTACCCCAGAATCTGAACAGATGATTGTTAAGGCACTGCGCTGGCTCGGACTGGACTGGGATGAAGGCCCTGACACTGGCGGTGACTGTGGCCCTTACCGACAAAGTGAACGTGGCGATATTTACCAGCAGTATGCCCAGCAACTCATTGCCGATGGCCATGCTTTTTACTGCTTTGCCACCCCAGAAGAACTTGACCAGATGCGCAAAGAACAGCAGGAAGCAGGGTTGCGCCCCAAGTATGATGGCCGCGGACTCAATCACACCCAGCAAGAGATCGAACAGAGGCTGGCCACCGGTGATCCCTACGTCATACGTATGAAGATCCCTGAACAAGGCAGCTTCAAGTTTAATGACCACCTACGGGGTGAAGTTGAGATCCCTTGGGAACAGATCGACATGCAAGTGCTGATGAAACAGGATGGCTTACCCACCTATTTTCTCGCCAACGTGGTTGATGATCACTTGATGGGGATCACCCATGTATTTCGCGGCGAAGAGTGGCTACCCTCGGCGCCAAAGTTACTCCAGCTGTACGCCTATCTAGGATGGGAAGCTCCGGTTCTGGGTCACATGCCGTTACTGCGTAACCCGGATAAAAGTAAGCTTTCTAAACGTAAGAACCCTACCAGCATCCTCTATTACCAACGAATGGGTTATCTACCACAAGCGCTGCTCAACTATTTAGCTCGCATGGGTTGGTCAATGCCAGATGAAAGCGAAAAATTCACTCTGGAGCAGATGATTGCAAACTTCGATATCAAACGCGTTTCATTAGGTGGTCCGGTGTTTGATCCTGAGAAACTCGATTGGCTGAATGGCCTTTGGATCCGCGAAGACCTCAGTGATGATGACTTTATTAGCGAAATCCACAAATGGGCCTATAACGAAAGCTATCTCCGCGAGATGTTGCCCCATATTAAAAGCCGCGTAGAACGCTTCTCTCAAGTCGCGCCTCTCACCAATTTTATGTACAGCGGCCTGCTTGATCTGCCAGCCTCAGCTTTCGATGGCTTAGCCTTGGATGAAGAGCAATTGCGTAAGGTACTGCAATTTGTTGCTTGGAAGATGGACCAACTCAACCACTGGGATAAAGAGCATATTTTCCCAGCATTAAAGTCCTTGGCAACAGCCATGGATATAAAGATGAAAGAGTTTATGGCACCCATTTTCATCTCTATTGCCGGTACAACGGCAACCTTCTCGGTGGTTGATGCCATGGCAATACTCGGCCCCGATCTGAGCCGCGCCCGTCTTCGTCAAGCGTCACAAACGGTGGGCAGTCCGTCGAAGAAAGAAGCGAAGCGCTGGCAAAAAGAGTTTGACGCTCTAGCAATATAAAGCTGTTTTCGAAACGGCATACTAGCACTTGAAAGGCGCATTCATTTTTGAATGCGCCTTTTATTTACAACTAATAAATCAAAGGCTTAATCACATGTTGTTTTGTGAGGCGCTTCATATTTTCATCTTTAAGCTTGTCGAAAAATTCTGCATTTATCGCCACTTGAGCTAGATGTTGATCCTGTGCAACCGATGCACAATATTCAACTAACCAATACTCAAGGAGGAGTTATTATGCGTACTCGCATATTCCACGCTATTGCATTTTCCGCCGCCCTGTTAACCACCACGAGTCTGAGTGTTATCGCAAAAGATGCCGATATCGATAGCTCTACTGCTAGCAGCAGTCAGCAAACCGTTCAGATAAACCAAGCCAGCGCCGAAGAGATCGCTGATGCTTTGGAGGGTGTGGGGATGAACAAAGCCCAAGCGATAGTCGACTATCGAAACATGTATGGCCCATTTACCTCGTTAGCGACGCTAGAAGCGGTTAAAGGGATAGGAGTAAAAACGGTCGAGGCGAACAGTGCAAAGATCGCTTTTGATGTTCCAATAAAAAAATAACCCCAGACAAAAATAGAAAAAGGCCGCTACGCGGCCTTTTTACTCTCATGAAACATCACGAAATTGCAAATCATTACTCAACCCGCTTACGACCAGCAAATGAATGGGCTAACGTCGTGCCATCAATACTCTCTAGCTCACCACCAACCGGCACACCATGAGCGATTCGGCTCGCATGTAAACCACAGCTGTTAGCCATATCAGCAATATAGTGCGCAGTAGCCTCGCCTTCTACTGTCGGATTTGTTGCTAAAATGACCTCTTTCAGATCGCCTGCGGAAAATGCCCGCTGTAACTGATCCAGTCCGATATCAGCAGGCCCGATCCCGTCGAGGGGAGACAGGTGCCCCATTAGCACGAAATAGCGTCCATGAAACTGGCCGCTTTGCTCAACCGCAACAATGTCCGCGGGGCTTTCCACAACACACAGCACACCACTGGCTTGACGCTTAGGGCTGGCACAGATATCACAAACATCTTGCTCGGTATAAGTACGACAGCGCTGACAATGGCCTACTTTATCTAACGCTTGTTGCAGAGCATCAGCAAGTACAGCTCCGCCACGCCGGTTTCGCTCCAAAAGATGAAACGCCATACGCTGTGCACTTTTTGGCCCCACACCAGGTAAACAGCGCAGAGCTTCAATTAATTCTGTTAATAGCGGTGAAAACTTCATAAAACCAACCGTTGTAAACAAGGAGGCTAATCTATCAGTGGCAGCTTGTTGCTGTCGAGATCCTTACAACATTCCTTTTCAGGTGATCACTGTCGTCGATAGCCACGTATACTGCAGCTATAACAAACACTCAACGAGTGCCGCAATGAAAAAATGGATGATTCTACCCTTTCTGATCTGCTCAGTAGAGCTTTATGCTGCGACCTGTGACAGCCTGTTTGACGGACAAGAACGCCGGAAGTTACATAGCAGCGCTTCTATTGAGCTATGCCCCCTCACCAGTAATAAGCCGGTACTTATCGTTAATACAGCGAGCCATTGCGGTTTTACTCCTCATTTCAAAACACTAGAGGCGATACACGAGCAATATCAAGCACAGGGTCTGGTCGTCATCGGAGTACCCTCAGACGATTTTTGGCAGGAAGAAGATAAAGAAAAAGACACGGCCGAAGTATGCTACATCAATTACGGCGTTACATTTACCATGCTGGCCACCAGCAGTGTGCGAGGCGACGATGCCGATCCTATTTTTAAACAACTAGCACAGCGCAGCGGCAGTGCACCAAAATGGAATTTCTACAAATACCTGGTTGATACAGATGGTTCAGTTCAGGTCTTCCCGCCAACCACAGCACCGGAGTCAGAAGAGTTTCAACAAGCTATTATCAAGCTGCTGAAATAGAAAAGGCCGCTATTCATAGCGGCCTTTTTAACGACAACGGCTAAAATTTAGTTGCAGGTCGCAACTAAAAGATTACCTTCATCCAGATTGTCATTCACTTCAAACAAGTAAACATAATCACCTGCCGCTGGAATGCTTATTTCACTCTCAGTTTGCGCTCCAGATGCCACTTCAAGATACGTCACTTGATCGACCGTCACACTACCGCCTGCTGCATACTCAAAGGCCCAATCAGCACTGGCAAACTTAAAGGTAAAGTCCGTAGCCATAGGCTCTGCAACTTTTACTTGATAACGGTTATCACCAACATACTCAAACTTATGAGTGTCTGGTGTGGCAGCAAAGTTATCACCGGTCACATAACTCCCCCGGATCCACATATCCTGTCCGATAGGTCCAACTTCACCGGTTGCTGCCGCGTTGCAATCAACAGGCTCGGCCAGCGGCGGAGCCTCTGGTGCAGACGGATCATTAGGCTCAAAAACCAGTGGCGGCGCTTCATACGCAATAACGTTTTCACCATAGTTTACATATCCGGCAGCACCTTCCGTGGTATCAAACACTAAGTCACCGGCAATGGCATTTTCGTAGTTGTCATGAACAAGGAACTTAAAGCAGTCAGAGCTATCAGTGTACGCAGACACTTCATACACGCCACCGTAGTCACCCACTGTCGCAGCACGAACACCGCTGTCCATAGAAATAGTCTTCTCAAATACTTCCGTCACCGCATCACAACTATCGTCATTCCAAGCATACAGCTCATAGTCTTGGTAAAGTTCGAACACCTCGGCATCCGTTAAGTCATATGTCATCGACAATGGCAATGCAAAGTGTACGGTAACCGTTTGACGAGGTCTCGCCGCCTCTTCCGCGATAATAATCTGTTCAAGTTTGCTCTCTGCATCAGCTTCATTCAGGAAACCATGGAATACATTATCTTGGTTCCAGTCCATGCGAGAACTAAATGTACCTAACTCAGTATCAACACTATCAAGAGGAATACTTGAGTAATACAACCCTTTTTGAACAACGACCCCACCAGGCACAAGTCTGAGTTTCCAACCATTAGGCAGCTCATTTAGAGCAGTCTCAGTCACGACCCATTCATCTTCAAATCTGTTGACCAAAAACCAAGTACGCGTTTGTCCATCGGCGTCAACAAAGAAGCTTTCGCTAAAACGAAGTACGTTATAGCCGCTAAGCCCCGGGATCTGAGACTCATCTATTTCTGCGAAGGAAAAATCATCTACCAACGCTTGAAGGACTTGAGACTCTAGTTCAACAACATCTTGAGTACCCCACTCTGGATATTCGTGTCCAACCCAAAGGCCGTTTTCACCACGCTCCCAGACACGTAAAACTTGGCCGATGTCGTCTTCAGCTTTAGTAAACGGATATGCAGGTAACGCATAGTGATGGTACGTCGTAAAGTCAGTGGTTCGTTCGTCACTCAATGTACGAAAAACAGTTGTCCAATCCTGGAATTTGATCTTATTCCCATCAAGGTCAAATACCGGTGTTAAAGACTCTGGATCTAACACATAACGTGCCCCAGACAATTCCGTGATACGTTTACCATCAACCAAACGGGTAGTTTCAGAACGTTCATCCCAGAAGCTGGTGAGCTCACCACCATCCCAACGGAAATCGGCATACTCTTCCAGTTCTCTATCACCGCTTTTGGCAAATATAGGCTTGGCATTAGTCTCGACACGTGTCCCGTCAGGAGATACAACTTCGGTAATAACTTCGTTGACGGAGCCATCTGCGCTCCAATCTTTCTCGATGACGTGAGTCACAATGCCCGCTTGACTGGTAGTGCGAGTGCGACTTTCACTATATGTGGCTGTTTCAAGATCAGTGGGTTCGAACTCATCAAATTGAGTTAAATGAACCAAACCATCTTCACTAAACTGCTTCGATTCAACCCGATGCTGAACCATATCTACCGCAGAAAAATCCTGTTCAGCGACTGCAGCAACTAAATCAACATCATCAAATATTCGGCCATTGTCGCGTGCGCCTTCAACGGAAGGTGAGCTCTCATCAAAGTACTCTATGTATTCTTTAGATTGCGCGGCGTCATCATAGTTACCAACACGGTAACTTTGCCCCTTGAAATTCATTACACCATCACGGTCTTTATCGACCTGCCATGAAGAAATGCTTACAAAAGTACCATCGCTAGAGAAAGTTTCCTTCCATTGCGCCGTTTCATACGCAACTGGCTCGCCATCTTCGAGTATCAAATTGTAATGAGCATCTGCGAAGTACTTAACCGCCTCGCCCTCTACCATTCGAGCATCACCCTTTGTGATGATCTCTGAGTACTCTTCAACCAGGTAAAGAAGCTCCGAGGTATGCCAATCGACAAAACTATAACGGCGTTTTCCAGCTTTAACCGTTTGGTTATCTTCTAGTTGTTGAGCTATTTCGTCGGCCTTGGCTTTAGCGGCCTGCAGATCGTCGGTTCTCTCAATCGCAGCTTTTGCCAATTCAGATTTGAACTCATCAGCAACGGCATCATCAAGAAAGTCACCAAACAACAGCGCATCATCCGCACTTTGAGCCAACGAAGTGGAAACTGTCGCCTTCGCCGCTAGCAGTTCTTGTTTGAGCTGTTCGCTAGTCACTGTACCAGTCAAGGCAAGGTGCAAGGTATCTTCCAGTTCATCAACAGCTAAGGTAGTAAATGGCGTGACAACACCCGCTTCCGCTTGAGCCTGTGCAAAATCTAACTCAGGTAACGGAAGTCCGGATAACACAACGGGGTTAGACGAGAAATCTTCACCAGTATCAACATCAACCGCACCGTCACCCAGCAATGCTCGTAACGGAACTTGCGTTGCTAACATCACATCATCACTGGTCAATACGAGTGAATAGCTCCCCGTATTGTCGGTCACAGCACGAGGTTCCCCTTCATCCAATTGACCGTTGAGATTTTTATCGAGGAAAACCACAGCACCAGACACATAGCCATCAATAACTTTGCCGTCTAACGTAATTAAGTCTGTGACTGTAATATCAAAAGGAGGTAACGACGAAGATACCACTCCGTCAGAGGCTGAAATGACAACCGAAGTAACAACACCGCTGTCGTCACTTTCAGGGACGCCAGTAATAGCTCCAGTGTTCGTATCGAACTCAGCCCAATCAGGCTTATTTTCAATAGAGAATGTTAGCGGCGCACCACCAGCATCCATCGCGACAGGTGTAAAAGAGTAATCCACTCCCTCATCGACCTGAACCACGGGTGCACCTGAAATAGCCGGAGCAACATTGTTAACCGTAATTTCAAAAGCCAGCAAGTTCGCGCTAAGCGAGCCATCAGTAACAGAGATAACAACAGAAGAGGTTGTACCAAGATCTGTGGCCGTGGGAGCGACCCGTTTGCTCATCAAAAACAGCCCACGCTGGCATTCCTGTAATAGAGAATGTAAGTGGTGATGATTCTGCATCAGCAGCTGTAGGCAGAAAGCTATAACTGCTGCCCTCATCGATCGTCGTTATTGGAGAGCCTGAGATTGTTGGCGCTTGATTGACGGGAGTAGAGCTACCACCACCTCCGCCACCACACGCAGAAAGTACAACAGCCATACCTATGGCTGCAGCCAGTTTACTCTTTGTTAGCATCATTACTGCTGATCCTTTGCACTGTTCAATGGAAATGTAAAAACCCTTAGAGCGAAATACGGAGCGTCCAACTCACTCGCAGAGGCGGGAAATTCAGCAGCAGGGTATCAAATCAACAACACTAATTTAACCATTGCTTAACAAAAATTAATCAGGATCAAAAGTGAAAATAAGAATCTGTGAGGCAAATCAAACAGACAAAAAAGCCGCAATGAAGCGGCTGATTTATAAAGAGCGTATTTTACTAAAAAGGCATCTTCATACCTGGAGGTAATTTCATACCACCAGTGGCTTCCGCCATCTTACTCTTATTGGTTTCCTCGATACGACGAACGGCGTCATTGACGGCTGCAGCCACCAGATCTTCCACCATCTCTTTGTCATCTTCCATCAGGCTAGGATCAATCTCAACACGACGTACGCTATGACTACCAGTCATGGTGACCTTAACAAGACCAGCACCGGCTTCACCGGTGACTTCCATATTGGCGATCTCTTCCTGCAGCTTCTGCATTTTATCCTGCATCTGCTGCGCCTGTTTCATCAGGTTGCCTAAGCCACCTTTCATCATCGTTCTTTCCTCATTTTTATCATCATTACAGATGAACTTTTGATGCCGCCAACATACTCAGGGCGACTCAATATTTCAAGTTAATGGCTTGATAGAATCATCATCAACGCTGGCATCGAACTGCTCAACGAAAAACTGAACATTCAGATCGGCGTTGATGATCTGTTTCGTTCGCTCCAACAACTCGTTTTTTAAACGCTGCTGTATCTGCCGAGGAGTTTCATCTGCGTCCTCTTGAGCCAGGTCGATGACTAAAGAGACACGCTGCCCAGACAGATCACTTAATGCTTCGACCAACTGTGCCTGTAAGCGTTCCGTTGCCAGGTGCTTTTGTTCTGCCACTAACCCCAGACGCCAAACATCTCCCTGCTCAATTAGTACCGAGTTGATAGCAAGTTGCCGCACGATCCCACCGAGTTCGCAAAGCTCAATCAACTTGCTCCACACATCATCGGTAGGCAGTAATTTGCGTTTTGATGGCGCTTTTTTGCTTACCGAATCAGCCGTAACTGGCACTGAAGCGGCTTGATTAACAGAGTTTGTCGGTATTGAGCTTTGTCCGCCGCTATCAGCATCCGCTGTATTCACATTCACTGCTTGCTGTTGTGACGTGATCTCTTGCTGACTTGTTTCGCTAGGCTGTGCCCTGTTTAACATCACCGGGTTGGGTGATGTTGCGCCCAACCCTTTAGGCTTTTTTCCGCTTCGCTCCAAATTCAGTTTATGGCTACGCAGAATATTTCTTGCGGCAATAGCCTTACCCGCCCCGCTCTGAACGTCGGTATTCGGTGCTGGGGCATCTTGAATTGCCACATCCTGAACAGCGGTTTGCTGTGCTGATGTTTGCTGACCGCCCGAATAACCATGCTCGGTAGCAGTCAACATAATATGCTCCTGCTCCCTAACCAGTGCGTCTTGCATACTTAATGCGGCGGAGTCACTTGATGACCACTGTTCCTCATCACCACTCTGGTTATCTGTCTCAGCATGACTATCGGTGGTGGAATACTCGATGACCGCAGGCGCTACCACAAGCGGCGCAGTTACGCTCTCGGGTGACGCCTCTAGCTCGTCATGACCAACGCCAACACTTGAGCCTGCCTCAGCAGAGGCTGCCACTGGAACACTGCTACCATGGGGCTGCTGCGGAGGCTTTTCCGGCTCATCGGCAACCGCTTGCGGTTGTGGATCCAAGACAGGGAGATCTGACTGCCTATTCAAAGGCTCTACCGGTTTCGGCGTGGTCTTGTTGGCACTAGGTTCGACTATCGCTACCGGGGGTTCCCCTTCCGGCTCTGCACTGCTTGTTACCACACTATCAGCATGAGCACTCAAAGTGCTGACACTCTTGTTGGGTTCAACGCCCTGCTCAGTTCCCTTTGGGCGAAAGCTAAGGCAACGTAACAGCGTCATTTCCAAAGCCACCCGCGGATCAGGAGAAAGTGGCAACTCTCTACGTCCCTCGACCATAAAACGGTAGTAAAGCTGAACCATCTCAGGGGCTATACCACCGGCTAATTCAGGTAGTCCCTGCCATAGGGCAGACTGTGCGATGGAATCATCCATACCTATCTGTTGCAACATCGCAATACGATGCAACGCATCAGACAACTCGGAAAGCAGTTTATCGAAATCAGGAGAGTATTGAGCCAAGTGGGCAACTTGCGCCATCGCGGCGGAACCATCGCCCTTGACTATGGCGGCTAATAATTGCGTCAGCTGTTCACGTTGCACCGTACCCAACATCTGACATACCGTCAGGTAAGCCGCAGAGCCATTGCCGTGAGCAACCGCTTGGTCGGTCAAACTAAGCGCATCCCGCATGCTACCTCGAGCAGCACGGGCGATCTCAATCAGCGCATCATTGTCGAACGGGATCTGCTCAGCACTGAGTACCGAGCGTAAATGATTTGATATCTCATCCACCGACAGACTACGAAGATTAAACTGCAAGCAGCGGGATAAAATAGTGATAGGCAATTTTTGCGGATCAGTGGTGGCCAGCAAAAATTTCACATGGGGCGGCGGCTCTTCCAGAGTTTTTAACAGCGCATTGAAACTGTGTTTAGACAGCATATGCACTTCATCAATCAAGTAAACCTTATAGCGCCCACGAGTCGGCCGATACTGCACGTTTTCCAATAACTCTCGTGTATCTTCGACTTTGGTACGCGACGCCGCATCAATTTCAATCAAGTCAACAAAGTTGCCCTGCTTTACCTCCATACAGGCGCTGCATACACCGCAAGGTGTCGGTGTCGGTCCCTGCTCACAATTCAAACTCTTTGCGAGTAGCCTTGCGATGGTGGTTTTTCCCACCCCTCGCGTACCACTAAAGAGAAAAGCATGATGCAGTCTCTGTTGTGCAATACCGTTACTTATCGCCTGAACAACATGAGGTTGGCCAACAACTTCAGCAAAGGTTTGAGGCCGCCATGTACGTGCTAACGCCTGATAGCTCATCTGTGTTAATCACCCTCAAACTGACATAGATAGTGACACTCAATTCCGTGCTCGACTAAACGTTGCTCGCCACCGATATCAGGCAAAGAGATAACAAAACTCGCACCAACAACCTCTCCCCCCATACGACGAACCAGCTTAGCCGTGGCCTCAATGGTGCCGCCTGTCGCCAGTAAGTCGTCAACTAACAGCACTTTGTCACCTGGCTCAATGGCATCAACGTGTAATTCCAACGTATCCATACCGTATTCGAGCTCATAGGTCTCATCAATCGTCTCGCGAGGTAGCTTATTTGGTTTTCTTACCGGCACAAAGCCAACCCCTAGCGCAAGAGCGACAGGAGCACCAAAGATAAAACCTCTAGCCTCGGTACCGACAACTTTGGTGATACCCGCATTTTTAAAGGGCTCAGTTAACAGAGAGATGGCCAGAGAAAACGCCTCTCCGTGCTCGATCAGTGAGGTGACATCCCTAAACTGGATCCCCGGCTTGGGGTAATCTGGAATGGTTTTAATATTGTTACGAATAGTGGCGAGGTTCTGCAGATCCATGGAAATCTGTTGTTAGGAAAACATTGGAACAAAGATTACCATAGAACGTCACTATGCAGAAAAAGTCACACGCCGGCTTGCATCACAGAAGGGAGATTTAGGCAGCCATCGAGCGGTGGCACTGCTTTATTGTTTCCAGCAATAGGTCACCGTTTATCGGTTTGGATAGGACGCCATCAACTATCTGGCGATCATATTCGCAATGGCTATCCGTGCTCAACAACAGAATAGGGGTATTACTGTAGGCAGGAAGCCGACGAATGTTTTTCGCCAACGTCATACCATCCATAATAGGCATACGTTGATCGATAACCACCGCCGCAAAGCTACGTTTTCGTGCATAAGTTAATGCACTCAAGCCATCACCGGCTTGTTCAATATAGACACCGAGCATTTGAAGCTGCAAGGCTAAGGCCTTACGCACTTTAATGTTGTCATCCACTAACAATACTGTTTGTTCCATTTGCCTCACGTCCTTATCTGGTGACTACGAGCGGCGATCGCGGGGCATTATAGAGAAAACACCTCTAATCGCTAGCCTCTATGCCGCAACAACGTAAAACAGCCATCACAAAATCGATAAATTACGTCAATACATCGGTACAGATCGACATTGACTACTTGGTATGACCTATCCCTGAACAGATAAGTTTCATCAAAAAGAAGCTAAAAATAACTAGCAAGAGGAATATAGGAAGGCACAGCAAAGGGAAAGGCTAACACCGTTGTGAAAGCCTCGACAGTGTTTAACCTACGAGCTTAAACCACGTCAAAGTGGCAGGTAAGGTAGGGATTAACAGGACAGCTAAAAAGCCCAAAAAGTAGGCAAAATTAAAGGGTTCTTTAAACGGTTGCTCAGACATACGACACCATCAAATTGATCTAGATCAAAACAAAGCGCGCATGCTACTGAAAAAGTCACTCGGTCACAAGCATTAGTCAGAATGAAAATGACGAATAATTCCACGCTGCGATAACTGAGCAACTATCTGCGCAACTCCACCTGTTAACTGCTCAATATTGAACTGAGGAGCAACAGCAATTAGCTGTTCAGCTAAAGTCGTAATAGTGCCACCCGGTGTTTCACTCAACATTTGCAATAACTGAGCAGTCATCGCATTAAGTTCTAGAAAACACACCTCATCCTGACGATCGCGATACACCGCTAAATAGGTTGGCTGTTCCCCCACAGCTGCAGGCTGGAACTCAACACTAATATGGTGCACAGGGTACCGGTAGCTGACCACCATCGCGGTATTAGCCAACGTTAGTCGCTCAGAGGTTTCAGGGGCTGTAGCAACAAATCCGTCCGACTCAGTATCTAATGCAGCAGACACAGCAAGCTCAACCCATTCGTAATGGGCCAACTCGCGCATAAATGCCGGATCGGCATCTCCAAGCTGATATTCATCAGCAAGAAAGGTCACGAATTCATTGGAGATATCGAGAAAAATGGGAGATCGGCAATCATGGCAAGCAAAAAACTGACGCACCAATAAGAGCCACTCATCCTCATGATAAAGCGAATGAAGCACAGGGAATGCTGAATCAATGAAGCCTTTGACATTATTAAAAAAAAGTTCCCGGTATACCTTCAGTCGACGCTCTTCGATACCGCTAGGAGGCTTGTTATCGAGTGGCTGACGAATATGCTCAGTCAACTCATATTGAATAACCTGAAATGATCTCATGCTATCAACACCTCGGGCTCAACAGCCATGCTCTGCTGGATCTGGCGGATCTTATCAACCTCTAGCAGCAACTCTTTCATCGACGGTAAGTTAAAATCCCTTTCTAATAAAGTCGGAAGTACCCCATGAAATCGATACGCCTCCTTTAATAAATTCCAGACCGGGTCAATCACGTCCGCCCCATGGGTATCAACGATTAAATCATCGGCTTCGTTATAGTGCCCGGCGACATGGATATAGCAGATCCGTTTGCTCGGCAGTCCGCGCAAAAAAGTGACCGGATCATAGCCATGATTAACTGAATTCACATAGATATTATTAACATCTAACAGTAACTCACAGTCCGCTTCTTCCAATACTCGATTGATAAAATCGAGCTCATTAATCTCCTGGCCGGGCGCGGCATAATAAGAGACATTTTCGAGAACCAATGGGCGCTCTAATATCTCTTGCACCTGTTTTACACGATCCGCGACATAGAGTGCGGCTTCTTCTGTGAACGGTATTGGAAGCAAGTCATAAAGATGACCGTAACCGGAGCAGTAGCTGAGATGTTCTGAATACAAAGAAATTTGGTGTGCATCCAAAAAAGCTTTGACCTGACGAACAAACTCCAAGTCCAACGGCTGTGGCGCACCAATCGACAAACTCAACCCATGACATAAAAACTGATGACGCTCAGTTAACTGACGAAATTGCTTGCCGAATTTACCACCCAATCGCATCCAGTTTTCTGGAGCGACTTCCCAAAAATCGACCTCATTGGCTGACTTAGCGAGTGCATCATCCAGCATTTCTCTGCGCAGCCCTAAGCCGGCGCCTTTAATTTCGTCAACAGGCTTCATCTTACTACCCCGAACTTCTCAATGCCCAGAAACAACTACAGCCAGCAGCTGCTGGCTGTATGCCATGGCGTTTCCACCAGCAAAATTAGTAGTTACTTAGCACCACATTTGCCTTCGCCGCATTTACCTTCTTTGGCAGCTTTCTTTTCGCCACCACATTTACCTTCGCCGCACTTGCCTTCTTTAGCGGCTTTCTTTTCGCCACCGCATTTACCTTCGCCGCACTTACCTTCTTTAGCGGCTTTCTTTTCGCCGCCACATTTGCCTTCGCCGCATTTACCTTCTTTGGCTGATTTCTTACCTTCACCACACTTGCCTTCGCCGCACTTACCTTCAGCGCCATCAAGTTGATAACCAGCGACCAGATCCTGCACCGCAAATGGATTTGCTTCAGCATGTGCCGGCAGAGCGGCTAATGAACCAATAACAACCGCACCCAGAGCTGCTGCAACGCTAGTCTTCTTAATCTTGTTCATAACGATTTCCTTTTTACGTATTTAACAATTTTGTTGTGGTTAATATCGAGTCGTTGCTTCAGCCACAGCCCCGATGTATTTGATAAGACCTTACCGGCCAGATTTTTATTTCACTTTTTTTCAATGATTTTGATCAACATAGTTTAGAACAAGAAAGGTAGAACCGCGTGACGCCTCTAAAACAAGCGATTAAACTGCTGCGAATTGAACAACAGAAGCCGGCTTCTACCCATGCAAATATATTTGGCCCCAATGGAAGGCGTGATGGATGACGTCATGCGCGATCTCTTGACCAGGCGGGGTAATTTCGATCTTTGCATGACGGAGTTTGTTCGGGTTTCTGATGGTCTATTACCGAATAGAGTCTTTCGCCGTTACTGCCCTGAGCTCGCATTAGGGGGCAAGACACCGAGCGGTACTCCGGTGAGAATACAGCTCTTGGGTCAAGATCCCGAGCTGTTAGCAGAAAACGCCGCCAGAGCAATTTCACTAGGGTCGCAAGGGATCGACCTGAATTTTGGTTGCCCAGCCAAAACCGTGAATAAAAGCCGCGGAGGCGCAATACTTTTACAATCCACAGCACAGATTGAACGTATCGTTGCCAGCGTTAGAGCTGCTATCCCCTCCAGTAGTCAACTGTCGGTAAAAATTCGCTTAGGGTGGGAAGATTGCCAGCTAGCGGAAGATAATGCGCTGGCGATAGAAGGCGCAGGCGCTAACAGTCTCATCATTCACGGCCGAACCAAAGCACAAGGCTACCTGCCGCCTGCCGACTGGCGACGCATAGGAAAAATCCGCTCGCACCTTAAAATACCTGTAATAGCCAACGGTGACATTTGGAGCCCTGATGATTACCGCCAGTGTCGAGACGAAAGTGGTTGTGATGACATCATGTTAGGTCGTGGAGCCCTGCGTATGCCCAATTTGGCAGCACAAATAAAGGGAGCCAATAGAGGCGTTAAGATCCCCCCTGATGATTGGGAAGCAATAAAAATTGAACTGGGTTACTTCTACCGTTTGACAATGCGTTCACGCAATAGAGCCTATTTTGCCAATCGAACTAAGCAATGGTTGGCGCAATTAGGCCTCCGTCACCCCAAAGCAAAAGAAGCCTTTAACAGGATCCGCAAATTGACGTCAGATCAAGAAATAGTCAGAGTTCTTTGGCAGCATTCAAGCGATTTGATTTAGGTCATCCGAAATAGCCAAGCCGTTACCTATGATAGCTACATCACATTTTGTATTTTTATTAGGTCAAAACGGTAGCTTACATGTGTAGCCCTTTGAGCAAACAGCACCAAGAGAAGTTTGAAGATATGCTATCGCAACAAGCTGATGCCCTGTGTAAACAAGCACAGGCGTTGCACATTTCATCACAAGCATTGGCAGCCAATGGCGATATCAAACAGCCCAACAGCATCGACCACTGGATAGACTTTCTCTATCAGTGCAATGACGATGCCTCTTTCCAGATAAGAAGAAAACTTGAAGGCATTGCGGCCGCACAGCAGCAAATTGAGCTGGGTCTATACGGGATCTGCTCTGATTGCGAAAGCCCAATTACTCTAGAACGCTTACTGCAGGAGCCTTCCCAGCAGCGTTGTGGCATCTGTGAAGCGAAATTCAACCAATTATCAGCCAGTAGCAAACGAGTCTGGCTCTAAGTGAACCTCAGATAAATGGCCGCACTTGAACCAGTGCGGCCACTTCAACTCAAGAAAAAGAGTTAATCCAATTATTCACCTTCTCTTCAAGTACTGCCAACGGCAAACTGCCATCGAGCAATACTTGGTTGTGGAATTCACGCAGCTCGAATCGCTCACCCAAAGCAGCTTCAGCCTTCTCCCTTAGCTCAATGATTTTCAGCTGGCCAATTTTATAAGATAAGGCTTGGCCTGGGATCGCCATATAACGTTCAACTTCAGCAACGACGTCAGACTTCGCCATGGCGGAATTATCCAGCATATATTGGATGGCTTGCTCTCGACTCCACCCTTTGGCATGTAGACCTGTGTCGACAACCAAGCGCATCGCGCGCAACATTTCATCGCTCAACTTTCCAAAGTATTGATAGGGATCTTTAAACAGGCCCATCTCCATTCCAAGATATTCCGCATAGAGCGCCCACCCCTCAACAAAGGCTGTCGCACTACTAAACCTCTGATAGGCAGGCAGATCGTCCAACTCTTGCTGAATAGTGATTTGAAAATGGTGCCCAGGGGCAGCTTCGTGTAACGATAAGGTGGTCATCCCCCACTTAGGTTGCGCTTGCAAATTGTATGTATTGATATAAAAAACACCCGGACGAGAACCGTCAGGAGAGCCAGGCTCGTAAGAGGCTCCCGCTGCAGACTGCTCTCTGAATGCCTCAACGGGCCGAACTTCATAGTCGGTCTTAGGCATCACGTCAAAATAGGCAGGGAGTACAGCATTGATTTGCGCTTTTAAGCCACTATAGCCTGCGATCAGCTGACTTTTGTCACTAAAAAAATAACTTGGGTCAGATGCCAGGTGCTGCAAGAATGCTGAAAGATCACCAGTAAACCCTACTCGTTGACGCACTGCTTCCATCTCATTCCGGATCCGAGCAACTTCCCCTAAACCAATATGGTGGATCTTTTCCACTGGCATCTCGGTTGTTGTATGACGATTGGCCAGATGTTGATACCAGGTCGCGCCGTTCGGCAGATCCCACATCCCATCAGAGCCTCTCGCTAACATAAGATATTCATCGTTCAAAAAGCGGTAGAGCTTAGTAAATGAAGGGATCACGAGTTCAGAAATTGCTTTGCGATAATCCGCCTGGAGCTGTTGCTGTTGTTCTTCGCTCAACGATGAAGGAAGCTGCTTAAGTGGCTGTACAAAAGTACTGGTGTCTATATCGGTAACCAGTTGTGACGATATCTGCTCAAGCATTCGCTCAACTAATATCTTCGGCAACACAACGCGACTCTCGGCCCCTTCTCGCATCCTGACGATGACATCATCAACCCAAAGTTCAAAGCCGGCCATGCGCGCCATAAAATCACGATAGTCTTTTTCTGTAGTAAAGGGTTGTGCGCTCTCCCCACTGCCAAGTTGCACAAATGTGCTGTAGCGAGAATAGAACTGATTAATCGGCATAAAACGCTGTGGAAACGTTTCATCTGCGAGATCGACTTGGCGATCGTACAGAAATATATCCAAGGTTAACTTTCGTGCCGCAGATAACTTATCCCTAGGGATCGCTTCGGCCTTTTCTTCATAGCTGGCATTCAACTCATGCCTAGCATGTAAATAAGCGTCGGTAAGATCGTTGCCCAGCACACCATTATACTGATACTCCCCCATGAATGGGGCATACAAAGGATCTAACGCTAGCGCTTCATCTAAGTAACCATCAACCAAAGTTGTGACGGCTTCATCAGCTGATTTAGCGGACTGAACAGTTATGTCAGATTTGGGTTCACAACCTGATAAAAAAAGTACAAAGACTATGGTAAAAAAAATTCGTTGCATCACTTACTTCCAACCTATCCATCGACTGCGTTCTATACTTGGACTAACTACGATAATAAAACTCAGAGCCGATTGTTATGATTTTTTCCTATCGAAATAGTGCATTTAGGGACGTTATTACAGGTTTATACAACAAAGCCTACTTCTTAGAGGTGTTTCAACGCGAATGGCAACGACAGCTTCGAGAGCAGCAATCGCTTTCGCTTTTACTCATTGACCCACATCTACCGCACACGCCACAAGCACAACAAAAGCTTTTACTAAACAAGCTAGCCAGATTACTTGAAGACAGCACTTATCGGGCTACCGACATTGTTTCCCGAATCGATCCCATGCTATTTACACTATGCCTTTTCAATCTCAATGAATCCGGTACAGAGACCGTACTGAACCGACTGTTTGCTATGTTAGAACAATTGCAGATCAGCCAAAGCGAGGAAAACGGCACCCCAGTAAACATTGCCATCGGGGCTTTGAACGTCCTGCCATCGCCAGGTATTGAAATCGACTCTTTATTCGCTGAACTACAAAGATTAACGAACGCCGCAGAACAAAAAGGGCAAAACCAGTTTGAACTGGAACGTTTATCGATACACGCGATGAGACACTAAATAGAAATAAAAACGGCTTCCGAAGAAGCCGTTCATTCTAAAGCTTAACGCCGTTACGTCCTGCCTTTTCCCGAATATAAGCAGTCCAGCTGGTAGCTGACTTCTTAGTATTGGGATATTCCTTAGCCTTCAACACGCTAGCATATGCATCGCGGTATTTGTTTTGGTAAAGGAACGCCTCGACTAAAGACATGTAGATACGACCGGGATCTTTCGCTCCCAACTCCAATGCCTTATTGTACGCTTCGACAGCAGCTGAATAGTTTTGATTTTGCAGCTGAAGATTCGCTAGCTTACGCCAATAACTTGCTTTGTCAGTTAACTCAGCCACAGCTTTGTAGTACTCAGCAGCGCGATCAATCTCTTTCGCAGCATGCCAAGTGTTCGCTAGGGTTGAGAGACTCTGCTCGTTACGTTCCAAAAGACCTGATTTAAGGTACTTGTCCTGAATCACGCCAGATTTGTACGGCATGCCATTAGTCGCATACAACTGCGCCAAGGCTTTTATCTCATTTGGCTTCTCCAGCAGTTCCTGCTTATAAGCAAGCTCCATGGTAGCCAATGCCTTACCGTATTCATCAATCATCATATAGAACATACCGAGTTGCGCCCACCAGCGACGATCCTCGGGGAACAAGCTAACCAACTGCTCCAACACCTTAACGCTACGTTTATAGTCTTTCAGCTCATAATATGCTGATAACTTCAAAACGTAGGCGTTTTTCTCTGGCTTGTCTGAAACTGCGATAGCCTGATCAATGGGTGCAATCATCTCGGCATAACGACCAATCTGATAATACGCTTGCGCTTTACGAAGATAGACAGAAACTTCCTGCTTGCCAGTAAAGTCCATCCATGCATCGTAGGAGCTAATCGCATCGGCAAACTTTTCCTGCTGCATTTGCAGGTCAGCTAATAAGCGTAAAGTCTGTGCTTGCTCTGATGTGTTTAACACATCAAGCTCAGCCGCAGCCTTAAGGTGCTTGATCGCCTTCGCAGCGCCCCCTTCTTGCAAGGCGTACATGTTGCCTAGAAACCGGTCAACATAAGCTTTATCGTAATCCTTCTTTGCCCTTTCAGCTAAATCATGAAGAATCTTGATGGCTTCTGGAATATTGTTATTCGTAGAATACTCGTCAAAAGCCTTAGTCACCTTTTTACCTATTTTAGGAGACAGAAGATACGTTTTACGTTTCTTATGCTTCTCTGCAACAGGATCAGATTTTTCTGCGGCATAAACCGTCTGGCTTAACGGTAGTGTCAGTACCAAGCTAAAAACTAGAGTGAAAGCACATAGTAATGTTTTACGATTTATCATCACTTACCTCCCTCTAGGCTAAAGTCGAGTTGCACCGTAATACCTGGCTGTTCCACTGCCTTACCGTCTTCAAATTTGGGATCGTAAACCCACTTGCGTAAAGCACGTTTAGCATTTCTGTTAAACACGCGCTTTGGCTTGGCTTCAATCACTTCTATATCTTTCGGACGACCATCGGTACCAATGGTGAAAGTCAGCTTAACCCAGCCTTCTACACCATCTCGAGCTGCCTCAGGTGGATAGTCAGGTGGAATGCGCACCTTAGGTGTCGCGTCCCCTTCCTTCTTAGCCATATTCAGCGACCCCATTCCGCCTGCGTCAGACGATATATCAACAGCTGGTACATCTAGCGATATACCCGGTGCAGAATTATCGACAGGATCAGGCTCAACTGGCGGCGCTTTAGGCGGCTGTTTAGGTGGCGGTGGCGGCGGTGGCGGAACACGACGACGTTCCTGTACCGACGATTTGGGTTTATCCATCACGATATCGATCACGGGCGTTGGAGCACCCGCTTCGTGCCGTTTAGGCCCCCCTCCAATGAGAGCAGCCATAAATACGAACAGACCGAAGGTGACGGCTACGCCCAACAATAGGGAAATCAGTAACCGTACCATAGTTAGTTATTCTCCGCGGCAACCGATATCTTGTCGATACCTGCCTGCTTCACTTGGTCCATCACTTTAACAACGACACCATGTTTGGCTTCGACGTCAGCTTGAATAACCACAGTATCAGTAGGCTGCTCTGCCAGCATACGTTCGATATTAGCGCCAACACGCTCTACATCAACCATACGCTTGTCCATCCAAATTTCACCATTCTCACGAACAGCGATAAAAATGTTAGCATTCTTCTGCTTAGTTGCAGTTGATGCTTTTGGACGAAGAACTTCAATACCCGCCTCCTTAACGAAGGAGGTCGTCACAATAAAGAAGATCAGCATGATAAATACGATGTCGAGCATCGGCGTCATATCAATGCCGGCTTCCTCTTCTTGGCTTCTATGTTTACGTGCCATCTCAAAATCTCTCTTTAATGATGCGGCAAGCTGTCTATCAGACTCTCGCGGGCCACTTTTACTTTGGCCTCAAGGCGTGAACTAAAAAATACGCCTGATAATGCAGCAACCATTCCTGCCATTGTAGGGACAGTTGCCATCGAGATACCTGATGCCATCAAACGTGGGTTACCCGTACCTTGAACAGCCATGATCTCAAATACCGCGATCATACCTGTAACGGTGCCAAGCAAACCGATAAGTGGACAAATAGCCACCAGCGTTTTGATAAACAGCATGCGTGCATTCAGCTTTTCAGCCGCTTCGGAAATCCAGGCCTCACGGATCCTGTGTGCGTACCATGAAGTGGTATCTGCGCGAGCATCCCAATTCGCAACGATAGCGTTGCGAACACGAGGAAACTCAACGTAGAGGAACCAATATCTTTCGATCATAAGTACCCACATTAGGAAAAGCGCGGCCGCAACGATCCAGAGGACGTCACCGCCAGTAGCGATGAAGTTCCTGACAGATTCCCAAAGCTCCATCAGGTAAATCATCATTAGGCTTTCTCCTGCTCCGCATGAGCGGCCACAATTCCAGCGCTCTGCTCGTCAAGTACTTGAACAATGCTCTTGCTGCGAGCAGCAACCAAGCTATGCACAAGGATCAATGGCAGTGCAGCAATTAGGCCCTGAGCCGTTGTTACCAATGCCATAGAGATAGAGCCTGCCATCACTTTAGGATCGCCAGTACCAAACAGTGTGATTGATTCAAACGTTTTAATCATACCCGTTACAGTACCTAACAGACCCAATAGTGGGGCAATTGCGGCTAAGATTTTGATAATGGCTACACCACGTTCGATTCTAGGAGTCTCACGTAGCACAGCTTCATCAAGTTTGAGTTCAAGATTTTCGGTATCCGAAGCCTTGTTCTCTTGATATACCTTAAGAATACGACCCAGAGGGTTGCCTTCATTAGGCACATCAGTATTTTTTAATTGACGACGGATCTTGGCACCAATCAATCCCAAGGTAATAAAGCGTTCAATGGCGATCAAGAAACCAAGCGCTAGCACGCCGGTAATAATGTAACCAACCAAACCACCTTGATGATAACGCTCTGTAATCGTCGCTTTCGCTGTCTGTAAACCTAAAATCAATCCCTGTGATGGATCGATATACAATGGTTCGAAGCCTGAAGTTGCTTGATTGAACGTAGAAACTGCGCCAACGATGTAGCCGTCAGGCTGACGACCTAATGGCTGCACTGTTGCTGTATCAGAACCAAACAACAGGTACTTATCTTCACCTAGTAGGTTAAAAGTACCGACACGAGTAACGGTTTGCTCGGTGCTACCACCTTCAAGTTCGACAACCTCGGCGTTGAATTTAACCACTTTGCCTGATTCTGTCATTTCAGTCTGAAGAGCAAACCAAAGATCTTCCAACTCTTTCAGGGTTGGTAGCTCTTTAGCTTCAGCCAATCTAGACAGCAGCTCGCCTCGGCCTGTGTATTGAGCGCTAACGATAGAAGTAGAAATACGGCCAACGGTATCACCGGCTGCTTGGCGAACCACACCAAACATCTCACCCAAGGTACCCTTGGCATTCTCCAACTCAGTCTCTTTTTCGACTAAAGCTAATTCATTCGCGTTAAACTGCTTTTGCAGTTTAACTTGGCGAGCTTCTTCTGCTGCCTGCGCTCTTTTAGCTTTTTTCAATAGAGAGAGTTTGTCTGCTCGCTCATCAAGGAATTCTTGCTCGCGTTCCTTATTCAGCTTGCGCTCGCTGATGCGATCTTGCTTCACCTGTTTGAGCAGTTGGTCAAGGCTCGCGACGTTTGCAGATGCTGGTAAGGCTGTGAAAAGTACAGCGGCAGCAACTGAGATACTTACTAGAACTTTTCTCATTTTCCACTCTCCGCTGCTTTAACAGGTAGTTTGATCAAATCGACCGCAGCCTGCTTGCGTGCCATACGAATCGCTTGAGTAATCGGATTCAGATATTCATCACCAAGCACTTGCCAAGCTCGGGCGTCGTTATCCCAAACCCAAGCATTTTTCTGATCTAGTGACTGAGCAACAAAAACCACACGACCCAAGTGGAAAAGATCAACAGTGACAACGGAGCCATCAAGCTCTAGTTCACCTTGATAGGATGCAATCTTGTTACCGTAATCGTTTTCGATCTGGTAAGCCTCTAGCACCTGGCGATATTTCTCAGAAGTGGTAACGTCAGAACGTCCCATAAGATCACGTAAGCGCTCAACACGTTCAGTACGATCTTTGAGCAGAATCGGCACATCGAGAGCAATAAACTGTTCCAGCGTATCGATCATGCGATACATCAGTGGAACAACACCTTGGCGGGTCTCTTCGATACCATCTATTTGCATTTGAAGCGAAGAAAGAACGGCATTTTGATCATTGACAAGGCGCTGTAAATGATCGTTGTAAACTTTTAAATTTTCAGTCTGGTCGACGACTTCACGATACTCAACAAGCAGATCTTGGCTCTGCTCGAACAGGCTATCGATCTTATCCTGTGACTTTGCAGCTTCTTTATGAATACGGACCGATTCTGCCTGGACATCAGAAAGTGGTTCCGCTGTAGCGCTCACGGTAGCGAAGGCAAAAGCCCCAGCCAACGCAGAAGCGATAAGGCTTTTCTTTAATACTCTGGACATAGTTCCCAACCAACTATTGGCGTTAGAATTTCCATGACGGATCATGGGATTTTTTTGGCTATTGTCTTTCTTATTATTAGCGTGTGCATACAGCGCACAACAACTGACAAATCCTCTTAGATCTTGCCATCAATGTCAATAAAACATGCCAATCGATAAATGACGACTGACAGTAACTGTAAAGCTTGATTTGCGACAACAAGGCTAAGATCAAAAAAGCCGCTGATAAATCAGCGGCTCCAAACATTCTAACTCAACTTTAGAACTTGAAGTTCACGCTTGAGTAGAAGAAACGTCCAACGACATCATATGCTTCCGTTACAGTGTTAGCATTGAAACCGCTATAAACTGTTTCAGGATCTCTATCGAACACGTTGTTCACACCTAGCGTCCAAGTCGCATTATCCAAGAACGCCCAATTGAACTGCGCATCGTGAACAATATTGGAGCTTGTTGAACGTTCAAAATCATAGGCGCCATCACCAAAGATCGCTGTACCATCTTCAACTTTCTCATCGATTCCTGAGATATAACGCATCTGCCAATTTGCAGAGTAATCGTCATAACTCCAGTCTAAGGTCGTATTAACACGCCACTCAGCAAAGAAACCATCATTGTCTTGCTCATGACGGCCTTTGTGAGCAATCGTAGAGCCATCAGACAAAGTCTTGTCGTAAGATCTTAATTGAGTACCACCAACGGTGAAGATGAAATCACCATACTCTGTTGGATCCATGTTGTAACGAATTTCAAAATCAATACCGTCAGTTTTCACTGAACCAACGTTGGTGTTTAGGTTCTCAACTTGAGAAATATTACCATCAGCACGACGAACAATTCGGTCACAAGCTTCTAAATCACCCGCTAACGCACACTGGTCCATCGTCGTTTGAGTACCGATTTGAGAGATTGCATTGTCAAGCTCGATATTCCAGTAATCTAAAGTAATTGCCAAGCCTTCAACAAACTCAGGTTCATACACTAAACCAATAGTGTAGATATCCGCAGTTTCAGGTTCTAGCTCAGAATATCCACCTTCCAAAGTACGAACTTGCGTGTTACCGCCGTTGTCGTAGCCACCACCTGGCGCGCCGCTAGCAACACAGTTAGCAGACACTTCCGCTTCTGTCAGACCATTTGCAGCCGCGGACGCAGCTGGGTCCACACAAGGATCTGCAGCTGTTGGGAATGTAATGAATTCCCCAGCATACAAATCAGAAACATTTGGAGCGCGGAATGCTTCTGAGATCGTACCACGAAGCATCACATCTTCAATTGGCTTCCAACGCAGGCCTACTTTATAAGTATCATCACTGCCGAAGGTGTTGTAATCGAAATAACGATAAGCAACATCCATTTCCAGCAATTCTGCACCAGTAACGCCGTCTAGAAGTGGAATATTGAACTCCACAAACATTTCGTCAACACGATATGCGCCATTAGTGTTCTGAGATTCACCAGCAGTTGTGGTGCCGCCGAGAACCAACGCGTCGTATGTCTGGCCACCTTCTTCTTCGCGATGCTCCATACCAGCAGCAAACCCTACGGTACCGTAGGGCAATTCAAACGCTTCACCGTCAATCAAGAATTGAACAATTGATTGCTCATTGTAACCATCAGACAAGGTGTTATATGGCGTTGAAATGTAGTCCAGCACTGCTTGGTCAATACTACCTTCACCGAAGATATTCAACGGCACACAGCCACCGATAACCGCACCATCAGCATCAGCACAGGCTAAGCTAGCGCCTTCAGTTCCTTCTGGCACGATAGCACCATCGCTATCAACCCAAGCGGTATCGCCCACGGCTTCAGCTACTCGATCAAGGTTGTAATAACCAGTGTCATATGTATCGGCAGTACTCTTACCGTAGTTGTATGAAAGTTCCCACCCCCAACCGTTGGTGAATAGGCCTTTAATACCCAAAACGGTGCGGAAAGTGTCTGTTTCATGGGAAGTGCTACGTCCGCCGGCTTCTACTGTACGACGACGCCAATCAGCTATATCATAGCTATTCCCATCTGCATCTTTTGGACCAAACATGCGGTTATAGTAGTTGTCCGCCGAATAGGTTGCATCGCCGTAATCAAAAAATGCAAGAGGAGCTAAAGGCTCTGCGGCGATCAAACGCTCAGATTGGCGGTTGGTATAAGAGCCTTCAGAGAATGCGACAATATCTTCAAAGATGGTCGTATCACCAAATGAAAGGCTACCCAGCTCATAGTTACCTTCCATGTTGACGTAGTAACGTTCACTAGGGGTAGAAAGGTAGTTTACCGGGTTGTAGTTATACGCGTCTCCACCGCCAAAACTAAAATCCTTCCATCCAGCATAATCTGGACCGAGGGTTTGGTTTATATCTGTGATATAAGGCGTGCCGGTATTGACTGTTGTTTGTTTTCCATCTGCATCAAGATAGAGGAGCTCTCCCGATGGATCTCTGGGGTCATCAGCATTAGTAGCATGAAACTTATATCCATCCACATTTGACCAAGGTGGAGCAGACGATCCCCCTGGCATAGTCCAAAAACCGTTACCGTCGTCATTTCCAAATGCCCAAGTTTCGAACTCTGAGTAACCGCGATCACCCATCATTACTTCTTCTTGCTCGTAATAACCAGCTGCGATAGTTACGTTGCCTTTATCACTTGAGGTTCCGATAACGATATCGACTTTCTTTTTCTCGCCATCGTTTTCATCGGTTTCACCGTAATAAGCTTCAAACTCAACGCCTTCGAAGTCTTTACGAGTGATAATATTAACTACACCACCGATAGCATCAGAGCCGTAAGTCGCAGAAGCACCATCTTTCAATACTTCGATACGCTCTACCACTGCAGTAGGAATGTTGTTTAGGTCAACGCCTGCATCAGCACCTAAACCCGAGTAAACAACACGACGACCATTTAACAATACCAGCGTACGATCTTCTCCCAATCCACGTAGCGAGAAATACACGCCACCACCACCGCCGTTATTCACGGAAGTGTTATTAGCAATACCTGCAGAGAAAGTTTGAGACTGGAGTAATGAACCGACATCAGTTTTACCTGACGCCATAATTGCTGAACGGTCAAGAACGGTAACGGGGTTGGCACCTTCGAAGTCAGTACGCTTAATACGCGAACCGGTGACTTCAATACGTTCAACTTCTTCTTCGTCCGCCGCATAGGCCGGAACTGCGGTAGCTGCGCTCGCAAACGCGCCACCAATCATAGCTAGGCGCACAGCCTTAGCCAGTTTGCTGGATGTATACATCTGTTTTTCTCCCTGGACCACTTATTTTTAAAAGTGTTTTTTTTATGCATCGGCTGAATCAAGTCAGTCCGAATATTGAACAAGTCAGCTTAGCAAACCTGTTCTGTCGCACCTCGGATATAAGCACAAGATTCCCTAATTGGTCAACACCAATTTTACAATTGGTTAATATCCGTTTACTTAGCTTTACAAAAACCACAAAAAGCCTATCACTTTAGAATCAAGGTGTTAGCGCAGAGCAATTGCTTGACTTTAGTGCGAAAGGAGCTACCGGCGCGCCAAATTGATGCAATTACTAAGCAAGTGTTGAAGGGATGTAACGAAACGTTACAGTACATTATTTACACTAAAATTCGATACTTAGCCGCCACCGAACCGCCCGTAACGCCAATCAACATTACACGGTGGCTAGCTAGAGCAATATGGAGGGCTGTGTTAACCTCCTTAGATCTCTCCTCGCGATAGAATACTGCGGTAAAATGTTTGAACTAGGCTTAGACCTACATGTATGGGCATTGCTCTGCGGAGCCGCGCTCCTTGCAGGTTTTGTTGACGCCATCGCTGGCGGAGGAGGTCTACTCACAGTACCTGCACTGATGTCTGCCGGACTCCCACCCCATATCGTATTAGGCACCAACAAGCTGGCCGCCACATTCGGCTCATTCGCAGCCAGCCTTACTTATTATCGCAACCGTCTGTTCCAACCAATGTTTTGGGTCTATTCAATATGCTGCACAGCGGTCGGTGCCATCATCGGCACCGTGGTCGTGGATCTAATTAGTGCTGACTGGCTGGAGCGTATACTGCCTTTAGTCATCATATTTATTGCGCTTTATACGCTGTTTCAACGTACCCCCCCTTTATACCAAAACCGTTTACCCAAGCGTTCATCACGCCTTGTTAAAGCACAATCTGCACAAGGCGTAGTTTTAGGTTTCTACGACGGTTTTGCTGGTCCTGGCACGGGTGCATTTTGGATGGTTTCAAATATGGCGATCTACAAAATGGATATTTTACGCTCCAGTGGTGTCGCCAAAGCGATGAACTTCGTCAGCAATGCTTGCTCACTGGCTGCGTTTATTTGGTTAAGTCATGTGAATTGGGGAATTGGCTTAGCCATGGGAATATGCATCATGTTAGGTTCCTTTATCGGTGCTCACACCGCGATCCGTTTTGGTGCAAGTTTTATCAAACCTGTTTTTATTACTGTCGTCGTGTTGATGGCACTTAAATTGGCATATCAAGCATGGTGAATTCGGCAAATCAGTGGTTACAAGGTATCGGCACAAAAATTGATGCGCTAGATAGACAAATAAAAGAGGGGCACCTCAAGAGTAGTATTCGTCACGAACAACTGTTTGGCACCTACCCTGTTAACCTGAAACAAGCCTGCCAGCAATGCAGAGAAACACTAGCCCGGGTTCGCGAAGCCTCACAGCGTCATAAAAGTGAAGCATTACTGCAATATTATTGCGAACAGCTTAATGACCAGCTTGCCGCCTTGTTCAATGCCGTCAAGCAGGCGTCACAAACTAAAACTGAACAACACACAAACTACTCTGCAGAAGTACTTAAGCTGAAAGAGCAGTTGGACAAGCATAGAGAATACGAACGCAGATTGCTTAGACGAGTGCAACAGTGTCAGCACTCCGTGGACAACGCCAGAAGTGAGCAATTCCGCCAGCAATGGTTGAATTGGTTACAAACCGAAAAAAGCCGACTACAGAAGTGTCGACAGGCATCAGCTGAGATCGAAGATCAGTTAGAGCTTGCGCAACGCCAGCATCAATAGTGAGGAGAATCCAAGGATGCGTCACCTAATCATTATCTTGTTATCAGTAGCAGCTATAACATTGCCGCAACAAGCTACAGCTAATACCACATTAGCCATTCCAGAAGAGATAGAAGTAATCAGTGTTGATGGCAAAGATCTTGGATTTCGTTTGCTAAATCAGCCTGATAAGCTGAACTTCGCAAAAGGCGAGCATGTTCTGGAACTACGCTATAAAGACTTATTCGAAGACGATGAAGGTGCGCACGCGGTCATCAAATCAGTGCCCTTGTATGTCCGTTTTGCCGCTATCGAAAATGGCGAATTTAAGATGCTGCTGGAAACCCCGGAAGATGAAGAAAGTGCTGAGATCTTTGCGGCAGCACCTAGTGTGCAGATAGTCAATACACAAGATAACTCTGTAGTAATGACTCGACAGGTAACAGAAACCAAGCAGCAGCAAAACTGGCTTGCCAGTTTATTAGCTCTGCCAGATGCTGACGAGGTGCATACTGCCCCTGCAGTTCCAACTTCTGACGACCTAGCGACGCCACAAACAGCTTCCTCGGTGGCAACCGGAGCTAAGCCAGTTACGCCTAAAACACTTGAGATGCTCAGATACTGGTGGCAGGAGGCCGATGTTGCAACCCGCCAACAGTTCATGAAAGAAGTACTCAGCCAATAGTCTTCATCACCCTCCCCTCAAAGACAGGCATCAAACCATGAGCTATAGCTCATAGTTTGATGCCACCGATTGTATAACTGCCCATCGCTTAGCTAGGCTATTGATTGTTAAATCTGAAACGAGATTGAGAGTCAGCTATGAAATTGGATTTAGATATTCGCAATTATTTTGAGCAATTGGTTGCAGAGCGGATTGCAAAACTAAACATCGATGAATCTGACGATGTAGAGTTTCAATCTGACCTCATGTGTTTAGCATTAAATCAGCTGCCCCCTCGCTATATTCGCCACGAAGTAGATATGGCCTTTTATCTCCCCGCCAATGAACGTTTACAAATGGAGATGCAGGCCAACGAGGCCGTCGAAAAGTCACTCCATTTTCTCAGAGAGCGAGCATCAGAAGCTTAGTAAAGACTTATCTGCATAAATAGAGTCGAAGTTTCAGTGTCAACTAAGCTTCCGTACCTATCTAAATCCAGGAAGGACAGTAAATAATGTGGGCCAAATACTTCGCACACTCGCTATTCTTTTTCCGCTCGGGATTCCACTACTGGATTGTGATTGGTGGCGTTTTGGTATCAGCTGCCGTGCCGGCTACAGCTGATAGCTTTCGCGCAGATATCGCTTTCAAAGTGCTCTATGTTGACGATCAAGAGATAGGCTCATTCCAGTCTCAAGGAAAATCCTTTCCACTAGACGCCGGTGACCATCAAGTTTTACTGCGCTACTCGAAGGACTTTGGGCGCCCCACCTCCCCAGATGTCATTAGCTCTGAGCCCATCGTCATCCTATTCAGTAGTCAGTCAGGGCAGACGATTTCAATTCAAGCAGCACTCCCAAGTAACAAGCGCGAGGCACGGAAATATGTCAATCAGCCTAGCTTCGAGCTGATTGATGAAAATGGTGTTCAGCTTCCAATCAAGTGGTTCATGTTGCCTCCTCAAGATGGCTTCCAACTCAACAGAGATCTACCCGCAGAAGCTGAGGCCTATAAGAAACAGCATCAAATCTCTCTTGCTACCACATCAAATGAACCCGCACTCGCACAACCCGCCGCCGAAAAACTTCAACCAGCCAAAATACAAACGCCTCCAACACCATCTGCACCAGTAGCATCAACGGGCCTAGATAACTCCTTATCAACTGCGACAACGGGCACAGAGTCCGTCAGTATGATGCCCCCCCCGGACCAAACCACACCAGCAGCTCCCCGAGTCAATAGTGATAAGTTAGAAGCACTGCAGCAGCTATATAGCCAAGCAGATGAAGAGACAAGAAAACGTTTCCAGATTTGGATAATCAATCAACAGTAAGAAGCCAAAACCAAAAAGCTGAAAAGCGGCGCGATTGCATACACTTTTGCGCCCAATAACACCGCCCGACGAGCCTCACTTTTCAATAAAGTGAAGGTAAAAAAAGCTCAAAACCTATCTCCCGCTTTCCTTCACTCCCCCGCACTGTTTTTCAAAGCTTATTTTTACGTTTCAGCTTACTTTTACCATATATAAAGCCGATACGGTGCTACGCTTAGTCTAACGCCAAATATCTCTATATATAAAAGAGTTAAGTGCGTATTTGAAAGGATGAATACGGAGACTTCGCAATGCAAAAATCAATAATTGCGCTGGCTATCAGTACACTGATACTGCCAGCGACAGCCCATGCGGCTGATGTCTACAAAAGCGGAAAAACAACGGCGGCCATTGGCGGTTACCTCGAGATGAATCTTACCCAGTCCGATGGTGACACCAATATGGACGACCTCAACTCACGGATTAACTTTTCCTATACTCAAGAGCTGACTGAAGGCTGGAGCGCCTTTGGTTTCGTTGAATGGCGTCTTAATTTGGTGGACAACACCGATTCAATCGGTTTCTCACAGGGCGGGGATAGTTTTGCCAGCTCTGCCGACGACTTCAACAACACCGTTACATTGAGGCATGGGCAAATTGGCGTCAACCACGACAAGTGGGGAACGATAAAAATTGGTAAGCAGTGGTCAGCGTACTACGACGTTACTTCATCAACAGATGTGTTAATGGTCTGGGGTGGTAATGCCTCAGGAACATTCAACTATGGTACGGATGGTGGGCAATCCGGTACCGGTCGCGCCGAAAAAGCAATTACCTACCGTAATAACTGGGGCGATTTTTACCTCGCTCTGCAGTATCAGGCTAAATCCGGCACCGAAACAGATATATATGAATGCCAACAAGACCCAAACATAGACTGCGACCCCGATAATTTAGGACCCGTGGTAACCAGCATTGAATACGATTACGGCGCTGGCGGCTCCATTACCTATCAAACGCCCTGGGACATCTCTCTGGGGATTGGCTATAACCGTTCTGAAATCACCAACTCCCCCAACGTTGCTGGCTTCAACGATGATTACGAAGACGTTGTCGCTGTTGGAGCTGTTTATGGTGCCTATAACGCTCCCATCAATGTCGCCATCAACTACAACTGGGGAGAAAACCACGAATTTGATGACGAAGGGACTGTATTCGATAGTGAAGGCCTAGAAATATATGGCCATTATATGCCCACCGCACATTGGCGACTCTATGCAGCTTACAACTACTTAAGGGAAGCCGGCGACGACGCTGGCTATGATGGTGATTTTGAAATCAAATACCTCGCCTTAGGTGCCCAATATATCTGGACCGAAACTTTCATTCTGTATACCGAAAATAAATTCGAAGACAGCAGCTTCACCAGCGACAAAGATCCTGACAACATCTACTCGATCGGTGTCAGATACTATTACTAAGCCATAAAACGTTAGCCCAAAAAGGATCACGTAGGTGATCCTTACTAAAGAAGGCAGACACAATGAGCAACAAAGACGAACATAACGATCCAAACATTTCAATGTATGAAGAGTTCCAGCTGGAGATTGGTGATAACGAATTTCCAAAAACTGGCGTTTCCGCTCGTTCAGCGAAAGCGCGGTTGGAAGCCCACATGTGGACTGACGCCAATCCGATGCTCAACCTGTCCAGCTTTGTGACCACTTTTATTGAGCCTGAATTAAAAGAGCTTGAGGGCGCCCATGCTCATGTCAACTATGTTGACCATGACATGTACCCTAAGACATATGACCTTGAAACCAGAATGGTCAACATGATCCATCAACTCTGGAATGGCCCGGCAGATGTTGAACCTTATGGTGCGGCTACCGTAGGTAGCTCTGAAGCGTGTATGTTGGCGGGATTAGCTCACAAGTGGAATTGGCGCGAAGCGAGAAAGGCAGCTGGAAAAGATGCCAGCAAACCCAATATGGTCACTGGTGGGAACGTCCAGATTGTCTGGAAAAAGTTCATGAAGTACTTCGATGTTGAAGCGAAGATTGTGCCGCTGGAAGTCGGTAACTACCGTCTAACAGCCGAACACCTCGATGAATACGTTGATGAAAATACAATCTGTGTCGTTGCAATTGCAGGTCAAACCTTCACTGGTGAGGATGACGAAATTCAGGAGATACATGATTGGTTAGATGCTTATGAAAAGAAAACTGGCATCTCAATTCCGTTGCATATTGATGGCGCGTCAGGTGGTTTTGTAAATCCTTTCCTTTATCCCGACTACGAATGGGACTTCCGCTTGCCTCGGGTGCAATCGATTAATGCATCTGGGCATAAATTTGGCTTGGTTAACCCTGGACTAGGCTGGATCGTGTTTCGGGACAAAAAAGTTTTTAATGAAGACCTTATATTCTATGTGAACTACCTTGGTGGAGAATCACCGACAGCTACACTCAATTTCAGTCGCAATGCGGCACCCATTATTGCGCAGGCATATCAGTTTATGCGTTATGGCTTTGAAGGCTATAAACGTATTATGGAACTGACTATGGATAATACAGTTCACCTCCGTGATCTACTGCTGGAAAGCGGCTATTTCGAAGTGATGAACAAAACCCAACGTATTCCTGTGGTGGCGTTAACGCTGAAAGATCACGTTAAGAACTTTAACGAGTTTGATGTATCAGCCAAAGTGCGAGAAAAAGGTTGGGTGCTGTCAGCTTATACCATGCCACCCAAAGCAGAAACGGTCGTTTCATTACGGATCGTTGTACGAGCTCACCTAAACAAACACGTTATTGGTCAATTGGCCGAGGATATAATCAACGCATGTAAGTATCTGGAAGAGCATGGTGGTACAGCCACGCCACCAGCCTTACACAGTCACGATAAGTCCTCACCTAAGTGCTAATGTATCTATAGTACTTGAAACAAATAAAGCCAGTGCTGGGCGTTGTAGGCTAGCACTGGCTTTCTTTGTTTAGACTGACGCAACAAACAAGTAAATAAAGAACACACATCAATACTCTCGAGAGCTTTACGATAGATCACTTTTAGATCTATCTGATTAACGACTAACGGGGACGTGACAAATGGCGACTAAAACTGACCTGCGACTACCCATTTTTATCATCGTGTACGGATTTTTCACCTGTTTCACAGTATCGGCTCATAACCTTTCCGTCGGTGGGACAGCACCAACCGTAGCGGTAGATAAACTCGGTGAAATAGTCCTCACCAAAGAAGAGATAAGCTACCAACCATGGGATACCAGCAAGTTGGCAGGTAAAGTGCGAGTGATTCAAGCGATGGCCGGCCGAACCAGTGCCAAGCAGATGAATGCACCATTAATGACGATGATTAGCGAACAACATTTTCCTGAGCAGAGCTATCAAACCACAACCATTATCAACCAAGATGATGCTATGTGGGGAACCAGCGGCATCGTTAAGTCCTCGGCGGAAAGTAGCAAAAAAGAGTTCCCATGGTCATCTTTAGTCGTCGATCAAGAGGGTGACATTGCTAAAGCTTGGGGTTTGAAAGAAGAGAGTTCAGCAATCATTGTACAGAATCAGATGGGTGAAATTTTATTCGTTAAAGAGGGCAAGCTAAGCGATAAAGAGATGCAACAAGTAATTGAATTAATAAATAAAACGATTCAATAACTTGATATTTTATAGATAAGAAATTTGGGTGGCGACCCCACCAGCCACACCCCGGCACACGAGTCATACGCTGCGGTTGCTCCCTTCCGGGCCTGGCCGAGTTCACATATTATCGTTGCGAGGGGACCAATAGGGCCACCATAACTGCACCTCGAAAGGCGCGGCGACTATATCCTAAAGCCGCCGCACTTTGCAAGTACCCTCAGACTAAAGAAAGTCGCCTAATTTATCTTTCAACGATTTAAGCTTTTCGTTATCGTCCAATTTTTCATCAAGCTTCTGTTGTAAGTCACCTTTAACCTTATTACCCATCGCTGATTCTAGATCGAGTGAGATATCTGGCGCAGCCATAGCGCCACTAATATGTAAAGGTATCTCGACATCTTTAAGGTCATCGGTCCCCTTCCCGCCCTGACCTTCCAAACTCGCCACTAGAGCCACTAACAAACGATAATCCAATTGCTCCGTCACTAAACCCGCACTACCACGGCCGTTAAGCCTTAATAGTGGTGACATCATCAGTAAGTCTGGATTAGTTACTTGACCATCAGCGAGATTAAATGAGCCCGTTAATGCCGTAAAATCAGTTTTCTGAGGCGCGTCTGTCGCTTTATCTCCTTTACCAGTCAGAGTCGCATAAGTTGAGCGGATGAGATGTGGAACATTAATGCCATTGACAGCACCGTCTTTGAATTCAAAGTTACCACGACCATTCGCCCCCTTTTTAATCGCATCAGGAGTCAACCCCACGCCTTTAAGTCTAAAACTTACGCTACCCTTGCCTGAAACCAACTCTTTGTCGGCAAGTGCTTTAACCAATGGCAATGCTTCAACCTCCCTTACCTGGGTACTGAGCTGATAGCCCGCAGGATAAATAGTGCCATCTAAAATAGCTGATAGCGCCAAATCGCCGCCATATAGCTTAGCTAATACCGGGGCAGCACTGAGCTTGCCGTCTACAATTTTCAATGTCAGAAATAGATCTTGAATAGAAAGATTAGAAGCATTTAGTTGCGCAACCTTGACGGTTCCAGCCAAATCAACCCCATTAAGCCCACTCAGGTCTGGCTCAGTTGCAGGCTCTTGAGGTGCGCTCGGCGCTGGCTTGGCATTTTCAGCCGATGCAGGCTGACTTGCGGGCAATAGCTTATCAATATCAATCAGCTCTGAAGCTAATTCGAATCGAATAACAGGAACATCTTGATGGGCAAGCGAGAAATAGCCGTCCATAGCTTGACCGTCAAATGACAAACCAAGCGGATTAAGAGATAGCAATTTATCCTGTTTTAGATAGCTAAGCTGAGCTTTCACTAAGGCACTCATTTCACCATTTGGAATGCTGCTTCCAGTGGCTACAAGTGCTATCTGTAAATCTCTTACCTCCACGACTGAAGTCGCTGAGACAATACTTAGTGAGCCTGAGACATCAACAGCTGCACTGATCTCCGGTGTCGACGCTTCTATATGACAAGACAACTCACCCACAGTATCTGCAGCAACAGGTCCCAAAGTACAAGCTTCAATGGTGACGGTTTGTTTAGTCTGCGCATCTAAATCTTCAGAGATAAGTTCAACGTCGGTTAAGGCCACTGAGCCTAAATAGAAGCCTGGGGGCAGTATGGGTTGAACAACGTCACTCGGCTCCGCCTCAACGATCACTTCATCTTCATGCTGCGCAGGCGTGCCTTGTGCAGCCAAATCATCGAGATTAGATACACCGTCTCTCTTCTGCAGGCGAACAGCGACCCCGTTTAGGCTGACACCATGGATCTCTACCTGACCGCTAAACAGAGGCAATAGAGCCACAGAGACACTCACATCAGCCACTTCAATCATTGGCTCAACCGGAAAACCGACGGCATTACTTAACTTTACGCCGTCAACTGAAAAGCCGATAGATGGAAAGAGTTGTAATCCGATGTCGCCATCGATGGTTAGAACTCTGCCAGTGGCTTTTTCAACCTGCGATGTCACTTCAGGTTTGTACTTGTTTGGATCAAAGGTGACAACAACCACTATCACCACCAAGAGCAAGAGAGCCAACACAGCGGCCAAAACTTTAAGTATTTTTCCCATCACGTTCACCTGATCACAGTTCCTTTCGTTAAGTGTAGGCAGAATTTAGGGTAGAATATTCTGCTGACGTGGAATAATAGAAACATGTTAACCTTTTGAATTAAAAATAAACCATAACCAATTCAATATATTTGGTCTGGTGTGTTGTACAGTCTCAGGATGTGACGATGTTAAAAAAAGCAGGTTTAGTAGTTTTAGCGATGTTAAGCACCCATGCATGGGCTGAAATTCCCGATGGCGTTTCACCAATGGAACAGGAGTGCTATCAACAGCTAGAAGGATTTATTGTCCTTAACAACGCCCCAGAGCAAGGCGAAGTAGACGGTGTTCCACAGGTTGGTATGAGCAATGAAGAGCTTCAAGTGATTATAGATCAAGAAGGCTACTGCACTGCTTGGCAAGCACTGGTCGAATCATTTATTCGCCAACACGGTGAAGTGTTAGATTCCGTAGAAAGAACAACAGGTATGCCCACCCCCGGCAAATCTCACTAACTTATGTTAGTGCTGAGTGAGGGGCTTCTGCTCCTCACTCCCCCTCTTCCCTCTAACCATTGCTCGGGCAAACCTCATCAAATAGCACTTCAGAAAGTTCACGCTGTTTATCCCAACCTAAGGCTTTTAGCTCTGGGATTTCAGGAAAATCATCGGTATACCCTAGACAGAGATAACCAACCAGCTCCCAAGTATCAGGCGCTTTAACAGCGGCCTTAACCACCTTCGGATCCAAAATACTCACCCAACCGATGCCCACATTTAACGCCCTAGCCATCAGCCACATGTTTTCGATAGCGCAAACCACGCTAAAGCGCCCCATATCAGGCATCGCTGTTTGGCCAAGTACGGGGCCATCATTCGGCGCATAAAACACCGCCAAGTTGATCGGTGACTCTTTTATGCCTTCAAGTTTAAGACGGCGATAAAGCGATTGCTTCTCATCAGTGAAGCAAGCTTCACCTTCACGGTTCTTCTGTTCAAATGAGTCTGATATTTGCTCTTTTGTTGCCTGTTCCTTGATCGTAACAAAGCGCCAAGGTTGCGAAAAACCGACGGAAGGGGCATGTAGACCGGCATTCAATATCCGCTGGTAAACAGCATCAGGAATAGGTTTAGAGGTAAAGTGATTACCCCGAATATCGCGACGCTGCTGGATAACGGATTCAACAGCATCAGCAAACTCTGCGCTGAAACGCCCCCGAGGTGCCATGGAGCTCACCAATCCACCCCTTTACGCGCTTTAATACCAGCATCAAAAGCATGCTTTAATGGCTGTACTTCAGAAACCGTATCAGCAATTTCCGTTAGCCGACGATGAGCTCCCCGCCCAGTCAATACCACGCTTTGCTCCTCAGGTCTGGCATTAAGAGCATCGATAACTTCATCTAAGTCGAGATAACCGTACTGAACCATATAGGTAATTTCATCCAGTAACACCAAGTGCAGGCTAGGATCCGCTAACATCCGCTTTGCCGCTTGCCAAACTTTCTGCGCAGCCGCAGTATCGGCTTCCTTATTTTGTGTTTCCCAGGTAAATCCCGTATTCATCACCTGAAACTCTACGCCGGCACCTTCGAGAAGGTTACGCTCACCACAATCCCACGTCCCTTTGATAAATTGCACCACAGCAGCCTTATAGCCGTGTCCAACACAACGTGCCACGGTACCAAATCCAGAGGTACTCTTGCCCTTACCGTTCCCAGTGATCACTATCAATACGCCACGTTCGGTTTGCGCCGCATCAACACGCTTATCCACGTTTTCTTTCAGTTTCTGTTGACGCGCTTTGTGGCGTTCATCCTTTACCGCTTTATCGACCATTTAACTCTCCATCAAAAATTTTGGCTGCCATCCGAGATGGCGAACACTGTACTGTACATCTTGGCCAAGCGCATGATAACGCTGGATAGAGGTCACAGAAGCATAGGGAATATTCAGAGATAACAGGGATTGCATACCGCCACACCCGAAACCCATTACCTCAGCTAATAGCATTCGGATCACTCCACCATGAGTAAAAGCGATAGCCTGTGAATCAAAACGTTGCCATAGCGATGACAATGCCTCAGCTGTGCGACGATGAAACACTTGTAATGGCTCAGCACCAGGCAATGTATCACTCATAGGAGCCCCCCAGAACTTGCCAAGTAGCTGCCGTTCATCTTCCGAATACACGGCAAAAGGCTTGCCATCTAACTCGCCAAAGTCACATTCACTAAATCCTGTTTCAGTTTGCACTTCAAGCGAAAAGCGCTTGGCGATGATATCAGCGGTGCGGCGACATCTAATACGGGGGGAGGTAAACAGCGCATCGTACGCCATCAGATCTCCCATTTGCTCAACGAGTTCAACGGCAGCTTGATGCCCGCGATCTGAAACTGCGGTGTCGGTTCGCCCCAACAGGCATGGAGGACCGGCGACGGCACCGTGACGAATAAGAAAAAGCTCTTGAAGCGTACTCACAAATTCTGCCCTTTGAGCACAAGCGGCATACCTGCGGTTACCAAGGTCACCTTATCTGCAATCTGAGCGACGCGTTGGTTCAACCAGCCCGCTTCATCTCGAAAACGTCGCGCCAACCGATTTTCTGGCACAATCCCCATACCAACTTCATTACTCACCAGGAGCACCCGACACGACATCCGCGCTAATACTGCAAGCAAACGGTCAATTTCGGCAGCCAATGAAGACTCATCAGCAAGCAAGTGGTTACTAAGCCATAACGTCAGGCAATCAACCAGCAAGTAATGTTCGCTGTTGGACAGGGAATCCAGAGTTTCGGCCAGCACCAACGGCGACTCGATCAGCTGCCATTCTGCTGGGCGTTGTAATTGGTGATGTAAAATACGCTCACTCATCTCCTGATCAAAAGCTTGTGCGGTAGCAATGTATACGACGTTGCTACCACTGCGCTTCAGTAGAGATTCAGCGTAAGCACTCTTCCCCGAACGAGCACCACCAAGCACTAATTCAATCACAACAATGTTCCTGTAACAGCAATGCAAGAAAGATAAATAGTAAGTTCTGACAGCTGCTGCGCAGCCCCTAAGGCATCACCGGTATAACCGCCTATTTGACGAATATAGAACTGTTGTAAAATCACTCTCAGAATAACTAAACAAATCAGACTGACAACGGCCATTTGCCACGGGATAAATGCCAACATTAATGCCGCCCAACTCATAGTAAATAACAAACCTAAAGCAGACAGGCGTGTCGCCAGCGGTTTACTCTTACTACTTTCAGCGTCGGCAACATATTTAAGATTAAAAATAAAACTTACCGAGAAGGATCTACTCACAGCATGTGCAACAACGATAATAAGCGCCGATTGCAACTGCGTTAAGCTGGCCGCCTTGAGCATCAACACCATAAACAGCCCGATTGCACCATAAGTACCTATACGAGAATCTTTCATGATCCTCAACTTATGCGCGCAATCTAAACCGCCACCAAGCCCGTCACAGGTATCCGCTAGGCCATCTTCATGGAACGCTCCGGTAATAAGAACTGATGCAGCCATAGACAACATAACGCCAATCGTCGTTCCCAGCGCATCAACACAAAGCAAATATACAGCAGCGGCAGCCAAGCCAATAAGGGAACCAACCACGGGAAAATACACGCAGCACCGACTTAACCAGCGAGGATCAAACTCCCCCGGGATCACAACCGGGACACGAGTAAGAAATTGCACGGCTACAAGAAACAGACGCCACTGTAATTGAAACCAATTCATTATTGACTGACGCCCGCATCACCAAAAGAAGCCATCTCATTAAGAAATGCAACGGCACTTTGGCACAAAGGATACGCAAGCGCTGCCCCAGTGCCTTCACCGAGTCTCATTCCTAAATCTAGTAGGGGTCTAGCATTCATCTCTGCCAGTAAACGTTGGTGCCCACGTTCATCTGATGCATGACAAAAGACGAAATAGTCGCGTGCCGCAGGGGCAATTTTATAAGCCAACAAAGCCGCCACTGAAGCAATAAAGCCATCGACAAGAACCACCATTTTGCTTTCGGCTGCAGCAAGCATAGCCCCCGTCATCATCGCTATTTCAAAACCGCCTGCCGCAGCCAGGGCTGAGACCGGATCAAGCCGGCCGTTAACGCGAGCTAGCAACTTGTTGACGGCAGCAGCTTTCAGCACAACGCCAGCATCATCCACACCGGTTCCTCGCCCTACGCATAGATCAGCTTGGATCCCCGTCACTAACGCCATCAAAGCAGCGGCAGACGTTGTATTACCTATTCCCATTTCACCAAAGCCAACAATATTTGTGCCAGTACGCTGCGCGCCAGCAATCAGCTCCTTCGCGTGCAAAAAGGCAAGCTGTACTTGTTCTGAGGTCATAGCGTTTTGCAGCAAGAAATTCTTCGTACCCTTACCCAAAGAGCAATTCAGCAGCTTATCAGAGTATTCGATCGTCGAGCTGATACCTGCATCGACGACGTAAAGCTGAATATCGTGTTGCCGACAAAACACATTAATTGCAGCACCACCGTTGACGAAGTTCATCACCATCTGCGAAGTCACCTCTTTTGGATAGGCACTAACCCCTTCATCGGTGATCCCATGATCGCCAGCGAATACCCAAAACACAGGCTTTGTAAGCGCAGGTGTCGCTGAGTCCTGAATTTGAGCGATCTGCAATGCCAGCGTTTCTAAAGCACCCAATGCGCCCAACGGCTTGGTTTTGTTATCAATGGTAGTTCGAATTAATTGAGTTCTATCGTCACTAATATGGCTAATTGACCACATCTACTCACCTGCTTAATAAAGAGATAATCAGCTAAAAATGGAGGGAGCATTACTGATAATGCCCAGCCCTCCGAGTTACCCGCTCGGCTGCTGTGCTAGGAGTAAAGCTGGTCATCTGACTTACACAAAACTCTTATCAAACAAATCGTTGAACCAAGTAGTGATCACAGTTGCGGGTACAGTTGTGGATTCTCACCACATTCCCATTTGGAAAGGCTTTATTCCCAGAATGACAGGAGAGATGAGTATACGGGTAAACACGCCATGGTCACAACGCTAGGCTTTAATCAATAACGGAGAGAGATTGAAAGTTCTATCGTTTCACTGAACAAACTAAATGAAGAACGATACGCTACTTCATAGTGGCCACAGCGCTAAAGGCTCTCCAACAAAAAAGCCCCTCGCTTGGGCGAAGGGCTTTACTGTTTTCAATGGCCTTAAACGCAAAAAGGCTACCCTATCGGGTAGCCTCTTCACTGTATTAGGTGTCTGGCGGTGACCTACTCTCAC
>NZ_SJXE01000013.1:0-67982 GCF_004336975.1 Corallincola luteus
ACGATTAGGCTACAAAACACCTGAAGAGGTATTCAATGAACACTAACCGCTACTGTTGCACTTCAAACTTGATACTAGGCTATCTAGACGGACAAGCGAAGAGAATTTGACGTGGTGCCAACTTCTCTTCTCTTCAACTGAATCGTTACAACCCTTGAAATAACGTCTCTATCCAACGCTTCTCATCGATAAAGCGCCATGACCAGCTTTTCCACTGCTCGGGCACACCTTCATCGAGTAGTTGTTGGAGTGTCTTGCCTTCGGCTTTGGCTGTTTTCACCCAACTAATGTGGGTTTCCAGCATCTCGATGTTGACTGCTAACGCGGCTTTGTCCGCGAGGGGGCCATGACCGGGAATGATCTGAGTTTCGTTATTCACTTGGCTATAAAGCGCTTTAACGTTATTTAGATACCCCATCACTGAACCGCCGCGTTTAAGATCGATAAAGGGAAATTTGCCGTTAAAAAACAGATCGCCCATGTGCAACACGTTGGCCTGCTTAAACCACACTACGCTATCGCCATCGGTATGACCTTTGGCGTAGTGCTGAACTTCGATGGTGAGGTCATTGAAATGAAAAGTCACGCCGTCGGCATAGGTGACGACCGGCATCGCACTGCGAGGCAAGCTGTCATCTTGCGACAAGCGCTCAAGCACATGGTGGTGAGCGAAGATGGTAGCGGATTTACCAAACTCGGCATTGCCACCAGTATGATCCCCATGCATGTGGGTATTCACTACGTATTTCAGCGGTTGCGGTGATAGCTCTTTTAATACCGCAGAGATTTTGTCTGCTAACGGCGCGTATTGATCGTCAACGATGAGCAACCCATCGGTGCCGGCTGAAGCGCCAATATTGCCCCCGGAACCGGTGAGCATATACACGCCGTTACGTAGTGCAGTTTTTTCTATCTCAACATCGGCGAAGCGATCATCGGCTAGCGCCGAATAACTAAAGCAGATAGAAAGTAAACCCAGCCAAATAGATCTCATTGTGCATTTCCGTATAAAGAGGATGACTCATCCAAGATAGATGATTGCCGTTTAATAGAACAGCTTACGATGTAATTCACTGTCGCGATCAACGGCAACAAAAAAGCCCGCGTTAGTCGCGGGCTTTTGATGGTTTTACAGTTCAGAGGCGACGCTTAGCGCACCTGCCACTGCAATGTTTCACCGGCATAGAATGGCACCATCGGCTTGCCAGCAACGTCTACTGTCGCAGGGATCTGCCACGGGTCACGTACCAAGGTGACGGTATCCGTATTGCGCGGTAGACCGTAGAAATCTGGGCCATTGAAACTGGCAAAGGCTTCCAGTTTATCCAATGCACCGATTTGCTCGAAGATCTCAGCGTACAGTTCCAGTGCTGCTGGCGCACTGTAACACCCGGCACAGCCACAGGCGTTTTCTTTGGCGTGTTGCAGATGTGGGGCGGAATCGGTACCGAGGAAGAACTTACTGGAACCACTGGCAACCGCCGCTTGCAGTGCTTGCTGATGAGTATTACGTTTCAGTACTGGTAAGCAGTAGTTGTGTGGCTTAATTCCGCCAACCAAAAGATGGTTGCGGTTGTACATGAGATGTTGTGGCGTGATCGTGGCTGCCACGTTGTTACCGCTGGCCAGTACGAATTCTGCAGCATCGCCAGTGGTGATGTGTTCGAATACGACCTTCAGTTGCGGATATTTAGCGACGATCACGCTTAAATGGGCATCAATAAACGCTTTTTCGCGATCAAATACATCCACTTCATCGGCGGTGACCTCACCGTGAACCAACAGCAATAAGCCAACCTCAGCCATCGCTTCGAAAGTGGCATCAAGCCCATCGAGATCTGTCACGCCGTGAGCGGAGTTGGTGGTGGCATTGGCTGGGTACAGCTTACAAGCCTTCACGATCCCTTGTGCCGCAGCCTCTCGCACCATCTCTGGCGTTGTGTTGTCGGTCAGGTAAAGGGTCATCAGCGGTGTAAAACCACTGTCTACTGGCGTAGCCGCTTGAATTCGCTGGTAATAGGCTTGCGCATCTGCAGGTGTCACTACCGGAGGCTGCAGATTAGGCATCGCGATGGCTCTGGCAAAAACTCTGGCGGTGGCTGGAACGGCGGTTGCCAACATCGCCTCATCACGTAAATGAATATGCCAGTCATCTGGTCGGGTGATTGTTAGCGTATCTGCCACGCGCTACTCCTTGGTTGCAATAAAATTGGCCGCCTTAGTCAAACGGCTCGAGCGATTATCCGCCTATTTTAACCTGTGTCGTGGCGGTTGTCTGTGTGTCGATTAATTGCCGACAAATTGTCGAGTTTGTGAGCTATAACTTTTCAACTGCTTAGGTCTGCTCTAATCTGGCTACTGTAGCTATTTTTGTGGAGTTGTTGATGGCGATTGTAACCGGCCAGTCTGAAAGCAAAGTCTTGGAAAATGTGGTGATACCGCCGCGACCAGAAGTATTAATTCAGGTCAGCAACGAGCTGAAGCAAACTGATCCTGATGTTCGGGTGATCGGTGATGCCATTGCCAAAGATGTCAGCATTGCTGCTGGCGTGCTACAGATCGTCAACTCTGCCGCCTACAAGCGCGAAAAAACCATCGAATCAATTCATCAAGCCGTCATGCTACTGGGTTTGCATCGTGTCTACGCTGTGGTTAGGTCGGTTGCACTGCGCAATATGGTCGCAGATAGCTATCAGCTCGAGGCGTTTTGGGAAACCGCGTCGGATGTGGCACATACCTGCATGGCGGTTGCCTCTACCTTGGAAATGCACGATGACCTCGACCATGCTTATCTGCTTGGTTTGTTTCATATGGCTGGCGTGCCGGTCATGATGCATAATTTCGACGACTATGGCCGGGTTAAAGCCACCGCTGATTGCAGTGGCTGGGATGTGGTTGTAGATGAAGAGATTGCCAGTTATGGCACCAGTCATATTGCCATCGGTGCTCGTCTAGCTGAAAAATGGCACCTACCGGAAGTGGTCGCTGAAGCGATCTATCTGCAATACACACCTGAACAGCTGTTTAACGATGAGGTTACCCCCGAGAAAGTCACTGACATGGTGTGTGTGCTGAAAGTGGCACGACAAGTGGTGATGCGTACCAGTGAAACATTGGTGACCGAGCATGACTGGGAGAAAATCGCTGAGCCAGTGGCGGAGCATCTGCATCTCACTGAAGACAGCTTAGAGCAGTTGGTTGAGTCGCTCGCCAATCGTTAAAGCGTCGACGGCTTAATCTTTTCCGCCAATTTTCAGTCTAATGCCGTGTTTGCGGTGACTAACTCGTCGCCAGAAACTTTGGCGGGTATAGTAGTGGCTCGTAAGTTCGTTTAGGGAGTGCTCATTGTGGATGACAGTCTCTTGCACGCGTTATTGTCTGGAAGTCATGACCGTTATGAAGTGTTTTTGTTGCGATAAAAAAACCACAAGTCGTGAGCTGCTGATCATCAGCGCACAACATTATTGCCATGTTTGTGCCCTTGGCTTGTTTGGTCAAGAGGCTTTAAACAGCCCGGTCCCTCAGCAATCTAGCCGTTTTCAGCGTATTCTTTTTCACTTAAGAGCGTTGTTTTTTTTGGCTTCTGGATTGTGGATTTTTGTGCTGCTGTATGAATTGCTTGAGTCAGCCTACAACTACTTGAAGACGAAGTTTGGCAAACAAAAAATGTAGGTTGAGAGCAGTAACTTGCGCGTTTTTTGCTTTGTTATCGGTCACTGTATCTCACCCTTTACAATCACGCTTTAAAACGCCCCTAAATAAACCCTAGGTCGCTATCCTCTTAACCCCTGCTAGCCTCATACAATAGTCAGTAGATTAACTTCTGCTCTTTACCACGAGGCTCGCTGCATGAATCAACCATTTTACGATCGACTTCAGCAACAACTAAAAGACGTCACCGAGCAGGGCTTATACAAGCATGAGCGGGTGATCACCAGTGCGCAACAGCCGTCGATGGCGGTGGCTGGTGGACAAGAGGTGATTAACTTCTGCGCCAATAACTACCTCGGCTTGGCCAATCATCCTCGCTTGATTGGTGCGGCGAAATCCGCGCTTGATAGCCATGGTTTTGGTATGGCTTCGGTGCGTTTCATTTGTGGTACGCAAGATCTGCATAAGCAGCTAGAAACCGAACTTGCCGCTTTTCTGGGGATGGAAGATGCGATCCTGTATAGCTCCTGTTTCGATGCCAACGGCGGCTTGTTTGAAACCCTGTTGGGGCCAAACGACGCCATTATTTCTGATGCCCTGAACCATGCATCGATCATTGATGGGGTGCGATTGTGTAAGGCTAAACGCTTCCGTTATAGCAACAATGATATGGCGGAGCTGGAGCAGTGCCTGCAGCAGGCGGATGCCGCGGGTGTTGAAACCAAACTGATCGCCACCGATGGCGTCTTTTCCATGGACGGTGTGATCGCTGATCTGGCGAGCATTTGTGATTTGGCAGACAAGTACAATGCGCTGGTGATGGTGGATGACTCCCATGCCGTTGGTTTTGTCGGTGAGCAGGGACGCGGCAGTCATGAGTATTGTGATGTGATGGCGCGTGTCGACATTATTACCGGCACTCTGGGTAAAGCGATGGGCGGTGCTTCTGGCGGTTATACGGCCGCGCGTAAAGAGGTGATCGATTGGCTGCGTCAGCGTTCACGTCCCTACCTATTTTCTAACTCCCTAGCGCCCGCCATTGTCGGCGCTTCATTGGAAGTACTGCAACTGCTAAAAGAGAGTGCCGAACTGCGTCAGCAGGTAAAGCAGAATGCAGCGTATTTCCGTGAAAAAATGGCCGCTGCGGGCTTTACCTTAGCTGGCGCTGATCATGCCATCGTGCCGGTGATGCTAGGGGATGCCAAGTTGGCGAGCACTATGGCTGACAAGATGCTGGAGCGCGGCGTCTATGTGATTGGTTTTTCATTCCCGGTGGTGCCTCAGAACAAGGCGCGCATTCGAACACAAATGTCGGCGGCGCATACCCAGCAACAACTTGATCAGGCGATCGCGGCATTTATTGAAGTGGGTAAAGAGTTGAAGGTGATCCCATGACCATGATGCGAGGATTAGCCAAGCTCAAAGCGGCACCTGGGATCTGGATGACCGAGGCACCGTTACCTGAATTGGGACATAACGATCTGCTGATTAAGATCCGGAAAACAGCGATTTGCGGTACCGATCTGCATATCTATAAATGGGATGAGTGGTCGCAGAACACCATCCCTGTGCCGATGATTGTTGGCCATGAGTATGTTGGTGAAGTAGTTGCTATGGGCCAAGAGGTACGTGGCTTTAGCGAGGGCGATCGTGTTTCGGGAGAGGGACATATTACTTGTGGTCACTGTCGAAATTGCCGCGCCGGCCGTCGTCACTTATGCCGAAATACCGTAGGTGTCGGCGTGAATAGGCAGGGGGCATTCGCTGATTATCTGGTGATCCCTGCTTATAACGCATTCAAGATCCCTACTGGGATCAGTGATGAATTGGCGTCTATCTTCGACCCATTCGGTAACGCCGTGCATACCGCACTAAGTTTCGATTTAGTTGGCGAAGATGTACTTATTACCGGCGCAGGCCCGATCGGCATCATGGCGGTGGCGATAGCCCGCCATTGTGGTGCTCGTCATGTGGTGATCACCGATGTGAATGATTATCGTCTGAATCTGGCGGCGCAGATGGGGGCGAGTCGGGTAGTCAATGTGGCGAAAGAATCATTGTCTGATGTGATGGTTGAGCTGGGTATGACCGAAGGTTTTGATGTCGGTATGGAGATGTCGGGTGTGCCGAGTGCCTTTTCCGCGATGCTGGACAAGATGAACCATGGCGGCAAAATTGCGTTGTTGGGGATCCCGCCATCGGACATGGCTATCGATTGGAATCAGGTGATCTTCAAAGGGCTTGAGATCAAAGGTATTTATGGTCGAGAGATGTTCGAGACCTGGTACAAAATGGCTAGCCTGTTGCAGTCCGGTTTGAATATTTCGCCGGTGATCACCCATCGTTTTGATATCAATGATTTTCAGCTTGGCTTCGATGCCATGGTCTCTGGTCAATGTGGCAAGGTGATCCTGGATTGGAGCGACTGACAGCAGTATTTGCTTTAGCGTACGGTCATAAATCTGCAGTAGTTGGTTGCTAGAGTGCACAGCAATTGCGGTGCTGACATTGAGTCGGCACCCATTTGTCTGTGGCGACAGAGGAACAATGACTATGCTAAGCCAGGCTCGAGTGTGTGCCGAATGTGAAGGTACAGGTATCTTTACCTTAATTAGCCACCGCGGTATCGAGGGCTTGTATCGTGAGCTGATCGATTGTCCCGGCTGCCAAGGCTCCGGGGTTGAAGCGGGTATGCTGAAACTGGTATCACGCTGGTCATCGACGCCAGAGTCGAAAATTAACCTGGTCGAATAGACGGGCTAGATTAACCCCCTAGATTCCTTGGGTGTTTATCTGTGCTTAGCTCACGTAGAATCTCCCTTCGCCAAGAAGGAGTCGTCATGAGCGAGTTTCAACATATCGATGTTATGCAAACCCAACAACTGCTGGATGCCGATGAGGCGACCGTGGTTGATATCCGTGATGAAAACAGTTTCGCTGCGGGCCATATTCAAGGATCTGTTCATCTTACCAACGGTTTATTGTCGAACTTTATGGCCGACGCTGATTTTGACCGTCCACTGATTGTGGTTTGCTATCACGGTATCAGTAGCCAAGGGGCTGCGCAGTATATGGCACAGCAGGGTTTCGAGCAGGTGTATAGCATGGATGGTGGTTTTGAAGCGTGGCGTCGCCAGTTGCCCTATGTGGCGCCCGATCCTGATGACGCGCCAATCGCTCCTTAGCTGGCCGCAACGGCCAGAGTATGAGTTCCCGCTCAGAGTGAGGCATAATGGCGTTATCTCATTACCCTAGGTGTCGCTGTGATAGAAATCGCCACGTTATCTTCTCCCCGTGCTGCCCAAGCCTTCGTTGATTATCTAGCTACCCAAAGCATTGCTTGCCAGTTGCGACCGGAAGGGCAGGGGGTAATGCTGTTGTTGCACGATCCGGGGCAAGAATCCCACGTTCGTAGTGAGCTACAGAAATTTGCCGAAAACCCGAGTCATCCGCGCTATATGGCAGCGTCGTGGGAGCGCAGTGATAACGCTGGCGTGCGGTTTGATTACGGTGCACCCGGCACCGGTTTGATGCGTAATTTTCTGCTCCATGCTGGGCCGGTCAACCTGATTGTGTTGGCTATCTGCGCTGTTGTTTTCCTGTTCTCTTTCTTAGGTATGCTGGGCTATGTCCGGTATTGGCTGCAGTTCTTTCCTTCCATCGACGCATTGACTGGATGGCAGCAATGGCGCTGGTTAACGCCGGCGTTTATCCATTTCAGTTTTATGCACCTGATTATGAATGCGCTGTGGTGGTGGTATCTGGGAGGACAGCTGGAACAGAAAGAGGGAAGCCGGCCGCTGTTGATACTGTTTCTATTAACTGCCGCGCTGCCAAACTTCGCTCAATTTCTATTGAGTGGCCCCAACTTTGGTGGTTTGTCAGGGGTGGTTTATGGTCTGTTTGGTTACGTCTGGGTACGCGGAATGATGGCACCAACAGTGGGATTGTCGCTGACCCCCGGACTCACGGGGTTTATGTTGATATGGTTGGTGATCGGTTTTCTCGGTTGGTTTGGTCCGCCGATGGCTAATATGGCGCATTTCGGTGGCTTGCTGGTGGGCGCTGGCTATGCGGCGACTCGTAGTATCAATAAAAAAGGCTTGGCGGAATAAGCTGATCAGCCAAGCCTTCGATGTCACCCCATGGCGCTATGAGGCCGTGTTTTTAGTGATAAATATATTTGGTAAACAGTAGCTCGGTTGCCAGCTCTTGACCGGTTTCCTTTTTCAGCAGTTGATTGACGGTGTTAAAGCACAGCTTACGGATCTCTTCGCGTCCGGCTAACGATTTAACCCTGTCTTCAGGCTGGCGACCCAATACGTCAACCAGAGCGGCACGCAGTAACGGCGCGTGGTGCTGTATGATTTTCAAGTTGGTTTCGCCTTGAGCCATCAACTCGATGGTTACTCGAACAAAGCCAACTTTCTTTCCTGTGCTCAGGTAGTTAGTAATGATGTCAGGCTCGAAGCCGTAATACATAAAAGTACTGTCATCTGCCAACGCCACTTTTGACGACAGGCTCATCACTAAGCTGATACAGATGGCCATAAGTAGTTGCCGACATTTCACCACGTTTCTCCTGCTGCCAATCACGGCGGTTCTAATCTCTTTGAGGGAAGTCTAAAGGGGTTGATGGCTTACGCCAAGCTTCCGTATCAAACTCTGACACTATTATTGTCCATTATTCAGCTTTTCAACGGGTTCCTGTTACTATATCGGCGATTATTACCAGTTATTTAGTGATTGTGAGCAAGCAAGAGTTATCTCGCCATTTTCCTTTCGGTCTTACGACCCAATGGAGCCCCATAAAACAACAAGATCTGCACTCCGTGCGGATGGCTGACTGGTTGTTGGATAGCACCTCATTAACGGCCCGTTTGAAGCGACATTGTCAGGATTTCTCTGTCCGTGTGTTAGGGGAGTCTTATCTGGCTTTGAGCGCGGATGAACAGTCACAACTAGCAACCGCTGACAGCGAAGGGTTTGTCCGTGAGGTTATCCTGTTTTGTGATGATAAACCTTGGGTCTTTGCTCGCACGGTGGTGCCGTTAGCTACCCTGTCTCAGGGACAAGAGCTACAGCAACTTGGTGAGCGGCCGTTGGGTGCCTTATTGTTTGCCACGCCGGGTATGGTGCGAGATGCCGTTGAGGTGACTCATTTAGCGGCAGATCATCCGCTGTCTAAATCGGCCCTGCTGTGGGGCGCAGATAAGCAAAGGGATCTATGGGGACGACGCTCCCGTTTTTTGTTGCCTGCAGGTGCTTTGCTGGTCAGCGAAATGTTTTTACCCGACTGTGCTGCCTATGCTGAGGAGTAAGTAAGGTGGAGATTGCGCAGAAGCTATCGGCCTATGGACGTCTGATGCGAGTGGATCGTCCTATTGGCACTTTATTACTGCTTTGGCCGACCTTGTGGGCTTTACTGATTGCGGCTCAAGGTGTGCCAGAGTGGCACCTACTGGTGGTATTTGGCTTGGGTGTGTTCTTGATGCGCTCGGCTGGATGTGTGATTAACGATTTTGCCGACAGAAACTTTGATGGGTATGTGACGCGCACCCAACAACGGCCGTTGGTAACGGGCGAAGCCAGCGCAAAAGAGGCGTTGGGATTGTTCTTAGTGCTGTCGTTTTTTGCTTTCTTATTAGTGCTGACACTGAATACTTTTACCATCGTATTAAGTGTCGGTGGCCTGGTCCTTGCTGCTTGTTACCCCTTTACCAAGCGCTTTACTAACCTTCCGCAGGTGGTGTTAGGTGCCGCCTTTAGTTGGGCTATACCCATGGCATTTGCAGCCGTTCTCGGAGAAGTCCCGCGCTATGCTTGGTGGTTGTTTGCCGCCAATCTGAGCTGGACGGTGGCTTATGACACCCTATACGCCATGGTTGATCGGGATGATGATGAGAAGGTCGGGATCAAGTCGACTGCGCGACTGTTTGGGCGTTACGATTTACTGGCGGTCGGTGTATTGCAAAGTATGACTTTACTATTGCTAGCCTTGCTATTCACAGAGCTGGATTTAGGTTGGGCTGCCTGGTTAAGTCTACTAATTGCCGCACTCTTGTTTATTTCTCAACAAGTACAGGTCAAAGCGCGAGAGAGGAATGCTTGCTTTCAAGCATTCCTCGCTAATAACCGGGTCGGATGGGTACTTTCTTTAGGATTGTTGACCAGCTATCTGATGTAGGCCTTATCTAAGGCCTATACACCATTATGCTTTTTACTTTTTCTGTCTTTAGGGGCAGAGAGAGTTTTCTGTGGAAATATCCAGCGAAAGGTAGTCTTTACTGGTCACTAGCTGACTAATTGCATCGTACGAATGAGTAAAATTAAGACTTAGCGATATGACTATGTCTTGCTGTTCACCGTCAGCTGGTTTCTGCAAAGAGACGTACTCAGCAATAGGCGAGGTATTCGTGAATGCTGAGCTTTTGGTGATGTCTCTGAGACGATCGGTATATTGTTTAACCAACGTTCCGGCATCAACAGAGTCTATTTTTTCTATATAGGTCAAGTGGACAGTTGAGGTTTGTTGTGCCGTGCAAGGCTCTGCTATGGCGGATGATGTGGCTGAAATCAAACCTGCAGCCATGGCCAATAATGACAGTTTCTGTTTTTTGTTCATGTAACGTCCTTTCATTTGAACGGGCGACGCGATTCCTGCGTCCCTTAGATCGAGTGCTGATTGTATACTAAGAGCAATATCTATTTAAGCCATTCAGATCAACATGATGCAACGCTTGTTGATCTGAATAGTCATGTTTTTGAGGCTAAGCGACGGCTTCATCAATGGTTTGATGTACTTCTGTCGCCAGCAACATTGAGATGGTCTGATGCAGGCTCTTTATCTTGGCTGGCCCTTCGGCCTCATCCATGTAGCCGCCTTCTCGCAACGAGCTGATAAAGATTGAGAACACTTTCTTATCAAAAAACTCTGGCGCACTGATGCCATGCAATGAAGCCAGGCGCTCAGCGATCTTCTGGCTACTGGACTCCAGTTGCCCGCGCTCTAAACCCGGATTGTGGGTGAGCTGCGCTAAAGTGATGGTGTAGCGCTGCAGGGTTTCCTGAATGATATTCGCCAGCAGAATAAGCTGATTGCGCTTACTTGAACGATGTTCAGGCACCTGCAATAGCTCGCCTTTGCGAGTGATCAGGCCAAGGTTTTCCAGCGCATTGAGCTGCCCTGCAAATTGTTGCTTCAATCCTTCTTCATCCCAATCCATAAATAGCTCGGCCTTGAGCATGGGGTAGATTTCGCTGACCGTACGATAGAGGGACTCTTCACTTAACTGCCGGTGTCTCAGCACGCAACTGGCGATGAGGCTGGGCAGGGCAAACATATGAATAATGTTATTGCGGTAATAGGTCATCAGCACGGCGTTTTTACCTTCGAGACTGATGATCTCGCCAATACCGTCTTCCACTACACTGAATTTGTCCAGTTCAATCGCATGGCTTACCAATGCCTTCGCGTCCTCTTCCGGTACCGTGGTTTGGCTGTGGTACGGTACCTGGCGGATCAGCTCTAGATAGAGTGCGATCTGGGCTTCCAGCGCTTTGCGGCTTAACGAGCGTTGCTCAGCACAAAGTAGTGACAACGCGCACAGGTTGATCGGATTCAGTGCCCCGGCATTATTAATTTCGCGCATCACTTGCTGACTGAGTTGGTTAACGGTTGGCGTTAACCAACTGGGCTTCTGTACTTCTAGTTCATTGATTGAGTCACGCCATTCCGGTGCTTTATCATTCATAAAGTTGGTTAGCGAGATCGGCTTGCCAAAGTTGACGTACCCAAGGCCAAAATTGCGTAGTTTTCTCACCGCACTTAGCACCTGCCATGCGCTCTCTTTCTCTTTGCGCTTGCCTTTCAGCTCCTTCATGTAGGTGCCGATTTCCATCACATGTTCATAGCCTAAATAGACTGGCACCAAAGTGATTGGGCGATCGCAGCCACCACGCAACAGGGTTTGTACTGTCATCGCCAGCATGCCGGTTTTGGGGGGTAACAAGCGGCCGGTGCGGCTACGGCCACCTTCAGTGAAATATTCCACTGAATAGCCTTTTTGAAACAGCAGGGCCAAGTATTCACGAAATACAGCACTATATAGCTTGTTGCCACGGAATGAGCGCCGCATAAAGAAAGCGCCGCCCCGGCGGAATAGTGGACCGGCAGGCCAGAAATTCAAATTAACGCCAGCGGCGATATGGGGAGGTACCAAGCCTTCGTAATAGAGCACATAACTGAGCAGCAAATAGTCCATGTGACTGCGGTGGCAGGGAACATAGACCAGCTCATGCCCGGATTGTGCGAGGGTGCGTACCTGTTCAGCATTGCTAACTTTGATACCGCGATAAATACGGTTCCACAGCCAAGTCATGATGCGATCAACCACGCGGATCATGTTACTGGAGTAGTTTGCGGCGATCTCATCAAGGTATTTGATCGCTTCGGCGCGGGCGTCCTCTTCACTCTTGCTTTTGGCTTGTACCTCTTCGGCGATCGCTTTGCGCATTGCTGGCGTGGCAACTATCTGCTCAAACATCGCTTGGCGATCGGCGAGTCGAGGGCCGGTAACCATTAGTCGTTGACGATAGAAATGCACCCGTGCTACTCGGACGATACGGTGCGCGGTGCGGTCATTGATGCCAAAGTCATCGGCCATCTGCCGCAGTGATACCGGTTTGCTGAAGCGGATAAAGCTATCGCGCCCTAGCAACAGTACCAACATCATTTTCCGGAACCAGTTGGGTGAGCTTTTGTCGCCAAGCCCCGCGAGTAATGATGGTTTCTCTTTACCGGGCGCACGGCCCCAGTAAACCCCGGTTGGTACGATCTGTACATCGAGCTCGTCGCTACGCCGGTGCGCTTCCAAAATACCCAGTACCTGAGTACGGAACGGTAAGCCTGCATCGTCACTGTTTAGCCAACGGCTGGCCTTCTCTACGGAGATGACCCGAGACTGTTCGCGGCCATCAATTTGCAGCGGTTCAAATGGGTCTGGCAGGCCCAAAGCCTTACAGCGCCTCGCCAACGCCACTTTGTCGGTGTGGCTGTCATCTTTTAGTAGATAGACGATTGGCTTTTCCGGATCGAGCAGATGCTCTTCTACCGGGCTTTCAGGGATAGGAGTGCCTTTCACCAACAGGCGGACAGGCAGTTCAAGCAGGGAGTGGAACCAACGCTTTCGCTCGGCCATAGTGATATTTCAACGAGTTATTTATTCCAGACTATTGGGCGGAAGATAGCAGAAAATCGTCCAGATAGCTTGCATCTGGATCATGACTGGTCCGTTGTTAATGCCTTCGCAATGGCTTCACTTAGTTCACTGATAAGCTGGCTAATGGCGTTCACTTGGCTCTCTGTTGTCGATTCTGCTGATGTGTTCAGGGCGAAGGTCTCGTAGCGTAACTCTTTATGGTCGCTCGACAGCAGTTGCCAACTACCTTCTAACCGGGCGATGCCTTGGCTATCACTGTCGAGCCTGTCTATTTTTATTCGCAGGGACGGCTGTGGAGCCACGCCGATGACACCGAAAGGGCGCAACTGTGAGCTGCCAGTGATAGTTTGCAGGTTTTTGAGCAGCACGATATTGATGTCGTTATCTAACTGACTGGCCCAGAGATCATGGTCACTGATTTGGTAGTTTACTGCTGTGCTTCGGGCAACCATCCCTTGACGTTGCAGATAGTCAGCGAGGTAGACAGGGCCAACGGTCAAAGCCAGATCAGGTGCCGGTACAGTTGCACTTTTAGCATCGGCTGATAATAGATAGTAATCGGTCGGACCTGAGCTACTGCACCCACTGAGGCTGGTGCCAGCGAAAATGATTAAGGCCGTTATCCAAGACAAACGATTGCGCATAATGACTCCGGGGTGCATTGACCCTGTTTTATTTTCCAAATATTACTGCTTCGGGGCGACGTTGCAGGGTGTCTAACAAGCTGCGGGCACTTTTAAGCGTCGCATTGAGATTGTTCAAGCTCTGTTCCGCGCTGACCTTGAGTTGTGAATCATGATCGGCCAGTTGTTGGTAGGTCAGCAGAGTGGCTTCTGCCTGTGCCAATGTCTGATCAATCTTGGCCAATGTTTCATTGCCTTGAGCGATGGTTTGCGCGCTGGTATCTACTAAGGCTTCAGCGCTTTGGCTGAGATGGGAAACATTCTTGGCTGTTTGTTGGAAATCCCCCAAGGTGACTTGCATCTGCTGGCTCAACGCCGGTAAGTCTTGGTTCAGGCGGGTTAACAGAGCGTTCAGCTGCACACTGGCCTCTTCCAAGCTGTCGACCCCACGATTAAACTTCGGGCTTTCAGTGATTCTCTTCACTTGTCCCAGCAACTCATTGAGATTATTTGCGATCTCATCCAAAGGCATCTTGGCTACTTTGCTCAAGGTGGACGACAGTGCCTGTCGAACCAGCTCCAGATCTGACGGCACTGTTGGGATTTGAGGGTAATTTAGGTCGGTCGGGTGCAACTCTCCTTGTTGTTCCGGCTCGTAGTCGATCTGCACCATCAATCGGCCGGTCACCATACTTTGGGTGACCAGTTTGGCACGGATGCCGCGATTGGCGCGCTCCATATCTTTAGGTGCTACACCTTCAAAGAAGTTATCCAACAGCTCGGCACTGACATCCATCACGACTGGTACCAACAACTCACTGTTCTTAGCTGAATAATGGATACGAACGTCAACTACCTCGCCGATTTTCACTCCTTGAAATGAGACCGGTGAGCCTTTAGCCAGCCCTTGTACAGAGCCGCGGAATACCGTGACATAGCGGTCATGTTTTGAGAAAAATTGGTCGGAGCTGAACATGATGATGCCGATGACCATCAGTGTGGCGGCAAAAATTACAAATATCCCTATGCGTGCTGCTGTCGCATTGTGTCCCATCTTAGTTGCTCTCCTTTAAATCGCCCCGGCGCAGAAACATTTGTACTCGACGGTCATCGCAATTTGCCAGTAGTTCATTGGGATCCCCTTGAGCAATCATCGTTTTGGTTTCTGGATCGAGAAACACTGAGTTGGTGCCGATGGCAAAAATGCTGGCCAGCTCATGGGTCACCATTACGACGGTTGCGCCTAAACTGTCTCGTAATTGTAAGATTAAATCGTCCAGCAGGCGGGCACTGATCGGGTCGAGTCCGGCTGAAGGCTCATCAAAAAACAACACCTCTGGGTCTAATGCGATAGCGCGAGCCAGTGCTGCGCGCTTTGCCATCCCTCCGCTTATCTCTGAAGGATAGTATTTTTCATATCCCTCTAAGCCAACCAGAGTTAACTTTAGTGAAATAAGATCGCGAATATCTTTGTGGGTGAGGTTGGTATAGGTCTCTAATGGTAATGCGATGTTCTCTTCTAAGGTCATTGAACTGATCAATGCGCCAGATTGATAGGTTACCCCAAATTTTTGGGTCATCGCTTGGCGTTGCTGCTCATTACAACTCCACATCGCTTGGTCATTGAATAAGACTTCACCTTTGGCAGGGGTCAGTAGACCGATCATATGTTTCATGAGTGTGCTTTTGCCGCAGCCGCTCCCCCCCATGATGATAAATATATCGCCACCTTCAATGGTGAAGTTGAGATCTTGTTGGATCAGGCGATCGCCGTAGGCCATGGTGAGATCGCGTATTTCAATATGCTTTTGCTTCATATACCGATCAATGTTGTTGTAATGGTGACGATGGCGTCCACCACAATAATAAACACGATGGCCGATACCACAGAGCGGGTAGTTGCTTGCCCCACGGCCATTGCATTACGTCCGCAATTAATGCCATTCATACAGCCTGCAACAGCGATTACCAGTGCGAATAGCACACTTTTAAGTAAGCCAATAGCGAAGTGGCGTAACGGCACCGTGGTGGTCATCTGTTCCACAAATTGGGTGAATGAGATATCGAGCATTAACTGTGATACTAGCGCGCCACCAAGAATACCTAGCGCCATGGAAAAAACGGTAAGCAACGGCAGCATGATTAGCAGCGCGATAAAGCGGGGGAGTACCAAAAACTCGATGGGTCTAAGACCCATGGTTGTGAGTGCGTCGATCTCTTCATTCACCTGCATGCTGCCCAACTGCGCGGCGTAACTGGCGCCTGTGCGGCCCGCCATAATAATCGCTGTCATCATCGCGCCCATTTCACGTGCCATACCCAGCGCAACAAGAGAGGCGACGAAGATAGATGCGCCGAACTGTTGTAACTGCACGGCGCCAACGAAGGCTAAGATCATGCCGATCAGGATGCTGATTAAGGCGACAATGCCAAAGGCAGCGGGACCAGCGTCATGCATACAGTCGTACACGTCCTTGGCACGTATCTCGGCTTTGCCGACGCAGAGTTTGCCAACGGCGCTGATCAGCGCTCCGATGAAACTGAAACTGACTAAGATATTTTCCCAGCTCGCCAAGACCGAGTTACCTATGCGCTCAGCAAAGGTCGGCTGGTAAGTTGTTTGGTTTGGTCTATTGGCCGCATTAGATTGTGACTCTGCCAGCGCCAGAAGCTGCTGTGCGCCTTGAGGTAGGCGGCTGACATCTACATGCAGTCGATGCGCTTTTGCATATTCACTGACACGGCGAATAAGCACCACCAGCGCACTGTTCCAGCGGCCAATGTCGGCGTCGACGAATATGAGCGTTTCATCTGGAGTGACTTTTGATTTTAGGGCTTGTAGTAGATCGTCAACCCGATGATCGCCACGGCGTAATACCCAGTCACCTGTCAACTCTAACAGCCAGCCAGTACCGTCATCAGTTCGCCTGATGTTCAGCTCATGCACGTCACTTTCACCTTGAAAAGCCCTACGTAATGTCCTTGAGTCTGCCGCAGATCCACTATTTCTGCAAAATTCAAAGCGAATCAAGTTATTAATGTCACATAAAACAGTGATCAAAAAAACAGCAGTGATACTTGCCATGAATAAATACCTGTATATACTCACAGTATACTGTATGCAATCACAGGTATCTTTATGCGCCCATTAACACCACGGCAAGCTGAAATTCTTGCGTTGATTAAAGACAATATTGAAGCGACAGGCATGCCGCCAACTCGTGCGGAAATTGCACGCCGATTGGGATTTAAGTCTGCTAATGCCGCGGAAGAGCACCTCAAAGCACTGGCCAAAAAAGGTTTAATAGAGATCTTGGCGGGAACATCACGGGGTATTCGCGTGATCCCACAGGCGGATGATGAAGCGGCTGCAAACGATGATGGCTTACCTCTGATTGGTCAAGTGGCTGCCGGTACGCCTATCTTGGCGCAAGAACATGTTGAGGCGCATTACAAAGTTGATCCAGCCATGTTCCGGCCATCTGCGGACTTCTTACTGCGAGTACACGGTGACAGTATGAAGGATATTGGCATCCTCGAAGGCGACCTGCTGGCTGTGCACAAGACTGCGACGGCGCAGAATGGGCAGGTGGTAGTCGCTCGGGTGGGTGATGATGAGGTGACAGTTAAGCGTTTTGAAAAGAATGGCAAAGATGTGCTGTTGCATGCTGAAAATGAAGCCTACAGCCCGATCAAAGTCGATCTGGGTGTAGAGAACCTGGCCATTGAAGGGCTGGCTGTTGGTATCATTCGTAATGGAGAGTGGTTATGAACCCATTTGAGACAATGAATCTGCATACTCGCCAAATGACTGGCTCATTGGTAGCTGCACCGCAGCCAAAGCTAACCGGCAACCGCCGCCTGCAAAATAAGTGGCAATCGCGAGCGCAGATTGTGCCGGTTGAAGGCCAGCAATCAGCACTGTTAGAGACAATCAAACGTAGTCAACAAGCCAATAAATGGGTGGTATTGGTGGCAGCCCCTGATAAGCAGGTGACGCGTTGGTTGGTGGAAAATGGTGTGTGCGCTGAGCGACTGTTGCAAGTCCACCCCAAAGATGAACAAGGTGTGATGTGTGCCGTGACTCAAGGCTTAGGCTCTGCCACTTGTGGCTTGGTTATCGGCTGGACGGATCTACTTTCCGAAGCGCAGTGGCAGGCGTTAACCGCCGAAGCGGCTTGCTACGATACAAACAGTGTTTTGTTTCATCGCATGAATAACCGTTGCCATGCAGGTAGAGCATGGCAATCAGCACGGTCGAAAAATCAGATGTTCGCCAGTGTGTTGGTCCATTGATCCCCCACAGTTTCAATGTACTTTCCGAAGCCGCCGCAAGGCGGCTTTTTTTATACCTTTGAAAATCCTCCTAACACATTAGCTGCTAACTCTAGTTGCACAGACTTCATCACTCGTCAGGCTAAATATCACCATTTGGATGTGATTTAACCCGCAAACAGTTGGGCAGTTTGCTAACTTGCTCAAGTTTTTTGATTAATTTTTAGACGTATCGCTAATCGTGAACGATTCTTAATCAAGGCCTGATAGCTGCGACCGCGCCTATAAAAATTTAAATATGCGGTCTGTAGTGGCTACTGGGGTTTTGGGGTAAGCGCCTGTCGAACAGGTGTTTTTTGTAAGTGCGAGGAGAAGCCTCTTGATACGGATAGCCACACGCGTCGCGGCGGGGGCTGGCGCCCTATTGCCGTCATTTATCTCCGCCGAGGAGATGCCGCTAAATATGACTCAGGGTGTGACAGCCATAAGTCAGGACGTCTACCAGCTCCACATGACCATCTTCTACATCTGTTGCGTCATTGGCGTGCTTGTCTTCGGTGTGATGTTTTGGTCAATCATTCATCATCGCAAGTCCAAGGGAGTGAAACCGGCGCAGTTTCATGAAAGTACCAAGGTCGAGATTCTTTGGACTGCACTACCACTGCTTATTTTGGTTGCGATGGCGGTGCCAGCAACGCAAGTGTTGATCAATATGGAAGATACCACGGAAGCGGATGTCACCATTTTGGTGACGGGCTCGCAATGGAAGTGGCACTACAAGTATCTGGATGATGACGTTGAGTTCTATAGCCTGTTGGCGACACCCCGTGCCGAGATCGAAAATAAACTCGCCAAAACTGAAAACTACCTACTTGAGGTGGACCGCCCGCTAGTTCTGCCTATCGGTAAAAAAGTGCGTTTCTTAATGACTTCCGACGACGTTATTCACAGTTGGTGGGTGCCCGCTTTTGCGGTGAAAAAAGATGCTAATCCAGGTTTCATTAATGAAGCGTGGACCAGAATTGACGAAGCCGGCACATACCGAGGGCAGTGCGCGGAACTGTGCGGGAAAGACCATGGCTTTATGCCGATCGTTGTGGTCGCCAAGTCGGAAGCAGAATACAACACTTGGTTGGCGACATTGAAAACCACGCAAGCTGAAGCGAAAGCGGAAGAGCAAAAACTGCTGGCGATGAGTATGAGCATGGAAGAGTTAATGGCTGAAGGCGAGCAAGTGTATATGACCTCTTGTGCGGCTTGCCATCAACCGAATGGTGAAGGTCTTGCTGGTGTATTTCCTGGCTTGAAGGGCAGTCCTCTAACCATCGGCGATGTAGGTGCCCATATAGACATTGTTATCCACGGTAAAAAAGGTACGGCAATGCAGGCCTTTGCCAAACAGTTAACACTCAAACAGTTGGCCGCGGTGATCACCTACGAGCGTAACGCCTGGGGTAACAACACCGGTCAACTCGTTCAACCCGCTGATGTGGATGCCCGCATCAAAAGCGCAATCTAGCCAGAGGAGAGCTGAAAAATGAGCAGCGTAGCTGAGTCACTGCATGACGAACACCACGCGCATCACGCCCCCTCAGGTTTGAAGCGTTGGATCTTTACCACTAACCACAAAGATATAGGTAGCCTCTATCTGTGGTTCAGTTTTGCCATGTTTTTGATCGGCGGCGCCATGGCGATGGTTATCCGTGCGGAACTGTTCCAGCCTGGTTTACAGTTGGTGGAGCCAAATTTCTTTAATCAGATGACCACGGTACACGGACTGATCATGGTATTTGGTGCCGTTATGCCGGCATTTACCGGGTTAGCCAATTGGCTCATCCCGATGATGATTGGCGCACCAGATATGGCGTTACCCCGCATGAATAACTGGAGCTTTTGGATCCTGCCCTTTGCGTTCAGCATGCTGCTGTTTTCGCTGTTCACTGAAGGTGGCGGCCCCAATTTTGGTTGGACATTCTACGCCCCTTTATCAACCACCTATAGCCCAGAGAGCACCGCCCTGTTTGTGTTTGCAGTACACATCATGGGGATCAGCTCAATCATGGGGGCAATCAATGTCATTGTGACTATTGTGAATATGCGCGCGCCGGGGATGACCTGGATGAAGCTGCCACTGTTTGTTTGGACCTGGCTGATCACCGCTTTTCTATTAATTGCTGTGATGCCGGTGCTGGCAGGTGCTGTGACCATGGTGCTGACAGACAAGTATTTTGGCACCAGCTTTTTTGATGCCGCAGGCGGTGGTGACCCGGTCATGTTCCAACATATTTTCTGGTTCTTCGGTCACCCCGAAGTTTACATCATGATCTTGCCCGCCTTTGGCGTGGTGTCGTCGATTATCCCTGCCTTTAGTCGCAAACCACTATTTGGTTATGCCTCCATGGTTTATGCCACCGCTTCTATCGCTGTTTTGAGCTTTTTGGTGTGGGCCCACCATATGTTTACCACGGGTATGCCGCTGTTTGGCGAGCTTTTCTTTATGTATTGCACTATGTTGATCGCCGTGCCAACCGGGGTGAAAGTGTTTAATTGGGTGGCAACCATGTGGCGCGGTGCGTTGACCTTTGAAGTGCCGATGCTGTTCTCTATCGCGTTTGTGATCCTATTTACTATCGGTGGCTTCAGCGGTTTGATGCTGGCGATCACGCCGGTGGATTTTCAATACCATGACACCTACTTCGTGGTGGCGCACTTCCACTACGTGCTGGTAACCGGTGCCGTGTTTTCAATTATGGCGGCGGCGTACTACTGGCTACCGAAATGGACCGGTCATATGTATGACGAAGGGTTAGGTAAAGCGCATTTTTGGTGCTCGCTGATCTCTGTCAACGTGCTGTTTTTCCCGATGCACTTCTTAGGCCTTGCCGGGATGCCGCGACGCATTCCCGATTACGCACTGCAATTTGCTGACATCAATCAGATCGTATCAATTGGTGGCTTCGCTTTTGGCCTGTCGCAACTGATATTTCTCTATCTGGTGATTAAGTGCGTTAAAGGCGGTGAAAAAGCCCCAGCGAAAGTTTGGGAAGGTGCGGAGGGGCTAGAGTGGACCATTCCATCGCCCGCGCCTTATCACACCTTTACTACGCCACCTGAGATCAAGTAGCGCAGCTGGCGCGGGAGCGATGATGAGCGAACAGAAAGCGGCTGTATCTCATAAACCTCTGCTTTGGCGTCTAGGATTTGCCGTGCTGGGGATGTTCGGTTTCGCCTTCGCTTTGGTGCCGTTATATGATGTGTTTTGCGACTTGACCGGACTCAATGGCCGTACCTCGGGTGAGGTCGCCGTCTATGACGGGCCAATCGTCGATACCAGTCGCTTAGTAACGATCGAGTTTATTGCCCGTACTCAAGGAAGTATGCCTTGGCGTTTTGAACCCGTTGTGCGCCGTATGGCAGTGCATCCGGGTGAGCTACACATCGCTGAATTTGAGGTGCAGAACCTGACATCAACACAGATGGTGGGGCAGGCCGTACCCTCAGTGTCGCCAGGGACATTGGCCACCTATCTTAATAAAACAGAGTGTTTTTGCTTTAACCAGCAGCCGTTAGCAGCGGGAGAAACGAAGGCATTGCCACTGCGTTTCTTTATCGACAACGACATTCCCGACGATGTCACTACGCTCACGCTGTCCTATACCTTATTTGACATCACCGGATCACAAGCAGGCGGTGCATCAGCATCGACCAGCCGCTGAGCAGGGGGGGAGTTATGGCTTCAGAAACCACGCACACAGAAACACCCAGTTACTACGTCCCAGAGCAAAGTCCATGGCCGATCATTGGAGCGATAGCACTTTGTCTGATCGCCGTGGGCGCTGGCACCAGCGTGCAACAGATGGAAGCTGGTGGCGGCTGGGGGCAATGGGTCCTTTTTAGTGGCTTGTTGTTGCTGGTGATCATGTTGTTTGGCTGGTTTGGTAATGTCATTAACGAGTCAATGTCGGGGCTGTACAGTGCGCAAATGGATCGCTCGTTTCGCCAAGGCATGAGCTGGTTTATTTTTTCTGAAGTGATGTTCTTTTGTGCCTTCTTCGGTGCGCTGTTTTATGCCCGTATCTTTGCTGTGCCATGGCTCGGCGGTGACAGCAATAACGCCATGACCAATGCCATCTTGTGGCCGGAATTCGTTGCTCACTGGCCGTTGGTCAGTACACCGGACGGCACAACCACCGAGGCGATGGGGTGGGGCGGTCTGCCCCTGTACAATACCATTATCCTTCTGGTCTCATCGGTCACTTTGCATTTTGCCCATGTGGGTTTGGAGCAGAACAAACGTAAGCAATTGATTGGCCTGCTCGCGTTAACCGTGTTGTTGGGGATCGGCTTTCTGTTCTTACAGGTCGAAGAGTATATCCATGCCTATCAAGAGATGGGGCTGACATTGGATGCAGGTGTATATGGCAACACCTTCTTCTTGCTGACCGGTTTCCATGGCATGCATGTGACGCTGGGCACCTTAATCCTGTTTATTTTGTTGCTGCGCATTCTTAAGGGGCACTTTACGCCAAAGCAACACTTTGGTTTTCAGGCTGGTGCATGGTACTGGCACTTTGTTGATGTGGTTTGGCTTTGCCTATTTGTATTTGTCTACATTTTGTAGCGCAGGGACTTTTTGCCGCCTAATAAGGGCGAGGGTTATGGGGAAGAATACCTGTTGCCATCAGCAGTAGGAGTAGCACCAGCACCACGACTGAGTAAAGTACGCGCCGACCGAGATAATGGGACATGGGTTTATCGTTGTTTTGTCGCAACATAGAGAATAGGCCGCTAAACAGGTTAAACAGGATGATGCCAAGCAGTAATAGGATGATGCCTTTGGTGAGCAATAACATGACTGAGCGACCTTCGTGGAGATGGGTAGATGATGCAGTTTGACCTGCCCGGCGGAGGGTATCAACTGCAGTTGTCCTGGTGGGTGCTGCTACTCGCCATCTTGCTGGCCGCGTTGTTATTGCGACTTGGTTTTTGGCAGCTATCCCGTGCCGAATTCAAACAATCACTCATTGCTACCGCAGAGAAAAGTGTCGAGGCGGGAGCGCGCCCGTTGGATAGTTTTGCAAATGACGCCGACATGGTCGGACAGACAGTAAAGATCTCAGGGCGATTCCTCCTCGAACAGGTGATCTTGTTAGACAATCAAATATGGCAGAAGCGGGTGGGATATCAGGTGGTGCTGCCCCTCCAGCTAGCCCATAGTTCGCAGATCCAGTTGGTGAATATTGGCTTTGTACCCGCGCCATTGCAACGGGCGGAGTTACCGGAGCTTGATCTGGCCGCTGTTGGTTTGCACGGTGAGCAGAGCATCCAAGGTCGGATTAAATCGCTGCAACAGCAGGTCATGGTGTTGAGTCAACAAACCATCGCGCAACATCCAAATTGGCCGTTGCGCCTGCAAACCCTCGATATTGCTGCGCTGCAGCCACTATTTACCAACCCATTGCGTAGCGACCTGTTGCTGTTGGATCAGCAGTTACCTATCGGCTATCCACGAGAGTGGCCGGTTACCACGGTCTCGGTGGAAAAGCACCAGGCTTACGCGTTTCAATGGTTCAGCATGGCGTTAGTGTTTATCGCCATCATGTTGAGCGTCGGAGTTAGAAAGACAGTAAGAGAGAGCCATGAGTCGTAGTACTAAAAATGTCGATAAAAAACCAAATCGCAAGCCGTTAATTGCCATCGTTGCCGCGTTTATTTTGCCGGTGGCCATTGCTTATCTGGTGCTCAATCAAGGTTGGTATCAAGGTGCCGTGCTGAACAAAGGCGAGCTGATCGCCAGCGGTGAAACCATCGATGAAAAAGGCGGGGGTGATGCAACCGGGGCATGGTTGGTTGTATTTACTGTTGACCGTCCTTGCCGCGAAAACTGCCAACAAGCGATCGATACGCTGCAAAATGTATGGCTGGCGTTGGGGCGGGAACAGCAGCGGGCGCAGCTGCGCGCCTTGGGTACTGGCCAACCCAGCAATTGGCAACTGCCGGTAGGTGTACCACTGCAGTTTGAGCAGGTCACCGCGATGGGTAAAAGTTACTTCTCCGACGCCTTTTATCTGGTGGATCCGCTTGGCAATTTGGTATTGCGCTATCCCTATGAAGATGGCGAGAGCTTGACCTTGCAGAGTCAAGCGCTACTGAAAGATCTGCGTAAGCTGATGAAAAATTCCAAGATAGGCTAATTAATGAAGGCCCTCGCGATCGTCTCAACCCTATTAGCGCTGGTAGTGATCTCGCTCGGTGCCTATACCCGCTTGACTGACGCGGGCTTGGGCTGCCCGGATTGGCCCGGTTGCTACGGTCACTTGACGGTGCCGGCACAAGAGCAGGCCGAACAGTTACAAATAGCGTTTCCGGAACGCCCGCTGGAGCCGGAAAAAGCCTGGAACGAGATGATCCATCGTTACGTCGCCGGCGGGTTGGGCTTATTGGTGCTGGCCATGGCCATTCTGGCGTGGAAACAGCGTGATGGGCCGGTTGGTTTGCCAAGCTTACTGCTATTGCTGGTGATATTTCAGGCGGCATTAGGGATGTGGACGGTAACCATGAACCTGATGCCTGTGGTGGTGCTCGCTCATCTGCTGGGAGGCTTTGCGACCTTCTGTTTGTTATTGCTGCTGGTGGTGCGTTTGTTACCGCTGCGTATACCTGGTGGAGATGCTGAACTACGTCGCTTCAGCGGTTTGAGTCTCGCTGTGTTATTGGCCTTGGTGCTGCAGATCGTGCTGGGTGGCTGGACGTCGACAAACTACGCAGCGCTTGCTTGCACTGAGCTGCCGTTTTGTGAAAACGGCTGGCTCGCTCGATTGGACTTTAGCGCTTTTCAGTTGTGGCAGCCGGGACATGAGAACTACGAGTTTGGCGTGTTGGATTATGCTGGTCGTATGACTATCCATGTGGTGCATCGTCTCTGGGCGATAGTGGTGCTCGGTATGTTGCTTTGGTTCAGCTGGCGTTTGTTTAACTGTGCTAGCAGCCGTTTTTTTCGACGTACGGCACTGGCGTTAGTTGGTCTGTTGCTGCTCCAGGTGGGCTTGGGGATCAGTAACGTGGTGTTGAGTTTACCTCTGCCAGTGGCCGTGGCTCACAATGTGGTCGCTGCGTGCTTACTTGGCTTATTGGTTATTACGAATTACGCGTTGCTACGCAAGGCCTGATAGGAGAAAGACAATGAGTAAAACCATGACCCAGGTGAGTAGCCGAGGCGTTTTGAGCGCCTTGATGGGCGATGCGGGCTGGCGTGATTACTATCAGGTGACAAAGCCGAAAGTGGTGATGCTATTACTTCTAACGGCATTGGTTGGTGCATGTTTGGCGGTAAATGGCTTACCGTCTGCCGGACTTTTGCTGGCGGCGATGATTGGTATTGGCTTGATGTCGTCTGGAGCGGCGGCCTATAACCACCTGCTGGATCGGGAAATTGACGCGCGCATGATGCGCACGCGGGGACGACCGTTAGTGCGCGGCCAGCTGACCGCGATGCGCTGTTTTAGCTTCGCTACATTAATTTCTGTATTGGGGTTTGCTGTACTGGCGCTGTGGGTGAATATGCTGACTGCCTGGCTTACTGCCGTTAGCTTAGTGGGTTATGCGCTGATCTATACTCTCTACCTGAAACGTGCAACACCACAGAATATTGTCATTGGTGGACTGGCAGGAGCTGCGCCACCGCTGCTTGGCTGGACGGCGATGACAGGCAATGTTGATCCACACAGCCTGTTGCTGGTACTGATAGTTTTTACTTGGACGCCACCACATTTCTGGGCACTAGCTATCCATCGTAGAGATGACTATGCCAAGGTAAACATGCCTATGTTGCCCGTCACCCACGGCGTGGCATTTACTAAAACCTGTATTTTGCTTTATACCGTGCTGTTAGGCTTGGTTTGTTTGCTCCCCTATCTGACGGGCATGAGCCATGAGCTGTATTTGCTCGGTAGTAGTTTATTGAATGGGGCCTTTCTCTATTACGCTTGGCGTTTGAAATTTAAAGCAAATAGTGGTGATGCCATGGCCACTTTTAAGTTTTCGATCGTGCATCTGATGTTACTGTTTATTATCCTACTGACAGATCACTATTTATTGGCGTAACTCATGACTTGGTATATGCGGATTGGCGTTGTTGTGCTGCTGGCGGCAGCGGCGATTGGGGGCTGGTTCAGCTATCAGCAGATCAGCAAGGTGCCTGAGGTTGCGGTTACTGCGGATCTGTTTTCGCCATCCCGTAGCCTGCCAGCGTTTACTTTGCGAGACCAGCAAGGGAGCATGTTCACTAATGCTTCACTTAAAGGCCATTGGACATTGCTGTTTCTTGGCTACACCTTCTGCCCAGATATTTGTCCAACCACCATGGCAAAGATGACTCAGGTATATCCGCAATTAAAACAGCAGATCCCAGAGTTACAGATGGTGATGATCAGTGCCGATCCCAAGCGCGACAGTGCTGAGCGGCTGGCTGAATACGTTACCTACTTTAATCCCGAATTCATTGGTGTTTCTGGCGAGCATAAAGAGTTGTTCCCCCTGACTCAGCGGATGGGACTGGTGTACGCCATGGTGGATGCGACAGACAGTGACAGTTACACCGTCGATCATAGCGCCAGCATGGTGCTACTGGATCCTAATGGCCAGATGCGCGCTCGATTTCGGCCCGAGTCTACCCCTGGCAGTGTGCCAACGGTCAGTACTGCCCAGTTAATTGACGAGATCCCCGTCATCGTCGCTTTGCCTAACGGCTAACCCTGATGGTACATCCCCTCGCGCTGCGGGCCGGACATCGGCGGGTGTTGGCCTTGGCGCTGCCGATGGTGGCGTCGAATATCTCAGTTCCTTTGTTGGGGCTTGTTGATACCTTTGTCATAGGTCATATGGACGCCAGTTACTATCTTGGCGGCGTGGCTATGGGCGCTATGCTGATTTCGTTGCTCTTTTGGCTACTGGGCTTCCTGCGTATGTCCACCACCGGGTTGGTTGCACAAGCACACGGTGCAAAGGATTATTCACTTTCTCTGCAACGCTTGGGGCAAGCAGCAATATTGGCGCTGACCCTGGCCTTTACGCTGCTGATATTGCAGCTGCCGATTAAACAGCTGGCGTTACCTGTTGCTGGTGGCAGTGAACAGGTGACCCATTATGCCGGTGTCTATTTCGATATTCGTATCTGGAGTGCGCCAGCAGCACTATTGAACCTCGTACTGCTGGGTTGGTTTCTTGGTATGCAGGATGCGAAGGCTCCGATGTGGGTACTGCTCCTGACGAACCTAGTGAACATCGTATTTGATATTCTGTTTGTGCCAGTCTTGCAATGGGGTGTTGCCGGAGCCGCAGCTGCCAGCGTGCTTGCCGATTATGCCGGATTGCTTTTGGCGCTATGGCTGTTTCAACGGAAGTTGAGGCGGCTCTCCGTGCCGTTGCCATGGCAGGGGGTGATGGACTGGCCAATGATCAAAGGCCTGCTGGCTCTGAATCGCGATATCTTTATTCGTGCACTGATGTTGCAACTCTGTTTTGCGTTTATCACCTTGCAGGGGGCTCGCTTAGGCGATGAGATCATTGCTGGCAATGCGGTGCTGCTTAATTTTCTGATGTTAGCTTCCTATGGACTGGATGGATTTGCTTATGCCGCTGAAGCATTGTTTGGCCGAGCACTTGGACAACAACGCAGAGCAAGTGCGATCTGGGTGCTGTGGATCTCCGGCTTTTGGAGTTTGATGCTGGGGCTTGGCTTTGCCCTCGTGTTCTGGTTAGGAGGCGAGCAGATTATCGCCAGGCTGACTGATATTACCGCCGTACGTGAAACGGCCTTGCTCTATCTTCCCTATCTGATTGTGTTGCCTATCGTTGCTTGTTGGTGCTTTTGGCTGGACGGCATCTTTATCGGTGCGACACTGGGAAAAGCGATGCGCAACAGCATGCTGCTTTCAACATTAGGCGTGTTTTTCCCTACTTGGTGGTTGTTGCAAGGGGCTGGCAATCATGCATTGTGGAGCGCCATGTTACTGTTTATGGCGGCTAGAGGTGTCACCCTAGCCGTTATGCTGCTAAAAGGCTGGCGTTCTCAGCGGGTGCCATTTTCCTGGGCGCCGCGTTAGCTGCGTCGCGAGAAGTAAAAAGCCCGCATACGCGGGCTTGATTATTGCTATATGGTGTCGCTGACTACTCTACCCAAGGGCCTGGGTAGCCGATACGCTTGGGTGAGATGATGAATTCATCAAACCAGGCAAACTCATCTTTAGTCGCATTCCAACGGTCGCCACTACTCCCACCGAAAAAGGTGCTGAAGAAGACTTTAGTGATCTTATTGTTAGGCTCGTCTGCGTCACGGAACTTAACGCCGTCATAGTAGGCGGCCTTTTTGCCATCAAACCAACCTTCCATCAAGCCGTCATATTCGCCTGCGCTGTTCATCCGGAAGTGCATCTCCACATGGTGCCATTGGTTGGGGATAAATTGCGCCTGGAACCCTTCAGTATTCCACCACCAGCGCTCCCGATCGTGGGCAAAATGGGTGTAAAACTCGACCTTACCCTGTTCACGCCACATCAGCCGACCTTTCCACTCATGGGTACGATCAGTGAAGGAGACCGAGCCTGACAGGCCGGGCAGTTTACCACCGAGTACGAAGTCAAAATTGTCATCAAACTTCACCCAATAGGATAAGTACATATCTTCGTACTCACCGTTGATATCCATGTGCCACTGGGCACCACTATCGGAGGAGGTGCGTTTGCCCTGAGGGTAGAGCGTACGAACAGACTTACCACTTGGGCCGTAATGCACATCTTCATCGACGAACAGGCGTTGCTCCGTTGCGCCATTGACCCACTTGGTTGGCGACCATGCGGTTACCCACTCTTTTTTGGTTGGAAACCCTGAAGCGAGGTCATCCATGGTGTAGTAAGCAACGACATCGCCGGGCTCGGCAGGCTGTTCTGGCTCGTTTGGTTCATTTGGCTCTTCTGGCTCATTTGGTTCTGTGGGTTCGTCCGGCTCTGAGGGGAACGATGGATCTGCGTCTTGAGAAAGGTCGATGACATGAATATTGTCGTAACGAATATAGGTGGTTTTACTGGGTGCCCAGCTCGAATCCGCACCGCCATAAAAGGTGCTGAAAAAGAACTGATTAATCAGCGTGTCGCTGTTAATTGTGCCGCGCAGATTGATCCCTTCGGCTTTAGAAACGACTTCGCCATCTACACGCAGTACGACTTTGCCGTCATAGGCATCAGGGGTGGAGTTGAGTTTCACTTCCAGAGCCAGTTGTTGCCAGCGGCCAGTGACAAATGCGCCTTCGAAACTGCGCTCGCCGTCACCACAGCGCTCAATACGCTCTTGGCCGTAGTAGTAGGCTTGTGCTGAACCGTTTGGTCGCCACATTGGGCGAACGCTCCAGCCATTTGCGATCGCTGGTGAGCAGCCGGTGGTATGCACGGTTGGTGACAAGCCGGGTAGCTTGCCACCGCGGACAAATTCAAAACCATCTTCAAAAAGGATGTCATAGACCAGGCTGTAGTGATCCCCACCAGGGATCGCGACCTTGGTTTGCAGACGGTCAGAGCCTCGACTGGTGGGCGCGTAACTGACGCGTAAGCACTGCTCCCGTCCTTCGCCACACTCTTTAACAATGCGAGTGTCGTCGACACTTTTCCATTCATCGTCTAGCGAGTAAGACTCGAAATCTTCGTTATAGACAAGGTTTCCCTCGGGTAGGTCGGGCTCGTCTGGGATAACCGCCTCTCCGACCTGACAACTCACCTGGTTGAAGCTGCCGACTCCTTTGATGCCAAAGTCGGTACTTTCTCCTGGACTAAGCTGCCGATTAAAATCATTACCTGACGCAGTAAAGACTTGGCCTGTGTCTTCAACTTTAGCGCTCCATGCACTGGTCAGTGCTACGTCGCTATCGAAGACGATGTTTACATGCCATAAGCTATTACTATTGCCGGTGTTGGTGACTTCAATATCTTTGAGCATGAAGCGTTCACCGCTCCAGTTTTTAATGATACCAATCGAGCACTCTACCTCGGCGCTAGCGTAGCCAGTCGATGACGCCAAAATGAGCGCAAGAATGGGGCGTATGATGCCAATTTTCATAATGACTCCCTTAAAGGCAGCGTAAACGTTGCCCTTTTCAATTTATTAATCAGTGCATACCGGCGCATGGGTATATGCGCCGGGGTGGCTAGTTGATGAAGGATCAGAACAAGCGCATTTTGACGAACTCACAGCCATTGCTGGCATTAAAGTTAATGCGCGTACCGCTTAGCCCTGTGGTGGATTCGTAGTTGCTATCTATTTGGTGCATGCCGTTGCCATTAAGTGACTCTACTGCGCCGCGGAAATTGCACTGTTTATGGGTGTCGCTATCCCAAACCTGCAGGGTTTTATCTGCCAAGTTAGCAGGCAAATCAACACAGGTGGTGCTGCGTAAATCGAGCTCAGTGCGTTCGCTGCCGGTGTATTGGTGGCAGTTACCTGATTCTTCAGGAGGTTGATCGGAAGGGGCTTCATCGGTTGCTGGAGTTAAACGCAGCCAATTCAGATTAAAGGGCCCATTATGTATCTCGATAGTCAGGTCATGTCGCCCAGCGGATAGCTCACCTATGTTGAAAGTTAGCGTTTTATAGGCTTGGAAATCTCCGGTGTAGTCGATGGTTTCATTGGACAACCGTGTTTCGCCATCGACCAGCACAGAGATAAGGCCGCTGTCTCTGGCCGACGCGGTGCGCAGTTCAAGGACGTAATCTCTTGCTTTGGTCAGCAGAAGGTCATAGCTAAGGGTCTCGCCCGCGGCCATCCAGCCGATGTTAAAGCCACCCCCTGAGTCTTCGGTGGCTTGAATATCGACATTGCCGGTGCGATAAGCATTTCCTTTGTTGCCAGCGGTGCTGTCGATTGCCCGGGCGTATTGTTCTGCTTCGATATCTACTACGCCAGCGCTATTTGCGATTGGCAGGTCAAACTCATCGTCGATGGTTTGGCTACTGCAAACCCACCATTGTTGACCATTGGCAGAGAGCTGATCGCAGTCTTTGCGTGCGAAGTTGCTGCACTGGCTAGCAAAATTGTCTTTAGCATCGTCTAACCCTTTTGCTGCTGCGAAACAGCTGAATGTCTCAGGCTCTGCCGGAATCGGGTTGTCAGGTGTTTCATCGGGGATATCAGCGTCAGGATTGGAGCAGCCAGTCCATACTTTGAAATCATCCATGTAAATATATTCGTTATTAGGGGAGTGAAAGCGTGTGTCGTTTGCGCCGCCGCCCCGATACGTATGGAAGATGAAGTCGTTGATCTTGACACTGCTCTTGCCCGAGATGCGGTATTCAACATCGCGCATATCTAAGCCCACTTCACCGTCAATTTCCATGCGAAGCACGCCATTCTTCTGGCCGGGTGTATTCAGTTTTATGTATTGGCGAATGGTGTACCAACGGTTGTCTTCTACTTCGGCAAACTTGTAGTCGATACCGCAGTTGCCTTGTCTTGGCTCTAAACGATTAGGGAAATAGGTATACACCACTAAATCGCCTCGTTTGCGCCACATCAATCGTGCTGAAAAGCCATTTTCAATGGTATTTAGGTTTTGCGTGCATCCCACTGGGATACGCCCAGTGCCACCGGCCAGACCCGGAAGTTTGCCCCCTGCGGCCCATTCGAAATTTTCACCAAACTTGATGCGGTATTGCATGACCGCTTCGTCTGCAGCCGCGAATTTTTGATCAAAGAGGATGCCGCTGTTGGTGCCTCCTGCGATGTTTGCAGGGTAGTTGGTGCGCAGTACGCCGTTACCTACGGCATTCCTGGCGCGCCATGTGGTACCGGGGCGGTCCAGTCCTCGCACATCGCCAGCAGCATTTTTTTCTAACGTACCGAAATCTGCTGTGGCCATTGCTTGCGTGTACGATTTAAATGAACCGGAGCGGTTGTTGAAATTGACATCTCTTACCAGCTGACAGCTATCGGCCGAGTGAGCGACGGATGGTATACCGATAAGTACGGAGAGAGCGGCAATGGTTAACACTTGACGACAAGGCGCCGTCAAGAAGGTGATAACCGAAGTTAGATGCCCTTTATCTGTGTTTTCTTTTCTATTTATTATGAACATGTAGGGTCCTCGGGGTTAAAACAAGATAACTAATGACGCATCTTGCCCAGAGGTAGGGGGAATGGGTCCTCCTCTGGACAAGCGCGCTTACGAACCTGGTTTTAGATCGTGTTGTTATATTTATTGATGCCGAAGTGATGTTACGCGTTTGTTATTATGCCTACAAAGTAATCAGCGTCAAAAAATTGGCGTTATTATTTTCTTTGTTTTAAGTGGGTTGTGATATTCGTCAGTTTTGTGACGCTCTGCTTTGCTCTATTGTGATAGGCGTGATTAGGCTAAGGTATACCGAAAGGTGTTCGTCACAGAGAAAAAAAACGAGCCAGTCGGCTCGTTTTTTTAATTGCGAATATAGGCATCGTTGTTAGGTGTAAGAGTGCTCGCCGTGCTGGTGCTCGGTGATATCTTTCACGCCGTTAAGCTCGCCTGCGTAGGTTTGCAGCAGCTCCTTTTCGATCCCCTCTTTTAGTGTTACGTCGACCATGGAGCATCCGTTACAACCGCCGCCAAATTGCAATACGGCAAAGCCGTTATCGTCAATCTCGATCAATGTCACTTTACCGCCATGGCTGGCCAGTTGTGGATTGATCTGGGATTGCAGGGTGTATTCTACGCGCTCGATTAGAGAAGCATCATCAGCCACTTTACGCATACGTGCATTAGGGGCTTTTAGTGTTAACTGAGAACCCAGGTTGTCAGTCACAAAATCGATAGAGGCTTCATCCAGAAATGGTGCGCTTTGCTCGTCAACAACCACTTTAAATAATGGATAGTCGAAATGAAGATCTTCCTCTTCAACCGCCTCTGGTGGGCAATAAGAGACCCCACATTCGGCATTAGGCGTGCCGGGATTTACCACAAACACACGAATACGGGTATCTTCAGGCTGATTTTCCAGTAACTTACTGAAATGGGTCTGAGCCGTATCGGAAATCGAAATCATTTATCCCTCACCAACCGCGTTTGTCGCAGTGCCTGACTAATTTACTCAAGCTCTATCATACAACAGTTGTCACTGAGTCTGAAACACTCTTGCTCAACGAGGTGGCGCTGCCCGCGCCAGGCACCAAACTTCGACATGAGCAGCACCCGCCCGATAGAGTTGTTTGGCCATCTCATTGACGGTTGCGCCCGTGGTCATCACATCATCAATAATGGCAATAGATTGGCCATGAAGCGTGCGGGTGACTTGAAACGCACCGCGGACATTCGCTTTGCGTGTTTTGGCATTCAGCTCTCGTTGGCTTTGGGTGTTTTTAGTGCGTTGGCACAAGTGACTATCTAGCCGCAGCTTGTGTTTGCTGGCGATAACCTGAGCCAATAGATGTGACTGATTAAATTGCCTTTGCCGTAAGCGTTTTCGATGTAAAGGAACAGGTACGAGAACGGGATTAGCGGTGAGTGCGGCCTGCTCCTGTTGCCTCAGGTGGCAGGCCATTAGGCTGCCCAATAGTTGGCCACAAGCCAGATCGCCGTTGAACTTGAATTGCGCCAGTAACCCTTGAATCGGTGGCTGATAGGGTAAGCAGGCGATCGCTTTGGCGTAGTGGGGAGGGTGTTGCTGGCAACGGCCACATACCTGTTGCTTAGCTTGTGGCAGTGGCTCGGCACAATGTTGGCAGCCGGGTGGCAACCGCGGTAGATCCTGATAACAACAAGCGCACAGGGCATGGTTCAAACGCACTGTTGGCTGCTGACACAGCAGACATCGATTGTTGAGTTGCAGGTCTATTTGTCGCCATAAGCGCTGTAATCCAGGTATTGATTTAATCATAAAACGAGCCTCCTTGCCCTTGTGCCGATAGGCTGGCAACCTATGCCGCCATCACTTAAGGGGTTTATCGCCCCTTAGCGGGATAGTTATCCCTTGAACTACTGTTTAACGAAGAGTTTAGCCTGTATGTCAGAACAAATAAGTGAGGCACCTTATCTTCATGTTGAAACCATAGGCAAGGGGCCCGATCTGGTGATGCTCCATGGTTGGGGGCTCAATGGCTCAGTATGGCAATCGTTAACGGCATTGCTTTCCCAGCACTATACTTTGCATCTGGTTGACCTCCCTGGCTTTGGCGACAGTGAGTTGTTGGCTGATTACCAGTTGCCAGCTCTTGCTAGTCACCTGCTAGCTGCGCTGCCGGAGCGGGCGATTTGGCTGGGATGGTCTTTGGGCGGCTTAGTGGCGACACAGGTGGCACTGATGGCACCCCACAGGGTCAGTCACTTGGTGTTGGTTGCCTCTAGCCCCAAATTTGTTGCCGATGGCCAGTGGCCAGGGATTAAACCTGAGGTCTTACAGCAGTTTCAAACACAGCTAAAGCAGAATTTTAGTCGTACCTTGGAGCGTTTTCTCGCGATCCAGGCAATGGGTAGCCCCACTGCTCGCGACGACGTAAAAGCGCTAAAGCAGCAACTGATGGCGCGGCGAGATCCGCATCCATTGGCTCTCTCCTCCGGCTTAAAATTATTGGAAACAGTCGATCTGCGTTCGCAATTAGCGGATCTGAACCTGCCGATCAGCCGCTTCTATGGTCGTTTAGATGCGCTGGTGCCGGCGGCGGCACAAAGCTTGATTAATGAACTCTGTGTTGGGAATGATGTCTGCTTTAGTAAGGCGTCTCACGCGCCCTTTATCAGTCATGGGGAGCTGTTTGTAGCAGCGCTCATTGATCGTTTAGGAAAGCATTAATTACTTTAGTTTTAGCCAGTTTTGGTTAATAATTGAACATAACCCTGATTGTGTCCGGAGCGAAACCATGGAAATACCCAGTGCAGTAAACTCCGGCGTCGAAGGATTGCGCCGAGCAGAGCAGTCTGTGGCTGAGACTGCTAACAACATAGCTACGCAGGTTGTCACCCCAGAGCCAGAGGGTGAAGAGGTATTAGGAGCAGAGCAGGCGCTAAGCTTAAGTGAAGAGCTAGTCAATCTGCGGGTACAGGAGTTCACCGCGAAAGCGAATGCTCAGGTGATCCAAACCGCTGATGAAGTTATCGGCTCTTTGTTGGATACCAGTGCTTAATAGCGACGGCAGATGTTAACTAACACCTGCCCGATAGGAACCGCGTTATGAATATTGTCATGCCGCAAATGCCCACCGTCCTTGTCAATGTGGCGAACCCACCGACGGACTCGGCGCGCCGTGACAACCAGCTTCGAGAGCTTGTCCCGCAATCTCGGGAGTTGAGCCCCTATAATCGCGAAACCCCACTTGGGGCTGAAAAAGATCAATCCCGTCATATCTCCAATCCGCTGAATTTATCTCAGCAATATGATCTGTCTGACTCCGCGCGCTTCGGTCGTGCGGATATTACCGAGCGGGAGGGCAATGGTCAGCAACAGCAGGGTGGTGAAAAAGAGCAGCAACAGCAACAGCAACAGGCAGAACAACAACGTCAGGCAAAAGTTGAGCAAGCGGAACAGCAAGTAATTGGTGAGCTGCGTGCCCGTGATCTGGAAGTGAAAGCGCATGAACAGGCGCATGCGTTGGTGGGTGGGCAGTATGCTTCCGCGCCCAGCTATTCGATGGAGCGTGGCCCCGATGGTGTCAGTTATGCGGTATCCGGTGAAGTGCAGATCGATACTTCTGAGGTCAAAGGCGATCCTGAAGCGACGCTGCAGAAGTTGGAAACCGTTGTCGCTGCCGCATTGGCGCCCGCCGAGCCTTCATCACAAGATCGTCAGGTGGCAGCCGAGGCCAGTGCAAAAATTGCCCAGTTACGCAATGACATTGCCCAGCAAACAATTAATGAATTTGAAAACAGCCTGCGTGGCAATGAAAGCGAGGATGACAATGGTTACGCTGAGCCGCTGTCGACAATCGGTGTACGTTTTTTCCGTCAGCCTTCGGGGGATGAAGTGGATGCTCAGCAACTGACCGATTTTTCTCCAGGTGGCCCCCGCAGTTTGGAGATATCACAAGAGATCCGTGAACGTGGCAGTCGTATTCAAGATTTCTATCAACGGCAAGTGAATGCGTTAGATCGCTCAGGCATATTGGCCACCGCTTAGCCGAGGATATTGATTAAAAAAGCCCGCTCAATGAGCGGGCTTTTTGTTTTTACAGGTTTGCCGTGTGCTAACTAACGGCGTTTTGCCTTGGCAAATGCATCGGCAAAAGCACTGTTGACGTTAGCGTTTGGCTGACTTGCCGTACCTTGCTTAGTACTGCGGGGCTTGGTTTGCTGGCTACTTTGACGTCGAGCCGCTTGCGGTTTGCCTTTGTTGTCATTGCTTTGAGTTATCTCGGCATCCATGCGCATCGATAGGCTTATCCGTTTCCGTGGGGCGTCTACTTCAAGCACTTTCACTTTCACCACTTGGCCAGCTTTGACCACGTCACGGGGATCAGAGATAAACTTATCTGCCAGATGAGAGATATGCACCAGACCATCTTGATGCACGCCTATATCGACAAATGCACCAAAATTCGCAACGTTGGTGACGACTCCCTCCAGCGTCATGCCCGGTTTGAGATCCGCCAGGGTTTCAACCCCTTCTTGGAAAGCCGCGGTTGTAAAGGCTGGACGGGGATCGCGTCCCGGTTTTTCCAGCTCTTTAAGAATATCTTTCACTGTTGGTAGGCCAAAGCCTTCGTCAGCAAATAGCACAGGATCCAACTGACGTAGTTTACCCGTGTCTCCCATGACCGAAGTGATGGGGGCATTCACACGTTTGAGGATCTTTTCTACCAAAGGATAGGCTTCTGGGTGCACTGAGGAGGCGTCCAGTGGATTATCACCCCCGTTTATACGCAGGAAGCCAGCACATTGTTCGAACGCTTTCGGCCCCAGTCGAGGTACCTTCAGTAACTGTTTGCGATTGCGTATCTCACCTTCATTGTCGCGATAGGCAACGATATTGGCGGCGAGCGTGCCATTAAGCCCTGACACGCGTGTCAGCAGCGGGGCAGATGCCGTATTGATATCAACGCCGACACCATTGACACAATCTTCCACCACAGCATCTAGCCCTTTGGCTAGTTGGTTTTGGCTGACGTCATGTTGGTATTGGCCTACGCCGATTGATTTGGGCTCAATCTTCACCAATTCAGCCAACGGATCTTGTAACCGGCGGGCGATGGAGACAGCACCGCGCAGTGATACATCCAAGCCGGGAAACTCCCGCGCAGCAAATTCCGAGGCGGAATAAACCGACGCGCCCGCTTCGCTGACCATCACTTTCTGCAGTCTTTGGCCACTACTCATGGCGATTAACTCGCCTGCCAGCTTATCTGTTTCTCTGGATGCGGTGCCGTTACCGACGGCGATCAGCTCAACCCCGTGCTGACTGCACAACTGGCTGAGTGTTTTCAATGAGGCTTGCCACTGATTGCGCGGTGCATGGGGATAGATGGTATCGGTGGCTAGCAATTTTCCTGTACTGTCGACCACAGCCACTTTCACTCCGGTGCGCAGGCCGGGATCTAAGCCTAAAGTGACTTTACGTCCCGCGGGTGCCGCCATCAGCAGGTCTTTCAGGTTATTGGCGAATACTTTAATCGCTTCCTCTTCGGCGGCCTCACGGACGCGGCTGAGTAGCTCGGTTTCCATGTAGAGGGCGATCTTAATTTTCCAGGTCCACTGTACAACCTGCTTCAACCAGCGGTCGGCCGCGCGGTCTTGAAAGCGGATCTCAAACTGGTTGGCTATCAATGATTCGCAGTGGCTGGTGGCGCTTTTCTCTTCTTGGCCTGGATCGGCATCCAGATTTAGCTGCAGTACACCTTCGTTGCGCCCGCGGAACATCGCCAATGCCCGGTGAGATGGTACGTTTTTAAGTAACTCCGTATGATCAAAGTAGTCGGAGAACTTGGCGCCCGCTTGCTCTTGTCCTGTTACAACTTGACTAGTGAGCACGGCGTTATGCCACATATATTCGCGTATGGTTTGCAGCAGGTTGGCATTTTCGGCAAAACGTTCCATCAGGATATAACGGGCACCATCGAGGGCGCCTTTCGTGTCAGCTATGCCTTTGTCGCCATTGATGAATGCCAGTGCTTCCGTTTCCGGCGTCAGTGTCGGATCGGCCAACAGTTTATCCGCTAGCGCTTGCAATCCCGCTTCGATCGCTATCTGCCCTTTCGTGCGGCGTTTCTGCTTATACGGCAGGTACAACTCTTCAAGGCGGGTTTTGGTATCTGCGGCATTGATCTCGCCTGTCAGGCTCGCTGTCAGCTTACCCTGCTCCTCAATGGCTGTGAGAATAGCTGCGCGGCGTTGTTCTAACTCGCGCAGATAGCCTAGCCGTTGCTCCAAGGTTCTCAGCTGGGTGTCATCGAGGCCGCCGGTGGCCTCTTTACGATAACGGGCAATGAAGGGCACAGTGGAGCCCTCATTAAGCAGATCCACCGCCGCGGTGACCTGGATCTCTTTCACCGACAATTCATCGGCAATGGTCCGGTTAATATTGAGCATCTATTGCATTTACCTGTAGTGAGAATAGGCTGTGGTGCTAGCCAGCGGACGCAAACGCTGCACTCACCCGAAGGGCAGCAGGCTAACCTATTTGGCTGAAAATTGCAGGAGGGTTTTAGATTCAAAATGGCAAAATCGAACTACATCACGCGGGAAGGTTACGATGCGCTGGAGCGTGAGTTGCGTTACCTGTGGAAAGAGGAACGCCCCCGAGTAACCCAAGCGGTTTCTGAAGCGGCGGCGTTAGGGGACCGCTCAGAAAACGCCGAGTATATCTATGGCAAAAAGAGGTTGCGGGAGATTGATCGTCGGGTCCGGTTCCTAACCAAGCGGCTAGATGCGCTCAATATTGTCTATCCGTCGCCACAGCAGGCGGGAAAAGTCTATTTTGGTGCCTGGGTGCGGCTTGAGGATGAGGCGGGAGAGGAGCAAGTGTTTCGTTTGGTTGGCCCCGATGAGTTTGATCTGCGAGAACGTAAATTGAGCATCGATGCGCCAATGGCCAGAGCACTGCTGGGTAAGCAGGTAGATGACGAGATCAGCGTCAGTACCCCCTCAGGTGAGCAGACCTACTTTATTGTTGAGATCGCTTATGCCCCTTTGAGTTAGCGCTATGCTACTGTTCAGTATAGGGTTAATAGTTTGTAACAATGTAAGTTTTGTCTACAAAACTAACTGGATGACACTATCATCCTAGAAGTAAAACAAGAATGCATTTTATACCGTTTACTGCGGTTCGACAGGAGGTGCTCGTTCATGATCCAGGAAACCACAAAGATCTTGGTGGTCGATGATGATATGCGTTTGCGTGCATTGCTGGAACGCTATTTAGTCGAGCAGGGCTATCAGGTGCGCTCTGCCGCTAATGCCGAGCAGATGGATCGTTATCTGGAGCGGGAAAATTTCCATTTATTGGTGTTAGATTTGATGCTGCCAGGCGAGGATGGCTTGTCCATTTGTCGCCGCTTGCGGCAAAAGGGCACCGAACTGCCTATTGTGATGCTGACCGCGAAAGGCGATGAAGTGGATCGGATCATCGGGCTGGAGATGGGGGCGGATGATTACCTGCCGAAACCGTTTAACCCCCGTGAGTTGTTGGCACGAATTAAGGCCGTCTTGCGTCGGCAAGTACGCGAAGCGCCCGGTGCACCGTCGTTAACTGAAAATGTGGTGAGCTTCGGTGAATTCAGCCTAAATTTAGCGACGCGAGAGATGAAGCAGGGCGAAGAGTTAATGCCTCTAACCAGTGGCGAATTTGCCGTGTTGAAAGCCTTGGTGACTAATCCTAGAGAGCCGATGTCTAGGGATAAGCTGATGAATCAAGCCCGTGGCCGAGATTACAGTGCCATGGAGCGCTCTATTGATGTTCAGGTATCCAGGCTCCGTCGTATGCTGGAGGAAGACCCGTCGAGTCCACGTTATATCCAGACCGTCTGGGGTTTGGGGTATGTGTTTGTCCCTGATGGCCAACAGCGCTAAGTCCGCTTAATGAAGATTCTTCCCCGTAGTGCCTTCGGGCAGACTGTGTTGTTGATCGGTAGCTTGCTGCTGATCAATCAGCTGGTGTCATATGTCACTGTGGCGCTCTATGTCATCAAACCGAACTATCAGCAGTTGATGCATTTGCTGGGTAACCAGGTGAAAGTCGTTTTTCTGGATGAACCTATTGGCGGCCGAGAGCGCCTGTGGGTACCTCGCGAACTCAGTGAGCGTTTTCACCAAGCCACAGGTATTGAGGCATACACTGAGCCAGCAGCAATGACGAATGGTTTGGAAAATGCTTCCTACTACGCCTTTTTGTCACAACAAATGACTGAAGAGCTGGGGGGTGAAGCTGAAGTTTGGATCGAGCAGAACGAAAACTACCGTGTCTGGGTTAAACCGCCGCAGGCACCAAATTTGTGGTTAAGGATCCCGATGAGCGGGCTGGAAGAGACCGCTTTCAGTCCTTTAACCCTTTATCTGGTGGTGATTGGCGTGCTCAGTGTGGTTGGTGGGTGGCTGTTTGCGCGGCAATTGAATAGTCCGCTGAAATCGCTGGAGAAAGCGGCCGCCGCAGTCGGTCGTGGTGAGCATCCTGAGCCGTTGGCTGAACGTGGTGCGTCAGATGTGGTTCAGGTGACTCGTGCATTCAATCAGATGACCCAAGGGGTGCAGCGTCTGGAGCAGGACAGAGCGCTATTAATGGCGGGCGTGTCTCATGACTTGCGCACACCATTGACCCGTATTCGGTTGGCAACAGAGATGATGTCCCAAGAGGAGGACTATCTGAAAGATGGCATCGTCACGGATATTGAAGATATGAATGCCATCATCGACCAGTTTATCGATTATGTACGTCACGACCGTGATGAAACGCTATCGCCAGTGGATCTTAATCATTTGATTAATGATGTCTGTCGTGCGGAGCAAAACAAACTGGAAGAGATTAACTTTCGTCCAGGAGAGATCCCTCCTGTACCCGTCAGGGAAACCAGCTTTAAGCGCGTATTCACTAATTTATTGGACAATGTACACAAATATGGTGGTGGCCGCGTTGAGCTGTCTACCTCGTTTAACCCAAAAGATCAGCTTGTTATGGTGCAGGTTCGAGATTTTGGTCAGGGGATCCCGGAACCATCGATCGAAAAAATGTTCGAACCTTTTACCCAGGGGGATGAGGCGCGAGGCGGTGAGGGCAGTGGCCTTGGCCTAGCGATTATTAAGCGGATCATTGATATGCACGGTGGCAATGTCAGCTTGTCCAATCATCCCAATGGGGGCTTGAACATAGAGATCGCACTATTGGTGACGCACTGATATCTGAGCGCCGCTACTGCAACCGGGAGAGAGGAATGCTAGCTAAGGTAAAACAGTTTTTTAATCAGGTTCAGGGCAATGAAATGCAGCAAACCCAGCTAGACAACAAGTTGGCTGCCACGGCTCTGCTGATCGAAGTCTCCCGTGCTGATGATGATCGCAGCCATGCCGAACAAGAAGCGATATTTCAGCTGTTAAAAAAGCATTTTGAACTGTCTGATGATGAAGTGCGTGAGCTGATCACGACTGCCAATCAAACTTCGGATGATGCCACTTCTTTATATCAGTTCACCTCCACGATAAAGAAAAATGCCAGTCGTGAGCAGCGAGTGAAGTTAATTCATGCATTATGGGTAGTGGCCTATGCTGACGGTGAGGTCGATCCGCAGGAGGAGGCAACCATACGCAAAGTTGCCGATCTGCTTTATGTCAGTCATAGCGATTATATTCAGGCAAAATTGCAGGCCGAATAGCCTCAGCTCGTGCCTCACCCCTAGCTATTTCAGTAGAGCTAGTTTCTGTTTTCTGGTTAACTTTTTAAGCTGCACTTCCCGTTGGCTGGCCGCCGCTCGATCGACCTGGGTTTCTTGGTAAACCAGAGACACTGGTCGCCGTGGACGGGTGTAGCGAGCCCCTTTTTTATTGCAGTGATTATGCTCATGGACGCGTCGTTGCAGATCGGTGGTTATCCCTGTGTATAGCGAATCATCAGCGCATCGCAGCAGATAGACAAACCAAGTGGGCGTAGCTTCATTTTCAGACATGGGACTTATTGTGGTGAATTGTTGCGACAAGGTAAAGCCGCCTCATTATGCAAAAAGCCACCCGAAGGTGGCTTATCATGCATGGTGAACCCTGCTAGTTAGTCCAGCTTAGGACCAGCCTCGACGAGGCGTTTACCTTCGTCATTATCAGTAAACTTGGTAAAGTTCTTAATGAACAGCTCACCAAGATGCTGTGCCTTGCGTTCCCACTCCACAGGATCTGAATAAGTGTCCCGTGGATCAAGAATGCTGCTGTCTACCTCAGGTAAAGCGGTTGGCACTTGCAGATCAAAGATCGGCAGTTGCTTGGTTTCCGCACTCTCAATGGAGCCGTCCAGAATGGCATCAATGATGGCGCGGGTATCTTTAATTGATATCCGCTTACCTGTGCCGTTCCAACCAGTGTTTACTAGGTAAGCTGACGCGCCCGCTGCTTCCATCCGCTTCACTAACTCTTCACCGTATTTGGTTGGGTGTAGAGTTAGGAATGCGGCACCAAAACAAGCAGAGAAGGTGGGTGTCGGCTCAGTGATACCACGCTCTGTACCGGCCAACTTGGCGGTAAAGCCAGACAAGAAGTGATATTTAGTCTGTTCCGGCGTCAGCTTCGCTACCGGCGGTAGCACCCCGAATGCATCGGCGGTCAAAAAGATCACTTTTTGGGCGTGACCAGCTTTGTTTTCTACCGTGATGTTTTCAATATGGTTGAGTGGGTAGGAAACGCGGGTATTTTCTGTGGTGGAGCCATCATCAAAGTCGATCTTGCCATTGGCATCCACGGTGACGTTCTCTAACAGCGCATCACGCTTGATGGCGTTGTAGATATCAGGCTCATTCTCTTTGCACAAGCGAATGGTCTTAGCGTAGCAGCCGCCTTCGAAATTGAAGACGCCATCATCATCCCAGCCATGCTCGTCATCACCGATCAATGCCCGTTTAGGGTCGGCAGACAAGGTGGTTTTACCGGTGCCAGACAGGCCAAAGAACACCGCGACGTCATCCTCTTTACCAACGTTGGCGGAGCAGTGCATCGATGCCATGCCATTTAGCGGCAGGTAGTAGTTCATTAGTGCGAACATGCCTTTCTTCATCTCGCCGCCATACCAGGTACCACCGATCAGTTGTAACTTTTCGGTCAGGTTGAAGGCAACGAAGTTTTCTGAATTAAGGCCGTGTTTTTCCCAGTTTGGATTGGTGGTTTTTGCACCATTGAGAACCACAAAGTCTGGTTCGAACCCCACCAGCTCTTCGGGCTCAGGGCGAATGAACATGTTCTTCACAAAGTGCGCTTGCCATGCCACTTCAGTGATAATGCGGACTTTCATGCGAGTGCTTTCATTGGCACCACAGAACGCATCAATAACAAATAGACGTTTGCCTGATAGCTCGTCCATCACCAAATCTTTCAGATCATCCCAAACCGCTTTATCAATTGGCTTGTTATCATTTTTTGCTTTGTCGGATGTCCACCAAATGGTGTCGCGGGTGACATCGTCCTTAACGATAAATTTATCTTTGGGTGAGCGGCCGGTGAATATGCCGGTATTGACGCTGACAGCGTCCAGTTCAGTGAGTACGCCGCGTTCAAATCCCTCTAGATTTGGGTTGGTTTCTTCGGCGAAAAGTTCTTCATAGGAAGGGTTGTAGACGATCTCCTGTACCTCGGTAATACCGTACTTCGACAGGTCAAGCTGTTTTGCTAGCGCCTTATTGGTTGCAATATCCATAGGGGCGTCTCCTGTAGGGTCAGATTTTTATGTTTTAGTGCTTTTGTACAGAGTTTTAGTCTGAGCTTTGTTTTAGAGTTTTTGCTCAGTTTTTATACTTTAACAAGAATTCTAGACCTACCGGCAGTTTTAATTACGATTTAAATCAAAAAAATTGCCGCAAGTGGCTGCGGCAGCTGTCAACTTTTCATTAATGTGCGCTCTGATCCCCTAAAGGAGCGCTATTGGAGAACAGAGCTTCAATATCGATGGCATCGAAATTTTGCTGTTCTCGACAATACTCGCAGGTGATCTCAACCATGCCCAGTTCTTCTATCAAACTGTCTAACTCGGCTTTGGGCATGCTTCTTAGGGCTGCCGCGGTGCGTTCACGACTACAACCGCAATGGAATTGAACTGGCTGTGGTTCAAATAGCCGGACCTCTTCTTGATGATAGAGGCGATGTAAAATCTCATTGGCAGAGAGTGTAAACAGCTCTTGCTGTTTTATTGTCTCAGTCAGTTTCGCCAGATGGTCAAACTCTTCCCGCGCCTGTTCTGCAACCGGCAGGATCTGTAACAACATACCACCGCACTGTTTGCTATCAGCAAACAACTGGATCTGTGTCGCCAGCTGTTCAGATTGCTGGAAATAGCTTTCTATGGTGTTGGCCAACGACGTTTCATCGAGTCCGACAACGCCTTGGTAGCGCTCTCCTTGCTCTGGCGCAATGGTGATCACCATATGGCCTTTGCCAACTAGCTCCTGCAAAGTCACGCCTTCAGGTGTGCCTTCAAATCGTGCGACGCCGCGCATCCTTTGCTGGTGATTGCCATTGATCACCGCGAGCCTTACCGGGCCATCGCCTTGCAGCTGTACCGTAATCTGACCTTCAAACTTTAGTGTCGCCGTCAGTAGACTGGTGACAGCTAGCAGTTCCCCCAGCAGGGTCGCTATAGCTGGCGGGTAGGCATGGTTCTTAATCATCTGTTGGTAGGCATCTTCAATTTGGACAAGCTCGCCACGAACATTGGCTTGTTCAAAAAGGTAACGATATAAGGCATCAGGTTGTTTTTGTGCGGCGCTGGACATAATGGCTCCCAGATATACGATTATTGGTTTTTCACCCTGAGCAGTTGGCGGCGCTGTTTCTTATCCGGCTTGCGATCAGGGTGGGGCATCTGATCTGCGCTCAGTTTGCGCAGCTCTGCCCGTTGTTTACGAGTATTGATACTCTTTTCTGTTTCTCGATACAGTAATTGTGCTTCAGGTGCACCGCGTCGCCGATCGGACAGTTGTTCGACAATGATCTCTTTCTCATCAATCCCTTGACGGAGTGTGAGCACCGCGCCCACTTCTACCGTACGGGAGGGTTTACAACGTTGACCGTTATAGTGAACTTTACCGCCCTGCACGATGTCACGAGCCAAGGCGCGCGTTTTATAAAAACGTGCCGCCCACAGCCATTTGTCCAAGCGGACACTGTCCGTTTCACACTGTACTTTCTTCATCTATTGTTAACCCTAACAGGCTAAGGGATTGACGGGCTTCACTGTTTACGTGCAGAAGCGCGAAAACTACCATATTTATATGATATAAACCACGGACTGGATGTTGCGCCAAAAACTTGGCGCATTTTTCACCAGTAGATAAGTTTTAGTCGTTAGATCTGGATTGATAAAAGCAATTACAAGGGCTTGGGATGGATTTCGTTGCTCAATTTGAGCGTTATTGGCAGAAGGTTCCCCACCAGCTTGCAGCGTTTTGGCTCTGCTGGCTGTTTGTGGTTTATCTTATTTACCTAACTGCACGTCTGACATGGGCATTATTACCTGTGAGCGCCAATGCCGAGCAGTGGCAGCCTCCGCAAGTGAGCTCTCTTGGTGCCAATGATCCTGGCATCAATCTTTCCAACATCTTGTCGCTGAACCTGTTTGGTCAGTATCAAGCGGTTAAGCCGCAGGTGCAGCAACAAGTTACCAAGGCACCAGAGACCAAGCTCAATTTGACTTTGACCGGTGTGGTTGCCAGTACGGATGTAAAATTCAGTGCGGCGATTATCGAAAATGGTGGCAAGCAAGCGACCTATTTTATTGGCGATAAGATTGATAAAACCAGTGCCACGTTGCGCGAGATCCACCCTGACAGGGTGATCCTGCGTAACCGGGGGAGTCATGAGACCTTGATGTTAGCCGGTATTGATTACAGTGGTACTGAGCGAGCAGCGAAGAAGCCGCCGAAGGCCACACCGCGCCAGCAAGTGGATCAACGTCGCAATCGGCGCTTAACCGAAAGCCTGCGGAAAACTAAAGACGCAGCTAAAAGTAATGAAGATCTGATAGGTAAGTTAACCGACTATATTCGCGTGTCGCCGGTCAAAGAGGAAGGCGCGCTGAAGGGCTTTCGGGTTAACCCTGGTAAAGATCACGAAATGTTTCAAAGCATGGGCTTACAGCCGAATGACCTGGCTGTTGGTATCAATGGACTTGACCTGACCGATATGGGGCAGGCGATGAGTGTAATGGATGAGTTACCGGAAATGGACGAGATATCATTAACGATTGAGCGTGATGGTCAACAGTATGAGATTTTATTTTCGCTTCCGGGTGAACAGTAATGATGAGGGACGTTAAGGTGCAGTTATCTAAGAACCTCCGTTTAAGCTACAAGCTAATACGAGGCGTGTTTGCAGCCATTGTTATCACCTTTGTGGCCCAGGCTTCTGCTGCGGAGTATTCCGCCAGCTTTAAGGGCACGGATATTGAGGAATTTATCAATATTGTTGGTAAAAACCTCAATAAGACCATCATTATTGATCCCGGTGTACGCGGAAAGGTGAATGTTCGCAGTTATGATCTGTTAACTGAGCCGCAGTATTACCAGTTTTTCCTTAATGTACTCGAAGTGTATGGCTACGCCGTGGTGGAGATGGATAACGGCATAGTGAAGGTGATCAAAAACAAAGACGCTAAAACGGCGGCAATTCCTGTGGTCGGGGATCGCAATCCAGGTAAAGGCGACGAATTCGTTACCCGCGTTGTGCAGGTGAAAAACGTATCAGTAAGGGAATTAGCCCCGCTGTTACGTCAGCTAAATGATAACGCTGGCGGCGGTAACGTGGTGCACTACGACCCATCCAATGTGATCATGCTGACAGGCCGTGCCGCGGTTGTGAATCGCTTGGTTGAAATCATTCGACTGGTGGATAAAGCCGGTGACCAGGAAGTTGAAATTGTTAAGTTGAGTTTTGCTTCTGCCGCAGAGATGGTGCGGATCACCGATAACCTGCTGCGAACAACTGGCGGTAAAGAAACGACACCAGGGTTTTTAAAGCCGAAAGTGGTGGCTGATGAACGAACTAACAGTGTACTGGTGTCAGGTGAGCCCAAAGCCCGTGAGCGTATTGTCGCTCTGATCCGTCGTTTGGATAATGAGTTGGAAACCGACGGTAACACCAAGGTGTTTTACCTCAAATACGCTCAATCTCCAGATATGGTTGCTTTGCTTAAAGGGGTTAGTGACACCATTGCGCAAGAGGCCTCTGGTGGTGGTAAAGCGAAGAAGACCTCCCAGCGAAATATCTCTATTGAAGCCCATGAAGACAGCAATGCCTTGGTTATCACCGCGCAGCCAGACATGATGCGTACCTTGGAAGGGGTGATCCGTTCGTTGGATATTCGCCGTGCCCAGGTGTTAGTGGAAGCGATTATTGTTGAAGTTCAGGATGGCGATGGTATTAACCTCGGCGTGCAATGGTTCTCCGAAGATGTCGGCTTAATGCAGTGGAATAACGGTTCGCAAGCACCGGTATCTTCCCTTTGGGCTGGTCAACGTGAGTATCAGAGCGGCCAGGATGGCACCACGACGACAGTGATTGCGCCTGATGGCACACAAACAACTACTACGACACCCGGTGATGACGGTGATGTTAGTCTGCTAGCGCAGGTGTTAGGCAATATCAACGGCATCATGGTGGGTTCGATTAACGACGACTGGGCGGCAGTGGTGCAGGCGGTGAGTAGTACCACCAACTCCAACATTCTTGCTACCCCTTCTATTACCACCCTGGATAACCAAGAAGCCTATTTCATTGTTGGTCAGGATGTACCGGTATTGACCGGTTCCACGGCCTCTTCTAACAATGCCAACCCGTTCCAGACCATTGAACGTCAGGAAGTGGGTGTGAAGTTGAAAGTGACGCCGCAGATTAACGAAGGCAACGCAGTTCAGTTAGTGATCGAGCAGGAAGTCTCGAGTATCTCAGGTACCACGGAAGTGGATATCACCATTAACAAGCGTGAACTGAAAACCACTGTGATGGCTGATGATGGCGGTACTATTGTGCTCGGCGGTTTGATCGATGAAGACGCGCAAGAGAGCGTCTCGAAAGTGCCACTGTTGGGTGATATTCCTTGGATTGGTGAGCTGTTCCGCAGCACCAGTACAACTAAGCGTAAGCGTAACCTGTTGGTGTTTATTCGTCCCACCATTGTCCGCGACGATATGACGATGAATGAGATCAGTAATCGCAAGTACAACTTCATCCGTGCGCAGCAGTTGCGTAAGTACGACGAAGGCTTACGTCATCTCGATGCCAATACGCCATTACTGCCGGAATGGAAGTCCGCCGATCTGCCACCGCCAAGCTTTGAAGACTACATGCGCGAACGTATGGAGCAGGAAGCGGAGCTACGTCGCTTAGAAGAGCAGGATTAAGCATGGCTGAACTAAATCAAACACAAGAGTCAGAGGCGCTTCAGCCAGCGCCATCCTTGGATGAGTTGGCGGCAGATCCTGAACTGGGTGAAGAGCTATCTGAGCAGGAGCTATCCGGCTTAGTGTTGCCATTTGCCTATGCCAAACGTAATCAGGTGGTCTTAGAGCAGCAACACGACGGCTGGCAGGCACATTTTGCTGGCGTGCTACCGATTGATGTCTTGGCCGAAGTGCGGCGATTTGCTGCCGCGCCAGTGCGTTTCACTCAGCTTGAAGAAGCTGACTTCGAACAGATGTTAACCGCGGTTTATCAGCGTGACTCCAGTGCTGCACAGCAGCTGATGGAAGATATCGGTAGTGAAATGGATCTGTTTTCACTAGCGGATGAGCTGCCGGAAACAGAGGATCTACTTGAGGGCGAAGATGACGCCCCGATCATCAAGCTGATCAACGCCATGCTGTCGGAAGCGATTAAAGAGGGCGCATCGGATATCCATATCGAGACCTTTGAAACCTCGCTGATTATTCGTTTCCGGATTGACGGCGTGTTGAAAGAGGTACTGCGGCCGAACCGTAAATTGGCCAATATTCTGGTTTCCCGCGTGAAGGTTATGTCAAAGCTTGATATTGCCGAGAAACGTGTGCCGCAAGATGGTCGAATTTCACTACGTATTGGTGGTCGTGCTGTTGATGTGCGGGTATCAACCATGCCGTCAAGTCATGGTGAACGCGTGGTGTTGCGATTACTGGATAAGAACGCCGCGCAGTTGGACTTGGAACAGTTGGGAATGACCGAGCGTAATCGCTCCATTTTCCAAGAACTTATCCATCGTCCTCACGGTATTATTCTGGTCACCGGTCCTACTGGCTCAGGTAAAAGTACAACTTTGTATGCCGGTCTCAGTCGCATTAACAGTAAAGACCGTAATATTTTAACGGTAGAAGATCCGGTGGAATTCGATCTGGATGGCATTGGCCAAACTCAGGTCAATCCGAAAGTTGATATGACTTTTGCCCGCGGATTAAGGGCTATCTTACGTCAGGATCCTGATGTGGTGATGATTGGTGAGATCCGTGATTTGGAAACCGCCCAGATCGCCGTACAAGCGAGTTTGACCGGTCACTTGGTTCTCTCCACCTTGCACACGAATACTGCTGCTGGCGCCGTGACCCGTATGGCGGACATGGGCGTGGTTCCGTTCCTATTGAGCTCCAGTTTGTTGGCTGTATTAGCACAGCGCTTAGTGCGTACTTTGTGTAAAGAGTGTAAGCAGCCGCAACAAGCCACCGAAGCTGAACTCGAGTTGATGGGCTTACCGCCTACCACTGAGCAGGTCATCTACCATCCGGCCGGGTGTCCTGCGTGCAACAATAATGGCTATCGTGGTCGAACCGGGATACACGAGTTGCTGGTGGTTGATGAGCAAGTGCGCGAGTTAATCCACAATGACGCCGGTGAACAACATATTGAAAAGTATGTACGCGAGTCTACTCCCAGTATTCGCCAGGACGGGATTGATAAAGTGCTGCTTGGCCAAACATCGTTAGAAGAGATTCTGCGTGTGACACGCGAGGAATAATCGGTGGCAGTATTTGAATTTAAAGCGATCGATAAAGCCGGGCGCCAGAAAAAGGGCGTCATGGAGGGAGACAGCGCCCGCCAAGTTCGGCAGATGCTCCGTGACAAGGGACTGATCCCCACCGAATTGGTACACGCAAAGGCCGCCGAAGAGAAACAGAAAAAAGGCGGCTTTGGCTTTAAACGGGGTATTTCTGCGCCGGAGCTGGCGTTGATTACGCGACAAATGGCGACCTTGGTTGCCTCTTCGATGCCCTTGGAAGAGTCACTCAAAGCGGTGGCTGAGCAGTGCGAAAAAGATCGCCTCTCCACCATGATGATGGCTGTCCGCGGTAAAGTACTGGAAGGGCATACCTTAGCGGAAAGCCTGCAAGAATTTCCCCATGTGTTCGATGATCTGTTTTGTGCCACCGTTGCCGCTGGCGAAAAATCCGGCCATCTGGATACGGTACTTAATCGTTTGGCTGATCATACCGAGCAGCGGCAAGCCACCAACTCAAAGCTTATCCAGGCGCTGGTTTATCCGATTGTACTGACGGTGATCGCCACCGGCGTGATCACCCTGTTATTGGCTGTCGTTGTGCCAAAAATTGTCGCGCAGTTTGAGCATATGGGACAAGGGCTGCCAACCACTACCAAGATCCTTATTGGGGCCAGTGACTTTGTACTTAACTACGGCCTTTACATCTTCGTCGCCGCTATCCTATTGATGATGGGGGTTCAACGTTTGTTGGCGCAGCCGAAATGGAAGCTTAAGTATCATGGCTGGCAGCTGTTTATGCCGGTGCTGGGTAAGGTGATCAGGGGGATGAATACCGCCCGTTATGCACGTACCTTGGCGATCCTGACAGCGTCGTCGGTGCCGCTGCTGGAAGCGATGCGTATCGCCTCTGATGTATTAACCAATTTACGCATTAAAAATGCGACCCACGATGCTACCGGCCATGTGCGAGAAGGTACTAGCTTGCGGGCGGCATTGACCGATACCAAGCTTTTTCCACCAATGATGTTACATATGATTGCATCGGGCGAGCGTTCCGGTGAGTTGGAGCAGATGCTGACCCGAGCCGCTGACAACCAGGAACGTGAATTTGACTCCCTGATGACCGTTGCCATGGGCTTGCTTGGCCCTCTGGTGCTGGTGGCTATGGCAGGTGTCGTACTGTTTATCGTGGTTGCTATCTTGCAGCCTATTATTAATTTGAACAATCTCGTTGGCTAATGCCAATTTCCACAGAGGACTTTTTCAAGATGAAAACCTTTTCCAAGAATAACGCCGGCTTTACTTTGCTAGAAGTGATGGTGGTGATCGTGATCCTCGGGATCCTTGCGTCTTTGGTGGTACCCAACCTACTGGGTAACAAAGAGAAGGCGGACCAGCAGAAAGTAGTCAGTGATATCACTGCGCTGGAGCAAACACTGGATATGTACAAGTTGGATAACGCTGTTTATCCAACCACTGAGCAGGGCTTGGAAGCGTTGGTGGAGAAACCGTCCAGTGCACCTGAGCCGCGTAAATACCGCGAAGATGGCTATATCAAGCGTTTGCCTAAAGATCCTTGGGGTAATGAGTATATGTATCAAAGCCCTGGTGAGCGTGGAAAGATCGACCTCTATTCATTGGGTTCTGATGGTGAAGAGGGCGGTGAAGGTACGGCTGCAGATATAGGCAACTGGAACCTGCAGGATCACCAGTAAATTGGCAATAAGAGCTTCAGCTAGCAGACTGGCGGCGCAAGGCTTCACACTGCTTGAAGTGCTGCTGGTGACGGCGTTGATGGCGCTGGTTTCGGTCGGTGTCGTTTTATCGTTGAATCTTGCTGGTCCACAGGAAACGCTGGAGCAGGAAGCTTCACGTTTCAGTGCGCTGGTAGAAATGGCGGCCGAACAAGCGTTGATGCGTGGTGAAGAGTACGGCATGCGTGTTGATGACAAGCAGTATCAATTTTACCGCTTGGATGATGAGCAGAAATGGCAGCCGATTGAGGATGACAAGTTGTTTTCAACCCGAGCCTGGCCAGACATAGTGACGGCGGAATTGACCTTGGATGACCTGCCTTGGGAGCAGGAAAATAAGCTCACCAAGCAAGGCTCGATGTTTGAAGGGGTGGAGATTGAGCGAGAAGAAGATAAAGACGCCAAGCCGCAAATACTTATCTTCTCGAGCGGCGACTTGACTCCGTTCAGTTTGTTATTGTCATTACAGGATGTCAGTGACGACGAAATCGCTTTTTTTCGCGTCAATGGTCATGACACCGGCAATGTCGAACTATTGGGGCCTTTGGATAGACCGTGATTAACAGCCGAGGCATGACATTGCTGGAAGTTTTGGTGGCGCTGGCTATTTTTGCCAGCGCAGCCATCAGCTTGGCGCAAGCCACCACCGGGCATATCAATAGCCTGTTTTATTTAGAACAAAGCTCTATGGCGACCTGGGTAGCGAGCAACCGCATGACAGAGATCGCCTTGGAGAAAGAGTGGCCAAAATTGTCGGTTACTCGCGGTACCATGGAGATGGCCGGTCATACCTGGCATTGGACACAGCAAGGACTGGAAACCCCCGATAAAGAGTTGCGCGGTGTGCGTGTCGAGGTGTTTTATGAGGAGAAGGATAAGTCGCCTCTGGCCAGTGTGGTGACCTATCGGAGTAAATCCTGATGTTGCGGGTGAAAGGGTTTACCTTACTGGAAATGTTGGTAGCTATCTCGGTATTTACCGTGGTGGGTGTCGCTTCCTATACCACGTTGAATAACATCCAGCGCAGCGAGGAGATCTCGCGGGAACGCTCGGCGCAGTTGAAGAAGATGCAGCGGGTGATGACCATTCTAGAGCGGGACCTTATGCAGACCACACGTCGTCAAGTACGTGTTGATGAACGTGAACCGAGCAAGGGGTTCATGTGGGTGGCTGAGTTTTTGCTGGAGAGTGAGTTCGATGGCATGGTACTGAGCCGACAGGGCTGGCGTAACCCAAACGCCATGTTGCAGCGCAGTACGGTGCAGTCGATTGCGTATCGGGTACAGGAAAATAAGTTACAACGTTTGTATTTCATCTACCCGGATGCAGTCAGTGGCACTGAACCGAAAGAGTCGACCCTTATGGAAGGGGTCAACGGATTTAAAGTCAGTGTTTACGAGGAAGATACCTGGCAGCGGCCTTGGGAAAGTGAAAATATTCCTCATGCTGTTGCCGTTGAGCTAGATATTGAAGGGCTTGGCCTAATTACGCGGAAGTTTTTACTGCCCGGCGATGGTAAGTCCCATCGGCCAACCGCAGGCCCCGATGGCGGTAGCGGCAACAGTGGCCAAGATGACATAGGCGACAGTGACAGTGGTGGCATTCCAGATGAGAAGTAACCACTCACCTCGGCGTCAGCGTGGTGTCGCTATTATTACCGTGATGTTGGTAGTGGCTTTGGCGGTGATCATTGCAGCTAATATGACCCAGCGCTTGAGCCTGCAAATGCGCCGTGCCGAAAACCTAATACACGGTAATCAAGGGCTTTGGTATGCCATTGGCGCTGAACAATTTGCGATGAAGATCCTGACCCAGGGCTTTAAGGATGATAAGGATGTCGTGCACTTGGGCCAAAACTGGGCGCAGGAGGGCAATGAGTTTCCGGTTGAAGGCGGCTCACTGGGCGGGCAAATCATCGATCAGCAGGCATGTTTTAACTTAAACAGCGTCGCTGGTCCAACGCCGGAGAAAGAACTCAAGACCCGGCCGCCCCATAGCCGTATGTTTCAGGAGTTGTTAGAAGGTGTTGGGGTGGATGCATATGAGGCGGAGCAGATAGCGGAAGCGCTGCGTGACTGGCTCGATGCAGACTCAATCGTTTCCTCCAGTGCCGGTGCTGAAGACAGTGAATACGAATCGATGCCTGTGCCCTATCTGGCGGCAAATAGCTTGATGGCACATGCCAGTGAGCTGCGGACGGTGAGAGGCATAACCGCCGAAATTTATGAAAAGGTACGGCCTTATGTTTGTGCCGTACCGGAAAATCCGCTGTTACGTATAAATGTGAATACGATTAAGGCGGAGCAAGCGTTGCTCCTACAAGCGGCACTAACTCCGCGGCTTACATTAAGTGACGCGCAGGATTTAATTAATAATCGGCCAAAAAACGGCTATGAAACCATTGATGAGTTTTGGCGCCAACCTGAAGTCAGTGGTGCCGGCGATGTCACCGCAGCACAGAAGGAATCGCTAACGGTGAACAGTTTCTATTTTTTATTACAGGCAAAAACGGAAGTGGCAGATGTCACTTTTAGACTGGAATCGCTATTGAAGCGTGAGCAGGACAACAAATTGGTTGTGATCCGCCGCCAATTGGGAGGAACCCAGTGAACGAACAACTCGTGATCCGACTAGGCCACGAACATGACGCGCCAGTGCATTGGCTGGTCTGGTCATACAGCAGTTCAGAAGTGATCGCTTCTGGAACGCTCGCTGGTGTTGAGCAGTTGGAAACACTCCATGAACGTGTGGGGGGGCGCAAGCCCGTGGTATTGGTGCCGAGCAGCGAAGTGGGACTACATAATGTGCCATTGCCGCCAAAAGCGGGGCGTGCAGTTATCAAAGCCTTGCCATTTATGCTTGAAGAACAGCTGACACAAGATGTGGACAGTTTGCACTTTGCCTTAGGTGAGCGAAAAGACAATGTTCAGCAGGTCATGGTTGTCAGCCGTTTAAAGATGGCGCAATGGTTGGATTGGCTGCGAGAAGCCAATTTTGAGCCCCAGCGGCTACTGCCTGATCTACTCGCTTTACCATGGCAAGAGGACGGCTGGACAGCTTTGGATATGGAGCAGCAACTGCTGCTGCGTACCGATGAATTTGCTGGCATCGTTGTTGAACATGACAATGCAGAGCTTTACCTGCAGAGCATGATCGCGGCGCGAGAGGAGAGTGAAGAGCCGCAGCTGTTGAACAGCTATCAGCCATGGATCTTTGCTGATATTGGTGGCTTACAGATTGAGCGTCAGCCAGAAGAGTTGCCGATGCAACTGCTGGCCGAGCATCTGCCAAGCCATAAGTGGAACTTGTTGCAGGGTGACTTTGAAGCTAAGCGAGAAGTGGACACTCGATGGCTACCCTGGCGCAAGGTTGCCATTGTGGTCGGCGTCTGTTTATTACTTAACATGGTGCTAGATGGCCTGCAGCTGTTAAGGCTAAGTAATCAGACCGCATTGGCGAAGGAACAGACCTTGTCGGTGTTTAAGGTGGTGTTTCCTGAGGTGAAAGCTACTTCGGTCAGTAAAGCTCGCTCCATTATGAAGCAGAAGCTTGGCGAGCTCGGTGGCAGTGTGTCCACGGATCTCAGCCTATTTAGCATGCTGTCGCAGTTGGAAAAACCCTTCAGTGACGTCGCTAATATGTCCCTTGCATCGCTGAAGTTTGACAGTCGTAGACGAGAGCTGCGGATCCAGGCGGAAGGCAAAGCGTTCGCCGATTTTGAAAAGTTTAAAGCAGCGGCCCCTGACAGTTTTGACATTGAGATCGGTTCGTTGAATAACCAGGATGGCAAAGTCACTGGGTCGGTGACGATAAGAGGTAAGCAATGAATGCACTAAAGACTTATCTTGATGGGCTTGATGTCAGAGAAAAGCAGTTGCTGGCGATGGCGGCTGTCGCCGTCGTTGTCGCTATCTTCTATTGGGGCTTCTGGTCACCATTGAATAATGCTGTTGCTGATGAGCAACAGGCGCTGAGTTCGGCAGAGAGCCGCTTGGCGGAAATGAAACGTGCAGCGGTTGAGGTTGTTAACCTGCGTGCCAGCACAGGTAAGGGAAATGTTCGTAGCGGCTCGTTATCGTCGATTGTTAACCGAACCGCGAAGGCACAGAAAGTGGTTATTGCGCGCATTCAACCTCAGGGGGAAGATCTCCAGGTGTGGATCGATCGCGTTGCTTTTAATGATTTTTTGCGTTGGCTACAGATATTGAAACAACAGTATGGGATTGACGTCGGCAGCCTTGATTTGACGTCAGAGCAGGAAACCGGCGTGGTTCGGATCCGTCGTTTGCAATTAAGAAGGGGATAATGACGTGATTTGGTTACGCCGAGGCATCATTGCTGGTTGCCTGTATTTGGTTTTCTTAATAGCCACCCTTCCCGCAGCATTGCTGGTTAACTGGCTGCCCTTACCTGATGATGTGGTCCTGCAAGGCGTCAGCGGTACCGTCTGGAAAGGCGATGTGGCTGTGGTTAGAGAGCGTCGTATTGTGTTGGAAAAGGTACGCTGGGATTTATCGCCATGGCCGCTGTTGCTGGGGCAAGTGAAAGCCAACGTACAGTTCGGTGATCGTAACTCAGAGATAAATGGCAGAGTCGATCTCGTTGCCGAAACAAGTGGTATCTCAATTTATAACGGCTACTTGGAAGTGCCGGGCAAATTTGTCGATAGTTTGGCGAATCTACCAGGAGGTAGTCGTTTAGATGGCCGTTTCCGCTACGCGATTGATCGTTTCGAACATGGGCTCCCTTGGTGTGAATCCCTGAAAGGAGATATCTACTGGGAAGAAGCGATGTTCAGTAATCGATTGCTGAAGAACCCTGCACCATTGGGTCTATTTCATGTCACATTGAGTTGTGTTGACGGCCAGGTGGTCGGTGTCATTGATGGTAGCCAGAGCCCGCTAAACTTGACGGGTGAATTGAAGTTGCCTGATCGTGAACGTGCCGTTGGGTCACTGCTGATGCAGCCGGATCGAACTTTGCCAAAAGATCTGCGCGAAGGCCTAGAATTCTTGAGCGACAAAACCCCCGAAGGGTTGAAGATAGAGTTCGACACCAAGTTGGGTCTATAGTCGTTAAAAACTGTGCCCCCTTTATCTGGGGGTTGCCCGGATCGCGCTCAGCAGTTGCCGATAGTCTTTGATATTTTGGTAGTTAGGGATCAGCGCGGGTTGCTTCTGACTGTCGGGGTTGGCTACGGCTAACAGGTGGGCGATGCCGTATTTGCGAGCGGCATTTAGCACACTGACACTGTCATCAACGAATAGTGTAGTGGCGCGGTCAAAACCGATTTTTTTCTGCAATGCTTGCCACATCTTTTGCTCCTCTTTTGCTGCACCAAAACTGTGGCTACTCAGCAGTAGGTCCAGATGTTGGTCCAGTTGCGTTTTCTCGACTTTTAGCGAAAGACTGTCAGGGTGGGCATTAGTTAGCAAGATCACGGCTCTGCCAGTTTCTTTTAGCGCGGCAAGAAAGGGCAGGGTATCGGGGCGTAAGCTGATCCTGTTGGCTACTTCGCGCTTCATCGCCACAATATCCATCTGCAAACGTGCCTGCCAATAGTCGAGGCAGTACCACTGCAGTGAGCCGCGCACTTCATGATATGCGTTCAATAGCGTGTTACTCGCTTCTGCCTGAGAGAGCCCTTTCTCTTCAGCGTAGCGCTTTGGTAGGTGCTCTAGCCAAAAGTGATTATCAAAGTGGAGATCCAGTAATGTGCCATCCATATCGAGTAAAACAGTGTCAATCTCTTTCCAATTCAGCATTTTTCTCTTCCGTAGCCCTGTCTGGTACAAAAAATGTTGGCACGATGGCAGTTCGCCGCTAGTGTAATCCTAGCGTCTAAATCTTGATATGAATATCAGCCCTTAATAATGAGTCGGTAATGAGCCAGGAACCTCCGAAAAGGCAAAAACCCAAGGTACTCGCGCGACGCGTCGTCGCCCAAAGTCGCCTATTCACCATTGAAGCATTGGATCTGGCTTTCTCCAACGGTGCGCGCCGTGAGTATGAAAGGATGCAGGGCAGCGGACGAGGGGCTGTGATGATGATCCCCATATCGGGCGACAACTTAATCCTTGTTCGTGAATATGCTGCCGGAACAGACAGTTATGAGCTAGGCTTTCCCAAAGGTCTGATTGACCCAGGTGAGACGCCGGAACAGGCTGCAGATCGAGAATTGAAAGAAGAGATAGGTTTTGGTTGCCAACAGTTGACCAGGCTCAAGACGTTGACCATGGCCCCCGCTTATTTTGGCAGTCAGATGACTATCTTGTTGGCGCAAGATCTGTATCCAGAGCAGCTACAGGGCGATGAACCTGAGCCGCTGGAACGGGTATATTGGCCGGTCTCGGATATGCTGGGCTTGGTTCAACAGGAAGAGTTTTGTGAAGCTCGCAGTATTGCTGCGGTTTATTTGGCGCACCAATGGCTGCAACAGAAGAGGTAACAATGGAGCCGATTGCACTGCTCAATGATGTACGGGCGATGGCGGTCGAAGCCGGCAATTTGATAGTTGATATCTATCAGCAGGGACGGTTCGAAAAGCTTACTAAACAGGATGAAACGCCGGTAACGACAGCTGATCTGAAAGCTAATGATTTACTTATCAAACGTTTGACGGCTTTAGCCCCTGATATTCCAATCTTATCGGAAGAGGTCACAGACGTTGGTTTTAACAAGCGTTGCCACTGGGACAAGTATTGGCTCATTGATCCTCTAGATGGTACTGGTGAATTTATTGCAGGAAGTGGCGATTTTGCCGTGAACGTCGCACTGATCGTCGGTGGTGTACCCACACTGGGTGTGGTTCATGCGCCGGTATCAGGGATAACCTATTTTGCTACCCGTGGTCATGGCGCTTTTAAGTGTCAAAACGGCGATACTCAGGCAATCAAAGCCACTAAGTTGTCACCGCAGCTGCCTTACTCTTTGCGGGTCGCTGTCAGCCGTCGGCAAAACCTTGAGTTGATCACTGATCGTCTGCACGAGGATGTGCAGGCCGAGTTCATTCCCTTTGGCAGTAGTACACTGAAAAGCTGTATGGTTGCCGAGGGCGTTGCAGACTGTTATCTGCGTATTGGTCCTACCGGAGAGTGGGACACTGGTGCGGCACAATGTGTTGTCGATGAAGCAGGGGGGCGCATTCTCGACCTTGCCCTCAACCCGCTTAGCTACAATGAACGCGAATCGTTGGAGAACCCGAATTTCATTGTCTTGGGGGACGAGTCATTGCCTTGGAGCTGCATGTTAAAGAGTTAACCAGTGACGATCTGACGAGACAAAAAAAACCGCTGATAGTCAGCGGTTTTTTTGATTGAGCAGGTCATCAAAACAGTCGGTTTAAGCCGTTGAGCGCCGCAACACGATAGGCTTCAGCCATCGTCGGGTAGTTGAAGGTGGTACGGACAAAATACTCGATGGTATTTGCGTCACCTTCTTGCTCCATGATTGCCTGACCGATATGCAGGATCTCAGATGCGTTCACACCGAAACAGTGAATGCCAAGGATCTGCTTAGTTTCGCGATGGAAAAGTAACTTCAAACAGCCAACGCCAGCGTTGGCGATCTGTGCGCGAGCCAAGCTAGAGAAGTGTGCCTGACCGATCTCGTATGGGATCTTCGCTGCGGTTAACTCCTGCTCAGTTTTTCCTACTGAACTAATTTCAGGAATGGTGTAGATCCCGGTGGGAATATTTCCTATTAGTTTCGCTTCTGCTTTGCCATCAACGATGGCATCGGCGGCGATCCGGCCCTGGTCGTAGGCGGCACTGGCTAAGCTGGGATAACCGATCACATCACCAACCGCGTAGATATTCTCAACGCTGGTTTGGTAGTGTTCATTCACTTCCAGTTGACCTCGGTGATTGGCTTTGAGGCCAACCTTGTCTAGTTTCAGCGTATCGGTATTACCGGTTCTGCCGTTGGCAAACAGCAAGGCATCAGCTTTTAATCGTTTCCCTGATTCGAAGTTCACCACCACACCATGATCTTCACCGACAACACTGGCGTAGGTTTCGTTGTGACGGATCATCACACCGGAGGAGCGCAAGTGATAGCTCAGTGCGTCGGAGATCTCAACATCAAGAAAAGAGAGTAACCGTTCGCGGCTATCGATCAGAGTTACTTTACAGTCCAGTCCGCGGAAGATGGATGCGTATTCACAGCCGATCACGCCTGCCCCATAAATGATGATATGCCGTGGGTGGTGGGTGAGATTTAAAATAGTGTCGCTGTCGTAGACCCGTGGGTGAGAAAAATCGATATCAGCGGGGCGATAGGGGCGAGAGCCCGGGGCCAACAGAAGTTTGTCAGCCGTGATTGTTTCGGTACCGCCCTCAACAACCACCTTAACAGTATTGCGATCAACCAACTCGGCGCAGCCATGGATCACATCAACATCATTGCGGTTGTAAAACCCGGCACGCATTCGGGTCTGCTTGGTGACGACAGACGCCGCTTGCTTCAAAATCTGATCAAAGGTCCAGGCGCGCGGCTTATGGAAACCTTCGACAAACAGTGGACTGTTATTGAAATCGATCAGGCGGGAAACAGAGTGGCGTAGTGCTTTTGACGGGATCGTTCCCCAATGGGTGCAGCCTCCACCGACATCTTGATGGCGTTCAACAACGGCGACTCGCTGGCCGCGTTTGCTTAAGTTCATCGCAGCACCTTCACCTCCCGGACCTGAGCCGATGATGATCGCATCGTAGTGCTTGTTTTCAATTTCTTCACAGGGTGTCGTAGGAGAGGCTTTTTGTTTTGTCACAGCGAGTATGCTTCTTATTGGCCGCAGAGAACGCCTATGTTACCGATCCCTGCAGGCCGACTAAAGTGCAAACAGCATAAAAAGCGCCCAAATGACGGAAACTCACGACAACGAGCGCTAATTTGTGGCCAATATCGGCTAATTTACTGACACTAGGGGCTGACTATTATCTGCAGCCAGTAACCGGCCAATTGCTTGTGCTGGCATATGATGTTGCGCCAATACGGCTGCAACCGCGTCACTTTGCTCCTGCGTTACCGCAATTAGCAGGCCACCACTGGTTTGTGGATCGCAGAGTAGCTGCCGCTGCAGTTCGGTTAATCGCGTGGCTTTATCACCATAGCTGGCGAAGTTACGCTCGGTACCGCCGGGAACACAGCCTTGACTGCGATAGAACTCTACCTGTGCCAGTAGTGGTACCTGGGCAAGCTCGATCTCCGCACGTACGCCGCTGCCTTCGCAGATTTCAATTAGGTGACCTAGCAGGCCAAATCCCGTGATATCGGTCATTGCGGTGACACCGTCCATCTGCGCTAACTGATAGCCTAAGCTGTTGAGTTGGCACATGGCATCAATGGCGATCAACTCATCTTCGCTACGCAGCTTTTTCTGTTTTTGGGCAGTAGTGAGAATACCGATACCCAAAGGTTTAGTAAGAAACAGTTGGCAATCGGCAGTGGCCTGATCATTGCGCTGTAGTTGGCTTAGTGGCACCTCGCCGGTGACAGCTAAACCAAAAATAGGCTCTGGGGCATCAATGCTGTGACCGCCTGCAAGCAATATTCCTGCATCAGCACAGGCTTGACGCCCACCATCAACGACTTGGGCGGCAACCTCTGGCGGCAATTTCGCCGTCGGCCAGCCAAGAATAGCGATCGCCATTAGCGGTTTGCCACCCATGGCGTAGACGTCGCTGATGGCATTAGTGGCTGCAATACGGCCGAAGGTAAAGGGATCATCGACTATCGGCATAAAAAAATCAGTGGTACTGATAACGCCGCGGCCGTCGCCTAAATCATAAACGGCGGCATCGTCTTTGCTCTGATTGCCGACTAATAGCTTAGGATCAGACGGCAGGGCAAGCTGACTGTGGAGAATGGTGTCTAATACCGCCGGGGAGATCTTGCAGCCGCAACCTGCGCCGTGGCTGTATTCGGTGAGTTTAATCGATTCCATCAAACGTATGCCTAGTTATCACAATCGGTTAAGGATAACGGTGCGCGGATTGATGACAAGTGCGGAAATCAACTATTACTGATTTCCGCACTTGTTTAGTTAGGCATACTGGGCAGTGAGTTGGCGCCACTGTTTATGTTGGGCCAACCAGCGTTGTTGTAGCTCTCGACACTGTGTCACTAGTTCACTTTGCTCATAGCGTTTCAGCATGCGTCGCTTCTTTAGGTCAAGTAAACGCTTACGAGTACTGTAGAAGGCGTTCAGCTTAGCCAGCAACTCTTCATACTCCGCTTGAGTTTTAGCAATCAATTGCTCGGTATTACTACGCCCTTGTAATCGGCTTTGCAGGCGTTGTAGCTGCATATGATAACGTGCCGCTTGGATCCGCTCTTCCGGGCTTTTTTTCAATTTACGGGTTAAACCAAGCCAACTGCAGCTTTTGATTAACCATTTGGTGGGATCAAATTGCCACCAACGAATGCCATTCCGGTAATCGTATTCAAACAGATGATGAAAATTATGATAGCCTTCGCCATAGGTTAAAAAGGCGAGAAAACCGTTATCGCGCGCACTGTTCTTATCGGTGTAGGTTTGCTTGCCCCAGATATGCGCCAATGAGTTGATAAAGAAAGTGAAATGGTGGCTAAGTACCAGTCGCAGTAACCCACACATCAGGAAAGCGCCGATCACGTCACCACTAAACAGACCAAAGATGACTGGAATACCGATATTGGTGGCGAGCACTAGGCGGAGGTAATACTTGTGTTGCCACATCACGACCTTATCGCGGGTGAGATCACGAACATTACGGTAGTCGTCATAACTGTCGCCTTGATACTCGCGCAACATCCAGCCGATATGGCTGTACCAGAAGCCGCGTCCGGCGGAGTAGGGATCTTTCTCATTATTGTCGACATGGCGATGATGCACCCGATGATCAGAGCTCCAGTGCAGGGCACTGTTTTGTAGAGCAAATGCGCCACCAATAGCGAATATTACTTTCAGGACAGGGTGCGCTTCGTAGGTCTTGTGTGACCATAAGCGGTGATAACCCGCCGTGATAGATATTCCTGAATAGCCAAGTAGTAAAATACAGCCGACCACTTCCGCGAGGCCGAAGCCGTGATAAACACCCCAAGCTGGAACTAGGATCAAAGCTCCCAGTAGAGTTAAAGAAAATAGCAGGATATTAGTCCATATCAGTGGTGGTTTAGGTGAAACTGACATTATTGGGTACTCATGTTTATTTTCAGCGTACAGTTGTACGCTGATTCTATCTCGCCTGTTCCCTAATGCAACCATTCTTATATGATCCTGCCTTGGGTATGATGGGGATGAAGATGGCAGTGTAAATTGACAAACAAGGGGCGTTCGTGGGCGTTCGGGCAGAACAAAAGTTAAAAACAAGACAGGCACTAGTTGATTCGGCCTTGTCACAACTCAGTGCGGAAGTAAGCTTTGCCAGCCTGAGTCTGCGTGAAGTATCACGGGAGGCCGGTATCGCTCCCACCTCTTTTTATCGCCACTTCCGGGATATGGATGAGCTCGGTTTAACCTTAGTGGATAGCGCAGGTTTGACCCTGCGACAGCTGATGCGTCAGGCACGGCAGCGGATTAAGGATGGCGGCTCGGTGATCAGAACCTCTGTGGAAACTTTCATGGAGTTTGTCACTGAGAACCCCAATGTTTTCCGTTTGTTACTGCGTGAACGTTCCGGCACTTCGGCCTCTTTTCGGGCCGCGGTAGCACGCGAGATCCAGCATTTTATTGAAGAGCTGGCGCACTATCTGATGTTGCAGGTGGGAGGGCGTTCGGCGGATGTCAATGTGCAGGCTGAGGCGATGGTTACTCTGGTGTTTAGTGCCGGTGCGGATGCACTTGATCTGCCTAAAGATCAGTTACCTGTGCTGACCGAGCGTGTGATAAAACAGTTGAAACTGGTTGCCCGTGGGGCAGCCAGTTTCAGATCGGATGAGATCGAGTAACCTGCTTATTGGCGGCGAGTGAGTAGAACGCCAGCTTCGCAATGGTGGGTGTAAGGAAATTGATCAAATAATGCGAAACGGCTGATCTCGTGGGTTTCGATTAACTGCTCCAGGTTTTCCGCTAAGGTTTCTGGGTTACAGGAGATATACAGAATATTGTCGTAGCCCCGTACTAGATTGACCGTCTCTGGATCTAGGCCTGAACGGGGGGGATCGACAAAAATGGTATTACATTCGTAGCTACTGAGGTCGACACCCGCCAAACGATTAAATTTTCGTCCAGCCATCGCCTCGGTGAACTCTTCACTAGACATGCGGATCACGGTGACATTATCGACCTGATTCAACTTCATATTCAATTGTGCGGATGCCACTGAAGGTTTGGCTATCTCGGTAGCCAGCACTTTACGGAAGTTCTGTGCCAGAGGCAGAGTGAAGTTGCCATTACCACAGTAGAGTTCGAGCAGGTCCCCTGACATCTCTTTGGTGGTATCGACCGCCCAATTAAGCATCTTTTCACAGACCCCTGCATTGGGTTGAGTGAAACTGTTTTCTATCTGTTGGTAGTGAAACGGCTTATCGCCGACAGTGAGCGTTTCCATCACATAGTCACGGGCTAAGACGATTTTTTGTTTGCGTGCGCGGCCGATAAGTTCAACTTTGCCATGGTGCTGTAGGGTTTGCTGTAACTGTGTTGCCGCCGCTTCCCATTCAGTGTCTAACTGACGGTGATAAAGCAGGGAGATGGTCGCTTCACCGGTTTGAGATGAGAGAAAGTCTACCTGAAATAGTTTCCGGCGGAGTATCGGTTGCCCTTTGATCTCGTTTAGCAATGCGGTCATCAGCTCATTAATAAGTTGAGACGCTTGCGGAAAGCTTGTCACTTTGTAGTGATTACGGGTGCCCTTATCAAACATGATGTAGTCAAGATCGTCCCCATCATGCCAGACCCGAAATTCAGCGCGCATCCGATAGTGACTAGGCGCTGAAGCAAATAGTTCCAATGTGGGTGGCGAAAAGCGGTTAAAGGTCTCTGTTAACCAACGACTTTTGTCCGCTAGCTGGGCATCGTATTCGGATCGGGAAAAGGATAACTCAGCCATTGGCTACTCCATTGGTCACTGCCGTTTTGACAGCGAAGCTCTCTGATAGGGGGCGCAAATTTTAGGCAAACTGGCGGCAGAGTCAAAAAAACCTGCATTAGAGCTTAGATGAGCAAAATTAAAATGGTCAAAAAACAGTCAAGTTTAATCTTGCTGAGCCGATAGAGAGTTCAGAGGCGATTAGGAGGTACGCATATCGATAGAATAAACGGATAGGACCTCATTATGTTTCAGTTCAATCAACAACTCTTCAGCAACTTATCTACAAATCGTGATCAGCTGAGTTATCAGCAGAACTATTCCGCAACAGCTTCTACTCAACCGACTCGCCCCCTGGCTAGTTTACCATCAGCGCAGCCATTGCCAGCTGCCGTTGCTCAGTCTCCACTAGTTGAGCCGCAGGCTAAAGCTGCGCGCGTTGATAAAGCGCTAAGTCAATCTTTAAGTGAGCGCTTTCCGGCGGTTGCGACGGAACCCGCCTCCGCTTATGCCACTGAAAGTTCGAAGAAACTACAAGCACTAACCGCCAAGCTGTACCAAGCGCAATCAGACGGTGCCAGTAGGAAAGAGCTAAGGGCAGAATACCGTGAGTTACGCCGGGATGTCCGTTCGGCCTTTAAAGAAGCGAGAAGCGATCTAAAAGAGAGCGGTTTGTTCGATCGCGATATGCGCCATACCTTGCAGGGTGAATGGAAAGCATTTTCTGGTTCGCTTAAGCAGTTTCGACAAGCATTGAATGAACCGGTGCAACCCACTGCTCCCCAAGCGCCTGTGCAAATGCAAACGGTGAGCTATCAAACTGCCAGCTTTAATATGAGCAGTAACGGTAGTGAAGTGAATATGAGCTTCAGTAGTCAGCAGTATTTCAGCCAGACCAATGTCGGCAATAATCAACCACAGCAATCAGCTTTGGAAAGCAAAGAGATAGCGCCAACGCCATCCCTAGTTTCTGAGTCTCAGCCTGAAGCTGTTGCAGTCGCAGAGCGCCCCACAGGGAATCAAGAAGAGGCAGCTGTAGCCGTTCTTCCGCAAGCAGAAGTTGACACCAGTGCAGAGACTTCAACCTCTAGTCAGCCCCTCTCACCCTTATCTATGTTGCAGCAGTTTTTGCAGAGCTTACCTGGAGCGGTTGGTGTAGGCAGCTATAGCATGATGGCCAGCAGTCAGTTCTCCTTCTCTGCATCAATGAATATGCAGTCTGGCAATGGCCAGTTTCAGGCAAGTTATAGCTATAGTGGCAGCGCTCAATTCTATTACGCGGTGAATGGCACTGAGAGCAGCCAGCAGACTGGCGAGGTTGCAGGGTTGGTTGGGGATCTATCCGAGCTGGCAGATCAATATCAAAGTGGTGCGATAGAAGCCGCAGTGGCCAGCGCAACAAACGCTTCGCAAGAGGATAACGATACCTATAGTCCGGGTACAGGATTCGCACAACAAAATTCCGCTGCCTCTGAGGTCGTTGACTATAAAGCGCGGCTATTGCAAGTCGAGGAGGGGTTCAAGCAGCAGTTCTCTCAACAGCGTGCCATGTATGAAGTGTCGGAGCTTATCTTTGCCCAGCTGAATGGTCAGCAGAGCTCAAACCAAACGCAGCTACAAGTAGAGAAGTTTGAGCAGTTTAACCAGTCTGTTCGGTTTAACTAGTTTGTACGTGCGCCAACGCGCAGGTTCGGGCCCCGAGTATTAAAGGTTACTTTTATTCTCTTCAGTCTGGTTTTACCATGAGACCCCACATATCAATGTGGGGTTTTCTTTTTACAGCCTCTGGTCACGATAAGCGATGTCACTGAGACAACCAATATTAGTATTTGATTCTGGCGTGGGTGGATTGTCAGTTTGGCAAGCGATCCGTTTGGCTTACCCAGAACTAACCTGTCACTACTTGATGGATAATGAAGGGCAGCCTTATGGTGAGCTTGACGATTCGACGCTGATCCGACGAGCATGTGACCTGATTATGCAGGTGGTTGCGCAGGTTAATCCCGCTTTAGTCGTAGTGGCGTGCAACTCAGCCAGCACTTTAGTGTTGCCAACGCTGCGGAAGCAACTTGACCTGCCCGTTGTTGGTGTCGTGCCAGCGATTAAGCCTGCCGCTTTTCAGAGTAGCAATAAGCATATCGGTATACTGGCAACGCCTGGCACCGTGGCTCGAGCCTATACACAGGCGTTGATCGACGAATTCGCCGCAGATTGTCGTATCTCGCGGATTGGAAACAGTGAATTGGTGGGGATGGCTGAGGACAAGTTAGCCGGAAGAGCTGTGAATTTACCACGGCTAGCGGAGATCCTTGCGCCATGGTCGCAAGGTGATGGTCCAGATACCATTGTTCTTGGTTGTACCCATTTTCCGCTGCTGGCAACAGAAATCATCGAATGCTTGCCTGCAGCCCATTGCATTGATAGCGGTGAAGCGATCGCTAGACGCGTGACAAATTTGTTGCTACCGGCGGCGAACACAGCAAAGTTGGATGTCAAAGAGAGGACGTTATGGGTGACGAAACAAGATCAGCGTGTAGCTCAGCAATGGTCATCTTTCTTATTGGCTGGTTTGACACAAATACAGGTAATAAAAAGCCGGCTAACTTAGCCGGCTTTTGTGTACCTAATATCGATTAGGTATCTTCGTCTTTACGTTCCTTAGCTTCACGTACTTTCAACGTTCGCTGTTGGAACTCATTGTCATTCAGCGCGGTCACCGCTTTACTTGCATCCGCTTGGCTCATCTCGACAAAACCATAACCTTTACGACGGCCAGTTTGACGATCTTTCATTAGGCGTACCGAAAACACTTTGCCGTACTTCTCAAATAATTCGCGCACGGCGGCTTCATTCGCACGGTAGGGAAGATTTCCCACATAAAGGGTTTTAACTTCACCTGGCTCGACATGATGGTCTTCATCGTCTTCTTCATCATCAATGTCATCAGCGCTATGGCTTGGCAAAAACAATGGAACAACAACGCCACCAATGACAAGGCCAGCGGCAAACAAAACACTGCCGCTGATTTGAATATTTAGAAACTGTACTGCGAGATATCCTAATAAGGCCAATGCGGCACTAAAGAGGAGAGACTTGATAAAATTAACTGCATTCATTGCATTTGTACTCAATGTTGTAATAACTAAACGTTTGAAGGCAAAAAGTAAGATTTTTGATACTAACGGGCTTTCTGACTATCAACCAGCTTTGCCCTACATTAACTGCCGCTGTTGTTACAAAATTTAAACATGGCTCTCATTTTTGCTGGTTTGCACAAGAACTGACCACTTGAACTAGATCACATAAAAAAAGCGTTGACGGTAGGATTAAGGTGCCTATAATGCCGCCTCACTCGCTCAGGGCGAGGCAGCGG
>NZ_SJXE01000014.1:0-53544 GCF_004336975.1 Corallincola luteus
CATACATTATGGCTCTGGCTTTTAGCTAACCCACGAAGGCGGAGGTCAGCACCTTTTGTGGGAGTCATATTGTCTATACCTCACGGAGGATTTATGTTTGTAAATGGAGTTGGTGTAGTCCTTTGTGGAAGTGCAGAAGACTATGTCGGTATGTCTATCGCGTGGCTTACGAAGGTTGAAAAGGATCATGTTCTGATCTCAGTACCTAAAGGCGCACTAGGTACTGAAAAACTACTCGAAGAAGGCCGGTTCACGCTTAGTCTTTTAGCTGAAACTCAAACCGAAATTGCACGCCAATTTGGTGGCAGCAAGCAGAAAGTTGTAGTGGAGAAAGATCAGACTTTTTTGTTTTCAACTGACTGGGGCACGCCGGCTGTGGGGGAGTGTAGTGGGGTATTTCTTTGCGAAGTAATAAGTTCTTCTTAACTAAATGATCAAGTGTTGGTTACCGCGCAATTATCTGGCCCAGTAGATTCCACTGAGCTGAGCCCGCTGGTTTTTCGTAAATCAGACTTCTTCGCTTAGCGGCTGGGTTCAACAATGCAAGTCACTAACTCGTCGCTACGCTCCTCGCGGGGACAAGTGCCACAAAGCGGCTTTGCCGCTAACTTGACCCTTGTTTTAGGCGTTTTCTCAATCAGATTTGCAGGATGCAATGTCAAACTTAGAAATTACGTATCGCCCGATGAGCGCTGAAGAGTTCGTTGGTTATCGAGAGTATTCAAATAACTTCCGAGGCTCCGAATTAGCTGCTGCATACGGTCACTCTCAGTCCGATGCGATTTCGCTTGCTAACGAAGAACTGGATGAGTGCTTGCCTGATGGTCTTTCGACTGAAGGTAACCATCTAATGTGTATTGAACACAATGGTGCCGGTGTAATCGGATACCTGTGGTATGTGTTCAACTCCGGTGAAAACTCAGCGTTTATATACGACTTTCAAGTTATCGAGCAGTTTAGAGGAAAAGGCTATGGCCGAAAGATCTTTGCCAAACTTGAACAAACGCTGAGATCTGAAGGTGTTGAGCAAATTGAACTATTGGTAGCCTACGAAAACAAGCAAGCAGCCAATCTATATGCCGAGCTGGGATTTAAACCCACAGGCGTCAACATGGTGAAGTGCACGAAAACTAACAATACACGTCACTAACTCGTCGCTTTGCTCCTCGGGGACAAAGGCTACAGCGCTCTGCTGGTAACAAAGAGGCACTCTCCCGACGTTGATAGATCTAACTATATTGAAGGGTTTGTTTTCTCGGCGTCATGAATTATCGGGCGAACATCTATTCCGGCCACTGTCACTCTTTGTGCAAAAACCGCACGAAAGACGCCAGTAGCCGGAGGCCGTTGGCACCAGCGTTAGACTGTCATGGCTGAACCAATGAATACTGAAGCAAGTTCAACCTATTCTGGTATGTATACTTCTTTATAAATCATCGTCTGAGGTGCTGATTGGTGGGTCTATTTTGTGTCAGTAAAAAACGAACAAAACAGAGCCCCATTCCTAGTAGGAAAATGCTTGATGGTGTCGGAACAGGCTGGGGCAATGGTAGAAATTGGTCAATATTTCGCACTTGTATATCGCCGTTAAAACCTGCGCCTGTATCATCATAAAAATTGATGAATGCCGTTTCTGATATTGAGCCATTGGTGACGGTTAGAATGTCACCAAATGTGAAATCCACTCCGTCATCAAAGAAGTCTTCTACATCCATCTCCCAGCTTAAGAAGTTCGCACTGACAGCACCAAAAGTTGAAGTTTCAAAGGGTTCAAAAGAGGCTAGGTTGACCTCATCTCTTTTCCATTTGAGCGTGTAGATCATCGCCTTGCCATCAGAGGTTTTGAGGATCTTTACCTCTTTAGCTTTTTTCTGATCAGCTTTTGAGAAACTCATCTCAACGATGCCATCTCCATTGCTATCTTTTTTGCCTTGGGTTGCTATCTCTACGCCGCTAATGCTGCGCAAAATGGCTGTTGCATCGGTGTTTTTATCGACACTTATTTTAATCAATCCTGCTTGTGCTGAAAATGGCAAAACAAGTAGCGCCAGCCCCAATACAAGTATGTGTTTGCTCATGACGTTCATCAGCATATCTCCAGTCAATTAGAAGTAAGAAAGCTTCCAAGAACACTCGAAATGGAGCATTTAGCACATCAAATAAGAGGTTTTTCTCTGTATGGCTTTTTGAAGCGTAACAACATGCGGCGTTTGCCATTTTCTATATCTGAAATTATAGCTGCTATATGAAAACACTGAGCTTACACCCACGCAAAGTGAACAGCGCTAAGCGCCTTTCATCTCTGCTTAAGTGGTACAAGCAAGTATGCTGTGATGGTGGAACTAAGAGCTCGCAGGACACCTACCCGAGGCGATGGCCAACGGACTAAGATTTTGTTTTTTTGATATCTTTTTTAGCTTCTCGGTGAAGTGCTACCGTGTAAGTCATTTTTGCTGTCCTTGCAATGTTGAATACCCAGCTCATCCTTAAGCTGATCGAGTGTATTGGTATTGCCTGATGTTTTGTTCATCTTCAGCTCAATACTGCGTTTGGCGATGAGAGCCTTCTCTGATTGGCTCACTGATGTGTCCGTCATGGCTAATCCTCACCTAGTTGCTTTTTGAATTCTTCGAGTGATATTGCGTCGTCGGCATCATTGGCTCTATCTGCGATGACAGAAACCTCTTCGCTTTCATCGAGCTGATCAAGGAACCAGTTGTACTGATCCTTAGTGAGGATCGCACCGACAACTTCACCATTTTCAGTCAGTAATACCTCACGTTGACACGACTGGATCTCAGCGATGGCAGTAAGCGTCTGTGCTGTGTTGTTAATGTCTATTTCCTTTAGATCTATATCATCCATCCGTTATCTCCTTTGGGGAATGATGCGTAGTTTTTTAAAAGGGGTGAGTACGAATGAGGAGGGTATCTATGTGTTATCACAGCCTGTGATCATTCAAAACAGAATGCATGAATCCCTTCACCGCAACGAGTTTATGCCTGTGGTAACGGAAATACAATGTGAATGAAAGTTTAGCGAGCCACACTCCCGACGTTGACAGATCTAACTATACCGAGGCAGTTGTCCTCGTGGCGTCATACTTCCGTGTGTGGTGCGATTACTTTGTTTTAGCCTCGCTTGAATTTGAAGAGGTATTTGTCTCATTTGACCAAGCGCTGGAAGCAGTGCAAACAGTGACGGCTAATCCTGAACGACAATAGCGGGGTCTACAGCAGGCCTATCACGGCTCTGCTAAACCTCTGCACATTTGCTTTAGTTTTGGCAAGCCAAGGCACGCACGAAAACTGTTGGTCTAGGGCTTTGCTCTGGTGTGTATTAGAACGAAGCTTTTTACTTGGCGGAACCTATTTGCGGCACCAACATCCTGACGATGACCAAAATTTCATTAGATAGATCACACCTTTGTCATTGAACCGGTTCTGCCGCACCGGGATATCTCTAATAGTGTGAATTACCGCATTCGTTGCCAGATGGGATTTCCCTTATAGTTTCAGCATTCATCGGCAGTTCTCTATTTCACTGTTGATTCGCAACTCTATTTATCGAGATCCTATTTGTTGACCCGAAGAAAACCGATAACCACTTGGCTATCAGCTGTTCTGTTATTGCTATCCATGTTGACCTTTGCGGTAGATGCTGCGGCAGATGATGCTGCGACTTTGGTTGAGATAAACTCGATAAGACAGTTGATCAAAGAGGGCGATATTGGTCATGCCAAATTGCGGTTTCAGGGGGTAGAGCGCCCAGAAGATGATTATGCCAGTTGGATGGCTGAGTACTATCTGACTGAGGCTGAGTTGATGTTTGCCCTGAACCCCACTGAAGTTCGAGAGATCCGGGCTGTGATCGGTTTGGCCCAAGGGGAACTCTCTTTACGGATCGGCTCGCCGCTATATGCGGATGTATGGCTATTACAACTGCGCCTGAATGCGACAGATCGTGAACTGGATTCGGTCATGAGCCAAATTGACCAGGTCGTAGAGTTAGCGGTAAGCCACAAACGTCCAGAGCTTGCGATAGAAGCGCTGTTGTTTGCCGCCGAGTTAACGAATGAATATGGATTCAATTTGCTTGGTTTTGAGCTGCTTCAGCGTGCATCCGCCATTGAATCAGGTTTAGGCTCTGCGCGGATGGAAGCGGAACTCGCCCTTGCTTATGGCAAGTTTTATGGTTCCACGCTCATTTTAAAACGTTCAATATCAGAGTTGAATCTAGCGCTTGATTACTTCAAGTTGCACGGACCGTTTCGACGCTATATTGATAGCCATATTGCGATTGGTCAAAGCTACTTTCTAACGTCAGATTACCAACAAGCAGAAGCGCATATATTGCTGGCGGAACGGCTGGCCAGCGAATCGGATCTTGCCGCTCAGCACCGCGATTCTGCATACGCATTGGCCAGAATACGTTTGGCGCAAGGGGAGTGGCTACAAGCACGGGAATATGCTCTGAAGGCATTAGCCCTTAGCATTTCTCTGACTGATCAGTTTGATTTCTTTAAGATGCGCAGCAAAATCGCGCTGGCGCAAAACGACCTGTGGACGGCAGAAGCCGCGCTAAATCGTGCTTTTCAGCATTACAACCAACTTCCTCAATCAAAGCAGGAGACCCACAGTGGAATTGAAGTGTGGCAATTGTCTGCAATGCTGGCTGCGGGCAAGGAGCGTTTTCAACAGGCTTGGCACTACGCCCAAAAATATGAGGCGCTTGAACAACAGGCGCAACGAAAAGTCGGTACTAGCGGCATCGAAAGCCTATTGATTGAACTGGATGTGACGCAGTTGAACAGTCGTAACCGCCGCTTGCTTGATAGCAACCACGAGTATCAAACAAAATTGGCGGTTGCAGCAGAACGCTTGCGTATGCAGAACATCATTGATCTGCTGACGGTAATTCTTGTCGTATTCATGATCGCTTTCTTTGCTCGCCTGGTTTACGAGAAGCGGCGTTTGGCTATGCTTGCCAATACCGACGCTCTGACCGGACTAAATAATCGTCGAGTGGGCTTGGAACGCACGCAAACGTGGTTAAGCCAACACCCCGATAAAGAATTGAGCGTTGTGCTTATTGATATCGACTTTTTTAAGAAAGTTAATGACCAACATGGGCACCAAGTAGGGGATCAGGTGTTACAGCAGTTTGCGCAGATCCTTCGTGACCATTGTCGCGGCAAAGATATCGTTGCTCGTTTAGGCGGTGAGGAGTTTCTGTTGGCGCTTCCTTGTGATCAACATAATGCAATGCAACGCGCCGAAGCGTTGCGAGCGAGCTGTGAACAAGCGCAGTTTTCCAATGGCCTACGTGTTACCGCCAGTTTTGGTGTGGTCGTCGGCAAAGGTCATCCGTTTGAACTGCTGTATGAAAAAGCCGACCAAGCACTTTATCAAGCGAAGCGTGAACGGAATAAGGTGGAGCTGGTTTCGATAGCGTGAGCGTCGTTGCATCTTTCTTGCGTACAGAAACGAACCTCATAACGCCGCATTCTCGTTTTCACCGGCACAGATGGATGCAGGTAGTCTCCTCTTCCTGCTAACTGCTTGATAGTTATAAAGTCGAAAGCGTATATTGGTGATTGATTGGCCGGCGCTGTTAAGGGGTAAGAATAGTAGGTGAAAAAATCACAAATAGTAGAAGACAAAATTATTTCAGCAGTGAGAACGTTTGCTAGCTCTATAAACCCGAGTGGCAAAGTCGTAGCTGATATGTCTGAACTAATTGAAGTGACATCTCAGTTGCCTCTTTCGAGTTTTGATTACTGGGAACGTTTTATTCGTTCAGAATTTCATTCAGCTATTAGGGGGTCTACTCCCTCGAAGTGGAAAGTATGGTCAAAACCTAAGGAATTAGTAACTTGGATTGATCTTATTAGCTGGGATGGTTACAAACGCGAGAAAGCGCTGCGAGCCTTGTCTGGGACTGCCCCGAACACTTTCTTTTTTTCTCTTGCGGTTCGTCGACTCAACGATTGGGTGCCTCAAGTCCGCAGAGCCGCAAGGGAAAAACTTCCTGAAATAGCAAATTCGGCTGATCCTAAATATGTAGTTGAGGCTTTATGCGTCACGCTTTCGAATTGGAATTCATGGGGCAGAATAGAAGAAGCAGATAAAGAGGTGCTTTTGAAAATTATCTGTAAAAAGGAAATAGCAGAGTCCCTTCGGTCTAAGTTAGTTTCATCTGCTTCTGGACCTATGCCATCACTTTTTTCTCAGCTTGGGCGCACACCGATACTTGATGGGAGAATTGAAAAAATAGCTAAGTCCGCTATTCAGCCTTCGGTGCGAGCTAAGGCATACCGCAGCTTATTTGAAGGGCGAGTTGTATGGTTTGAAGGTCGAAAGTGGGAGTGGACGGATATACGGTACTGTGAAGGCAGACTAAAACCTATCGTTGGTGAACGAGCGTTGGAAGTTGAAACTCCACTATTAGACTTACTGGAACTGTCATCTGAAGATCGCTCATCTATCGTTAGACGCGTTTCAGCAGAGATATTGATACGGGAGTTAGGCAATCTAGATTCAAAAGCCAGAGCGCTTGCTGAGCGTTTTGCCTCAGATAACTCGCACTCTGTATCTGAAAGGGGGGATTTTGCCTTAAAGAAATTGGAGGAGGCGGCATGTGCCGATGTCTCTTAACAATCGCATGTTGTTGAACTGTTTTTCCAGTGCGCTACCAACCATCTGTGTATGAAAGTGTTATGGTTTTATTATGAATAAAGATCAACTCTGCAGAATGTTAGAACATGACCAAGGTTTAAGTTGTTCAGTGTGTAAGAAAGAGAGCAAGAAGCACTGGACTAACTCAGATGGCCTAGAAAACGACCTGACCAAGGTTGGTGACGTTGAACCCGAAGATAGTAGGGGATACGACGAATATAAAGAACGAGGTTCAAACCCTTTTTCGGAGACTGCGCCGCTTAGCCTATCTTATTACCCCTATAACTGTAGTAGCGTATATAAATGTGGCTCCTGTCATGCTGTCATCTTAATCTATTTAGAGACCGGTGGTCATGGTGCAAGGTATCAAGCAAGGTGGGCTCAAAGTGGCTTGGAGATAACGCCCTGATCTAGCCATGTAGCACAGCCACTGAGTGGCTGAGGCATCTTTCTAGGTTCGTTTTGTATTTACCACTTACGTCAGCACAAAGCGCTGTAAGCTAAGTTTGCCGTTGATGACTATGCTGGTGGAGCGCTTTATAAATACCTGTCTGGCAGAGTTGTGTGGCAGTTTGAGGTATTGTCTGTTCCCTGATCTTTATCCCCCAAAAACAATCTCCTCACGGTTATCCAGCCACAGTGGGTGCTTTGCCATGACTTTGGTGAAAAAGGGGCTCTGCAAGTAGCTGTTCAGCCATCGTCTTAGGTTAGGGTAGGCAGACTGTAGGTACCATTGACGCTCTACTTGGGCGAATTGGCGGATAAAGGGCAGCAGGGCGATGTCGGCCAGACCCTCTTGGTTATTGAATAAAAAGGCGTTGTTGATTAAGCGGTTTTCGAGCTGTTTTATATATTTCTCACAATCTATTCTGCACTCAATCATGTTGTCTTCATGATAGCGCTTGGCGCATCTATATTGTTCTAAGCAGGTTTTAAACTCACTGTCGAATATATGAATCAGACCTAGCATCTCAGTTAGGGCATGCGGAATCTCTTTTTGTAAGAGATTATCTGGGTCTGATTGGTGTAGCGCCCAAAGCATCACGTCTAAGCTTTCGTCGATGACGCTGCCATCGCTAAGCACTACAACTGGCACGGTGGCTTTAGGTGAGGCTTCGATCATCTCTTTGGGCTTATCGCTTAACACGACATTTCGCAGGGCGACGGGCTGTTTGGCCTTAAAAATCGCCATACGAGCACGCATCGCGTAGGGACAGTTTCTGAGTGAATAAAGCACGGGTAGCGCGCTAGCCTGGCTGTTGTCTGGGTTCATTGTTTTCGACTTGTTTTGATCTGGGAGTGACCCGCATAGCAAGCCACTTTAAGGTATTAATCAGAGAAATACATGAGTAATATTGCGCCCTTGATACTAAGCCGACTGACTTGCTGGATCCCCTTGCCACATGACTCCTAAAATCGAACTGTTAGCGCCCGGTGGCGACATTGATGCCATTAAAGCCGCAATCATAGCGGGTGCGGATGCCGTTTATTGTGGTTTGGATACCTTTAATGCACGAAATCGTGCCGCTAACATTTCATTTGATGAGTTGGTCGGTGTTATTCGGTTAGCGCATCACTATGACTGCAAAATCTTTTTGACGCTTAATATCGTTATATTGGAGCGCGAGTTTAAGCCGTTAGTTAAGTTACTGAGTCGGTTGGCGAATACCACTCTCGATGGTGTAATTGTGCAAGACTTAGGCTTGCTTTATGTGCTTAATGAGTACTTTCCGTCATTGGATATCCACGCCTCGACCCAGTTAACTACACACAATGTTGGTCAAATACCTTTTCTTAAACGGTTCGGCGTGTCGCGTGTGAATCTGTCCAGAGAATTAAACCTACGTGAAATCACTGCCATGGCGAGCGCTGGGCGTGAACACGATGTGCTGACAGAGGTGTTTGTTCACGGGTCATTGTGTATTGCCTTTTCTGGCCTCTGTTATTCCACATCCGCCAGCGCCGGGAACTCAGGTAACCGTGGCCGTTGCAGCCAAGCGTGTCGAGAAGAGTATGAAACGACGCCATCGGGCAATAACTTTCCGCTAAATATTAAAGATAATTCAGCCTTCTTCGACTTACCTAAGCTTATCGATGCTGGGGTGCACTCTTTCAAAGTGGAAGGGCGGATTAAAGGCGCTGGCTATGTTCATACGGTGATTGATAGCTTCCGCAAACAAATTGATGGTTTTGTTGCTACGGGCGAATTGCTCGAGGACGGTGAGCGACTGTATAAAGTCTTTAACCGTGATTTTTCCAACGCCTTCTTGCGTGGTGATCTAAACCAATCGATGTTTATTGAGAACCCGCGTGACAACTCTAAGTCTTACGCCATTGAGCAAAGCAATGCTATCTCTGTTGTTGAGATCCAAGAAGTTGAGCAGACGTTGGGGGATGAGAAAGAGCAAATCAATGTCGATGTATCCGAGAAAATAAAGCATTTATCGATAGAGAAGATATCCCTGCGTATCAAATTTTCTGGCACCGTCGGTCGCCCTTTATCGATCACTTGCGTTACCCAAGCGTATGTTCCCGGCAGTCTCTCGCTAGAGGAAAAAACGGTCACGCTGCAATCTCAGGGCGTGTTGGTGGCAGCGAAAGAGAACTGCATCGATCAAAGCGCCATTGAAAAACGGTTTAATAGCTTTAACAACGCCAGCTTTGATTTGATAGCACTAGAGTCAGGTGGGGTAGAGGAGGGCGTTAGCATTCCTTTTAAAGAGTTATCACGGTTGAAAAGAGAGCTGCATGCGGTATTAACGAATAACACCCCTGTGTATGCTGAAGTGACTCTGCCCAAGCTGGCACGTCATCGTAAAAATGAAGACGTTAGCGCGGGTTCTGGTGCCAGTGGGTCAGCAGCTAACCCAGCCAAGCTATCCATTTTGATATGTGACGATACCGATTTGGATCTGTCGCATGTCACTGATGCCGACATCTACTTCAAGTTGCCTGATGCCTATAAGCGGGGCTGCACCAAGTATGTTGATTTCTTCAATGAAAACCCCAATTTGATCCCGTGGTTTCCTGCTGTATTGATTGGCAAAGATTTTGATGTGGCACTAAATATTCTGGAGCAGGTGACGCCGCCGCTGATCGTGACAAACAACACCGGGATCGCCAACCGAGCATTTGAGCTGGGCATCAAATGGATCGCCGGTCCGTTCTTAAATACAACCAATTCATACAGCTTGCTGGCGATGAAAGAATACTTTGATTGTGCGGGTGCGTTTATTTCCAATGAGATAAGCCAGCAGCAAATGAAGTCGATTGCCCGGCCTGAAAACTTCAAACTGTTCTACAGTATTTACCATCCGATTTTGCTGATGACCAGCAGGCAGTGCTTCTTTCAGCAGAGTGTGGGGTGTGAGAAGCCACGTATAGATAATGGTTGTATGTTGTCTTGTGATAAGTCGACCAGCATTACCAACGTGAAGGGAGCGTCTTTTGCTATTGATAAGCAAAAAGCGGGCTACCCCAGTATTTACAACAGTGATCAGTTTTTGAATATGGCGATTATTAGCGAGCTGTCAGATCTGTTTGATGGTTTCATGATCGACCTGACCAATATCGGCTCTGGTGGCAAAGAGATGCCAGACAAAGCCACTCTGATCAAACAGTTTGAACACCTACTCAATGAGCAAGGCTCATCCGCAGCATATGAGACTGCGCAAGCGACCATCAACGATATGGTGATTGAGTCGACCAATACGCAGTATCACAAGGGGCTGTAATCTCCCAAGATTTACGCTTCTGAGTTCTATATGGCTAGCCGGCTTATGAGTCTCCTTTAAGTCGGCTAATGCCTACGTAGAGCAGGCCAATGGTCAGTACTATCGGGAGCAAAGGATTACTTCCTTCTGCTTCCGGTTGTACTTCGATAAATAGATTGTATCCAATCCACCCGCCAAGTATTAATCCCAAGCCTAAACAGATAATGCCAAATAGTTTTCCTAGCATCTGGTTTACTTCCCTTTAAACGGATAGAGCAACTGGCCAATGAACGTGCGCGGCAACCGTGATGTGGTGCCGTAGTGCGCAGGCCAATGTTGGGTTGGCATGTGGTAGGTGCCAAATAGGCGGTCAAACAGCGGGGTATGGGCGCTGTAGTTGGTATCTAACGCCGGTTTTTCCGAACTATGGTGCCAATGGTGGTATTGCGGTGTGACCAGCAAATACTTGATAGGACCAAATGGAATGCCGAGGTTACTATGGATGATGATCGCCTGCAGGGCGGCAAAGGTGACGTAGAGATCCAGAGCTTCTTTGCTTGGTGCTAACAGATACAGCGGGATCATCACCAATGAGCGTTCGATAAACACCTGCACGACGTGGCCGCGAGAGCCTGCCAGCCAATCCATGCACTCTACTGAATGATGTACGGCGTGAATTCGCCACAGTTTTGGGATCTCATGGAAGATCCTGTGTTCCCAGTACAGGACGAAATCAGCACAAATAATGATCAGCACCACCTGTCCCCACAAGGGGATGGATTGGATAAAGCTTTGTAGATCTGCACTGACGGCCCAGTTGAAGTGGCTAACAAAGAAGTTCGCGACCAGCAAGATCACTGAAATCAGTAGATGATTAAAACAGAAATAGAAAAAATCCAATCCCCACTCTTCCCGCAGGATCACTTGCTCTTTGTATTTGGGGAACAGTTTTTCTAGCGTGGTAAACACGATAGTGGAACCGAGAAACGCCAAGATCAGCCAGTCGACACCCAAAGAAAGTGGCGCAGGATCAACCGGGCCCACCGGGATCATATAGCCACCTAAAGCAAAGCTGATCAGGGTTAGGCTGATCCCTGTTGCTCCCATGCGTTTACGTTTGTTGAGGGCAAAGGTCATTACGCCAAAAAATAGTGAGAAGTACATGGCGTATTTCAGCAGGTGTTGTAACGATTCTGCATTGTAGGCGGCGCGTAATTCAGGTGTGGTGAGATACGAAGGGTATAGGTAGGCAAGCACCGCCAATAGGCTTAATCCGCCGAGAAACATTGATAGGTAGCCACTGATACGGCCTTGCCCGACCACAAACATTTTCTCGGTACGTGGGGTAACCTGGCGTTGCTGGTATTGGTAACTCATAAACGATCTATCTTCCTTAATCTAAACGCGTGAGTACGTTGCCTGTTGCTCCGTTGGCGTAACTATTGGCGTGTCCGTGACTTTCGCTGGTTGCGCTACTATAACGACACTGCTGTCTGGGAGACAAATCTAATCTGAATTGCTGATCTTTGCAGTTGCCTGTGTGGCGGGTTGTTGCACAGGAAAAAATCAGATGCACGGTCAGCGGAATATTTTGTGATCGTTTCAGGGCGGTTGGGTAAGTATGGGGCTATTCAAATGAGCCCGCAGATGCGGGCTCATTTTATCATCGTGCTGTGGCTAGTTAAGATCAGAAGGCGCCGTCGGCGCTCTGAGTTTGACCGGAATTAAAGCCATTGTTACTGCCGTTTTGCCAACTAAGGCCTGCAATAGCATTGTTCTCTTCCCGCTTTAAGCATTTCCATTCAAAGTCAGTGTTATTGGGCAGATTAATGCTGCCACTCCAACTGGGGTAGCTGGTGGGATCTAACTTCACTGCTTGGGCGGGGTCCCAGTTGCCGAGTTTGTCATGGTTGCCTACCACATAAACACTTTGTCCCATGTAGGTATCCCCGTTGTGACAGGTAAAGTTGATATCGACCGTGGTTGTTTGTGTGCCTTTAAAGCTAATGGTAGTGCTGGTGCCAGCACTGCCGCTATGGAAGAGCTGAGATTGCGAGGATGCCTGCCGCGCATCGGGATCTTGCTCGTCGCGTTTCAGGCAGGCCCAGCTGATATCCATATTGGCGGGTACATCAATAGTACCTGTCCACGTAGGGTAGGCGGTTGGGTCCAGTTTAACTGCCTGCGCTGGGTCATTGTTGCCAAGGGCAGGGGTGTTGCCGGTGACATAAACGCTTTGGCCCCAGTCGGTTTCAGCGTCAGCACAACTAAAGTTGACCGGCACTTCTGGTGGGCAGACACCGCCGTCGCAGCTGCAATCGAGACCATAGACATCACAGGGATCTTGGATCATTGCGCCGACATGGATAGCCGATGCTGACATAGCCGGTACCGAGAAGTGTGCATTACCCGCCCCATCAACCGTAATGATGGGACCGGTACAGGTGAACTTGTTGCTGTTGAAATCGCCATTGATGATGTCACAGTAGTCACCTTGCGGCATGTCGGTCGCAAAGGTTCGATCTAAGGTTTGATTACCTTCCCTGTTAATCGCGACAAAGCCTAAGCCACCGCGACTAAAGGCGATCTGATGATTGCCGTTGTCCCACCAACGCGAGGCCACAAACTGTTCTGCGGTATGGTTTCTGAAGCTCACCATATTGGCGATGCCGCGCCAACGATGTTCACATACCCAGTCACCGTCAAAGCAGCCATTGCCACTGTAGGCACCGCTGGATGGTGGACCTTGGTCATGGTCGTCAAAGTAGTAGCTAGACATTACTTTGGGATAACCATAGGGGTAGGCCAGCATGAAAACATTGCCCAGATGATAGGCGTCACCATCTTTGTAAGTCAGGGTGTCGTTGGTTTTTTGCCGCTGATCATCGTGATTGTCAGTAAATATCACCGCGTTGTCTGATGGCAGCCAGCCACCCCAATGGGTGTCGATGTTTTTCAGATCTGCGATGGGACCTCGACCTTTAAAATAGTGGCCCATCGTACGTTCGAAGTTGAATTCAGTGACATCGCCCAGGTGCGTATATTCAGAGGGCTGGATCGGCTCATCGGCCGCGCCAATCACTTCCTGGAAGATATATGGATTACCTTGAACTTTATTCAGGATCGCTTCGATATCTTGCACCGGTATATGTTTGGCAGCATCAATTCGGAACCCTTTGACGCCCATAAAGATCAGGTCGTTAAAGTAGTCGGCGATCTTTTGGCGAACATACTCGTTTTCTGTTGCCAGATCGTTCAGGCCGACCAGATCGCAATTTTGTACCTGCCAACGGTTGCTGTAATCGATAGGCGTGGTGCAGCTATGAAAATGCTCGTTGTAGTAGGGGACGGAGGGAAAGTAGCGGTCGTGGGCTGCCATGTGGTTGATCACCATGTCGGCGTAGATATCAACCCCAACACTATTACAGCGCGCCACCATGTTCATAAATTCGGAGCGGCTGCCGCTACGGCTTTCGATGTTGTAGCTCACCGGCTGATAGCGCGTCCACCATGGTGATCCGCCGACATGTTCCTGTGGCGGTGATATCTGCACCGCACTGAAACCTTTCGGGCCCAAGTGCTGTTCGCACTCGATACCGATTTCATTCCAGCTCCATTCAAATAAGTGTACAAAAGCTGTCCTTGGCGCAGCCTGGACATTGCTTACCATACTGGCAGCGCCCAGTATCAGGGCTGCCGCCGCTGATGGGAGTTTGTTGTTCATTCCATTAATCCTGTTTCTTATGTTTATTTTTTACAGACCTTTCGCTCGTGGGAGCGGTAACATCAGGCTAGTTTTTGACTTGCTCAGCGTCAAAATTTGGTCGTTTGAATTGTGAAGATTCTCTCGGCGGGCAAAATTTATTCGCACTGTGGTGCGTAAGTTCAAGCTTGGTGAGAGGGCTTACATTGGCAGAATGGCCTTTGCTGTGCCGCTCAGGTGCTGTGATTTAGTCAAGCGATTGGCGTCTAGTTTGGCTGTGATACGAAACAGATTGTGGCGCTGATATGGGGGCATCAATAGATTCTGTCGGTTTGAAACCATATACTGCTTTGCAGTTGTATTTTAGGCAAAAGGTGTCGCACGGAATGAAGCGAGAATTACTGGTTATGCTGACACTTGTGTCAGTGGTTGCTTGCAGTAGTACAGACGATGAGGTGCCAGAGCAGGTATTTAAAGGAGAGCAGCTTATCCAACCCATGCCTTTGCCTGGTGGAACCTGGGAGCGATTTATCTATACCTACCCTGATGCAAAGAGGATTAACTGGGGTTTGGTCGGTAAAAAGGATGTGCTGGAAGTCGTCGAGTTTTTTGGTGAAGAGTTAGGCGATCTCGCTGCTTATCGGATGCGCCAGGACAAAGCGGATGCGGCCAAATGTGCCAGCTTTGAATCTGAGTTGTTAGATACGGTGGTCAGGAACGGCTATCAGGAGATGTTATGGCAGACTCAGTGTGTAGAGCTGGAAACGGAAAGATCACTATTTAGCTATCATCTGTCTATCTCCGGTCATGACTCTTTTTTCGTACTTTCGCGTCGCTGGCCTTACATGCCTAAGCAATCATCGAAGAATGCGTGGTTGGATTATTTCTCCGACGTCATGTTATGTGATGACCGACTTGAAGCGCGTCCTTGTCCATATTAGTCAGGCATCAATAATCAGGCGGCGTTCACACCTTGGAGTTAAAGAGGAAAGCGATGGATCCTATCTCTATCACCTGTGGCGATCAGCAATTTTCCCTCCGCTTGTTGCATCGTGATGATGGCGCTGCGCTGGCTCGCTACTTTGCTCAAATGGGCGAGGATACGCGCCGCCGCTTTGGCCCTCATCCCTTGACGGAAGCATTTGCTGACGAATTGGTACAGAAGGTTGATGACAGCGCTGACCGCTTTGTGATGACCACCGATGATGGCAAGATCGCGGCTTATTTCATTTTTGAGCGGCAAGCCTTTCCCCATGAGATGCAACGTTATGCTGAGCAAGGCATTGTTTTGGCCGCTGGTCAGGACATCAGTTTTGCACCCTCAGTGGCGGATGCATATCAGAACAGTGGTGTTGCCTCTGCGGCAATGCCTGCACTGATTGGTTATGCCCGCAGTATGGGCGCCAAATCGTTGGTGTTAATGGGCGGGACACAGGCCACGAATGAGCGTGCTGTGCGCTTCTATGAGAAGTTCGGTTTTCGTCGTCATGGCGGTTACCAAACCGAACTGTATAATCATGATATGCGGTTACTCCTCACGGAATAGATAAGATTAGGGGAAGGTATACTTGTGTTTGTTACTAAATTAACTGACCCTAGTTTTATTGATCATCATGTGGAGGGCGCGTAATGGACCATGTCACTAACGCTGTAGAACTCTCTGCATTGGAAGTGCCTGATTATTTCCCTTCATGGTTAAAGCCGTTAAGGGCTTTTCCTATTGTTCAGCATCTGATGTCATCACCAAAGCTTTCTGGGCAGGATATGGCGACTTTAGTGGCGAGCTGGCCTTGGCCTGAACCCGATGCTGAACAGACATCTGATGATAGTCCCCATTTTCGTTATAGAAATACTGACAATGATGAACAGTTTTTAAGCTGGCTTGCGGCCACCGATTGGCCTCAGGCGGGTGAGTGCTGGGTGTGGTTATGTCAGGAGAGTCCACTGTTACGTTGCCCCGTCTCTATGGTCATGCCGCTGTTACAAGAAGTGCGAGAAGCGCTGCATGCCAGCACTGATTTCTCATTGGCGATTGTTGATGTTGATGGTCGCTATGGATTGATCATGGACACTTATGTGGGTTATTTGCCCGGCGACGATGAACTACATGAACCGATTGTTCACGAAGTGACTGATTGGGGGCTGAGCAGTGTCGAATGACAGTCTGAATGACAAAGGGCAGGTGAGTTCCACACTGTGGCGCTATTGCCCACAGTGTGCCAGCCAAAGTATCAGTGTGACTGAGGGCAAGGCGTTACAATGCGGTGATTGTGGCTTTCTCTATTTTCATAATGTGGCGGCTGCTGCAGGGGTTTTGATACGTTGCGGCGATCAGTTTCTATTTGCTGAACGGGCGAAGCAACCTTCGCTAGGTATGCTCGACCTTCCCGGTGGTTTTGTTGATGCTGATGAGTCATTAGAGCAGGGCTTGTGCCGAGAGCTCAATGAGGAGCTAGGGTTAGCGTTAAAGCCCGATGCGTTGACCTACTTGGGGTCTATGCACAACCGCTATCTCTATGCCGAGGTTGAATACTGTACCGTCGATGCGATCTTTTCCCTCACCTTGGCCGACAAACCCAATCTGGTGGCTAAAGATGATATCTCTGCGTTTCAATGGCTGACGCGGCAACAAGCTGCCAGTGTCCGCTTTGCTTTTCCTGCCGTTGAACAGGCGGTTGCTCGCTGGGTGTTATCAGCCAAGTAAGCTAAATGCTTCTGTGGCTTGGTTTGAGCTTTCGCATGAATCTATTTCTATTAAAACAATATAGCGTCTATCACGCTTGACCCCCATCGGAGCAGCAATGCAGTTAAACAGGTTTTGGATGTGGTGTGGCGTTATCTTGTCTGCCACAGTGCTGATCGCTTGTGAGCCAGCGAACAAGGTCACACCAGAGAGTGCCAGCAGTTTGATGGTGCCGCAGGATAAGGCTGCTGACACCGATCCTGTCGCCATGTTGCAGCCTTTGGTGGTTGACCGCTATGTCAGCTTTTATGGTGAGATCCATTGTGATGTTTGTATAGAGAAAATGATGACGGTCACGTTGCGACCTGATTATCGTTATCTGCTCAAAGTGGAATCGGCAGACCCATCGGTTGAAACTGCATTTCAATTGGGTTACTGGCAACAAATGATGGAGAGTGGTCGTCAGACCATCAAGCTGCTTGCTACCCCTTATCAATTTGCCGTTTCATCGTCCCATCAATTGCACCTGATTGCGCCCGCTAGCTTAACCTCTGATGATCCGCAAAATCATAGCGTTTTGGCGCAGAGCAACGAGCACCTGCACTCCAAGCCGCTACCGATATTTGCTGTTTATCGATATATGGCAGACGCTGCGATGATGCTGGAGTGTGGCTCTGCATTGCGTTTGCCTGTACTACAGCAGGGAGACAGTCTGGCGCTTGAGCAAGCCTATTTGGCGGCTGTAGAGACACCTGGACAACCTTTGGTGGTGGCGTTACAAGCGTCCATTGTTGCTACGCCAGGAGAGGAAGGTGGCGATGAGCGTTGGCTTGTCGAATCGTTTGAAGCGATTAGTGCCTTGAACTCCTGTGAGGCAAAGTTGGCTGAGCCTGGGGTTACCCACACTTATTGGAAACTGCTATCTATCGATGGTCAGCAGATTCTGACACCAGAAAACCGCAGGGAGATACATCTTGTGTTGGGTGCTGATGGCAGAGCGCATGGTTTTGCTGGTTGTAATCGATTTTTTGCCCAATATGAGTTGTCTGGCGAGCAACTTCAGATTGATGCTATCGGTGGTACTAAGATGGCATGTCCCGATGAGATGGCAGCAGAGAAAGCGTTCTTAGCCGCCCTTGGGGTGATTGACAGCTTTAAGATCGAAGGGCAAAAACTGATCTTACTGCAAAACGGTTCGCCGTTAATGCAACTGGAAGCTGTCTATCTTTACTGAGGTAGAGGGCTAGTCGGTTTGTTTGGCATCACTTGGAGCCACAATAAACCGATTCTTGCCTTGCTCTTTTGCCACATACAGCGCTTGGTCTGCAGATTTCACCATATCGTCTGCCACGAAAGAACCTGGCGGAATGATGGTGACGCCAATACTGACGGTAATGGCGGTGGCAAACTCTTCCAGTTGCAAAGGAGCTGAGATCCGTTGCAGCAGTTGTTCCGCCAAATGATGCACATCGTCCGGCGTTGCCAGTTGCTCTAACAGCAGTGCGAATTCATCTCCGCCCAATCGTGCGACAGTATCGCCTTCGCGTACCACTGCTCGGATCCGCTTACCGACCTGGACTAACAATTTGTCACCGGCAGGGTGGCCGTAGGCATCGTTAATGGCTTTGAAGCCGTCAAGATCCAGCATCAACAGCGCGGCGTATTGTGTTCTTCGCGTGGCGAGCGTGTGTTCTAGCCGTTCTTGTAGCAGGGCGCGATTGGCAAGCCCGGTAAGGCTGTCGTGGAAAGCCAAATAGGTCAGTTGCTTGGTGCGACTCTTCAGGTGTTTTAGTTCGGTGACATCATGTCCTGATGAGAAGTAGTAGGTTCGATGGCCATCATTCAAACTCTTAAAAGGTGTGATCACTTTCTCTTCGTAGTAAACCGAACCATCTTTGCGTCGGTTAACGAAGATAGATTGGAACGTTTGCCCTGATTCTATTTTTTTCCAAAGCTGTTTGTAGAAAGAGTCATCATGGTAGCCAGACTTCAGCATATTGACTGATCTGCCGAGGCACTCTTTTTGGCTGTAACCGGTGACTTGTTCAAAGGCTGGGTTTACATAACTGATATAGCCGCGCTCATCAGTGAGACAGATGATCTCCTGACTCTCTTCGATGATCTGGGCAAGCCGCGCCATCTTCGCAACCGTGCGGCGTTGGCGTTGACTGACAATATGCCAACGGTAGGCAGCAATAATTGCGATTAGAAGGAGTCCTAAGAGTATCGGTCCACCAAGCTTTGCCCGCTGATTTGCGTAAGGGGTGAGGTTGTTTAACGGCATGGTGGAGACGACTTTGAAAAAACTCTCTTCTAGATCCAGCGACGCAATGCTCTGATCTTTCGCTAACCGCTGATAGCTAATCACATCGTGGAGGTAGAGACGGTCTTTGCCTTGGGCTACGCCGCGAGAGTTTCTAACGGGCATCGGCCAGATAGTGCCCAGTTGATCACTTCGAGTATCACTTGTTTCAGCGTCTATTTCACCAAATAACCACAACCCTTCGCCGTTGACGAAACTGAGGTGGCCATCAACGGAATTGTCCAAAGAAACGAGGTGCTGGCGTAGGTGCTCGCCGTTGAGATTGATTACGACCCCACCAACAAATTTGTTGTCGTTGTCATAAAGTGGCATCGAAAAGCGGATCACCGGTCGAAATGGGCGCTCAATTTTGCCGTGCTCACGATTGAAGTCAAAACGGGAAATATGCACAGTCTGCGGACTTACCTTAGCCAAACGCTGAAAATAGCGCTGACCTGATTTACTCTGCAGGCGTTGACCAGTGGTGAGTTTGCTGAGGTTGCCTTTGACTTCTACTCTGACTACCTCTTTGCCGACAGCGTTGATCTGTCTGACTTGATGGTAGCGTGGGTGATGCTTGGCAAACTGCAGCAGCAGGCTCTGCGCTTCATTGGTTTTTTCTGATTCACTGAGTCCTTTCGATTTTGCTATCAGCGACAGTCGGCTTTGTAGGAAACGAACGTCTGAGATGGCGCGGTTGAGATCCTCTTCTAAATTGGTGGTAAGCAGCTGCAGAACTTTGCGTTCTTGAGTCAGGTGGCGATCTTGCTCTAGTTGCTTGGTATAAAAATGCAGAGCAACAGCAATCACCGCCAGGATGATGGAAACAAACCAGAGCCATAAATAACCGCGGCTGGGGGAAGACTCTGTGCCTACCAATTGACTCAATTTAGAATTCTCTTGATTTGAATGGGCGGGGCAAGATGCCCACTTCAACGAATAATCACTATGATTCATCTCAAATATCATTGAGATAGTAACCAAGCGGGGCTATTTACCCAACTTGATTACTATAGCAATTTTATTTCGCGGCCAGTATTTCTTGCGCAAGTTGATCGGCTAATTCGCCAGTGGGTCGATTTTCTTGGCTGGCACGTTGATAGAGAGTGCTTAGCGTATCGTATATCTTTTCTACTTTTGTATTGGCTTTATTTGCACAGTAGCCGCTGCGCTCAAATGAGATATTGATAATACCTCCGGCGTTAATGACGTAATCCGGCGCGTACAGGATCCCAGCATCGGTGAGCGCCTGATCAATGTCCGGCGTGGCTAACTGGTTATTGGCACAGCCTGCGACGATCTTCGCTTTCAGTCGTGGTAACGTCTGACTATTCAAAGTCGCGCCCAGTGCACATGGGGCGTAGATATCGACCTCTTGATCGTAAATCTCGGCTGGCTCAACGACGCTGGCGCTGAAGTCATTTACAACCCGGTTCAGGTTAGCTTGATTCACATCGGTAACGATCAACTTCGCGCCAGCATTGGCTAAGTGTTTGCAGAGGTAATAACCGACGTGGCCGACCCCCTGCACAGCAACCGATTTACCCTCCAAACTATCACTGCCGGTTAGGTGTTTTACTGAGGCTTGAATGCCGACGAAGGTACCTGTGGCAGTAAAAGGTGAAGGATCACCGCTGGTATGTTCGAGACCAGCAACAAAGTTAGTCTCTTTTGCTACTTCGGCAATATCTGCCGGTGTGATTCCTACATCTTCGGCGGTGTAGTAGCGACCACCAATGCGAGCGACCGCGCGACCAAAAGCCTGCATCATCGCCGGGGTTTTCATGTTGCGGTCGGCGATAATGACCGCTTTGCCGCCGCCAAAGCCAACACCAGCAACGGCGTTTTTATAGGTCATGCCGCGGCTTAGTCGGAGTGCGTCTGTCAACGCTTCCTTATCGTCAGCATAGCGCCACAGTCGGCAACCACCGACAGCCGGGCCGAGTTTGGTGCTGTGTACTGCAATAATGGCCTTTAAGCCTGTAGCAGCGTCACTGAAATAAGCGACTTCTTCATGGTTATCGAATGCATTTAGATCGAAAAAAGACACGTAGTTACCCTTATTTACGCCGAATATGTGAACCATATCACTGTCGGTGGAAAGCATCTACTACAGGCGCTTGGCATTTTTTCTGCGGCTGTCATTCAGGCTTTACAAAAAGGTCATTCGCGCTTGAAGTCAGCGCTACTGTGTCATAAGGTTGCTGGCGATTGATTGGGAGGATGTTTGATGTCGGAAGCAGAAGAAAAACGGGACGCACTGCAGGGTTGGGTGCGAGAGCAGTTTCAGAAGGCGCAAAAACATTTAGCGTCGAAAGGCATCGTGCCCGCTCAAGTATTAGAGAAAGAGAGCCGCTATTTACCGCCTTTGGTTTCTATCTGGAAGATTGTGACTGCTGATAAGCCGGCACAAACAGTTTGGGTGATCAGTGGCGACTTGCCAACTGACCATGTTGAAGTGGGTGCTGCCGCCACAGCGCGTGATGCATTGCGCTATTTTGGTTTACGCTGGCAGCTTCAGGCCGAGCAGTTGTTTCAAGTGCCAAACAAAGATAAAACCAAGGTAGATTTCGCTAATTTGCTGGTGAGCCGAGCGGAAGGGTTGGCACAGCTGCATGAAAATGATGCGCTGTGGGCTAATGAAGGCCAGGCGTAGTTACCTGCTGCTTTAGTGATGCTGATCTGACTGGTCAAGCTCGGTGATTTTGCCGAGCTTGCACTTCATCCGCTGTCTTGGGATCCCCGCTTCCATAAATACTGGGGCGATCGCCTTAAACCCCTGCCGCTTAAAGTTGTCAGTGGCTTCCAGTGCGCTGTTAATAAATACGGCGTCCATCTGTTCCTTACGCGCGATATCTAGCAGCGCGTTCACTACAGCTTTGGCAACCCCTTTGCCCCGTGCCGGTATGATGACGGCGATACGACCAATATGACCGTTAGGTAACAAACGCCCTGAAGCGATTGGGTTTTGCGCTTCATCAACGGCGAGGATATGAAAGGCGTTTATATCCAGATCGTCAAACTCGATAGATTCAGGGATACGCCACTCGCAGCAAAATACTCGGTGACGAACCTGAAAAAGTGCATCTTTGGCAGCAAGCCAGTGGACCTGCCGGACTTCGTAGTGACTCATTTATTCTTCAAACAGTAAACCCTGATTAACAAGTGTAGTCAGTACTTCGGTGAATAGTGAACTATTGTCGGTTAACGCTAAGCGTTCTGCGTCGAACTGCAAGTTGTCGGCCAGGATCTGTTTATCATTAACTGATAGTTTTGAGTCAAAGCGTTCGCCGTTGATATAAAGCTCACCCGGTTGAAACAGCGCCGGCTTGTTGCAATAGAGCGCTTTTACGCCACTGTGCCAAGTGAGTGAGTGACCTTCCGCTAATAGGCTTGCAACATCTTCACTGGCTAGCGCTGGCTCGGGAGTGTCTATGGCAACAGTGCGATTAGGCGTTGATAGCTGTGCCAGTAAGAAAGGATAGAGTAGGGCATCATCTTCTAACAAAGTGCGCATGCTGGCTTTCAATGTTTGCATATCTGCTGCGGATAATTCGCCGTGGTGGCTAAACAGCGCTTGGCGTCCAGCATCGCTAAAACGCTGTTCGCCCAGCTCATTGTCGACCATGTAGTCAGCCAGGCCATTAAATAGATCGCGCTGACTGGGAGCGCGAAAGCCGACTGAGTAGTTCAATGATGGCTCAATGGCGTAACCTTCATGGGGGCAGCCAGGAGGAATATAGAGAATATCCCCGGGCAGCAGCTCTGCATCGATAATCGCTTTGAACGGCTTGACCTGAAGCAGATCTGGATGAGGGCAGTGGGCTTGGGTCGGCTGGTGTTCACCGACGCGCCAATGGCGTTTACCTTGACCCTGAATAATAAAGACATCGTACTGGTCGAGGTGTGGTCCAACACCCCCTCCCGGCATAGAGAAACTGACCATTAGGTCATCGATACGCCAGCTGGGGATAAAACGAAATGCGTTCAGCAGCGTTGCCGAATCGGGGATCCAGTGGTCGACCGCTTGCACTAGCAAGCTCCAATCGGTTTCTGTCAGCTGGGAAAAATCATCGAATGGACCATGGCGAACTTGCCAATTGGTTTTGCCAGTGTGGCTGACAATACGGCTGTCTACCTCTTCCTCCTGGGCTAAACCGGCTAAATCGTCTGCGTCGATGGGATCGACAAACTGAGCGAAGCCCTGTCGGATCAGCAGGGGCTTTTTCTGCCAATATTCAGCAAGGAATTGTTCTAAATCGAGGGTCAGTTGATAGCGGGCAGAGCTGCTCATGGTGGTAAGCCTTGTTGGTGGCAGGTTGAAGAGGTTTGAGGCGAGTGTCGTGCGCGCCTCATGGGTGCTTGTTTACTGAGGTTATCTAACTAATTGGAATCGCGCCAGTTGTGCTTCTTTTCTGGCTCGTAGGCATAAAAAAACCACCTGAACTCAGGTGGTTTTTTTGCCCAGATAAACGTCTATTTCAGGTCGTCAACAAAGGCGATGGCACGACCGATATAGTTCGCTGGTGTCATCGCTTTCAGATCGACTTTAACTGACGCTGGTAGCTCCAGGTTATCGATGAACTCAGCCATTGCTTGCTGGTCAACACGCTTGCCGCGAGTTAACTCTTTCAGCTTTTCGTATGGCTTTTCGATGCCGTAGCGACGCATGACTGTTTGAATTGGCTCGGCCAATACTTCCCAGTTCTGGTCTAACTCAGCCAGCAGGTTGACTTCATTCACCTGCAGCTTGCTGATCCCTTTCAGGGTAGCTTGATATGCGATCACTGCATGGGCTACACCAACGCCCAAGTTACGCAGGACGGTAGAGTCAGTCAGATCGCGCTGCCAGCGGCTGATTGGCAGTTTGGTCGCCAAGTGGCCGAACAGTGCATTGGCGATGCCTAAGTTACCTTCCGAGTTTTCAAAATCGATAGGGTTAACTTTATGCGGCATGGTGGATGAACCGATTTCACCGGCAATAGTTTTCTGTTTGAAGTGACCTAAAGCAATATAGCCCCAAACATCACGATCGAAGTCGATCAATACGGTATTGAAACGAGCAATGGCATCGAAGATTTCCGCGATATAGTCATGAGGCTCAATCTGGGTGGTGTATGGGTTCCAGGTGAGGCCTAAGCTAGTCACGAACTCTTCAGAAAACTTGTGCCAGTCCAGTTCAGGATAAGCAGAGATGTGAGCGTTGTAATTACCGACCGCACCATTGATTTTGCCTAACAGCTCAACGGCATTGATCTGGGCGATCTGGCGCTGCATACGGATATAGACGTTGGCCATCTCTTTGCCGAGCGTTGAAGGCGATGCTGGCTGTCCATGGGTACGTGACATCAGCGGAATGCTCTTGTATTCGAAAGCGAGTGCTTTAACGGCATCGCTAACTTCGTTTAGCATAGGTACCAATACCAGGTCGCGGGCTTCGCTAAGCATCAGGCCGTGAGACAGGTTGTTGATATCTTCTGAGGTACAGGCGAAGTGGATAAACTCTGATACCGCAGCTAATTCAGCCAGGCTTTCGGTTTTTTCTTTCAGGAAGTACTCAACCGCTTTTACGTCGTGGTTGGTGGTACGTTCAATCTCTTTAACACGCAGCGCGTCAGCTTCACAAAAGTCAGTGACGATGGCATCAAGCAGGGCATTGGCTTGTGCTGAAAATGCTGGTACTTCCGCTATTTCCGCAGTGGCGGCGAGTTTTTGCAACCAACGCACTTCAACTGTGACGCGGTATTTAACCAAGCCGAATTCGCTGAAGATGCTGCGCAGTGCATCGACCTTGTTGCCGTAGCGACCGTCAACCGGTGAAATGGCGGTTAAACTGGATAATTGCATGTTTGCTCCTGCTAGAGAGTTAGATTACCTGGGTTTGGAGGTAACGGGCTGTGTCCAATATTTTTTTACGACTTAATAATAACTGTCGACGTTTACCGCCAACTTGTCGCCACAGTACGGCTGCACGTAGGCCTGCCAGCAGCGACGCACGGATCTGGTTCTGACACAGATCCTGCTTCAGATAGGTGGGTGAACCTGCGACCTGGATCCGCGGCCCCAAGGGGCTGATCAAGTCACTGTAGATAGCTGCCATATTACGCACCACTTGTGCGTCGATCTCCGCGTTGTGATCTACCTGTCGTTTTACTTGAGAGATCCGTTCGCCCAACATGGCTAAAAGGCCACGTTGTTGCGACACCTTACGTTCAAGGCTAAGCAGATTGACAACGTATCGGGTTAGCTCGGCGTCTTTCGAATCACCACTGGGGTTGAGTTGGTTGACCAACGTATTAATTCCCAATTTGAGATTGGCTGAACCGCCGAAGACATCTTCCGTCGATTTTGGATCGGTGACTAAGATACTGCTGAGCGTGGTCTGCAGGGCCTCGTTGTCGGCCTGACCTGTTTTAGCGATCTGTTGTACTAAAGCGGTGGCCTGACAGATGCCAGAAAAACTAATCACTTGGTCAATCAACGGTGTGCTCAAGGTCTACTCCTATTAATCCCTGATAGGTGAGTCGATGATGGCGCCGCCAAGGCAGACATCACCTTGATACACCACGACTGACTGTCCAGGGGTGACGGCTGCTTGCGGCTCGTCGAACCGTACTTCGATTGTATCTTCGCTCAACCGTTTTAGCGTACAAGGCACATCGGTTTGGCGATAACGGGTTTTTACCGTACAGCGTAATGTATCTTGTGGGCCTTGACGATCCACCCAATGCAACTGGTCGGCGACCAATCCGTTGCTAAACAGGCGAGGGTGATCATGCCCTTGGGCAACTAGCAATACATTTCTTTCGAGGTCTTTATCAACCACATACCAGGGGTTGTCATTGCTATTCTTTAAACCACCAATTCCCAAGCCCTTGCGTTGGCCTAAGGTGTGATACATCAACCCTTGGTGTTCGCCAATAATGTCACCGTCGACTGTTTCTATCTTGCCGGGCTGTGCCGGTAAGTAACGCGCCAGAAAATCACGAAACTTACGTTCGCCGATAAAACAGATGCCAGTGCTGTCTTTTTTCTTTGCGGTGACTAAATCCTGCTGTTCGGCGATCCTGCGTACTTCAGGTTTTTCTAACTCACCGACCGGAAACAGGGTTTGTGCGATATGTTGCTCAGCCAACGTATAAAGAAAGTAGCTTTGATCTTTGTTGTTATCTAGTCCACGCAACATCTGCCATTTGCCGTCCACTTGCCCGCGTCTGACGTAGTGACCGGTAGCGATGTAATCAGCACCGAGTGCCTCAGCGGCAAACTCAAGAAAGGCTTTAAATTTGATTTCGCGGTTGCACATGATGTCGGGATTGGGCGTGCGCCCCGCTTTGTATTCAGCGAGGAAATACTCGAATACATTATCCCAGTATTCGGCGGCGAAATTGACCGTATGCAGTTCAATGCCCAATTTATCGCAAACCGCCTGCGCATCTTCTAGATCTTCGGCGGCAGCGCAGTACTCGTCGTTGTCATCCTCTTCCCAGTTTTTCATAAACAACCCTTCGACCTGATACCCCTGCTGGAGCAGCAGGTATGCCGATACGGAACTGTCTACGCCGCCGGACATGCCGACGATAACTTTGGTTTGACTGTTGTCTGTCATATAGGAAAAAACCGCCAAGGATCTAAGTGAATACGTTTCAAGGCGCGGGATTTTACCACAGTGGTAGGGGTCTGTTTAAGATCAAACTTTCAGAAGATTCAACTTGACCGGTCAATTTGTTGATCAGGGCAGTAGTGAAGCAGTGTGAGTGGCGCTCTTTGGCCGGACAAATAGTCTTCAATTCCCTTTAAAACAAGGCCACTGCGATGACGAGAAGAGGCGGCGACCAACTCCGCTTTTGTCATCCAATGGGTGCAAGATATCTCTGGATCCAGAGGCTTACTGGTCGGTGGGAGTGAGTCATATTTGTAATAGAAACAAAATCGAAGATAACTGCGGCCTGCTTCTGCAGTCGGAGCTAGGTACACACCGACTAGGCCTTGGGGTGAAATATCGAGGCCAGTTTCTTCCAGTATTTCCCGCTGCGCGCCCTGAATTAAGGACTCCCCAGGCTCTAGATGGCCTGCCGGGTTATTGAGCAGCATCTGCCCCTGCTTTTGCTCCTCAACCAACAAAAATTTGCCATCGTATTCGATCACGCAGGCGAGGGTCACTTCAGGTTTGAACATATAATCTCTCCTGCAGACTATTGGCTGCACTGCGTTGGTTGCTAAGTCGGCAGTCGCCACTAAAAGTGGTTGTGATCGCCGGTTACTCGATCAACTTTGCTTCGCCATTAGCGAGTCCATCAATGGTCCAGTTACCAATGCGGTAGCGAATTAGGCGCAGCGTTGGGCAGCCAATGGCGGCCGTCATTCGTCTCACTTGACGGTTTCGTCCTTCGGTAAGCGTAATTGATAGCCAGCAGTCGGCAATCGATTTGCGCTCTCTTACCGGCGGAGTGCGAGGCCAGATGTCGGGGGCAGGCATGCGCTCAACAGTGGCGGGTAAGGTCATCCCATCTTTGAGCTCTATACCTTGGCGAAGTTGCTCAAGGGCTTCATCGGAAGGAATATTCTCAACTTGAACCCAATAAGTTTTACTGGTCTTACGTCCAGGCTGAGTCAATTTCGCCTGTAGTGCCCCATCATTGGTCAGAACCAAAAGTCCTTCGCTATCTCGGTCTAAGCGTCCAGCGGCATAAACACCGGTTTCTGAAACATAATCTGCGAGTGTTGCGCGGCCTTGGTCGTCAGTGAATTGGCACAACACATCAAAAGGTTTGTTAAGTAAAACGACCTTTCTTGGTGCAGCAGGTTTATCCCGTTTGGGGGATTGTTTTTTTAAACGACGGTGATGTGGTTGTTTACGAGAGGGCTGGGGCATGTTAGGCGCTTTGAATCTGTCAGACGATCTATTATGATGGCGCAACTTTAAAAACGCCAACCCTTAGAAAGGGGCCAGGAGAGAAGCTAAATGGAAAGCAAGATTGTTGTGCCTGCAGACGGCCAGAAAATCACAGTGAATGCCGATGGCAGCCTGAATGTTCCTAATAACCCAATTATTCCTTTCATTGAAGGTGATGGCATCGGTGTTGATGTTACTCCTCCGATGATGAAAGTACTTGATGCAGCGGTAGAGAAAGCCTACGGCGGCGAGAAGAAGATCTCTTGGATGGAAGTGTACTGTGGTGAGAAATCTACCCAAGTATACGGCGAAGACGTATGGTTGCCGGAAGAGACTCTGACAGCAGTTAAAGATTACGTTGTTTCAATCAAAGGTCCTTTGACTACGCCTGTTGGCGGCGGTATTCGTTCTTTGAACGTTGCTCTGCGTCAGATGCTTGACCTTTACACTTGCTTGCGCCCAGTTCGCTACTATGAGGGCACACCTAGCCCACTGAAACAGCCTGAACTGACTGACATGGTGATCTTCCGTGAAAACTCAGAAGATATCTATGCGGGTATTGAGTTTAAAGCGGGTACAGACGAAGCGAAAAAAGTTATCTCATTCCTGCAGAATGAAATGGGTGTGACTAAGATCCGTTTCTCTGAAAACTGCGGTATCGGTGTCAAGCCGGTGTCAAAAGCAGGTACTGAGCGTCTGGTTAAAGCAGCGATTGATTACGCTATCCAGAATGATCGTCCTTCTGTGACTTTGGTTCACAAAGGTAACATCATGAAGTTCACTGAAGGTTCATTCAAAGATTGGGGCTACGAGTTGGCTCTCAATGAGTATGCCGGTGAACTGCTCGATGGCGGTCCTTGGGTTAAGATCAAGAACCCTAACAACGGTAAAGAGATCATCATCAAGGATGTGATTGCTGATGCATTCCTGCAGCAGATCTTGTTACGTCCAGCAGAGTACGATGTGATCGCTACTTTGAACCTGAACGGTGATTACGTTTCTGATGCATTGGCTGCGCAAGTTGGTGGTATTGGTATTGCACCTGGTGCCAACATTGGTGACGGTATTGCTTTGTTTGAAGCAACACACGGTACAGCACCTAAGTACGCAGGTCAGGACAAGGTAAACCCTGGTTCACTGATCCTTTCTGGTGAGATGATGTTACGCCACATGGGTTGGACTGAAGCTGCTGACCTGATCGTTAAGGGCATGGAAGGTGCGATTGCCGCTAAGACTGTGACCTATGACTTTGAACGTTTGATGGAAGGCGCAACCTTGCTGAAATGTTCTGAGTTCGGCGATGCGATGATTACCAACATGTAATCATTTTTATCATCAGCAAATTAGCTGATGATAAAATGGCGAAGAACGTCAAAAAAAAGACACCTAAGGGTGTCTTTTTTATTTTGCATGTTTTATCTGCAAATAAAAAAGCAGGCTTATGCCTGCTCTTTATTCTCCCACTCCGTCACAGGAAACCTACTTAGAGGCATCCGGTACTTTTATGTCGTGGGCATGCATGCCTTTCGGACCTTCGTGAAGTTCAAACTCTACCGGTTGCCCGGCTTTAAGCGTGCGGTAGCCTTCCATTTCAATCGTTGAGTAGTGAGCGAAAATATCTTCACCCCCTTCATCAGGAACGATAAAACCAAAGCCCTTAGCGTTGTTGAACCACTTAACTGTACCCGTTGCCATAAATTCTACTTCCTTACCTCAGTTCCTTAAGACTTGAACTCCTTGAACTCACGGTTGTGATGTTTTGACTCTGCCCATATATATGAGAAAGTAATATCACGCACCAGTGTCAAAAAATAGTCGATCTGGTATGACAGTCAAGGTTTTTACTGGGTTTTTTTAACGTTCGTGGCGAAAAATATATCTGAGCCAGATCAGAGTTCGCGGCGTATCTAAGACGTACTACTATTGAATTATGGCTAAGCAAGACGAGCTAGAGCAGCATCACGGTTTAGAGGTGGCACCGGCAAAACCGAAAGTACAACCGCCGCCGATGTACAAAGTGATACTGAACAACGATGACTACACCCCGATGGATTTCGTTGTAGAGGTTTTACAAACGTTTTTTAATTTAACTGCCGAGCAGGCCACGGAAGTGATGCTGTCGGTACACTATAAAGGTAAAGGGGTTTGTGGGGTGTTTACTGCTGAGATAGCAGAGACCAAAGTGGCACAAGTGAATAGTTATGCCAGACAGCATGAGCACCCGTTGCTATGCTCTATGGAGAAGGCTTAGTTTGCTGCAGTAGCAGCTGGTATGGTGAACAATTGTGAGGTACGCCGATGTTGAATAAAGACCTCGAGATATCCCTGAACGGTGCCTTCCGCGAAGCGCGTGAAAATCGCCATGAATTTATGACCGTTGAACATTTGCTGTTGGCGTTGCTCGATAACCCAGCAGCCTCCGAGGCCCTGTCTGCTTGTGGCGTAGGTTTAGATAAGCTCCGCACTGAGCTGACCCGCTTTATTGCCGAGACAACGCCACTGATCCCTGAACATGACAACGAGCGGGAAACTCAGCCTACCTTGGGTTTTCAGCGTGTACTGCAGCGTGCGGTATTTCATGTTCAGAGCTCTGGTGCCAGCGAAGTCAGCGGTGCCAATGTATTGGTCGCTATTTTCTCAGAACAGGAATCCCAGGCGGTTTACCTGTTGAAAAAAGAAGATGTCAGTCGCCTTGATGTGGTTAATTTCATCTCTCACGGTATTAGCAAGGTCGACCAGCACAGCGGCCCTGAGCAACCGCAATTAGATCAAGAGAGAGAAGGTGAGGGCGAGAACGCCAGCGAAGATAATCGCCTGGAAAGCTTCTGCACTAACCTTAATAAGCTGGCTGAAGATGGCAGCATAGATCCATTGATCGGGCGCGACCAAGAGTTGGAGCGGACGATCCAAGTGCTGTGCCGTCGCCGCAAGAATAATCCATTGCTGGTGGGCGAGGCGGGCGTAGGTAAGACTGCCATTGCTGAAGGGCTTGCATTCCGCATCGTCGAAGGCAGCGTACCGGAAGTTATCGAAAAAAGTACTATCTATTCGCTGGATATGGGTGCCTTGTTAGCTGGCACCAAATACCGTGGTGACTTTGAAAAGCGTTTTAAGAATGTGCTGAAAGAGCTGCGTAAGGACCCTGGTGCGATCCTGTTCATCGATGAGATACATACCATCATCGGTGCAGGAGCTGCCTCAGGCGGCATGATGGATGCCTCTAACCTGATAAAACCCCTGCTGTCTGGTGGTAGCCTTCGTTGTATTGGCTCTACAACCTATCAAGAGTTTCGTGGGGTATTTGAAAAAGACCGCGCTTTAGTACGTCGTTTCCAAAAAATTGATGTTCTGGAACCTAGCGTTGCCGAAACCACCAAGATCCTCAAGGGACTTAAGTCTCGTTATGAAGAACACCATGGCGTTCGGTATACGGTCAGCTCGTTGAAGGCGGCGGCAGAGCTATCTGCCAAGTATATTAATGAGCGCCATTTGCCGGACAAAGCCATTGATGTCATTGATGAGGCCGGTGCGCGTTTACGTTTAGCTCCGCAAGGCAAGCGGAAGAAAACCATCAGTGTGCATGACATCGAAGATGTGGTGGCACGTATTGCCCGTATCCCCCAAAAAACCATTAACCGTTCAGACAAAGATCTGCTGAAGAATTTGGATAAGAACCTGAAGATGGTGGTGTTTGGTCAGGATGAGGCGATCGATGTGCTGTCTGAGTCGATCAAACTTGCCCGTGCAGGATTAGGTAATGAGCAGAAACCTGTGGGTAGCTTCTTATTTGCCGGGCCAACAGGAGTGGGTAAGACGGAAGTTACGCAGCAGCTCAGTAAAGCCATGGGTGTCGAGCTTGTGCGCTTTGATATGTCTGAGTACATGGAGCGTCATGCCGTCAGCCGTTTGATTGGTGCGCCTCCTGGCTATGTTGGTTATGACCAAGGTGGCTTGCTGACTGATGCCGTTCTCAAGCACCCCCATTGTGTGGTTTTGCTGGATGAGATCGAAAAAGCCCATCAAGACGTTTACAACTTGCTATTGCAGGTGATGGACAATGGCACGCTCACCGACAATAACGGTCGCAAAGCGGATTTTCGCAACGTGATATTGGTGATGACTACCAACGCCGGCGTTCGTGAAACTGAACGCAAGTCGATGGGCTTTAAAGAGCAGGATCGTAGCTTTGATGCGCTGTCAGAGATTAAACGCATTTTCACACCTGAATTTAGGAACCGTTTGGACAGTGTGGTTTGGTTTAATCATTTAGATGAGCTGGTGATCCAGCAGGTGGTCGATAAGTTTATTGTCGAACTGCAAGCACAGCTGGATGACAAACGGGTGTCGTTGGAGGTGAGCGAAGAAGCGCGGTTATGGTTGGCTAAAAAAGGCTATGACAAGGCGATGGGCGCACGTCCGATGGCACGTTTGATCCAGGAACAGTTGAAAAAGCCGCTGGCTTCGCAGCTGTTATTTGGCGAGCTTGCTGATGGTGGTAGCGTGAAAGTCACTGTTGAAGATGATGAGTTAAACATCGACTATCACTGTCAAGACGAAACCTGCTTGGCGTAATACAGGCAACAGAATAGTAAAAGCCCGGACATGATCCGGGCTTTTTTAATTTTGTAGCTAGGCGCTTAACGGGCGCGGAAGACGATACGGCCTTTTGATAAGTCGTATGGGGTCAGCTGCACAGTTACTTTGTCACCCGTTAAAATACGGATGTAGTTTTTGCGCATTTTACCGCTGATGTGTGCAGTCACTACATGCCCGTTTTCCAATTCTACACGGAACATGGTGTTTGGAAGTGTATCCAGCACAGTGCCCTGCATTTCAATATTGTCTTCTTTCGCCATCTCTAGTTGATATTCCTGTTACCGCCCAAATTTTAGACCGCGGAATTTTGCCCAAATTTAGGCTTTGTGTAAAGCACAACCCTCATTCATGTTGATGCCACTGCCCATTTTGCAATATTTGATACGGTTTATAGCGTATTTTGTAGCTCATTGCGGGACAGTCATCAATCTGGAAACCCAGATAGAGAAAAGGCTTTTGTTGTGACTTGGCTAATTCCAGTTGCCGCAGTATGGCATAGGTTCCCAGAGATAGCTTGGAATAGTCTGGGTCATAAAAAGTGTAAACAGCAGAAAGACTGTCTTCAAGGGTGTCAGTAACCGCCACAGCCACTAATTCTTCTTGATCATAAAACTGCACGAAAAGAGGGGAGTGCCAGCGGCTAAAAAGAAAATTCTCATATTGTTCGTAACTGACAGGATTCATGCTGCCTTCTGCATGCCGGGTTTCGACATAACGGCAGTAGAGAGGGAACACTTCTTGTCGGTCAATTTCTCTGCTGACAACCGTAGTCAGATGTTGCTTGCCAAGTTTTTCCGTGCGTCGCTGACTTCGACTTGCGACAAAACTCGTGACCGGTAATCGTATCGGCTGGCATGCATTACATTCTGGACAGTGCGGGGCATATAGACTGTCGCCACAGCGCCGAAAGCCGTGTGAAAGTAGATGGCGATATCTGAAATCATCATGTTCCTCTTCAGGATCCATAATGACTAGTCGCTCAAACTCTCCCTCTAAATACTGGCAGGGAACCACTTGGGTGATGCCTAAACGAATACTAACTGAGTCCGACATAATCGAATACCTGATGGGTGATATTGCGGGGTTGCCATAACGTGTTGTCGGTGTTGTAACAGATCTCCATATTGAGCTGTTCGATATAGTCAGCTCTGCTGACCTCTATAGCACCTAAAGAGGTCAGGTGAGGGTTGGTAATTTGGCAGTCTATCCACTTCGCGCCGGTACCGTGCATGATACTAATAAGTGCGACTAAAGCGACTTTACTGGCATCGGTCATACGGAAAAACATCGACTCACCGGAGAACTGGCGGCCACTGCAGACACCATAGAGACCGCCCACCAAAGCATTTTCGTGCCAGATTTCGATTGAATGGGCGACACCCTGTCGATGTAGCTGGTTATACGCCAGCGCCATCTCTGGCACGATCCAAGTGCCGCTTTCCGTTACCCTTGGCGCTGCACAGCCTTGTATAACCTGATCAAATGCTTGGTTTACCGAGATGGTGAATCCACTACGGCGGAGGCTTTTACGCAGGCTGCGAGGAGTGCGGAACGTTTCTATTTCAAATACGCAACGGGGATCCGGTGACCACCACAGTAAAGGCTCGTCTTCCGAAAACCAGGGAAAAATACCTGATTGATAGGCGCGTCTTAAGCGTTCAGCAGAAAGATCACCACCAATAGCCAGCAGTCCGTTAGGATCCTGTAACGCCTGTTCTGTTGGTGGAAAGGCGTAGTTAGTTGGATCTAATTCGGTAATAAATTGGGTCATAACGTTGGTTGTTGTGAGCCTAATATCAGCATAATTGAGCTGGCGAAAAAGAAAAGCCCGGGCGAGCCGGGCTTTACTAAAGGGGAATCGTTGGTTGTGATCTATTGTGCGTCGAGAAAACGCTCTGCGTCCAAGGCTGCCATACAACCCGTTCCAGCAGAGGTAATCGCCTGGCGGTAAATATGATCCATCACATCACCAGCGGCAAAGATCCCTTCGGTGCTGGTTTGTGTTGCATTTCCTTCTGTACCGCTTTCTACTTTCAGGTAGCCATCTTTCATATCTAGCTGACCAACAAATAGGTCGGTGTTTGGCTTATGACCAATAGCGATAAATACCCCTTGCAGAGCCAGCTCTTCGGTAGCGTCTGATTTGGTGTCTTTAATGCGTACACCGGTGACGCCCATATCGTCGCCTAGGACTTCGTCCAACGTCCGATCCAAGTGCAGCACGATATTGCCATCAGCAACTTTTTGCATCAGTCGGTCAGTCAGGATTTTCTCTGAACGGAACTGATCACGACGGTGGATCAGGTGCACTTCTGCAGCGATATTTGACAGGTATAGGGCCTCTTCAACCGCCGTGTTACCACCACCAACAACGGCAACTTTTTGATTGCGATAAAAGAATCCATCACAGGTCGCACAGGCAGAAACACCACGTCCTTGGAACGCCTCTTCTGATGGTAGACCCAGATACATCGCGGATGCACCGGTACAGATGATCAGTGCGTCACAGGTGTAGCTACCCGCATCCCCGGTTAGTTTGAAAGGGCGCTGGGTCAGTTCAGCGGTGTGAATATGATCGAAAATGATTTCGGTATTGAAGGCTTCAGCATGCTCCCGCATACGCTCCATCAGTGCCGGGCCAGTGAGATCCTTTGGATCACCGGGCCAGTTTTCAACCTCAGTCGTGGTGGTTAATTGACCACCTTGCTGCATACCGGTGATTAGAACCGGGTTGAGGTTAGCGCGTGCTGCATAAACGGCAGCTGTATATCCTGCAGGGCCTGAGCCTAGTATCAGGAGGCGGGCGTGTTTCACGTCACTCATGCTGCTCTCCGAGTCGAGTTACTCAAAAATCGAATCTATAAAAACGAAAGGGGCCGATAATATCGGGCCCCTTTGCTAGGGTAAAGCCTATCGTGAGACTTTATATGTGGACGTGATCACAGGGTTTCAAGGGCTGGAACAAAATCGTAACCCAGCTCTGTGGCGACAGATTCACAGGTCACTTTTCCATGGCGAACATTAAGCCCTTCTAACAAGTAGTTATCTTGCTTCAAGGCGGCTTCCGCCCCCAGGTTTGCCAGCTTGATGATATAGGGCAGGGTTGCGTTGCTTAATGCATAGGTGCTGGTGCGCGCAACAGCGCCCGGCATATTGGCCACACAGTAGTGCACGACATCATCAACAATGTAAGTGGGTTCTGCGTGAGTGGTGGCCTTCGCAGTCGCAAAGCAGCCCCCTTGGTCGATGGCAACGTCAACGACCGCCGCGCCAGGCTTCATCTTTTTCACCATTTCTGCACTGACTAGCTTAGGTGCTGCCGCACCGGGGATCAGCACGCTGCCGATCACCAGATCCGCCGCCAGTACTTGTTCTTCCAGCGCCAGCGAGGTGGAAAAGATGGTCTTAACACGACCATCAAATTCGGCATCAATGGCGCGCAGCACATCAATACTGCGATCCAGTATGGTGACATCAGCGCGCATGCCGACAGCCATCTGGGCAGCGTTTCGGCCAACCACGCCGCCACCAATAATGACCACTTTTGCCGGGCTAACGCCAGGCACTCCGCCAAGCAACATGCCGCGGCCAGCGCGAGATTTCTCTAATGCATAGGCTCCAGCTTGGATGGACATACGCCCTGCGACCTCTGACATTGGCGCCAGTAGCGGCAGGCGACCTAACGCATCGGTTACGGTTTCATAAGCGATACAGGTGGCTTGGGAGTTAACCAGATCTGCTGTTTGTTCCGGGTCCGGCGCCAAATGCAGATAAGTGAAAAGCGTGTGCTCTTTGGTCAATCGTGCGCGCTCGATTGCTTGCGGCTCTTTTACTTTGACGATCATCTTGGCAGTGGAAAACACTGCTTCGGCGTTCTCTAGGATCTCTGCGCCAGCATGTTGATAGTCGGCATCAGCAAAACCGCTCCCTGTGCCTGCTGTGGTTTCCACTACAACGCGATGCCCATTTTTCACTAATTCAGCCACGCCTGCAGGCGTCATGGCTACTCGAAACTCGTTGTTTTTAATCTCTTTTGGTATGCCGACAATCATCTTGTAAACCTTCATCCAAGTTGGGGTTGATACACTTCAAATTATAGGGGCTCTCGGTTAGGTTTTTCCTTTAAATAACTTGTTAATTTTGTGTAAAACAGCTATAAAATAATCAATGAGTAGTGGAATTCACTAGTTTTATGCAATCAAAGCAGATTAAAACACTTGATCGTACTGACCGAAATATCCTGCGTGAGCTGCAGCAGGATGCCCGCGTCTCCAATGTGGAGTTGGCGCGTCGTGTTGGATTAAGTGCTACCCCTTGCCATGAGCGGGTCAAACGTTTAGAGCGAGATGGCTATATTCGTGGATACCAAGCAGATCTGGATCCGTTCAAGCTCGGCTCTACGCTATTGGTATTTGTCGAGATTACGCTTAACCGCGAGGCGCCAGATCTGTTTGAGAAATTTAATCGTGCGGTCATGTCGTTAGATGTGTTGCAGGAGTGTCATCTGGTCTCAGGTGACTTCGATTACTTGTTAAAAGCCAGGGTAACGGACATGTCGGAATATCGCCGACTGATGAGTGATACCCTATTAAAACTGCCCGGGGTGAGCGATAGCCGCACCTATGTTGTGATGGAAGAGGTGAAACAACGCCCCGCTGTATTGATTACCTGAGCATTCAATGAGATCTTATAGGGATCTGAGTGCAGGGAGTGTGTGTGAACAGGATAACTAAGCCAGCGACCCTTAATGGCGTACAGCGCCTATTGGAAGCGGCATTAATCGTCAGCAGTGTCAGCGCAGTGTTTTTACTACTGGCGTTGTACAGCTATGCGCCTACCGATCCGGGCTGGTCTCAGACCGCATTCGGTGCTGACGTTAAAAATATGACCGGCGCTGCTGGGGCGTTAGTCGCAGATCTACTTTTCTTTATTCTGGGTTACCAAGCGTACTTGGTGCCTTTTCTCGTCGCATTTTTAGGTTGGTACAGTTTCCGCCGTTACTACCATGTGTTTGAAATTGATTACACAGCACTGTCGTTACGCCTGTTAGGCGGCTTGCTGCTGTTACTGGGGATATCAGCCCTTGCCAGTATTAATTTTGATGACTTTTACTTCTTTTCTGCCGGAGGCATGCTGGGCGATGTGATCGCTGCCAGCATGTTGCCAGCGTTTAACTTACTCGGTACCACTGTCGTATTGATGGGCTTGGTGTTAGCCGGATTTACTCTGGCAACCGGTCTGTCCTGGGTGACGATTGCTGATTTTATTGGCGCTACGCTTGTTTGGATTGCTATTCAAGGTATTTACCGTCCAATTCAAGGGTATCTTCAGCGTCGTCAGTCGCAACGCGAAGAGCAGTTTGAGAGTGATGAAGACAATATTGACGAATCACCATTGCGGGTAGAAGAAGCTCCGAACCAATCAGCGGTGGAGCCGTCATTGCGTTTGGAGGAGTTAGCGCCTTTTGAGCCGGAAGATATCTCAGAAGAGGAATACGACTATGAGGATGAGTTTGATCCGCTAGCCGTTGAGCCGCCGGCACCTAGTTATTCATCTCACTCTTCTGCACCTGCACCTGCTGCATCGCCAGCTGTCGCTGACGCATATCAACCGCCTAAACAGGTGGTGAATGGCAATCAACCTGCAGCGATCCCCGCTGTCGCGGCATCAGCTGAAGTGACCGATATGCCGACTATCGGATTATTGGATCGCGCCGATAAGCAGACTAATCCAGTCACCCAAGAAGAGATGGATCAGGTCAGTCGCCTGGTTGAAGCGAAACTGTTGGACTTCGGTATTCAAGCAACCGTGGTTGGCGTATTTCCCGGGCCTGTGGTGACCCGTTTTGAACTAGATCTTGCCCCAGGGGTAAAAGTTTCCCGTATCTCTAATTTGTCGAAAGATTTAGCGCGCGCATTGAGTGCCATTAGTGTGCGGGTTGTAGAAGTTATCCCTGGAAAGTCTGTTATCGGTTTAGAGCTGCCGAATGCGCATCGTGAAATAGTGCGTCTATCGGAAGTGATTGAATGCCCAGCTTTCGAAAACAACAAGTCGAACCTGACCATGGTGTTGGGTAAAGACATCGGCGGTAAGCCGGTTGCTGTCGATTTGGCAAAAATGCCACACCTCTTGGTCGCAGGTACCACAGGCTCTGGTAAGTCTGTGGGTGTGAATGTGATGATCGTCAGTTTGCTTTATAAATCGAAGCCTGAAGATGTTCGTTTCATCATGATCGATCCGAAAATGTTGGAACTGTCAGTGTACGAGGGGATCCCTCATCTGCTTACTGAAGTGGTCACCGACATGAAAGATGCCGCCAATGCGTTGCGCTGGTGTGTTGGTGAAATGGAGCGCCGTTATAAGCTGATGAGTGCGATGGGTGTGCGAAATCTGAAAGGGTTCAACACCAAAATCTCTGAGGCGATTGAAGCAGGTGCACCGATAAAAGATCCACTATGGACCGCGGCTGATAGCATGGATACCACTGCGCCGGAACTGGAAACCTTACCAAGTATTGTGGTTGTGGTGGATGAATTTGCTGACATGATGATGATTGTTGGCAAAAAAGTAGAAGAGCTAATAGCCCGCTTAGCGCAGAAGGCGCGAGCGGCTGGCATTCATTTAGTTTTGGCGACTCAACGTCCCTCTGTGGATGTGATTACTGGCTTAATCAAGGCCAATATCCCGACCCGTATGGCGTTCCAGGTATCGAGTAAAATTGACTCTCGTACCATCTTGGATCAGCCCGGAGCCGAGCAGTTGCTAGGGCAGGGCGATATGTTATACCTGCCGCCAGGCACAGGTGTGCCGACGCGTGTTCATGGGGCTTTTGTCGATGACCACGAAGTACATGCGGTGGTTGAAGATTGGAAACGTCGCGGCAAACCGAACTATATTCCTGAGATCCTCAGTGGGGAGATCACCGCTGAAACCGTTTTGCCGGGAGAGCGTCCAGAAGGTGAAGAAGAGCTGGATGTGTTGTATGACGAAGCGGTGGCGTTTGTAACTGAATCACGGCGTGGCTCGATTTCCAGTGTGCAACGCAAATTCAAGATTGGTTACAATCGCGCTGCGCGTTTGATTGAACAGATGGAAATGGACGGTGTCGTATCTTCACAGGGCCATAATGGTAATCGTGAAGTGTTGGCACCACCGCCACCAAGAGACGGATATTAATGATAAAAGTTTTGCTAAAACAGCTGACTTCTAAGTCAGCTCTTTTCGTTTTATTGACCTTGCTCGTGGGCACTACGTCACAAGCCTATGGGGCGCCGCAGACGTTGCGAGATCGCCTCACGGCTCACCGTTCGTTTATTGCTGAATTTACTCAGCAGGTACACAGTTACGATGGTGAGTTAGTGCAGGAAGGTCAGGGGGTTATTAAAGTCTTAAGTCCGGACCATTTCATTTGGCAAACTGTGTTGCCGGATGAGCATTTAGTGCAATCTGACGGTAACACTGTCTGGGTATTCAACCCGCTATTGGAACAGGTTAGCCTCTATTCTGCGTCCGAAGTGATGCAGGACAGCCCAATATTACTGCTTGCGGAAAGCGATCCTGAAGTGTGGGCCCAGTACCGCGTGCGCGTGGTAGGTGAACGCTATGAGGTGACGCCACAAGTCACCGGTGGCAATATCGAACGATTCGAGTTGCAGTTTCAAGGTGACAAACTGACTGAGTTGTTGATTATTGATAGCCAAGGCCAACGTAGCCAATTCACACTGACCTCTTTCACCGCCCCAGCCAAGCTGACAGAGCAAGAGTTTCTTTTTACTATTCCTGCTGACGTCGATATCGACGATCAACGCACCCAGCCTGATGCCGGATAATCTCTCTTTTAGTTTCGCTGACACCTCACAACATCAGCCCTTGGCCGCACGCATGCGGCCTGCTTGTATTGATGAATATGTTGGCCAACCTCATTTGCTGGGTGAAGGAAAGCCACTACGCCGCGCCTTAGAGCTGGGGCAGGTTCATTCGATGATCCTTTGGGGACCACCGGGGACGGGCAAGACGACCTTAGCGGAGCTATTTGCCAGCCACTGTAATGCCGAAATCGAGCGGATCTCTGCGGTGACAGCTGGTGTTAAAGATATTCGGGCAGCGATTGAGCGTGCCCAATCAAATGCGACGGATCTTGGCCGTCGAACCTTGCTGTTTGTTGACGAGGTACATCGTTTCAACAAATCGCAACAGGATGCCTTTTTGCCACACATTGAAGCTGGCACTGTTACTTTTATTGGCGCCACTACAGAAAATCCATCATTTGAGCTAAATGCGGCATTGCTTAGCCGAGCGCGGGTCTATGTGATTAAACCGCTCGATGAAGCATCGTTACGCCTTCTGCTCAACCAAGCGATGAGTGATGCCGAGCGTGGCCTTGCGAGCCAGCAGTTGACCTTGGCTGAGGAAGCGGAAGAGCTGTTGATAGCCTTGGCATCGGGTGATGCTCGGCGCTTGCTTAATCTGCTGGAGATGGCCAGTGACTTGGTTGATGGCGATGACCGCCTGATCACTAAGCAATTGGTTGCAGATGTTTCAGGCAGTCAGGTCGCGCAGTTTGATAAGCAGGGTGATCACTACTACGACCAGATATCAGCGTTACATAAGTCGATACGAGGTTCCTCCGCTGATGGTGCCCTGTATTGGTACGCACGTATGCTCAATGCGGGCTGTGATCCTTTGTATATTGCCAGACGCTTGCTCGCTATCGCTTCTGAGGATGTCGGCAACGCTGATCCTAAGGCGATGGAAGTTGCACTGAACGCGTGGGACTGCTTTCAAAGGGTTGGCCCTGCTGAAGGTGAACGCGCTATAGCCCAGGCGATTGTTTACCTTGCCGTTGCCCCTAAGAGCAATGCAGTTTATACCGCGTTTAAGCAAGCGTTGCGAGACGCGGCTGAGTTGCCACAATACGAAGTGCCTGTGCATCTGCGCAACGCACCGACCAAGCTGGCTAAATCGATGGGGCACGGTGCTGAATATCGCTATGCCCATGATGAACCTGGAGCCTATGCGGCGGGGGAATCCTATCTGCCGCCGGAATTGAACGGGCGCCATTATTATCAACCGACAGATCGTGGTCTGGAAAAGAAGATCCAACAGAAACTGGCTTATCTGGCCGAGTTGGATGCCACCAGCAATAAAAAGCGTTAACTGTCTGGTTAGCAAGCTTGGTTTCGCCTGTGCCTCTGGTACACTTGGCTGCCAACTAATTTGGCAGGTTGTACATTGGGTACGATCTGCTTGAAATGAATTTCAACTAACGAGTTTAAAGCAACATGCTGGACGCTAAATTTCTTCGCAACGAGATCGATGAGACGGCAGCGCGATTAGCCACCCGTGGTTATGTGCTGGATGTAGAACGCTTTAAGGCACTGGAAGAGCAGCGCAAGTCGTTGCAGGTGAAAACAGAGCAGCTACAGAATGAGCGTAATACTCGTTCCAAATCCATTGGTCAGGCCAAGGCGCGCGGCGAAGATATCGCCCCATTGCTAGCGGAAGTTGGCTCGTTAGGTGAAGAGCTGGATAAAGCCAAAGCCGAGCTTAGTGAGTTGCTCGAAGAGATTAAAGTTCAGAGCCAAGGCATTCCTAACCTGCCTGATACGTCAGTGCCAGAAGGTAAGGATGAAGAGGAAAACCAGGAAGTACGCCGCTGGGGTGAGCCGCGTCAATTCGATTTTGAACCTAAAGATCATGTGGATCTAGGTGACTTCGGCAAGAGTATGGATTTTGAAGCCGCAGTGAAGCTGTCTGGCTCTCGTTTTGTGGTGATGCGTGGCGAGATGGCACGCCTGCATCGAGCGTTGGCGCAATTTATGTTGGATCTGCACACGCAGCAGCATGGCTATCAAGAGATGTATGTTCCCTACTTGGTTAATGCCGATTCTCTGCGCGGCACTGGCCAACTACCTAAATTTGGTGAAGATCTATTCAACACGCAACCGGCGACGGAAGAGGGTGTTGGCATGTCGTTGATCCCGACGGCTGAGGTACCACTGACAAATTTGGCTCGTGATACCATTACAGACGAAGCGGATCTGCCTGTCCGAATGGTTGCACATACACCGTGCTTTCGCTCTGAAGCGGGCTCCTATGGCCGCGACGTGCGCGGTTTAATTCGTCAGCATCAGTTCGATAAAGTTGAACTTGTACACTTGGTAAAACCGGAAGATTCTTTTGCCGCGCTTGACGAACTGACGCTGCATGCCGAGAAAGTACTGCAGCTGTTGAACTTACCCTACCGGACAATGCTGTTGTGTACTGGCGATATGGGCTTTGGTGCCTGTAAGACTTATGATCTTGAAGTATGGATCCCAACTCAGGGCACTTATCGTGAGATCTCTTCTTGCAGTAATATGTTCGATTTCCAGGCGCGTCGTATGCAAGCCCGTTACCGTGCTAAAGGTGCGAAGAAGCCGGAGTTGTTGCACACGCTCAATGGTTCGGGGTTAGCGGTTGGTCGTACGTTGGTGGCGCTGCTTGAGAACTATCAGCAAGCAGATGGCTCAATTGAGATACCAGAAGTGTTGCGCGACTATATGGGTGGTAAAACCCATATCCTGAAGCGTGGTGAGTAAGCATCATTTGCTGAGGAATGAGTTAGAAATCTGATAAAAAGGGAGCTAGTTAGCTCCTTTTTTATTGCCTACTACTGGTGTTAGATACACTTTACTGGTTTTGGTAAGCCAGCGATTTTGGTGGCTTGTTTTGCGGGTCCTTTAGGGAAGAGCTTATACAGATAGCGGCTGTTTCCTTTCTCCTCGCCATATTTTTTAGCCATTGCTTTTACCAGCACACGGATCGCCGGGCTGGTGTTGAATTCGAGATAGAAATCCCGTACAAAATGCACGACTTGCCAATGGCTTGGCGTCAATTCAATATTTTCATTGCTGGCGATCAGGGCGGCTAATGATTCGCTCCAATCATCAATATTTTCAAGGTAACCGAGTTTATCTGTGGCAATCTGTTTGCCATCAAAATCGTACATGGGTTTGTCTACCAACTGATCACGGGTTGATGGGTTAAGGTCAGATCAACCATTTCATCCATGGTGATCAAATGGAAATCTTGTGAGCCCGGTCTGACGCCGCGTGCCGTCGCATCATCGGCTAACACCAAACATTCGCCCGAATGTTGCGTTAACCAAGCATATTGATCGGGCTGATGTAGCATCAGGCAAGCCTCCGCTCTTAGCAACAGGGTGCTGTCACTTGGCAAGCTTGTTGCTGTCGCTGCCGGCGTTGGCTCGGATAGAATAATCAGTGGCTTCATTTAGATACTTATCACGATGTCGAATGTCGGGAGTAGGGCCGCTATCTCAGCCGCTGAACGACTTTCCACCCCAGTTCTAAGTTGATGCTCTGCTAGCCCTTGCAGCGCTAACGCATCAGCGCACACCACTGTTTCCGCTATTTCATACAGCTCAAAAGCACCAAATTGTTTAAGAAAGTCGGTAAACCCAGCTCGCACAGGCTCAGTGGATTCACAACAGGCTAATACCGCTTGCTCAGTAAAGATTAACGATACGGATTGGTCAAAAGCAGCGTAAGCTAAACCTATATCAATGGTTTCTTGTAGCTGGTTGCCTGTGAACGGGGATTGGCGCAGGAGAATCGCTATCTTTTTCATTGCAGGACAGTACTCATTTAAAATGGATGACGCGATCAACATCTAAAGAGTGAGTCACCAACTCCCCTAATCCGCCAAGCCGAAAGGCTGGATGCAGATTAAACTGAGCGGAGTCTATCTGAGCCGCTTCATCTTTATTTATTACTCCCCGGCGCAGCGCAGAGGCGACACAGAGCACTAACTGCGTCTGTGCGCCGCTACCTGTCACTATCTGTTGTTCTGCAAAACTTGCCCAGCGCTGAGCCCAGTTAGTTTCATCGCCGGCAGGAGAGAGCAGGGCAGAGCCCGTGTTAACGCCATCCTGAAAGAAGAATAACTGTTTAATGTCGTGGCCTTGCTTCCTAGCCGCCGTCGCGAACTGGAAAGCACTATGGTGAGCTTGGTGGCTCACAGGGCTTGCATTGATGATGATAGAGAAACTAGCCATGCTGCTATTATCGGCTGGCTAGGAAAAATTGGAAGTATTTAAGTGATTGTCGGAAAAATTGATGCACTTATAGCCACGCTTGGCTAGATATTGAGCAAACGATATTGTTAGTTAAAATAGGGGCTTTACAAGCGTAATTATCCGCCGTATTATTCGCCGCGTTCCGGAGGGGTGCCAGAGTGGTTGAATGGACCGGTCTTGAAAACCGGCGTAGGCTTATACCCTACCGTGGGTTCAAATCCCACCTCCTCCGCCAAACAACGGAAAGGCCGTCTATTTAGACGGCCTTTTTGCTTTCTGCGATTAGCAAATTTTTGCTTGAACCAATATGATGCGATAGTTGATCAGCTTCACAACACTGCTATAAACCTCTGTGATCTTTTGGCAGACGTTGGTGATAGCGCAAGTTTCAGCGTCGAATGGCTTTATTTCTATCACCGCATTTCGCTATGATGTTGCCACGGATTTGTTAATGGATATCCGTGTTGCCAACGGATTAGAGGCGCAGTTTTCTCGTTTTCTTTTTTTGGAGTGCCATCCGTGATCCGAGTTTATCTCGTTGATGACCATGAACTTGTACGTACAGGTATTCGTCGCCTTTTAGAAGATGTGCGCGGTATGCAAGTCATTGGTGAAGCTGACAGTGGTGAGGCCGCAGTGAAGTGGTCTCGTGAAAATCATCCCGATGTGATCCTGATGGATATGAACATGCCGGGTATTGGTGGACTGGAAGCGACGAAAAAGATACTTCGACATTCTCCAGACAGCAAGATCATTGTATTGACTGTTCATACCGAGAACCCCTTTCCTAGTAAGGTGATGCAGGCAGGCGCTTCTGGCTATCTGTCAAAAGGCGCAGCCCCTGAGGAAGTGGTGAATGCGATACGCTTGGTTAATAGCGGCCAGCGCTATATCTCTCCGGAGATCGCTCAGCAGATCGCGTTAAGTCAGTTTAGTCATTCCAATGAAAACCCTTTTCAGGAACTGTCTGAGCGAGAGTTGCAGATCATGCTGATGATCACCCGTGGTGAGAAAGTCGGGTATATCTCAGAGCAGCTTAATCTCAGCCCCAAAACAGTGAACAGCTATCGTTATCGATTGTTTAAGAAGTTAGAGATCGATGGTGATGTTGAGCTTACCCATCTGGCTATTCGCCACGGAATGTTGGACGCCGAAAAACTCTGATTATGGATTTTGACGCGAAGGCGTTTCTGCGCTCGGTGACAGACCAACCGGGCGTATATCAGATGCTGAACGACAAAGATGAGGTTATTTATGTCGGCAAAGCGAAATCGTTAAAGAAGCGCCTTTCAAGCTATTTCCGCACTAATGTAGATTCCACAAAAACCCGCGCATTGGTTGCGAATATTGCCAATGTTACGGTGACGGTTACTCACACCGAAGCCGAAGCGCTGATCCTCGAAAACAATCTAATTAAGAAGTTTCGCCCGCGTTATAACGTGTTGCTTCGTGATGACAAGAGTTATCCCTACCTGTTGATCTCCGGTCATAAACACCCTCGTTTGGCTTACCACCGTGGCGCGAAGAAGGCCGCGGGCGAATACTTTGGCCCCTTTCCAAGTGGTAGCGCCGTGCGGGAGTCATTGAATCTCCTGCAAAAGCTGTTTCAGGTTCGTCAGTGCGATGATTCCACCTATCGTAATCGGTCGCGGCCTTGCTTACAGCATCAGTTGGGACGCTGCACCGCACCTTGTGTGAATGGTTTTGTGTCAGAGCAAGCGTATGCAGACCAAGTGGCTAAAACACGGCTGTTTCTTAAGGGGCAAAGTGAAAAAGTGATTTCGCAGATGGTCTCGGAGATGGACCAAGCTGCGATGGCGTTAGACTTTGAACTGGCTGCCCAGCTGCGGGACCGGATCACCACCTTGCGGCAGGTCCAGGTGCAGCATAGTGTCGAAGCTGGCAAAGATGCGATGGATGTTATCGGTCTGGCGATTAACGGCAACCAATGTTGCCTCCACCTGCAGTTTATTCGTGATGGCAAATTGCTCGGAAACAAGAGCGTGTTCCCGACAGTGCCTTCAGCGACGGAGGCTGAAGAGCTCCTAGTGGCCCTGTTAACGCAGTTTTATGGTGCTGAAGGGCGGGGCGGACAGGTACCTGCGACTATCGTGTTGCCGTTTAAGCTGGCAGAGAAAGATGAATTAGCGAATGACCTGTATTTGCTGACTGAGCGAAAAGTTAAGTTGGTGGAGAGTCCACGAGGTGATCGTGCACGGTTCCAAAAGCTGGCACAAGTGAATGCCGATACTGCACTGCAGAGCCGTTTGGCCCATAAGAAATCAATTCAGCAACGTCTACATCAATTGACAGAAACGCTGGCACTAGACAGCTTGCCAAAGCGGATGGAGTGCTTCGACATCAGTCACACCTCGGGTCAGCAGACTGTTGCATCCTGTGTCGTGTTTAACCAGGAAGGGCCGAATAAGAGCGAATATCGCCGTTACAACATCGCTGGTATTACCCCTGGTGACGATTATGCGGCAATGAAGCAAGCACTAGAGCGGCGCTTTAAGCAGTTAGGCGCTGAAAGTAAGATCCCCGATCTGCTGTTTATCGACGGCGGTTTAGGTCAGCTAGGTATTGCTGAGCAGGTGTTCGCTGAGCTCGACTGGAGTGAAGCGCCACTAAAACCTTTACTGATTGGTGTCGCGAAAGGTGAGTCTCGTAAACCAGGTTTAGAGACACTGATCATCGGGGAAAGCCACGAGACGTTTAATTTGCCGGTCGATTCCCCTGCGCTTTTGCTGATTCAGCAGGTTAGGGATGAAGCGCACCGTTTTGCCATTACAGGCCATAGAGAGCGCCGGCGTAAAAATGCTAAACGCTCAACATTGGAAGATATTCCAGGGGTAGGCAGTTCCCGTCGCCAAGCACTGATTAGTTATCTTGGCGGTATGCAACAGGTCAAAAATGCATCGGTTGATGAATTAGCTAAAGTGCCAGGGATCAGCTTAAAGATGGCGCAAACCATCTATGACCAGTTTCATTAGTAAGATTGCGTGGTGATTTGTAACATTTTCGGATATAACTAACAGGTCGTTAATGAGGTATTTCTTCTTACATGTTGACTGTTCCTAATATTCTAACCGTTTTCCGTATCGCGCTTATCCCCGTCTTTCTGGTGTGTTACTACCTCCCTTGGGAGCACGCGATGTTCACCGCGGCTGTGTTTTTCTGGCTAGCGGCAGTGACAGACTATTTTGACGGTTATCTCGCTCGTCGCCTTGGGCAGGAGACTGCTTTTGGCGCTTTTCTAGACCCCGTCGCCGATAAGGTGACCGTTTGCGCTGCTTTGATTATTCTGGTGGATTTCTACAACACACTTTGGATCACTATCCCTGCTATCATCATTATCTCCCGTGAGATCCTGATCTCAGCATTAAGGGAATGGATGGCGGAAGCGGGTAAGCGTTCGGAAGTGGCCGTTGCCAATATCGGCAAGTGGAAGACAACGGCACAGATGTTGGCGCTGATTGGCCTGATATCCCATTTTAACGATTTTATTATCTACCTTGCCTATCTGTTGCTGTATATCGCTACTGCGTTGACTCTTTGGTCTATGGTGATTTACCTCAAGGTGGCATGGAAGCAGATAGTCGCTATCGATTCAGTTAAAAAATGAGCAGTTGAACCAAAAGCTGATCGAGAAATAGGCAATCAAACCAAACAGCTGTTGACTCACTTTCATTGTTAGGTAGAATGCAGCCCACGTTTGAGGGCTAACACCCAAAAACAGAGTGATGCGGCACTAGCTCAGCTGGTAGAGCGCGACCTTGCCAAGGTCGAGGTCACGAGTTCGAACCTCGTGTGCCGCTCCAATTTCTCTCTAGAGTGATTGGTATTCACAAGCAAGACCCTGGCGGGTTGGCAGAGTGGCTATGCAGCGGATTGCAAATCCGTGGACCTCGGTTCGACTCCGGGACCCGCCTCCATTATTTATCCCTTCGCTGGTTGTTTTCCGTGATTAAACGGCGCCAACGATGAGATTGAACAACAAGTTTAATCGTGGAACTCAGTGTCGCCCGGGTGGTGAAATTGGTAGACACAAGGGATTTAAAATCCCTCGCTTGAAAGAGCGTGCCGGTTCAAGTCCGGCCCCGGGCACCAATTCTTAATCAATATATCCCTTAGTTCATCAATCTATTTGTGCCCCTTTTAACGGGATGGCAGATGGTTCAGTGTCGTGATCAATTCAAAATGAATTTAGATTGTGAGCAACGGAGTCCGCTGCTCTGCAAAAATCTTTATCGAGTTCGGTTGTTACTGGATTGCCGGACACCAATACGGTATCAGCACACACACACCATCCACTCGACTCAATATCTGATGAAATAGCTTCGCCGTCCCATAGTAGGCTTGGTGATTTTCCATGCTGTCGAGAAACTGTTTCGGGATGCGATACAGTTCATACGGCAACATTCCTTGGGCAATCACAATATCGCTCGTTCAGTCATCATATTTGATAGCGTCGAGTACCATCCGGACCAAGATAGGGCATTGTTAAACCGGGTGTTAGCTTTCATTTCTTTCTTAACTAGTCGAGTTAAGCACGCAAACGCAGGTTGTTTAGGTGGGGCCTTGGTTAACAAAACATAACTAATTTAGTTTGGTTATGTAGACCACTAATTGCTCTCTGCAAGCATTAGGTCTACACTAAGTTACATATAAAGTTATTTTGTGTAGACCTAAATGACCAGGACCGACGAGTTGCTGAGTGTGTTAGCCAATGCCGTCAAAGCGGGCGGCGGTATTCATACTGCTGCTGAGTTGGCATTTATGCTGGAGGCGCCCTGCGATCCGGCCTTTATCAAATTTCTGTCGGATAGGGTTAAAAAGGGTCAGCTTAGGCGTGTCGTGAAAGGCTTGTATGAAAGCACGCTGACGCCACCACCTCCCAATGCTGCGATCTATAAAATCATCAAAAAGATGCGCAGCGGTGTACTTAACTACATCAGTCTGGAAAGTCAGTTGAGTTATACCGGTGACATCTCACAAGTCGTGATGGACAGAGTCACTGTGGTGACTAAAGGACGAAGTGGCGTTTTTTCTACACCCTACGGCGTTATTGAGTTTACCCACACCAAAAAGCCAATCGAGCAGATTGCCCCCAATCTGTATTTTGATCCCGACATTCAAATGTATCGTGCGACAACCGAACAAGCGGTAGCAGACCTAAAGCACTGCCGGCGCAACCTGCATATGCTGGAGAGTTAAAATGCTGAAAGAGCAGATCCGCCAAATCGTTCAAGCCAATCCTGATTATGCAGCTGTTGCCCCTGTGATAGAAAAAGAGATCCTGCACCACGACATTATGGATGTGTTGATTAAACAGGGCGCAATGCAAAAGCTTACCTTCATTGGTGGTACCTCATTGCGTATGTGCTACAACAGCGCCCGTTTGTCTGAAGATCTTGATTTTAATGGTGGCCACGACTTTCGACCGGCAGATTTTGATGGATTGGAAACTGAGATCCAACAATATATCCAGCACAAATACGAAACCGATGTCTGGGTAAACAAACCGACAGAAGACAGGCAGGGCGATACCGCATCCTGGAAGATCAGTATCGTCAAAGAAGCTAACCGGCCGGATCTGCCCAGGCAAAAAATGCATATTGATGTGTGTGCTGTCCCATCCTTTGATGTAGATAAAAAGCCTCTGCTGAATCACTACAATGTAGTCGTGCCAACAGAAGGCCTCTTAGTTCCGGTGCAATCGCTGCAAGAGATACTGGCTGACAAGATGATCGCGCTGGCCTATCGCGCAAGAAGGATAAAACCCCGAGATATCTGGGACATCGTTTGGATAAAGCAGCGCGGTATCGCGTTGTCAAAAGCCTTGGTTGATAAGAAATTAGTTGCCAGAAACAAGCAAGCCCATGACTTTCGATCAGCGCTTGCCACTCAACGGACTAAATTGATGAATGACGATGAAGTGCGCAACGATTTCAATATGGAAATGAGCCGCTTTGTTCCGCAAAAGATAAAAGAACGGACGCTGGATAACCCCGAATATTGGCCGTACCTGCAGTCCGAAGTCAGCGAGGTAGCATCTGTGCTGATCAACGATGAAGTAGCCAAGAGCAAGTTTGATATGGGGTTGTGACGACCTCGAAGAATGCAGCGTTTACAGCGTAGCGTGACAGCCCCTATTGCTGGCTGAACTAAATCAGCCTGTTTGAGTTCTTCAAAAGGCAAGGATGCTTATATGACCTGCTCCCGCTCGGGATTAGATTTACCCACCGTTCCCCTTTCTTATCACTGTGTTTACTGTCGAATTGTGTGCTTATGCGGTGATTTCCAATCATTGTCATTTAGTAAACAGAGAAGTATCTGAACGTGGGCTGCCATTATGGTGGGTCATTATCTAGCAGGAACGCTCATCAAGGATGCGGAAAAGCTGGTCGTTGTCGAGATCATCCCGAAATGAGGTCGTTAACAAGCCTCAAGTCATTTTTTAGCGCTAGCGCTATTGAATCAATCTTACTCGAAGGTGACTATTTGCTTTCATCTAGAGATGGCTGGTGTCTTTCAAGTTCTATTGACGATGGCTTATTAACGCCTGAAGCGTCAGAAGATTTGGTCAAGGTGCTTCTCCGGTCTAGATCCAAGCTATGCGCTTGATACAGTCAATAGAGCTGTCTCAGAGTATGATGATGCTAAAGGTTCAGCGCACCAAATATTGCGTTTTCTTGAGTTGATGGATGATGGTAGGCGCATAATTCGTTTGGAAGACAAGCGCATAGTAGCAGGCCCGATAGGCAATCGAGTTGACGATATTTATTGTGCTGTATTGAAAGCCGATGGCAGTGTCGATTTCTTTGTAAGAGAAGAGGTTAAGGGGTGGACGCTTGCAACGATCAAGCGCAGTCTGTCTAGCAAAATTAGCCTTGGTAAAGTAAAAAATGCTGCAGGTGAGGAAAGTGAGCAGGGCGGCCAGATGCTTTTAGATTTTATAGATATCGAATCTGGTAACCTAGAGTGGAATGAGATGAAATGGTTTTTTTCAGCTGATTCTGGTACAGAAATTGTTGAGCCAAAAGTGGTTAAAGATTTAATACGTAGCGTCGTTGAAAGAGAAACCTTTAAGGATGAGTTCATAACTGTTATGAAAGGTATTAATCCGCATTATAACGATAATTTATTTGAAAAATTTGTGGATAAGTTTATTGGGAATTCAGATAGCATGTTTATATTGCAGCCGGCTAAGGTTAACTAATGAAATTAACATATGGTGATCTATGTGTCGAAAATCCCTTAACCGACTATACGGGTAAGGAGCTGTTAGATATATCGTCTGGAAATACATTTAGAGCCCATGGTTTAATTTTTTCCCTATCCTCGTTTTCAGGCTTTTATAATGTCGACTTAGTTAAAAGTGATAATCTTGGTAAAAACGTTCTTGTTGATTCGAAGAGTTTTTCTTTGATTAACAGCTGTGAGAAGGATTTAGCCCCACTTATTGACGTGTTAGCAATAATATCTAAGCATGCAAAAAAAACTGGGAATACATTTAGTAGTCTTAAGGTTATTAGGTTTGAGTCTTATGTTTTATATGTTGAATACTATTCTAGGTTTCGTCGTCGAATTATAAAAATGTGCAATGAAAGTCTTAAAGAAAAGTTCATTGAAGTTTACGGTGCTTTATACTTCTTTAGAAGTGAAATATTAACTGTAAGAAAAGGGCTTGTGGCTTGTTATAGTTATGATATGGAGCTCCTGTGGGAACGAAAATTTTCATTTTCATCAGATATAGAAGATTATCGATGTGTTGATTGTGATAACGGGATTTTATTTGTTTTTTCCATTAATGATAGAACTTCAGATATTTTCTTTTTAAATAGTACTAGTGGGGATGAATTCTGGCATACTTCTCTTGATTTTGACTTTGGATTTAATCCAACGCTTGATTGTCTTATGGTTGATAAAGGTGTTCTCATTCACGCTGTTGATGATAGATTTATTACCGTTGACCTAAAAGATGGACAGGTGACAAGTCTGGTCTCCAACTCAAATATAAGCAGATTTCAACCGCCAACTTACTCTAGGGGAATAAATCATCTTCAGGTCTGTGGTGATTATATTATTGCTGCTGACTTAAGAGATGCTAAAATTTACTGCCTGAATAAATATACAAACGAGTTGATTTACTCATATTCTATGCCTAGTGATATTTTATTAGTTGGTACAACTAGATCTTTTGTTTGTGATGGCATCGCATTCTTTCCTGTCGTATACATGAAAGACGATGTTACCTTCGGTTATCGCTGTTTGCTAGCTATCTCACCTAATGATGGTGACGTGGAACTACAATTCGAAGAGAAGCCTGAATTATTTCTTGAAGAGATAAACGTCGACGAAAAAATTGATCTTAAAATTGAGTTGAATGTGGGGTCTATCGACGAATTAGTGAGATTTGGCGAGGCTGAAGCGCTGTATTATTTGAGAAAGTATGGTTATCAACGTCTTGGTGAAAACAAAACGTCTAATCCACTTTTCTCTGGAACGCTGGAACTTATTATTCGCTCTGCCACATTAGATGAACTAGAAGTAAGTAAAGTCATTCGACTACTGGAGAGGTCCATAAAATTAAAGTCAGATGATGATATTTTTGCTGGTGATGCAAAAAGTCCTGTGATGGTAACTTGTAGATTCGAAAAAATAGAAGTGTGACTGCCAACGTCGATCGTACTATTTGGACTCTGGACTATGGGGTAGGGTGACACTCTGTACAGGAAGGCGCGTCGACCTCATCGCCTTATAATTTACACAGCTCTTGCTTATACTCGTGTCCCGTATCAAGCCCCTGTCAGAGTGCTTGGATTCATATACTAACCGCAACAAGCCCTCGTATTAGAACGATGAACTGTGGTATTTCCTGTGTCTCGCTCC
>NZ_SJXE01000015.1:0-53010 GCF_004336975.1 Corallincola luteus
TGTTTCGCCAACACAGGTAACAGCTTCTGGGTGAGCAGATAGGGTGCCAGGGTGTTCACTACAAACCTGACATCTAACCCAGCAGGCGTCATAGGGTTAGGCACATTGAACACGCCAGCATTGTTAATCAGTACATCTAATGTTTGATGCTTTGCCGTTAGGTCAGCGGCAACGGCAGTGGCCAGCGCTTCCACACCTGCCATATCAGAAAGATCGGCCACATACCCCGCTACCGAGCCGTTATTCACGGCCTGCGCGGCCAGTTCGGTTTTTACCTTATTGAGTTTGTCGGCATTTCGGCCATGAAGCAGGATCCTGTGGCCCTGTGCCAACAGCATGTTGGCCGTGGCTAGGCCAATGCCATCGGTCGAGCCGGTAATCAATATGGTTTTCTGCATGTTGCGTTCTCTCTTTAATCCTACGGTGTCGAACGGTGCGCGGATCGCACCGTTCAAGCCTGTTTAACTTAGTTGATATCCTGAACCTGCATCACTAAATCTGGCCAGTTGTGCTGATTATCGATATCAAACTGCAGCCCTTTTTCATCTGCAACAGTAAAACGCTTAATTGCGGCGGTTTTACTGGTGGCCTGATACAGCCAGTAGGCTTCCGCTTTCAGCGCTTCTGCTATCGGCTTATCGATAGACTCATACACCGCTTGCTTACAGGCGTTAATTGATTCGGCTGGGAACTGTGCAATGCGCTTAGCCAGGGTGTCGACATATTCGCCGATCTCGTCCGGCTCCAGTGCTTTGTTGATGGTGCCATAGGCTTCGGCTTCGTCGGCGCTAAAGTCACGGGCACTGAGGATAATTTCGAGTGCGCGGCCCAAACCAACCTGGCGTGCCATACGTGATGCTCCGCCACCACAAGGCAAGATGCCCATACCCACTTCCATCTGCATCAGTTTGTATTTGCCCCGCGCAGCAAAGCGCATATCGCAAGCCAGCGCAAACTCGTGACCGCCACCACGGGCATATCCTTCCAGCTTGGCAATGGTGGCCTGTGGTAGTTTACTGATCCGCTCCAGCACCGCTTGCAGATCCAATAGCTTTGCTTCATCGCGAGACACCGCCTCTGTCGACATCTCTTTCAGCAGGTTGGTGTCGTAATGACACACCCAAATATCCGGGTTAGCCGACTGAAACACCACCACCTTGATATCGCGGTCACGCTCTAAGCGCAGCGCCAGCGTATTCAGATCGGCCAGCATCTCTTGCCCCTGCACGTTAACCGGGCCGAAGTCGAATGTGACAGTAAGAATGCCGCTGTCAGCGACCGCATTGAATGTAGTAAAGCCTTGGTAACTCATAATCTTTCCCTTAACTGGTTATCGGTGGCGATAGTTGTGAGTACAGCGATAAGGTTAGTTACGAGTCGGTCTATTGAAAATGAACAATATTCCAGAATCAGTTTTTAGATTTTATTGATAATCAGTCGCAACACGCGTTCAGTAGTGCGGTCAGCTCTTTGGGAACAAAGCATAAATAGAAAAGCGAACGCAACCCACTAGGCGCGCGGCAAACAAGTCTCTTACCTATCAATCATATCCGGCAACAACACTCAACTTTTACCTCTTCGACTAAAGTCCAATACCCCGTTTTCATTCCAAGGTCTAGATTTGGTTCACTGCCAAAAGCGACCGCACAACGTGGTTGCTAGAAGATGATAATAATTTTGGGGGAAGGAATGGCATTTGAATCGGACGAGGCCAAAACGGCCTATTGGAAAGCCAACCTGAAACTGATGCTGGGGTTACTCGGCGTCTGGTTTGTAGTCTCTTATGGCTTCGGCATTTTATTGGTTGATCAACTCAACGCGTTCCGCATTGGCGGGGTCAAACTGGGCTTTTGGTTTGCTCAGCAAGGCGCCATCTATGTCTTTGTGGCACTGATTTTTGTCTATGTCTGGCAGATGAACAAGCTAGACGAAAAATTTGGCGTTCACGAGGAGTAAACGGACATGGATATTCAAGTACTGACTTTTATTCTGGTTGGATTGTCATTTGCCCTCTATATCGGCATTGCTATATGGGCCAGAGCTGGCTCAACCAAAGAGTTCTACGTAGCTGGCGGCGGTGTAAATCCGCTAGCAAATGGTATGGCCACCGCGGCAGACTGGATGAGCGCGGCGTCGTTTATCTCTATGGCGGGGTTAATCTCGTTTATGGGTTATGACGGTGCGGTTTACCTATTAGGTTGGACCGGTGGTTATGTGCTATTAGCCCTCTGCTTAGCACCTTACCTACGTAAGTTCGGCAAATTCACTGTGCCGGACTTTATTGGTGACAGGTATTACTCCCAAACCGCTCGCACCGTGGCTGTTATCTGCGCCATTTTCATCTCCTTCACTTACGTCGCCGGGCAGATGCGTGGCGTCGGTGTGGTATTCAGCCGCTTTCTTGAAGTGGATATCACGCTTGGGGTGATCATCGGCATGAGTATCGTGTTCTTCTACGCCGTACTCGGTGGTATGAAAGGGATCACCTACACCCAAGTAGCACAATACTGTGTACTGATTTTTGCTTACCTGGTCCCCGCGGTATTTATCTCCATCATGATGACCGACACCGTTCTTCCGCAGATAGGTCTAGGAGCCGAATTAGCGTCTGAGCCTGGGGTCTACTTGATGGACAAACTCGATGGCTTGTCCACCGAACTTGGGTTCGCCGCGTATACGGAGGGGACGAAAAGTACCATCGACGTGTTCTTTATTACCGCGGCGTTGATGGTGGGTACCGCTGGACTACCCCATGTGATCGTGCGCTTCTTTACGGTGCCTAGAGTAAAAGATGCCCGCATCAGTGCCGGCTGGGCGTTGATCTTTATCGCCTTGTTGTACACCACGGCCCCCGCCATTGCCGCCTTTGCTCGGGTAAACATGATCACCACGATCAATGGTCCTGAAGCCCAAGGTACCAACTACAGTGAAGCCCCCTCCTGGATTAAGAACTGGGAAGAGACCGGACTGATCAGTTGGGATGATAAAAATAGTGACGGCAAAATGTTTTACGCTGGTGATGAACGCAACGAGATGAAGATCGACCGCGACATCATGGTGCTGGCTAATCCAGAGATCGCTCAGTTGCCGAACTGGGTGGTAGCGCTGGTTGCGGCCGGTGGTGTGGCAGCCGCCCTATCGACGGCGGCGGGATTACTGCTGGTTATCTCAACGTCGATATCCCACGATCTGCTGAAACGAAACCTGATGCCAGACATTACCGATAAACAAGAGCTGCTCGCCGCCCGAGTGGCAGCCGCCGCGGCTATCTGTGTCGCCGGTTACTTTGGAGTCAATCCGCCGGGATTTGTCGCACAGGTGGTCGCCTTCGCGTTCGGCTTGGCCGCCAGTAGCTTCTTCCCGGCCATCGTTATGGGGATCTTTGTTAAGTCAATGAACAAAGAGGGCGCCATCAGCGGCATGCTGGCAGGGATCACCTTTACTACTGCCTATATCGTCTACTTTAAGTTTATTAACCCAGCCGCTAACGTGCCGGAAAACTGGTTATTCAGTATTTCACCTGAAGGCATTGGTACCCTGGGTATGTTACTGAACTTTGCTGTAGCGATTGCGGTCAGCCGTATCACTAAATCCACACCGCAAGAGGTGCAGGATATGGTGGAGAGCATCCGCTTCCCGAAAGGTGCAGGTGAAGCCACCGCGCACTAAAAACGGTGTAACTGAATAGCCAACAGGCACAGGGAAGTGCTGAGGCCAATAACTAAACTTATGAGTCAGGAGCAGCAGCGATGAACGACCCGGATCAGTTTCCGGAGATCATCCAGTTTATGCAACAAGCAGCGCCTTTTCCGGGACTTCCGGACGAGGCGCTGCGTCGTTGTGTCAGTCAATTTTCTATTCACTACCTAAAAGCTGGCGATCACTCAGATCGATTGCAGGATCCGGCTATCTACTGGCTTCGTACTGGCATCGCCAAGATAACCGATAAGCATTTACGGCTCTACGATCAGCTGGAGGAAAGTGGATGTTTTGGTCTGGCTTTGGCTGGCTTACCCGACGATGCCAAACTAACGATTGTCGAAGATGCGCTGGTATATCGCCTCTCTCAGCAGGATGCACAAACATTAGCGACCGAGCATCGCGTATTTAAGCAGTTTATTCAGCAAAGTTCCTCCCGTTACCTTCGTCATGCCAACAACCCCATTCAGGAACAGGTACTTAATCTGTCACTGCGGCAGTTTATCCGCCGCGAGCCTGTCACCATCAGCCCCGACGCCAGCGCACAGCAAGCCGCTCATCTAATGAGCCAGTTGCACGTGTCTTGCCTGCCGGTGCAGCAAAACGGACATCTACTCGGCATTATTACCGACAGAGATCTTCGCGCCCGCTTAGTCGCCAAGGGGTTGCCAGCAGACACTCAAGTCAAACAGGTGATGTCCACGCCCGTCGATACCGTAGATGCAAAACAGCAGGTAATGGACGCACTACTGCTGATGTCGGTAAAGCGGGTACATCACCTGCCTATTATCGATGGCAAACAACTGGTGGGTATTATTACCTCCACCGATCTGATGCAACTGCAGCAGCAATCACCGATATTTATTGCCGGAGAGATCGCTCGGCAAACCGAGTTAGCAGGCCTAATTAGTTGCTGTAAACGCATGCCAGAATTCCTGATCCAACTGATGGCCGCCAATGTCCAGCCCGAGCGCATCGGCGCTGTACTGTCGGGAATATACGATAGCGTGACACAACGCTTGTTAGCATTAGCCGAAGCGCGTTTTGGCCCACCACCACAAGCCTATTGTTGGGTTGTCTTTGGTAGCCACGCCAGACAAGAGCTGCACTTAGCCAGCGATCAAGACAACGCGCTGCTTCTGGCGCAGGAGCCCAGCGCAAGTGATTCAGCCTATTTTGATGAGATGTGCCGCTGGGTGTGTGATGCCCTCAATGCCTGTGGCTTGGTCACCTGCCCCGGCAATATTATGGCCAGTAACCCTGAGATGCGCGGCTCAGTTAAGCAGTGGCAAAGCAAATTTGAAAAGTGGCTACAGCAGCCCACACCACAAGCATTGCTAAAATCAAACATCTTCTTCGACCTACGCCCTTTGTTTGGTGAGATGGGGTTAGCCGACATTCTCAGCCAACAGATCGCCAAGCAGACCCAAAATAATCAGATGTTCCTCGCCATGCTGGCACAGGTAGCTGCAGCCAACAGCCCACCACTGGGCTTATTTGGCCAACTAAAAACCGAAAAAGATCCGTTGCGAGGCGCCTGTGTTGACCTGAAAAAAGCTGGGCTTTCACTGCTCACCGATGTCGCCCGCCTTTATGCTTTGGCCTCTGGTACGCCAGCCGTACAAACACTCGAACGCCTGGAGGCTGCTGTCGACCAGGGTAAACTGTCCAGCCAAGACAAAGATGAGCTGACACTCTGCTATCAACGATTATTGACCTTCAGACAGCAACAGCAACAAACCGATCTGCAGCACCAGCGCAGCAGCGGCAATCTTTTGGCCGTCGACCAACTAACGCCATTCGATAAACATCAGCTAAAAGATATCTTCGCCGTGCTCGACCGCTGCCAACAGGCGATCTTGCTTAAATTTGCCGGAGGGCGCGGTTGAACGCCTTGGCGAACCTGCTTCCCTTAGCGCTATGGCGGCCTTGGATTCGTTGGCAAAGTCAGCGGTTATCCCCGCAGCTGCCCGCCCCCTTGCGGGACTATTACCAAGGGGTTGCCGATGCGGTCACTGGCAATATTACCGAGGCAAAACTGCTGGCGCTGGATCTGGAACTCACCGCGCTGACACCGGACAAGGGCGAAATCGTATCGGTCGGCTGCGTGCCAATAGACAACTTAGGTATACAGCTTGCTGGCGCTCAACAATGGATAGTGCAACCCAAAGGAGGAGTAGGTGAAAGCGCGGTCCACCATCAATTGACTGACACCGCAGTGAATGCCGGTGAAGCATTGGCTGGAGTGCTGCCGAAATTGCTGCAACAAGCAGAGGGGCGTATTCTGCTGATCCACCACGCAGAGCTGGATCTGGCGTTCATCAGGCAAGCGTTACAGGCAGAATATGGCTTAGTACCGCCACTTCCAGCGATCGACACCATGCACTTGGCGGCGGCAATACAGCGCTATCACCACCCCGAGCAACCACCCAATCGATTACGCCTTAGTGAACTGCGGCAAGATTACCAACTGCCCGCCCATCACGGCCATCAGGCATTAACCGACGCCATCGCCTGCGCGGAACTCTTTTTTGCGCAATTGAGTCATCGATACCAGCAAGCACCCGATGTTTCTGCTTTACTTTCAGCAAGATAATAACCATTGATGCACGACAAGTGATAACCAACGCCGATGCCTGATCACCCAATACCCGATCATCAACTCTCAGACTGGCTGCTGTTTCTTTTTAGTATCGGCTATATCGGCCTGCTGTTCTTACTGGCCTATCTCGGCGATAAAAAGATTATTGTTTTTCGTGGCCAGTGGCGCGGCATCATCTATGCCTTATCACTCACTGTGTACTGTTCATCCTGGAGCTTTCTTGGCACAGCGGCTCAGGCCTCTACCGATCCGCTGGCGCATCTGCCGATCTATTTAGGACCCATACTGCTGTTTCTGTTTGCCTGGCCATTGATCCAGCGGATGATCCGCGTCAGCCACAAACTGCGTATCACCTCCATCGCCGATCTTATCGCGGCGCGGTTTGGTAAATCACAGCCGGTGGCTATGTTAGTCACCGTGGTTGCTCTGTTCGGTACCACCCCCTACATCGCGCTGCAGATTAAGGCCATTGTACAAAGCTGGCTGACCGTGGCACCTGACTCAGCATCACCGCAATTTGCCGCACTGGTTGTGGTTAGCCTGCTAGCAGGGTTCACGCTTGCTTTTGGCCTGCGCAATATCTCGGTCACCGAACGTCATCCGGGCTTGATGCTGGCTATCGCCTTTGAATCGCTACTTAAATTAGGCGCGTTCATTATCGTCGGCGGCATCGCCATCTTTCTGCTGCTGGACAGCCCCAGCATCGACGTGCAACGGGTCGCCCAACAAAGCATCGACAATATCGACCTGTCAGCGCAACTGCCCTCATTCATGGCCTCGTTGGTGATGGTGATGGCGGCATTCCTCTGTTTGCCGCGACAATTTCAGGTGATGGTGGTTGAGTGCCGCTCGCCAAGAGACACCCGCAGCTCGCGCTGGCTATTTCCCCTCTATCTGCTGGTCTTTGCGCTGTTTGCCATCCCCATTGGCCTTGCTGGTAAGGCGTTGCTAAGTAGCAATGTCGCACCAGACAGTTATGCACTGTTGTTACCCAGCGTCATCGGCGCAGACAATCTAATCATTCTCTCGTTTCTCGGCACCATATCCGCGGCCAGCTCCATGGTGATCGTTTCCGTGTTGGCACTGGTCACCATGATCAGTAATGAACTGCTGATGCCCCTGCTATTCCGTCGCGGCGATAACTCCCGCAATGACAGTTTTAACCAATTCAGTAGCGGCTTACTGAATCTGCGCCGCTCATTGATCGTGGCGGTGATCGTGCTCGGCTACTTTGCCTACTACCTGTCTCCTCCGGATACACTAGCCACCTTAGGTAACATGGCCTTTGGTGCCTTAGCCCAGCTGGCACCCGCTTTGTTGGCCGCTTTTTACTGGCCAAAAGCTAATCGCACAGGGGTGACCTTGGGTTTAATCCTTGGCTTAGGCTGTTGGCTCACGCTACTGGTATTTCCCCACTTCGGCTGGATCGAGATCCCGAAGGACCCCATGGGCATAGCCACTGACTCCGCGGCCTCGGTGACCCTGATCAGCCTGATGTTGAATGTGTTTGGTTTATGGTTAGGTAGCCAAATCAGTCGTCCCAACGTGATCGAACGGATCCAGATCGGCCAATTCTTAGAACACCATGAAGCCACGGGTGACACGCCAAAACACAAGCAGGTGACTCGCCGTGAGCTACAAGCATTAGCGGCACGTTTTATCGGCGAAAGAAAAGCCCTGCAAAGCTTTGCTGACCTGAAGTTACAACTCCCCGCAGAGCAATTAAAACAACCGCAAGTCTGGTTGAATCATACCGAACGTCTGCTGGCTGGCGTCATGGGCAGCTCTTCGGCCAGCCTGCTACTGAACTCGTTGATCGAGGGGCGGGAGCTGTTAGTGGATGACGTTGCGAGATTTGTCGAAGACGCCTCCAGTGAACGACTGCAATTCAGCCAGGCGATGCTGCAAGGTGCTATCGATAACGCAGGAGAAGGGATCTCGGTGATCGATGAACACCTGCGTCTGGTCGCCTGGAATCAACGCTATATCGATCTCTTTAACTATCCTGACGAGCTGCTGAAGGTGGGGCAACCGGTCGAGAAACTGATCCGTTTCAATGCCGAGCGCGGTTTCTGTGGTGACGGAGATATCGAACAACAGATCAAGAAACGACTTTATCACTTAAGCCAACGTACCCCCCATACCTCAGAGCGGCAACTGCCCAATGGCCGCGTGATCCGCATTCAGGGCAATCCGATGCCCAATAGCGGTTTTGTTATGACCTTCAGTGACATCACCGATTTCCGTCGGGCGGAGAACTTCCTCAAAGCGGCAAACGAAGTACTGGAACAGCGCGTACAAGCACGAACCTCGCAACTTGAATCAGCCAACCAAGAACTGGCGCAGCAAAAGAAGATAGCGGAACGCGCTCACACCAATAAAAGCCAGTATATGCGAGCAGTGAGCCACGATCTGATGCAACCTTTAGAAGCTGCGCGGTTATTTGCCTCGGCATTGCAGGAGCGTCATACCCTGTCGGAAGATCAGCTGGAATTAATGACCAAGCTGACACAATCCTTAGGTAATGCCAGTGTTCTGCTGCAGGATTTAGTCGAAGTCGCTCAGATAGAGAGCGGCAAGCTTAAACCACAACTGAGCTGTACCTCTTTAGTCGATCTGCTGTCTTCACTGGTCACCGAATTTTCTGCGCTCGCCTGCAAATACCAGATCGATTTCCGCCATGTGCCGTCACAACTCTCAGTGACCACAGATGCCAAAATGCTACGCCGGATCTTACAAAACCTATTAGGTAACGCGTTTCGCTATGCCCACGGTGGCAAAGTGTTGCTCGGCGTTCGCCGCCAAGGCAAGCAGCTGCAGATCCAGGTGATAGACAATGGCCCCGGCATTGCGAAAGAGTTGCAGAGCTCAATCTTCGAGCCCTTCACTCGCGTGCAACAGCAGAATACGACGTTGGCAGACAGTGGCTTAGGCTTGGGTCTGAGTATTGCCAAAGGGATGGCCGGGCTGATGAAGCACACAATAACGCTACGCTCACAACCACAGCAAGGTTGCTGCTTCGCCATCACAGTGCCGATCTGCAGCAAACAAACACCATCGCAAATGGCAACCGCTGTTCCCAGCACATCGGTGGCAGACCTGCTTGCTGGCGCGACCGTGCTCTGTGTCGACAACGAACCCGCCGTACTGCAAGGTATGACCGCCCTGCTAGAGGGCTGGGGCTGCCACGTACTACAGGCCGACAACCCGAAACAGGCCATCGCGCTCGCCAGCGAACAAACACCGCAACTGATGTTGGTCGATTACCAACTTGAAGCGGAGATGGACGGCCTGAGCCTGATGGATCAGATCCGCCTACATACCGACGTTATCGTACCCGGCGTACTGATCACCGCCGCTGGCGAACCGGGATTAGCACAGAAAACGGAAAAGCAGGGTTATCATTTTATGCGCAAAATGATTAAGCCAGCGAAGCTGCGCGCACTGGTATCTCGCTTGCTGGTGGTTTCACATGATGATGCTTCTACATAGCAAAAGAGTCTTAAAAGAGGCCCATAAACTTCCTAAGAGAAGAGCCAGCAAGAACGTCATAAATAGTAGTATTTTTACTCTCCATCAGTTATAAAACCATGCTACGTGGATGCTATTATCACTTAAAACTCAATTGATTACTGTATAAGGATGTACAGATGAACAAGCCACCACTCTCTAACGATATCGTTTTTTCTGCACCTAATAAAAATCTCTACCGCATGATGGTTCGGCCATCTACCAAAATCGTGATCATCGCTGAAGCGGGTCATTGGAATCGTGCGCACTCCCATGAAGTAATCAAGGCCATTCAACAACTAAAAAAGCTGGGATTTAACCAGTTAGGTATGGAAGAGTTTCCATCTGACCTAAATGAAAAATTAGCCGCGTATTCAAAAAGTGGCGCTCATGCAACCGAGCTTTACGCACATCTGGAAGAGTACTTTTACAGCAATAAAGGCTATTACGTTGACCTAATGAAAGCAGCACAGAGCATGGGGATAACCATTGTTGGCCTAGATATGCCCTATAAGCACTTTATTGATAACTCCAACCCTGGAAAAGAAGAACACTTGAACAGAAACAAGCATATGACCGCAATCATCCAAAAATACACTCTGTCATCAGGAAAGATCATTGCTTTTATGAACCACTATCATGCCATAACAGACCCTTTCTTGGGTTATGGCGTAAAGAATCTTCTATCTCAAGTTGGTGCTCACAGCATTGTTATCGACCTGGCCGGAGGAATTAATTGCACTTCCCGAATTCAGTGCGACAACGAAGCATCTGAAGACAGCGAACATAGTTGGGTCTTTCAAAAGCAATTACATCAAAAGCGCTTTTTCTTTAAAAGCAGTGGAGGCGTAAATGGAGCCGATTTCATATTGCACCTTCCTCAAGTCCCCATGCCTAGTACTAATGTAACCAACTAAGGCGGCAACCTATGCAAAGACGTGCAATCGTTTTATCGCTAGCGATGTCACTATCTGGCTATGCGGCAGCAAATAGCTCTGGCGAGACCGATGACATCAGCTCTCCCAGTTATTTGTACCAAATGGCTGCTGCATGCGAATACCACGTTAATAAAGAACAATTACTCAAAGCCAGAGATATATGCTTAAAAGCAGCTAAAGCTGGCGCTTGGCGGACACCGATAATTCTAAATAAGTTGGAAATAGAACAACTTGCCATCAGGCAAGCAGAGCATCAATGGACTGAGAAGGAGAAATATGATCTGGAAAACCTATGCTACCACTACATTGTAAATGCCCAACCTTGGGAGGCTAGAGATGCATGTAGAAAAGCAGCAGATACAGGTGATTGGAGATCTCTCGGTCTACTTCGCAGACTTGAAACTCAATATAAATTTAAGATTAGACCTTAGTTTTTTCGTCCCATGAATCCAGCAATAGGCCAAACATCAGTTTGGCCACCCATCGCGTAATCAAACCCATCACTCACTCTCAAAGATCCAGCATATTAGCCATTCCCAACCTTGCCTCCCCATGGCATGCTGAAACGAAGCTGCCTGCAACTGATGTCGTAAATAGAACGAAGCAGCTAATTAAAACAATAAGTTAAAAACATTCCAGAGAGAGTTCATTTATGAAATGCAAAACAGTCACAGGGATCATGCTGGCGCTAAGTTGTGCTATATCCGGCATTGTAGACGCGGCAACCACCGTACTCACCGCAGACCATATGCTCGATGTGCGCAGTGGCAAGCTACTAAAACAGCGTTATATCGTTATTCAAGATGAACGAATTACGGCGATCACGGCGGATAAATCCACGCTACCGAAAGATGCCAAGCTCATCGATCTGGGAGACAAATACCTGATACCCGGCTTGATGGATATGCACACCCACCTGATGGGCACGTTGGATAACAACTTCTACGCACCACTGTTTCAGTCCCCCCACCGCGCCGTCATTGGTGGCGTGGTTAATGCGCAAAAAACATTGATGGCGGGTTTTACCGTCGTGCGCGATGTTGGCGCCAGTGATTTTCAGGACGTAGCACTGCGTAACGCGATAAATGCCGGAGAAGTGCCGGGACCAAGAATGGCAGTATCGGGCCCTGCGCTAGGCATTACCGGTGGCCATTGTGATGACAACGTGCTCAACCATTCATTTGAGCAAAAAGGTGATGGTGTTGCCGATGGTCCTTGGGCGGTACGCCAGATGGTTCGTCGCAACGTAAAGTATGGTGTTGACCTAATCAAGTTTTGCGCCACTGGAGGCGTATTTTCCAAAGGGACTGTCGTTGGCCAACGCCAGTACACATTGGAAGAGATGAAAGCGATCGTGGATGAAGCCCACACTCATGGTCGCATCGTTGCTGCACACGCCCATGGTACCGAAGGGATCCGTTTTGCCATTGAAGCCGGCGTAGACTCCATTGAACATGCCAGCTTTCTCGACAAAGAGACCATCGCCATGGCCAAGGCTAAAGGCACTGCGCTGTCGATGGATATCTACAATACCGAATACACCCTTGCCGAAGGTGCCGCCAACGGCGTACCAGAAGAGAACCTAAATAAAGAGCGAGAAGTCGGCACTATTCAACGTCAAAGCTTTAGCAAGGCAGTAAAAGCCGGCGCCTTTGTGGTTTTAGGATCTGATGCAGGTGTTTACCCCCATGGCGACAACGGTAAACAGCTAGCCCGCATGGTGAAATTCGGTATGACACCGATACAAGCCCTGCAAGCGTCAACCATAAAACCCGCAGAGCTGCTGAATTGGCAAGCTGATGTAGGCGAGATTAAGCCAGGGCTGTATGCCGATATCATCGCCGTTGACAGCAACCCGCTAAGCGATATATCGACCGTTGAAAACGTCAGCTTTGTCATGAAAGGTGGCGTGGTTTATAAGCAGTAGTCACCACACCAATACCGTTTAAATAGCACCGAGATGGTCAGCCGTGCCGTTAGGGCGACGGCCATCTCAATCGTCAATAGATGGTATATCGAAGAGCCGCTTAATCTGTTGCCGATGGCTCGGCATTGTCACTGCTATCAGCCACATCAGCCGCGCTAGATGAACTCTGTTCTGTGGCAGACGCTTCAGCTAATGCCAACTTTTCCCTTTCAGCCTTGGAGATGTATCTCGGCTTATTGGTACTCTTCTGCCGATCAACCTTGCGCTTCAGGCGCTTCTTCAGCGTTTCATTTATCTTCTTTTTGCGGTTCATAAGGGTAAAGCTCTAGCAGCGTGATTGGCGCGTATTGTAGGCGTTTATTGATAGCATGGCGAATGTTTAGAAACGGCTAATTTTAGAAAACTTTAAGATGTACCATTTTCTTCGCAATGTCTTTCAACAAGTTACATCTAAACAAAAATTATAATCATAATATTTATTAGTTAACCCTATACCAGCACCTATACTGACCCTGTAGCGCCCACGTCAAATGGTAGTCTCGTGAATAGCATTAGACTAAAGACAGCGTCATATTCAATATATTTTCAACTCACAAAAGGTCAGGTGAAGATTAAATTTATTTGTAGTTCTTTACTCCACTTGTTGCCGTCTAAATATACTGTCTAGCTCTTTGAATTGTTTAATCCTATTGAAATTATTCAACATTTCCATAGGACATAGGAAGATGATTAAAACATGGAATGGTGTTCGTCGAATTGCGTTTATACCGGTTTGGAACAATCAAGTTGATTTTGAACCCCCAGCCAACTGGACTGAGCTAATCCAAGCCCGCGCTTTCTATGACCCTGACGCCGCATCAGGTTTAGACCTTTCATTACAACGTTACCTGCAAATCATGTCGTCCGGCAGAGCACACATTGAGGGAGCGGTGTTTCCGGTCGTTGAAGCCAGTGATGACGACACCATGGGTGCCGCGCTGAATTCCCTTCCCCCCAATCACGGGTATGACCTAGCGGTAGCGGTCTTGCCACACTCAACTGGGCCACATAGAGGCGGATTTGCCTGGATGGGCGGTGCAGCAGTCAATGGCGTTTCGGACTTCGCCAGGGTCGCGATGTTCGATGATAGAGAACTGGGTCGAACGCAAAATATAGGCGTGTGGGCAATGGAAGTGCTTCATATCGTCACCTATTTTGGTGATCTATATAATGTCTCCCCCCAGCTCAATCGCTTTGATGTGATGGCATGTGGCTGCGGCACGCACCCGTCAGCACACACAAAATCCCATATGGGTTGGCTAAGTAGCAATGCCATTAAAGTTCACCCATTAGGCAAAACAAAAAATTACACGCTGCACGCTGTCTCCCTATTTCAGCCGGCCCCCTCATGGCGAGCTACCGCCGTCAGAATTGAGTCAAAAAACGGCCCGGGTCATTTTTTAGTTGAATGTCGGCTTGCGATAGATGAATACGATGGCAGTAGTGCGGTTTCTCAAGGAATAGTAAGCGAAGGGGTCATTGTTTATGAAGTACAGGGAGAGACAGAGGTCTATTTAAAAACGCCGACAGCATTAAGGGCTGGTGAAAAATTTGAAGACGAAAGTGAAGATCTGATTATTTCAGTGACGGATTCTGCGGCCAACGGCTTTGTTATACAAGTTAAGTCCAAAGGAAAGAATCGATGTGTTCAACTATTTGAGCAGATAAAATCAATCAAACTGTCACTGGAAGTCGAAAATGACTTTTTCAGAAGAAAGCAATTGATCAGTGAATTAGTTAAAACACAAAAGGAATACAGAACTCAGCAATGCCTGATCTTAGAAAATCCCGCGACCGAAGCCGTAATGACGGCTGCACCTTCCAGTTTAAATAGAACGGAAGAAAAACCTGATGATGTTAAAAGGCCGAGTATTTCTGAATGCAAAAAGGAAGATTGAGATAAAACAGATGAGGCATTAGCGGCCATGCATCGCTAACCATATTTAACGATGCATGGCGAAGTAAAATTCATAGCCGCACATGACTATCTGCGGGCAAACTGAGGCACTATTTTCGCCTTAGCGATGTCAATCATCTATAGGCCTGTCGTTTCCTTATCAAGGTCCAGATGACTTAGGGCGATCACCGCCTGCGTGCGGTTGGTAACGCCAAGCTTTTTAAAGATAGCAGTCGCATGCGCTTTGACCGTCGCCTCAGAAACTTCCAGTTCAGGGGCTATCTGTTTGTTCAATAAACCTTCAGCAAACATCATCAGGATGCGGTATTGCTGCGGCGTCAGTGAAGCAACTTTTTCAACCATATCGTCAGCATCATGACCTTTCGGTTTCAAAGTACCCTTGTCGGGCACAGAGATGCCACCGTCGAGCACAGTTTGTACCGCTGCAACCATCGCTTTTGCTGACAATGATTTAGGGATAAAACCGCTGGCACCGGATTGGATGGCACGTTGTATGGTGTCGAGATCTTCGTATGCAGAAACAATCACCACCGGCAGATCAGGGTAGTGGCTGCGCATATGGATCAACGTAGAAAAGCCATGGGCACCGGGGATTTTCAGATCCAACAACAGCAACTCGATCTCTTGCGGCATATTCAGGCGCCGCTCTAGCTGCTCCACGTTTTCCGCCTCAAGCCACTCAACATCGGGAAAGGCTGGCTTCAGACTTTCCATAATCGCTTGCCGAAACAACGGATGATCATCCGCCACTAACCAGGTAACTGCTTGACTCATATGCTTGCGATTCTAATAATTATTTGTTCTCAACCTAGCCCATTAACGGCAATATAAAAAGTGTAAAACAATCGCGTTGTGATATGCGTAGACTCCCGCTTGCCTAAACTCTGTCGATATACCACCCCATTACCCCCTTAATTTTTATCAAGATTATTGTGACCACAAGCACCACTTTGACGGGGTTAGGATTGCCTCTGACCGGTGTTACTAGCACACTGAAAAGATAGGAATAATAAAAGAGTGTCTAGAAGGCGCAGATAACATGGACAAGAGAACACTTTCTATCATCCTTCCCGGCTTGCTTATCGCAGCCACCGGCGTTGGAGCCGGAGACTTAGCCACCGCAGGGTTTGCCGGTAGCCACCTGGGGGTCGCCGTATTATGGGCGGTTGTATTAGGTGGCCTGCTGAAGTTCGCTTTAACCGAGGGGATCGCCCGTTGGCAATTGGTCAATGGTGACAGCCTGATCGACGGTTTTGCCCAGCGCTTTGGCAAACCTTTTGTTTATATCTTTCTTGCTTACCTCGTACTCTGGTCTTTCTTTGTTGGCTCGGCGCTGATCAGTGCCAGCGGTGTGGCGATGCATGCGCTGTTCCCGGTGTTTAGCGCAGGCACTGGAAAAATTGTGTTTGGTATTACCTGCAGTCTGTTGGGGTTGTTATTGGTCAGAGCCGGCAACTTTGCCCTGTTTGAAAAAATCATGGGCTTCTCGGTCGCCATTATGGTGCTGATAGTCTTTACCACCGCGCTTATCCTTTGGCCCGGCAACACCCAAGTGCTATCAGGTTTATTTATCCCCTCGATCCCAGATGTTGATGGCAAAGGGTTAACCTGGACGGTCGCGCTTATTGGTGGTGTCGGCGGCACACTGACAATCTTCTCCTACGGCTACTGGATCCGTGAAAAACAGCGTATCTCACGAGAAGATATTGCTACCTGCCGTATCGACTTATTGGTGGGCTATGCCGTAACGATTCTGTTTGGCCTGTCGATGGTGATTATCGGCAGTACGGTCTCGGTTGAAGGTAAAGGCAGTGGCCTTATCATTAACCTCGCTGCCAGTCTGGAAACCGCACTAGGCACGACGGGTAAATGGATGTTTTTGGTGGGAGGCTTCTTCGCCATCTTTAGTAGCTTGCTGGGCGTTTGGCAGGCGGTGCCCTATATGTTTGCGGATCTAGTTAAACACTTAACGCCAGCAGGCAAAGAGCAGACGACCAAGTTAGCAGACAGATCCAGCTACCAACTGTTTCAGTTAGCCCTGGCGCTGCTCCCGATCATGAGCCTCTGGGTAAGCTTTAAAGAGGTGCAGAAAATCTATTCAGTATTTGGCACTTTCTTTATGCCATTTCTGGCCATCGCGCTGCTCTACTTCAATAACCAAAAAGGGATGAAGTCAGACAAAAACAGCATGCTATACAATGGCATGCTGCTTATCACACTGCTGTTTTTTTCATATGTGGCGTGGCAAAAGTTCTTTGGGTAAACGCTTTGTCACAGGCTCGTTAAGGTCAGAACCGAAAGAGTATGATGCAAACCTTCTCCCATAATGGGAGAAGGTTTAGCGATGAAAAATCACTTCTTCATCCAGGTACCATCGGCAGCCTGAATAAACTGCCCTGACGGGGTTTTATCAATCGCTTTCTTCCCAGCCAACACCGCGACCTGTTCTAACGTCAGCTGGTTTTGCTTGGCAATCTTTGCGTAAGCTTGCTGGCGTTTAGCATTAATATCGGTGACAAGTGCAGACACATCATCTGACGCTACGACAACCCCCAGGTAACCATCTAATTGCTCACCGACCAAGCCTTGAGATTTAGCTGCGTCCAGCGTTATGGCGGCAAACACTGAAGCACTCAACAGCAGGGCTAACAACCCCATAGATATCCGTTTAATCATAATGAACTCCTTAGAATAAATCTGAATCGTCACTGAACAGATCGTCCAGCTCTTTATCGACTTTAACCTTAATCTCGTGCTCGATTTTGACATTAAGGTTGATGGTTATTGGCTTCTCAGGGGCGGCGAGCTCCACCCTTGGCGTGCATGCGGCGGCGAACATTAACAAACACCCCATGATGATCAGGCGTTGTCTATTCATACTGGCTCCTTTGCCACGATGGTCTGACTGCTCCCATCGTTAGTTAATTAGATAGCTAGTTACTTAGCTAGTCCCAAAGTTATTTCTCAAGCTGTTGCTCTATCTGCTTGCGGAAACTATCGCCCATTCGTAGGCTTTTTAACAGCTCATACAGATTCTCTTGATGGCTATAATTCAGATGTATCGGTCTGGTTTCGTTCGGATTGCGACCATGGACAACCGCTTTAATATCCGCCAGACCATCAGCTTGCATCGAGATATCGGCACTTAGCAGATTAACCTGCATCTGCTTCAGGTTATTTAACACCAAAGCAAGCGACGGATTAGCTAGCGCATATTGGTCAATCACCTTCGGGTCGCTAACCACAATATCAACCATGCCCCGATTAACCAAACGGCCGTTCTGTATACTCACGCCTGCCTCAGAAAGCTGCAACGGTAACATGGCATCTAGCTTACCTTTCAATGCCACCACTGGCTCTGATTGCAAAGCAGCAGCTTGTTGCAGATCCAACCCGCTAACCGACACCGCTTGATACTGCTGCGACGGATAACTTAACTTCGGCGCCGTCACATGACCACCAAGCAGATCAACACTGAGATCTGTCACCACGGCTTTTTGCATGTCAGCAGATTGTTCAAATACCCAATCCGTGCTTGCTTGTTGCATTGATACACCGGTATACACCTCCCCCGCTTTCATCTGCCCCTGCGCATTAATAACAAGCGCGTCGTTGAGAGTCGTCGTAAACTCAGTTGCAGTTATATCAACCTGCTCAAACAGCATTCCCGTGTATTCACCGCTAACCTCTGACAGGGTAAATCTGCCATCAATCTCTGGCGCTGGCGCTATCGGTTGCACCGGCTCCCCAGCCTCCTCTACCACTGGCAAAATATTCAGCGCCTTAAACTCGCCACTGAATCGCCCGTCACGTAAGGTAAGAACAGGGTCGATCAAGGGTGCAAACGGCGTGATATCAAGCGCGTTTATCGAAACCTGGCCACGATTATCTGCAAGCACCAGCTGCCCGGCGATGGTTTGCGGCAACGCCTGCGGAGACTCAAGGCTAAATGCCTGTTGCAGTGCATCAGCCACAGGACTGGCCGAGTAGTCGACGAGAATGTCGATAGGCTGATTCAAGTCATACGGCTTTAACCGCGCAGACACCTGCGGCAAAGGTAGCGGATCTAAGCCCCATTGCGCCGAGGTGGCACTGCTGTTGAGCTGCAACCAAGCCGTCTCAGGCTGTGGCAATAGCGCAAACGGCGTCGCCAATTGACTATGCAATTGCCGTAAGACAAAGGGCTTGCTAGCGCCAGCAGTAGGTTCATGCTCAGTCATTGATGCCTGCTTTTCGATATCCGCATACAGGTCAAAACGATGCAACATCAGTTCTGGGGCAGATAACAGTCCATCTAAGCGCACCTCCGCCATGCTGTGGCCATTCACCGACACGGCATCTTGATGATAGGTTAACGGCGATACCAATGAGGCGATACCTGCCACGCGAGCGCTTGCCAATTCAGTCTCCAGGGCAATATTCAAGGATGCGGGCTGCTCGGCATCAGCGCCATAGGGGTGAGCAATGGCCAGGTCAATCGCAGCAAGCAGTGAGCTTTTCTCAAGATCAAACATCCCTCGGCTATCGGGTTGTATGCTTACCGTCACCGTCTCGGCCTGCTCCCCGAGTAGTACCCCCTGCCACTGCGCCTCTCCTTGATCGACAATGAATACTAACTGCTTGGTGTCACCCGCCAGCTGGGTAGACAACTGATAACGCAGCGGCGTATCCGCTAGCACCCCACTGCTCTGCCAGTGCCCAAGCAACGCCATATCAGCAAAGCTCAACTGGCCATCAAATTGCTGCTGATTGTTTGCCAATAATGGATGTTGGATCTGCCCAGTTAGTTTCGTCTGCGCCTGTTCGTTATTCACCTGTAACTGGCCAGAAAATTCGGCGGAAAGAACGGACTGAGAAGCGGCAGGCTCCTCGGCACTCTCATCGTTATCACTTGCCCCATATTGGGTAACGATTACCTTAGGCAACAACTCCACGGAGAACGGCTTAAGCGTCAACGTCCACGGCGCGGTCAGCTCTGCGATCATGGCTGGCTCCGTCAAGTTCACCTGATTATGGCTAGGCTTGAGCTGTTGATAACGTGCATTAAGCTCACCGGATAATGGGATCGCCTTGCGTCCCGTCAACTCGTCTTTCGGCAACACCTGTTGCAGATCACCGATACTGGTCAGCGTAACGACCACCGGCTGAGTCGCACTTAAATCGGCACTCAGATCTGTCGATACCTCTAGTGCCAACTCATAGTTGGGCCAATCAAGTTCAATTTCGCTATCAACCAACAACGGCGAAGGCTGATTAGCCAGCGTTGCTTGGCTGATCTGCAACACTTGCTTGTCTCCATCCCCCGAGACAGAAAACGGCAGATGGATCTTAGGTGACGGATACCAATCCAACGCACCGGATAACTGATAGTTAAGCCCATCGCTTTGCTGCAGGGTACCTCCCAATTGCAGCTGCCACTGCTCGGCTAAGCCGGTCGTCAGTGAAATCACTTCCTTGTTGGGAGACCAATGAAAATTAAGATCAACTGGCCACTCTTCACTTAACAAAGTGGGCAGAGATTGCGTCGCGGTAAGCAGGTTGGTTTGAGGATAAAGAGAACCACGGAGCTGCAAACCGTTCTCACTTATCTCGACTGCAACTTCACCACGCCCCCACTGCTCCACCACCAGATGAGTGACATCAAGCTCAATCCACGACAACCACAGGGGCAAATCAATGCTGGCCCCCTCACCGCCATCGTCGGCCGGTGATGAGTCATCAGAGCTACCTGCGGCAGTAGCTGTGTCCTGCAAGCAAGCTTCGGCAACAAATACCGAATCGATCAGCATTCGTAATCCACGTCCTTTGTCGCCAACAAACTTGCGCATGTGGGATGCATCAAGCTGCTCAATATCGATATAGCATGCCGTCCGTTGCGGTGACTGCCAACGTAATTGCACAACAGAGATCTGTAGCGGATCCAGCTCAATAGAAACCTGTTCGACGCTAACCGATGTCGGCCAATAGAATTTCCAAACTACGGCCACGGCCAGTGCCGCCAAAAAGCTCAGCACTGTCACAATGACACCTAAGAAAATGCCAAATTTCAGCCAGCGGGAGGACAACAACGGTGATGTCTCGGAGGTCATTAATAACTAAAAAGACAGGGTTAATATCGTTATACAGTAGCATACACGCGACACGTAATATGCTGTCGAACAGTGGAATTATCGACGAATTTGTAACGGCTTGCGAAGCAGTTACAGGTCAACGGCCATAGTTAACAGCCATCGGTTCCCGAGTCACCAGATGGCCGTAACCTATCACTCCAGCACGCCGTCCCAATAGTCCGTTCGTTCTCGCATCTCCTGTTTCACTGCTTCAGGAAGCAGATCATCAGCACGACTGCTGGTGCGGATCTGCCAGCCACCACCAAGCGCTTTATAGAGATCAACCAAATTAATCGCCACCGCGCCTTGAGTGCTGGCAAGGAGATCTTGCTGATCACGTAACGCAGTGAGGTTATTCACCACGGTGTCAAAATCGACCAAACCATCATCATACTGTACCTGTGACAGTGTCACTGAACGTTGCGCCGCCTCCGTCGCCTTAACATACCAGGCTAACTGCTCCTGACTCACCAGATAAGAAACGATCGCATTTTCAATCTCGGCCTGGGCACTCAACACACTATTTTGGTAGTCAGATTTGAGCTGCTGAAACAGCGCATCTTGCAGCCGAATGTTGCCCTTGATGCGACCATAGTTCCATAGATTCCAAGAAAAGCCTGCACCAAAATTCCAGCTACGTGAGTCACTTTGGAACAGGTCTGTCAGCTCATTGTTACCACTGTCGGTGCTGGCAAAACCAATATTTCCGCCCAAGGTAAAGGTCGGATAAAGATCGGTAATAGCAAAACCTATCTGCGCGCTTTGCGCGGCTAACTGACGTTCCGCCTGACGAATGTCTGGGCGACGACGAATGAGATCTTGCGGCATGCCAATGGCTATTTGGGCTGGTGCGGTAGGAATGGCTCGAGGCTCACCCAAGAGCTCTCGCACCTTGCTTGGCGGCTGTCCCAACAGCAGTGATAGGTTGTTCTTAAGCTGGGCTAAGGCAATCTCAGAGGAACTGAGCGTAGCTTGTGAATTGTAAAGTAAACCTCGCGCCTGTTCCGGATCCAGTTCGGTCACCAAGCCACCTTCATAGCGATCTTCGGCGATCGTTAAACTGGCACTCTGTACCTTGATGTTATCCCGCAGGTAACGCTGGCGTTCCTCCAAGGTACGTATATTCAGATAGGTCTGTGACACCTGTGCTAACAGGGTGATCACCACACCATCGTAACTAGCAACAGAGGCATCTAATTCGGCGGAAGCTGACTCAACCAAGCGTTGAAAGCGGCCCCAAACATCAGCTTCCCAACCCAATCCAAAACCCAGGTCATCGCTATAGAAATTACGGTCAACACCTGGGCCTGTGCTATTCGGCGCTAAGCCTTCACGACCGATGCCGCCGCTTAAGGTTTGGGTCGGATATTGTTGTCCCGCGGCAATGCGTAGGTTTTCCTGCGCCTGAAGTACACGTAACCCAGCAGAACGCAGGGTTAAGTTGTCAGCCAAGGCTGCAGTAATCAAGTTATCCAGAACTGGATCGTTAAACGATGACTTCCACCATTGAGGATCTGTTGGTTCGGTGGCTGACAAAGCAGGATCTTTGGCCTCCAACCAATCCATTTCAACCCGACTGTCAGGTTCAACATAATCAGGCCCTAACGTAGTACAACCCGACACTGCTAAAACTACCGCCAGATATACCGCTGACTTAGCCGTTGGAAACATGCGCTTCATATCCGATCCCTCGTCAAACAACGATTTTTATAATAATGGTTCAGGGGCTGCCAACGGCATCTCTTCATCAGTCTCACTTGCTGTGCCGGTCATCACCAACACCGACCCGGTGGTACCAACACGTAATTCCACCCCTTCTGGTAGATCGGTGACATGGACACGCACGGGCACTCGTTGAGCCAAACGGATCCATTCAAACGTAGGGCTAATTGTAGGTAAGAGGTTTTCCCCCGTACTGCCGTCGCTTTGAGCGATCCCCCAGCCTATGCTATCAACCACACCTTCCACCGGCTTATCTGGGTAAGTCATCAAAGTCACCACGGCGCGATCACCACGGCGCATATCGGCAATATAATTCTCGCGAAAATAGCCATCAATCCAATAGCTGTTGACATCCACCAAGGCCAGCGCAGGGGAATTAGCCACCGCTTGGCTGCCTAAGCGTAAGCGCAGGTTCGTCACGTAACCGTCAACTGGCGCTTTCACATCACAAAATTCCAAGTCTAAACGGGCACTCTCTTGCGCGGCTTCCGCCAGCTTAACCCCGGCTTCAGCTCCCTTACGTGCATTTACCCGCGCATTCATATCTTCAACAGACATTGCCCCGGGGTTTTTCTTGCGGATACGTCGAGCTCGGTGCTCTTCATCTTTCGCTTCATCTAACTGCGCCTGCGCAGAACTAAGCTGGGCACTGGCCTGATCTAATGCAGCCTGAAACGTTCTTGGGTCAATCTGCCAAAGCAGGTCACCCTGTTTGACACTGGCGTTGTCCTTAATCGGAAGGTTAATAATAGGGCCGGATACCCTAGGCACGATCTGAATAACCTGAGCCCGCACCTGACCGTCACGGGTCCAAGGGTTAAGGACATAATGTCTATACATATACAGCACGATGGCAATCGCCACCGCTACCACTGCAGCTGTTGCAAGATGCTTTCTGTTTAAACCGAGCATATTTGTCATACCTTAACGATAAAAATGCCAATAACGCCTGTGTAGATAACGGCTAACGCGACGTAGACCAAAGGCGGATAAAAAAAGTAGCGAGCCAAGCGGCGCTTTTCTAGCTGCCCAACCGTCACGCTGGTCGCTAAGATCCCTAACACGCTCGCCACCAATAGCGGCGGCATGTAGACATCAGCGATAAAAAATTCATGTGGAAATTCGGACATCAAGTACCTTCCTTTGCTCCAACAACTGAGCCAGCATTGACGAGTGACGCAAGCTAGCGAGTCAGGCCAAAAGCTAAAAATGTTCTTCGTGTAGCATTTGCCAATCAAATTGCTGCGACAAACCAATATATGCCAAGGTCACCTGCGACAAATTACGATAGCAGCCAAGCACAACATAGAGATGCTTGAGCTCTTCATCATTCGCTCGATTACATTGATTGATAGCTGTCTCACAACACCTATCCAACCTCTGCAACCGCGCTTGCAGCAACAAGCTGATTTTGTCTACAGAGTCCAAAGCTTTACCCTTCGCCAAATGACCAAATGTTCGAGCCAATGCTCGCCGCCACTCTGCAATCTCTTCATTCACCGCACCAGCCAAGGGAGCAGCGAATACCGTTTGGCGAAGGCGATAAAGATCATCAATTCGAAGTGACATCATCTCCAGCGTTGAAATCAGAGATGGCAATTTCATACGTCCATCATCAGGTAATTGTTTACCGTCAATCTGTGCACTCCACATCGCCAGCTTTGCAGGCAAGCTGCGCATCTCTTGCTGGTGATAAGCGAGTCGCTGGCGGGCAAAGAAAGAACGCTTGGTGTTGGGTTCAGCCAACGATGCAAGTACCACCCCACTGCTATGAAAGTAGCGATTTAGCATCTTCAAACATTTTTTATGTGGACGAGGCGAGCCAGCAATATGAGAGAGGCCATAGACGATGACGAGTGCAATCACATTGAAGACCAAGGTGTTCATCATGGCGGCAACATCATAGTGTTGGGTGTTTGTAATACCCAGCATATTGAACATTCCCAGGTAAAAGGCGATCGCAATCAGAGGCGGTAAAATGTAGGAAATAAGTGCAGATATAACAAACAATAGAATGGCTAGTTGCCAAAACTGAGAAAGCTCGGGCATAACAAAGATATATATCGGCATCAAACAGATATAAGCAGTACCAAATACCTTTGCCATTCTAAATCGCATATGCGGTACCTGCATTGCCGCTAAAGCAAGATTTGGCAAAAAGTATGGCCAGCTGACATGCCCGGGTGGGTCAATATAGATCCAGATAAGGAAGCCGACCCACAATGACACCACGGCAAAAAAACTGTATCGAATCCGATCCGGATCCAGTGGCGTCAAAGCAAAACCCAAAGGTACTATTTTTTTATCAACAGGGGTTTCTGATCCTGGGCGGTTCTGCTGTTCACCACCCCGCTCATACGCTTTAATGTTGGTAACACAATCAATGATGCTGCTGACAATACTCGCACAATGTGACAACTCTTTAATCGCCACGGCGATCGCAGCGCGTTGAAAGTGATTAAGTCCATCAATATAGCTCTGCTCAACCACTAACTGCTTCACGTTATCAGATAGATTGACGCTATCGCCCCGCAAAAAATCACCCACCTGTTGCAAATGAGTGGATATTTCAGCCAAGTACACATCAATATTTGGTAACGCCTTGGCGACGTCGACCTGATGTAAGTCGGCGATCCCCCCATCAAAGCGCCTTCCCATACTGACGAATGATTTAGACAGGAGCTGTAACCGTTGCCACTCAGCCTTTGCCATTCTTACGTCATAGCTTTCTGCGCCAGCCGCATCCACCGTTTGCTTCAGTTGCGCAATGAGCGTCTCACAAGACTGAAAGCTCACCACAGCGTCTTGTTCGGTCTCACGCCCTAATAGCTGCGCCCGATAATGATCAAGCGCCATTCGTTCAGATTCAATGAGACGCTCGCTCAGTTCATGCAATGCGTTGCGATTGCTCACCGGCCAAATAAACACCGATATCAAGGTCCAGATGAGAATGCCGATCAATGTCTCTAACACCCGGTATGCGGCAAACAGAAACGCATGTCCTGGTTCCCCTGGCCCTGCCGTTAAGATCATTAAGGCAACGAAGCCAGCGACAAACCAAGCGTACTGACCATCTTTACCGGTCATTTTATAAGTAACGAAGGCTAAGTAAGGGGTAACTGCGATCATTAACAACCAACGATCTTGGGGAAACATAGCAAGGAAAAACAGGCCGGCAGCAAAGGCAAGAATGGTGCCCTTTGCCCTTAACATTCCTTTGGCAAGAGACTGGCCAGCGGTGGGGAGCGCAATCATTGCCACTGCAATCGCAGCCCAAGTGGGGCTCATCCAGGAAAAGTTCAACGCAAGGAAATAGCTGATCACCATCGCCAAGCCAAACTTTATCGAATGCTTAGCCTTGGCAGATAGCGGCGGTATTTGCATGCGCTCAGTTGATTTCAAGCTCACTCAGAGTTCCCCTAGGGAATAACCCATGTCGCCCCACACAAATTGATAGTGGCGAAACAGTACTCATTGCTAAGTGCTCAGTGCTCAGTGCTCAAGCAATCCCATCGAAGAGGTGCGCCGAACAAGACAGAGGCACTCACGCTATTTACAAAAATGATAATAGCTTGTTGTCATCGTAGTAACGGAAAGCGGAACTTTCAGTCCATATTATTAACATAGCCGCAAAACTAACGTTTTGATATTTCGAGTTTAACTAACGTGATTGACTTAACGTGCATAACTTGGCGCCAAGCATTCAGCCGCCATTATTACCCACATCGACAACGCCCTACCGTGCGCAAACTCTTGACGCGAACACCTGACGTGAAGACTAGCACCATGTTTTACGGTTCATGCAAAATAGAAACTCAAAAACAGGCAACAAAACGCATGCTCATCGTCATTCAGAACCAGCTCCGATGGTGAATACGATTCGGTAATGAATGGGCGGTGAATAAAACCATTACGGAAAGGAATTACCTGCAGCTAAGCTATTGGCTGCTAAACTAAATACAGTGATTTTATGGGCTGCATTGACCAATAAAGAGAGAGACACACGGATGGCGCGCACCTTTATATTTAACTTCGATGGCACCTGTAATGATCCTAGTGATGCGGAACAAGCCGTTGATAGCCTAGGCCAACTGGAAGACAGCAGTATTACCAACGTATTAAAGCTGCACTTACTTTGTGGCGGCTCGTTAGGCGAACAGGGCCGCGGCTGGGACAACAATCAGCGCAGCTATTATTATGCTGGCATCGGTGCTTACGGCAATGCGATGCAACAGGCAATCAACGCTATCTTTGCCCCTGAAGGCAGTGATGTGGCGCAGATATTGAAACGCGCTTTGATCGATTTCACCCGCGCCAATTTTAATCCTGAACAAGATATTTTACTGGTCACAGGTTTCAGCCGCGGGGCAGCCTTAGCCCGACGGTTTGCCGCGATCCTTGCCCGCACCATCACAACGCCATCTATCTACGAGGCAGTTTTCGATACCGTCGCGTCTATCGGCGGCGCAGATCTGCAGAAAGAAGATCGACCAAAAACCGATGTGCTATTTGAGAACTGCAGCTTACCTGAAATAGTGATCCAGGCCCTGCACTTGGTGGCACTGGATGAGAAACGCAGCGCATTTCAACCCACGTTAATGAACCAACAGGATAAAGTGCATGAAGTCTGGTTTGCTGGTGCCCATGCGGACGTCGGCGGAGGCTATCACCAGGACGGCTTGTCCGACAACGCATTGCAATATTGCCTGCAATGGTTGGATGATCAGCCCTTCCCACTAACCGTTAAACGTCATGCTGCAGTGGATTACCGCAACATATTACCTGCCAACGCCGATTACCAGATCTCAGCAGACGATGTCGTGATTAAACCGGATCCGCTGGGCAGAAATCACCAACAGCAGCGCGGCCCATTGTCTGGGCTGATCACCTGTGACCACCGCCTCTGTTGCGTTATCGAAAATGATACGGCAACAACCCAGGCACCGCTGGTGCATCACTCTGTCGCCACGCGGATCCACGCTGCTCATGATTACCGCCCAGTCTCTTTAAAAGGGCGTCCGCACAAACTGCTAACTCAAGATGGCAGCAAACTGGTGTATCAGGGCATCAATCCCCACATCGAACTGCCGATACAAAATTTACGCCGCTTGGATGTCGATACCAGCGTCACGGTCACCGTTTTTGCCGCTGAAAAGTTTAACCGCACTGGACTAGTGCTGATAGCCGGAGAGCACTATCAATTCGAAGTGCTACCGAAACAGTCATGGCGCGATGCAGATATTCAATGCGACGCCAATGGTTGGAATCGCAGCACTGTCAGTTTAGGTCCCCACCATCAACCTTTCGCAGTCTATGAACCGCTCCGAAGGCTGCCCAATGTCAACTGGCTGGCACTGTGTGGCGCCATCGGTGCCAATGAAAATGAACTGTTTCCCATCGGCCTAGAGAGCAGCTATACCCCGCGTAAGTCTGGAGAGTTTTGCCCGTTCGCTAATGACTTACCCGATTTTTACGGTAACAATGCAGGTAAAATGCTGCTCAAAGTTACCCGCCTATTGGTCGGCGAAGAGATGCGCACCTCTGTCGATATCGTCTAATAGTCGTTGCTGGCAACCCAATAAGAATCAGAGTAGAGAAAATGATGGCGACTGTAGCTGGGGTAATACACGCACTTCAACTCGACGGCACAGGCGGAGCAAGTGCGCTGCCACCAGAACAGATAACCAGTAGCTCCCATACCGAGTCCAGATGGCTACATTTAGACCTTAACGAACTGCAACCAGAACAACTGCAAAACGAACTGGGGTTATCCCCTACAACCGTAGATATGCTGTGCGCCGAAGATACACGCCCTCGCTGTGTTCAAGCCCAAGAAGGCGTCCTCCTAAACTTACGCGGTATCAATATCAACCCCGGCGCAGAACCAGACGATATGGTGTCACTGCGGATCCTTTGCCAATCCCACCGCCTTATCAGTGTCAGAAAGCGCCGAATTTATTCAGTATTAGATGTAACTACGCAATTGCACGCTGGCAATGGGCCGAAACATATTGACGAACTGCTGGCATCATTAACAAAACACTTAACTCACCGCATGCGCGACTTGATTGACCAACTCGAAGATCAGACCGACTTAGCCGAAGACCAACTTTTTGAGAAGGGTGATTTGTCTGTCAGTGAACGGATCTACCCACTACGTACGCAACTGATCCACTTTCGTCGCTATTTTGCACCACAGAAAGATGCCATCCTCGCCCTGATCAGCCTTAAACCCGATTGGTTAAGCGAAGATTCACGCTTTGGACTTCGGGAACGCGCCGATGCCACACAAAGGTTGATTGAACAAATTGACACCCTCAAGGAGCGACTGAGCTTTATTAAAGCTGAAGTGGAAGGCCAGCTGGCAGCTAAAAGTGAAAAACGTATCTACCTGCTAACCATATTTGCCGGTATTTTTGTACCTATGGGTTTCTTCACTGGCTTGCTGGGTATCAACGTCGGAGGCATCCCTCTCGCCGATAATGAGTGGGGCTTTACCCTTGTATGTGGGCTTATTCTCGTCACCGCGGCGATCCAAGTGGCTATTTTTTACATTAAACGTTGGTTTTAGCCTATTGGTCGCAGCAGCAATTTAGGACATGCGGTTGTAAGCACGCTAATGGGTGATCCCTCGGCTGGTAAAAGAGACCTCAGTATAATCCGACGAACCAACCATCACAGCTTCTAGGATCGGTGGCGTCAGGTCAGGAACGGCTGACCAAACCACCAAATAGTTAGCCCCTGAACCACCACTGATATCACTTTTTTCTGCAAGATACTCTGCGCTAGCTAATGGGTTGAGTTGGATCGGCGTAGCCAGCATCTCTTTTACTAAATGACCGGATGAATCATAGTAGTTTACAGAATGAATGGTCATGCCATATTCGCTGTCGGTGTTACGCACTATCAAGGCGCTTTCCAGTAGCAGCGGTTTACCACCGTCACCATACACATGGGAATAGCTAGGAATATAGGTTGTACGCATCATCGCCCCTTCGGGGGTGGCGCTTTTTAGCTGCGGTACCGTGGCATGCTGCTTATTAAGCTGGCCATAGCCAAGCTTGTCTTCCATGGTTTCCATCTTGCTCACCAAGTTACCCAAATAACCACTGACACCGATAAGTACCAGTAAAATAACAACGGACAGCGATGTTACCCATACTCTTTCTTTAGCCATTCTTCATTCCTTAAAAACCATGGAGATTGGTTACACATTAGTGTGCTACGTGCTGTTAGGTTTACCAATATTCCGCTCTTCAAGTTAGACACTTTTGTCTAAGGGCGTTCAATTTTATCTGGCGGACTATTTTCAACGTTATCATTAAGTCGCAATGCTTTTGCCAATGGCTCGATAGCTCCGCCCTGTATAAGCACCGACACCAACACCATAAAAAACACCATATGGATGATTTGAGTGCCCTCAGCAAGGCCTGCGGCGGCAGGGATCAATGCAAAAACAATCGGGGTTGCGCCTTTCAGGCCAATCGCAGAAATAAACAGACGTTTACGCCAGCTCGCCCGGCGAAATGGCAGATAACATATCTGCACAGCCAAAGGACGGGCGACAAACACCAATAACAAAGCGGGCAAAATAGAGGTAATAAACACAGGCCAAAGTTGCTGCGGGAATATCTGTAGCCCCAGCACCACAAACATCAGCGACTGAGCCAGCCAAGCTAAACTGTTAAAGAAGTGCTTACTCACCTCCTTGCCCCGCTGTAGCTCATTGCCAATAATGACCCCCACAACATAAGCGGCGATCAATATATTGCCACCAAGCAGATCGGTGCCATAGGTAGCGATGATAAAACTCGCCAAAATAAACACGGGGATCAAGCCATACTCTTGCAGTTTGATATGATTAAGCGACCACACCGCCAGCTTCCCAATCAGGTATCCCCCCGCTAAACCGACGATCACCTGCTGGCTTAACATCAGTAATATCTCGCTAACAAGGATCTGAGCTCCGCCGCTACTCAGCGCAATGTCCGTCAACAAGATCACCGTCAACAAAGCCACGGGATCATTGGTGGCTGATTCGAACTCAAGCACGGTATCCGTTTGTTCTTTAAGCTTTAGTTTCTTTGATTCAAGTATGGAAAACACCGCAGCCGCATCAGTGGAAGAGACAATCGCAGCGAACAATAAACAGGTGATCAGTTCAAAATCGAGCAAGCCATATAAGATCAGGCCAAAAATAAGCGTCGTCAACATGACACCAAGAGAGGAGAGCGCCCCACCCTCTTTATAAGCCACTTTGATTTTTGCCGTGGAGGTATTTAACCCACCAACAAACACGATGACATTAAGCGCGACCTCCCCGACAAGAGAGGTAAGCCGCAGGTTGTCATAAACAAAGTTAAATTCACCGTTGCCTAGCGCTAAGCCTACGCCGATAAAAATCAGCAGCGAAGGCACGCCCAAGCTTTTTGATGGATGGTGAAGCAAAATGCCGATGACGATCAGCATAGCAATACCGACCATTGCCACTTCAAATGACACCGCTATGCCCCCTCCATATGTTGACGATAACCATGACAAGACAAAGGCTAGAGTGACAGCTCAAGTAGCCTTTGTTTCGTTTACTCTGGTTGCTGATACTCTTCGGTACGGCTCATGCCTATCGCCTGCAATTGCGGGATGATCTGCGCTTTATCGCCGACAATGACCCACGCTAACTTGTCCGGATGGATCACCTCAACAGCAGCGGCCTCCACATCACTTAATTGCAAGCTACGGTAAGCGCCGGCCAATGCGCCAATATAGCTGTCGGGTCGCTCAAAGCGCTGATTAGCTTGCAGCGCCGCCATCACGTTCCCTGCGGTTTCATAACGGCCAGGCAGTTGCCGCGAACGATACGCCACCACCTTGTCCAGCTCTTGCTGACTGGCAGGTGAATCGCCGAGATAAGCAGTAAATTCACGTTTTAATTCAGCAATAGCGTCGCCTGTGCGGTCAGTTTGCACTGGCGCGTAGATCATCCAAGGACGTTGGCCTTTAGCATCAATGAAGAAAGAGTAAGCGCCGTAAGCCCAGCCCTTATCTTCACGCAAATTCATATTGATCCGTGCCGTAAACAAGCCACCAATCACATCATTCATCGACTTAACCGCAATGTTATTTGCCACCCCCGTAGGCGGCGCGACATGCCCAGCCAAAATGAGAGACTGTGGCGAACCCGGCTTATCAACGATCAACACACGGCTCTGCTGTGGTAGCTCAACTTGTGCTATCTGCTTGACTGGTTTAGCCATCCTGTTTGCCTGCCAACGACCCAACGTGTTTTCCAATAGTGGCATCACCGTCGCTAGCTCTGTGTCGCCCACCACGAACAGCGTGGCGTTATCTGGCTGCAACCATTGCGTATGGAACTGCTGCAGATCGGCCTGAGTGATAGCGGAAACCGCCGCCGTGGTGCCAGAGCCGGTTAATGGAATACTGTAGGCATGACCTTGGCCATACAGCAGTGGCGGCAGCGTATGCATCGCTATCGACACTGGGCTAGCCCACTCTTGCTGTATTTTTGCTAAGACGATCTGCCGCTGTCGTTCCAGCTCTTCGGCATCAAAACTGGGGGACTGCACCACCTTCGCCATCAACGTTAACGCATCAACAAGGTTACCCTTTAGCGCAGACAGACTTACCGTCGATGTATCCAGACTGGAATCAGTGGTTAGCCTTGCCCCCAGCGTTTCCAACTGTTCAGCCAGTTCAAGGCCGGTAATGCCATCGCTACCCTCATCCAGCATGTTCAATGTCAGGTTGGAAAGCCCCGGCTTACCGCCAGCGTCCGCAGCGTAGCCCGCATCAAACTGCAACGCGACATTCACCACCGGTACCGTCGCTCGACGAGCAAACACCACATTGATGCCGTTTTTCAAGGTCGCCCGTTCGACCGCAGGGAAGACTAAGTCAGGTGTCGTTGCTACCTGTGGCAAGGCACTGCGATCAACCCCTTCGTCTTGAGCCATAGGCTCACCGTAGGGCAATACCGTTAGTTGATAATCACCCGCACTTAACCACCGACCGGCAAGTTCGCCAACTTGTTCAACCGACGCATCCACTAACCACTGCAATCCTTTGCGCCAAAACGCCGGGTCTCCACCATAGAGCTGACTTTCCGCTAACAGACTCGCCTTGCCAGAGAAGCCGCCAACTTTTTCAAGTCCGCGGGTATACGCCGCCATCACTTGGGTCTTGGCGCGATCTAATTCAACTTGAGTCGCTCCTTGCGACAAAAAGCGTTGCCACTCTTCATCGACAATCTGATTCACTTTATGCAGATCAGCATCCACTTTCAGATCCGCTTCTAAGTAGAAGAAGCTGGTCAACTCATGGGGTTCAATCTGTACAGAAACGCTTGTTGCCAATTGCTCTTGATGCACTAACCGCTGATACAGTCGTGATGTCTTACCTTTACCCAAGATCTGCGCTGCCAATTCCAACTGGAAGCGTGCCGGTTGTGAACGACCGGGGATCGCAAAGTAGCGGTAGATCCTTGGGCTGGGCACGCGATCATACATAAGTTCACGCGTGGTCTGCGTACGCTCAGGAACCATCGCCTGCAAACGATGCAATGGGGGGCCTGCAGGAATGTCACCGAAGTATTTTTCCATCAGCGGTTTAGCTGCAACGAGATCAATATCCCCCGCCAACACAATCACGGCATTATTGGGGCCGTAATATTGCTTAAACCAGGCATGAACATCTTCCAACGACGCCGCATCAAGATCCGCCATCGAGCCGATAGTTGACCAGCGATAGGGGTGTCCTTCCGGCATCAAACCCTCGAGGATCCGGTACTCCGTCATACCATAAGGCCGGTTGTCACCCTGACGTTTCTCGTTTTGTACCACACCACGCTGATTATCCAGCTTTTCTTGAGTCACTGCCCCGAGCATATGCCCCATACGATCTGACTCTAAGAACAGTGCCAACTCCAATGCTGGGGTAGGTACAGTCTGAAAATAGTTAGTGCGGTCAAACCAGGTCGTGCCATTCAGATCGGTCGCGCCCACCGCTTCCAATGGCCCAAAGTACTCATCATCATGGTTTTCAGAGCCATTAAACATCAAATGCTCAAACAGATGAGCGAAGCCGGTTTTGCCGGGTGCTTCATCTTTAGAGCCGACGTGATACCAGACACTTACGGCCACCAAGGGCGCTTTGCGATCGGTATGCACTATCACTTTTAAGCCGTTATTCAATTCGAACGCCTCATAAGGCAGCTCGATATCAGCGACACTGAGCGGTAACTCGGTGATCTCCGCCGCTGGGGTGCCTAAAGCGACGGGTTCGGGCTGCTTAGGCTGACATGCGCTAAGCAGTGCGGGTGCCAAGATAACAAAGAATAGAATGCTAAAAATGCGAAACAGAAACGGCATGCAAGCCTCCAATGCTGCAAAGGGGTATAAGTTTCATAACCTTACAACCATAGCCTATGCAGTTTTTTTTGGAAGAGAGCGCTGGAAGTAATCATAAGGAAACGAGCCACAAATGGGATAATGGGCACTTTGCCTTCGGCGAAAGCGAGATAGAACTATACAAATCACTAGATCAAAAAAGGCGCCGCAGCGCCTGTTTTGATCATATTCCGAAGCTGCTATTTTTAGTCGTCTACACAGAATTCTTGATTATCTTCGATTTCAACCTCACCACCGACAGCGATCTGGTTATCAACCAAAAACTCCATTTGTGGCTGGCATATCCTTGGATTTGAAATCACTCGAAATTCTTCATCTACCACCGTCAACTTATCAAAACCAAACGTTGATAATTCGGCATTTCCTTCCACTCGTAGCGAGTATAAATGCTCAATATCATCAAACACAGCTAATGAGGGAAGGGTATCGTTATCTTTGATATTAATAACAATAGCTGACTCAATCCCTTGCAAAGAACTGAGATCTGAAATATTTGGGTTGCCCCAAATATCAATTAACTCAGACGACCGAATGCTGCCCAAACCTGCAATAGATTGAAGCGAATTATTAAACTTAACGATTAGCTCATGGCGCAAACTAAGTTCAGCGACTTGTAACGTATCAACATCTATCAGTTGCTCATTCCCTACAATCTGAATACTCCGCATTTCTGCCGGAAGTCGCAATGCTGGAAGCTCTCTGACTTCAGTATAGGATAGTGAAACACTAGGAGGCTCTGCATAAGAGGTCGTCACCAACTCAACATCATCTAATGAAAACAACGCTTTCACAGGGGCATTGACAATCAAACCACCCAAGGATTGTAATGCCGGAAATTCCGGAATAGCAGTAATCCTGCCGTTAATCCAAAGCTCGTCACCAACGGATTGCAGTCGCTCAAAGCCATCTACAGCAACGCTACAGTTGGTCTCAAGACTCAGCTCATTGCCAACTGACTCCAAGGAATCAAAGCCCACATCAACGTCGCTCAATGTCTGACGTTCACAATCCAGCTCGACATCAATAGTCGGTGATTTTGACAATCCTAGGGAACCGCCAACCGACGTTAACAGAGGGAAGGCGTCTTCCAAATCAGAGAACGAAAGCACCGGTAGAAAAAGATCTTCTTCGATGCTAGTAAGCTTTGAAAAATCAGGCCACTCTGCTTTTTCAAACTCTTTAGTAATATTAAGCGTTACCAGCGAATCACCAATGTGTAGCTGAGCTATTGAGGCAAGCGGAGAAGGATCCCCTTCCAGATTACCTAGAGAATCAGCATTGCCTCGCACCACCAGTTCGCCAGTAAATGGCTCCAGCTGTTCCAGACCACTAAGATCAATCAATTGCGTTGAATCAATATTTATCTCTTCAGTAATTGCATTCACACCCATCAGCGGCTGAAGCGACGTCACAGGTGCGTCAATAATAACCAACTTAGTCATGCTTCCTGTTACATTAGACAGTGCTTCCAGCGAACTAAACAGATATTGTCCGGAAACAATAATACCGCCTGGCAAACTGGTCAGAGAGTTCAAACCATTCAAACTCACCATGGCTGCATTTGCTTCCATCTCGATACCATCTTGTACGATTTCAACAGCATCTAAGCCATTGAGATCCACTAAACTGACCGCATTATAGATAGTCAACATGCCACCAATACGTTGCAGGTTCTCCAAGCCCCGCAAGCTGGTCAGCTCTGCATCCTCATAGATGATCAAATCGCCGCCAATCTCTGTCAGCGACTCTAAACCAGTAAGATCACTCATCCCGGTTTCAGAGATAAACAGAGAGCCTTCGATGACCTCAACCCCCTGCAAATCTGCCATCACCGAGGCTGTATCTAGCCCTTGCAGACAGTAGCCATTTTCACCTGCATCGCTGCAAGATTTTGCTTCAATACTACTTGGCCCCGAGTCGGAACTATGACCAATCAGCATACCGACGGTCAGCAGCAGCATCGCCGCTTTCAGGGTGTTGTCTCTGTAGTGTTTCCAGTTCACGAGGAACCTCCATGTTTATTTGCAAACCAATACGTAATGCCTAGCACAGGCAGAGCGATTAAATCTGTTGGATCAACTTGATTGCTACTCGCGCCTAAACCCAGCGGTTGGCCAATCAAAGTCAATGATGTTTTCAGCAGTTCAGATGCATCGTTATTCAATTTCACCAAGCTCAAAACGGCTCCGGTAACAAACAAGCCGATCACGATGCGGAGCTTAAAATTAACGTGGAACCATTGCAGGACAGCACAGATAAACAGAGGCAGGAAGAAGCAAACCAGCAGGTCAGACAGCTTACCTGTCAGCCAATTGCCGTAGGCGGCCTTGAGGTAAAAGTTATTCAGACCAAACAGTGCTATAGAGGAGAAAACCCAGCCATTATAAAATTCGGGGCAATGCCAACGACTCAGCTGTTCCTTGCTTTTTGTACTATCCACAATACTTAGCTCTACATCTTAGAGCGAAGGAGCTTAACCCACTGAGCCAGTAAAATCAGTGATTAGGTTAACTAAATTAGTATGTTAACAACATAAAGCCACATCGTCTGATGTGGCTTTATCGCTAACCCAATAGATGTTTCTTACGATTAACGCTCCATGATCTGCGCCACTTCATCTTTAGTCAGATAAAGCTCTTTACCATCTTGATCATAGTACTTATACATACCCGTTTCTTCATCCAGCACCGGCTTACCATAGGCCGTAATCAAGGTGCCATCTTTAGTGCTCACCACATATTCTGTCGTACCACATGCCACCAATAACAGTGACATGACGACGGCAATAAGAATTCGCATATGCTTCTCCATAGTTGTAGTTTCCTTGCCAACAAACACCTTTAATCAGTGTAGTCAAAGATCAATGAAGTACGGGGCGAGATAGGAAACAGTAGGCAACAGGAGTCATCGGGGAAATAGGCGGCAGAGGGAAGAGTGCGCCCCCCATGGAGCAGAGGCGCAATGGTAAACCAACGCTGTTAATCTACTTCTTTAGCAGCGCTGCGACAGTTTCACCCAATAACTTGGCTGACTGCGGGTTTTGTCCTGTTACAACGCGCTGATCAGCCACGACTTTGCTCTGCCAAGGCGCCGCTTTACTGAAACTGGCACCCCGCTCAATCAACTGATCTTGTAACAGAAACGGCATCACTTGAGTTAGTTCTATCTGCTCTTCTTCCAGATTAGAGAATCCAGTGACCTGCTTGCCTGCAATCAAGTAGCTACCATCGCTCAGCTTAATATCCAACAGCGCTGCCGGACCATGGCAGACCGCAGCAACCACACCACCTTGTTCGTAGATGGCTGCAGACACGCTATTCACGTCTGGGTTATTGGGAAAGTCCCACATGGTGCCGTGACCACCGCTATAGACAACCGCGCGATAATCAGCAGGATTTACTGAAGCCAAGGTCGCCGTGTTCTCAATCTGTTGTTTCAACTTGGCATCGGCGAGGAACCTCTGATTCTCAGCGTCGTCCTCTGTCAGGCTATTTGGATCTATCGGTGCTTTACCGCCTTTAATACTGACGATCGTCACCTCAAAACCTGCATCAGCCAAGGCATAATAGGGGTGAGTCAACTCAGCTAACCAGTACCCCGTTGGTTTACCTGTGTCGCCCATTTGGCTGTGACTGGTGAGTACCATCAACACTTTATCTGCGGCTAAGCTGGTGGTGGATGCAAAGGCCAATACAGCTAGCAAAACGCTTTTAATCAGCAATTTCATGTTTCTGTTCTCCATTTTCAAAAATAATAAGTGGTTCTGAAACCAAGACTCACAATATCGGCATCCACGGCAAATAGCCTCGAACTACCAGTAACCACCAGCATGCCAGCCAAATATGTACGGATTGACGTCGAGTGTAGATCCCCACAGGGCATAAAACTAATGAAGATCTTTTATAAGAATGATTCAAACTGTGAATAGCTCAGCAACAGAGAGCGCTCAGCGTTCTCTGTTCCATCTGCTTAATGAAAGGCAAAGTCAGGCATCGATACCCCCACGATACTCCCATTCGCCATGGGTGAGGCGCGCAGGTTAAGCAAGTCACGGCGGTGATGCAGTCAAGAGAAGAGCGACAGTACCAAGCTAAGGCTTAGTACCGATGCGAAAGCTACCATTGGAGAGAAACTGCACCGCTTCAGGGCGCTTCTTCGCCACCAGCAAAGCGCCATCATCCATAAACAGGAAGTTTTTCCAGCAGCGTTGAAACGTCGCCCATGTTGTCTCAATCACTGACTGCTGATCATTGCAGTAATAAACCACCGTATTGGCTTCCCACGGTAAGTGCGCCTGGATCATCTCCGGCAGCGAAACAGCGTCGCTATCCCAGACAGACTCCCATTCACCTTCCTCTTTCCAGGTTTCAATGCTAAACGGCCAATCGCCTTTGCGGAAAAAATCAGGATGATCAGTCTGTTTGCTGATTAATGCTTTCCATAACGTGGCTGCGCGCGCTTCGGTCATCGGCTTAATCGCCAACCGATCATCATCACTGATTGGCAGATCCGTACGATTAAAGATCCACGGTTTTTTATGTTCAGAAAGAGAGATGTAACTCATAACCAGCCTGTTTTAAGGGGAACGGACAGATTGTAACAAGGCTAAGTCTGTTTAACGACCATTGCGACCATATTCAAGGAGCGCACCGCGGCAAGTGATAAACCTGCACAGTTCTGTGGCCGAGTTTAGTAATCATAAAGCAGTTCAGTTGCAGCACCCGAATAGCATTTATGGCTCTTTCGCTTTTTTCTCCATCATTACATGGTCAGCACGGTCTAGTAACTCTTCAAAACTCAGGTTGAGATCGACCTCGATATCACCAATAGAAACAGTAAAATCAGGCAACTTTTGCTGACGTTGTGCTTCTTCAAACCCCGTAAGGATCCGTTTCTGCAACTGTCGAATGTCATCCGGGCTCTGAACAACAACCAGGGCCACAAACTCATCCCCTCCCAGCCTGCCAACCACATCCGAACGTCGTATAGCTTTATAGATGGACTGCGCCACAGCAATAAGCACCTTATCCCCGACCCCATGACCATACTTATCGTTGATCACCTTAAACTCGTCGATATCAAAGTAGAGCAGTGCTTGGCGCATATTCATTCGCTTAGCAAGCAAGATCCGTTGATGCGCCAACGCAGTAAAACCACGCCGATTATTAATAGCAGTCAGCGAATCAGTGATGGCTAGCGTTTGCATCTGTTGGTACAGAGACATCAGCGACAGATCAGACTCCAAGATATCTTTGAGCTGCTCAATCAACTCGATGTAGGTGTCTGAGTATTCAGTCTCTTTGTAATCCATGACACAAAAGGTGCCGAAAGGCTGCTTGTTAGGCCAAAACACAGGCACACCTAAGTAGGAACGAAAGCCATCTTGATGCACCTCTGGGTTGGTATCCCAGCAAGGGTCAATCATCGCGTTGGGTACATAGAGGGCTTGTCCGGTTTCAACAATACGGCGGCAAAAAATGTTGGCGTCGCTTTCTATCACGACACCTGCAGAGTAGGGGTTTGAGCTCTGCTCACTGGAGATAGTCACTTGAAAGCCCGCAGAGGTATGTTGCACCAAAAAACCTGCCGGCGCATGAAACAATTTTGACAGCAGATTAACTGTCTTTTGCCACTTACCCAGCGAAATAAGATCGCTTGGATGCTCCAACAGAAACAGATCCTGATCAATAGGATTAGGCAATATAAGCTCCTAGTAATCGCACGACGAACCGAACGGCGTAATCAACCACTATCAAAGTTTAGCCCTATTCCCTATTTTCGCCGCTCAAGCGACGAAAACAGTGACACCTAATCACCGAACTGAGCACAAACGCCTTGCTAAATGGCTGACTAAACCCCGAATCCTAGTTTGGCGTAATGTTAATTCTGCCGTCCGTGCGAATGTAGATAATGCTCTCCAATTCGTCACTGGTTGTCACTGAGTGTTGCGCTGCGCCCTTAGAACCAAAGTAGCTGCCAGGTGCTAAATTGACGCTGTTGTTATCTGTAGTTGCCTGATAGGCAACTTGCCCTTGAATAAGCACCGCCCGAAAGGTGGAGGCCTGACTATCTATCGTGCCGTTAAAACCAGCAGGTAGCTTGAGCAGCACGCCATTGACATGACCATCTTGTGGTTTGCCCCAAAGAAAGGCGATTTCGGGTGCGTTGCCAGAGGTTGGCATTCCGGCCTGTTGCAGCCAGCTGATATTCGATGCTTCCAACCACACGATATTGGACACATCAACGTTCACCGGTCTTTCACCACTATCAAACGCTTCGTCAGTAGGCAGCACCAGATATGGCCCCTCATCAATCTCGATATACGCAAGGGTGCTATTGCCCTTAGCCGCAGTGATGTGTGATTCACCTTTCGGCTGAGTCCAAAAAGATCCCGCTGGCATCCACATCTCAACCGCTGTGGGATCGTCGTTATGAATCAAACCACTGATCACGACGCCACGGTAAGTCACATTATGAATATGTGGGGGAGACTGAAAGCCATCCATAGGCTTTAGCAGGTATCCTGTCGCCTCAGAGCCATTGCGATCGCCCCACAGGGTACCGGCTCTCGGGCTCTTATCGCCACGAGCAGGATTAAGGTGCTCCCACTTCACGTTTTCTCGCAACACCAATTCGTAACTAGGTGCGGCAACGTGATCACTGACAACGGCTTCAGACGCCTGCAATGAGCCCGCACTACTGATAGCGACAGCAACGACGAGTACCTCAGATAGCAATATGTTCATGTCCCGTGATTCCTTTTAAACGGCGGTTAAACAAAAAACCAACAGCCACAGTAAACCGAGATAAAAAATATAAAAACCACTGCAACGAATAATGTTTATCAACAAAATGTTGATAATTAACGTTCGAACTTAGCCTATCAATATAGCAAGCAGTGCCGTTCGAGAAGAACGTCTGAGAAGGTGACCAACAGTAAACAAGCCATTTAGCGCTCTAAAAAAAAGCCCCCAGTATCTGGAGGCTTCTTGAGGTCTATCGTTAACGATTCGGTGTTCGACTTACTCGCTGCAATTAGCGACAAAACTCCAGGAGTGGTCGCTACCCGGCACCGAGTTGGTATACCATTTTGCTAAGTACAATTTGCCGCTGTGTACCATCTGGTCACCCTTATTTTGGTGCGTTGGCTGACCACCAGACCAATCCTTACGGATCCAATTTGGGTAGACAGAGACATCCTGGCACTGGCCCGCAGTATCACCGGTATCACCGCCAGTATCTCCTCCGGTATCGCCGCCATCATCGTCATTTGCAGCTTTCTCGACTTCAAACCAGTTCAAGTTCCAGCCTCGACCAGTCGCTTCTATCACCAGATCTTGCTTACCTTTATTCAATTCAACCTGATGACTGATGGTTTTCCAGCTCTGCCAGGCGCCCGTCGGCGAAATATCTAAGGTAGCGTAAACATCACCGTCAACAGACTGTAACTGCAAACCAGTGTGACGATCCTTGGCAGCCACTCGGTAAGACACCTTGTAGCGACCGGTATCGGCAACGTTAACGCGATACGTCATGCTATCGCTGGTTTCAATCCAGCCGACGTTCTCACCGCCACCACTATCAGCCGTCGCTTGGGTTTTAATCCCAACCATAGAGCAATAGTCTTCTGCCTGAATTTTGCCCGGCACCGCCATCGCCTCACATGTCGATGGATCGGTATCGCCACCATCACTGCCGTCGGCGGTCGGCCAACCTTTGATGATGTCACGCACCTTCTCACCAGACTCAGTGTAAGCACCCGACGGAGTCAGTGCAGATGCCCCTTCATACTTGTCATTGTATGCCCAGTTTGCATGGCTGATATTGTGCTCTTGCAGGAAGGCCATCCATGCATCTGTGCTGCTGTGATCAACCGCGCCATCACCATTGGCACTGACTGCACCCCACTCCGTTGCAAACAACGCAATGCCGTTATCGAGGGCTGTTTTGGCCGCTGAACGAAGGTATTCACGGTGGGTGGCTGCATAAAAGTGCAGTGTATAAGCGATGTTAGTGCCATCGATAGGATCCAGCGAAGCCTCATCTACCTTTTGCGACCATTGCGGCGTTCCCACCACAATCAGGTTATCCGGATCTTCCGCTCGAATAGCTGAAATAACCGCCTCAGAGTATGGCTTAATGTCTGACCAAGGGATCTGCAGTGGCTCATTATAGATCTCGTAGATCACGTGATCGTAATGACCATAATCTTTCGCCATACGCGAGAAGAAATCTTTCGCTTTGCTCCAATCATGCTCGTGGGCATGGTGGGAGTGCCAGTCGATGATCACATACATATCATTGTCGATGGCCGCCTCGACAACCCGTCGGACCTTGGCTTCATTTCCTGCAGGGTCATCAAAGTAACCGCCGTTCTCATCAACGCCCATCGCCGCCCGCACTAGGTTGGCGTTCATGTCACTCTTAATTTTTGCCACCGACTCGGCGTCGTAAAACTTTTCTCCGCCCCAGCCATTGTTACTCCAAAACAAGCTCATGCCGGCAAAGCTTTTTTTCTCGCCACCGGCTAAAACCTGGTTTCCACTGACGGTTAACGGCTCTACAGCATGGGCAAATGAAGCTGCCAGTGCACTAATAAGCAAAACGCTTTTGCACGCAACATAAACCGAATTCAAGTTCTTCATGACTCTCATAATCTGTGGGTGCTCTCTGTTTGTTATTGTGATTTAGCTATTCGGCGTGCCAAAGCTCAATGAAGTCATACCCTACCGCTTACAACACCAAACGCTAACTTAATGTTTTAATTAACTTAAACAGATAGACATTAACTTTTTGACACTAGAGAGTCAATTATTTGACGCAACGTCAGAGTGGAGAGTCAACAGATCGCTGACAAACTTCCATTTCAGCAAAGATAGAATTATCGCCTGCGGTAACGAGTTCGAAGTCAGAACGCCACGTCCCAACGCGTTCACAACTCAACCCTATTAAGTTCCATTTACCTTGAAGTCAGTTCTGACAAGTAGAAGCGTCAGCCAAAAATTAAACAGATCACGCTTATAAGCTATTGTTTTAACACAGATTGATACTGACAAAAAAATGCTATATCTTGGTCAAATTAACATACTATTAACAATCATGAGAGTCTGTTGTGCAAGCCAAATGGTCAGCGGTAATTTTTGTTCTATATGCAGTTTCTAGCTCCGTTAATGCCGCCAATTACTTTGTTTCCCCCAGTGGTGATGACGCAAACATTGGCTCGCTAGACTCTCCTTTTTTAACCCTCTCCAAAGCGGCAAATGTCGCCGTTGCCGGTGATGTGGTTAACATTCGCGAAGGCACCTATCACGAAACACTGCGTCCCAGTCATTCAGGCTCCGAATCAAGCCCTATCACTTTTCAATCCTATGAAGATGAAAAAGTCATTATCACAGCGATGGAAGCAGTGAACGGCTGGGCATTAGATTCCGGCCAAATATATGTGGCGGATGTGGCGTGGGATTTAGGCCAGTCGAACTTTGTTATGCAGGGCAGTACTGCGATGGATCTGGCGCGCTGGCCAAACAACGAAGACGGTGATCCGTTCACGCAAGACACTCTCAGGAATTCAGGTGGCAGCGACGGTTCAGTCGAGTTTAATGCTCACCTGGATTATGCAGACGGCATCCCTGCGGGAGATTGGTCTCAAGGCGGGTCATTATATTTTTACGGCGACAAGCCTGGCTCTGGCTGGACAACCTGGCGCGCTTTTATTACCAGCAATACCAGCACAAGCGTCTCTTTTGATCTCAATAAAAACCCGGCATGGATCCGCACCTTTCACGCCCCAGCCGATGGCGGTGACTTCTTTCTGCAAGGCATTAAAGAAGCACTAGATTATCAAAACGAGTGGTACTTTGATGCCGCCAGCCAAAAGCTATATGTACAACTGCCAGATGGCGCCATGCCAGCTGAAAACCAAGTACAGATGCGCCAACGTGAACAAACCATCGACCTATCAGGCAGAAGCTACATCCAGATCCGAAACCTCGCCGTGTTTGGTGGATCAATAGAGATCACTGGCGGTGCATCAAACAACCATATTTATGGTGTGACTAGCTTGTATGGTAACTACACCTTGGGTGTCGTTTCTGGCTTCTCGTCGAATAACCAAAGCGTCAATATTCGCAGTGATTGGGGGAAAGGCAACACCGTTAACAACATCATTGAACAGAGTGAGATCGGCTTCGGCTCTGGCACCGGGATCTACGACTCCGGCGAAAGCACCCAGATCATCAACTCCTATATTCATGACTTTAACTACCTTGGTAATTACGACGCCATCATCAACGCCCGCAGTGGTAACAACACCAAGGTACTGAACAACACCATTACACGGGCTGGCAGAGACGCTATTCAGGCATTCAATACCAACTCTGAATATGCCTTCAATGATATTTCCCGGAGTAATTTAATTGCCGATGACTGCGGCCTTATCTACACCGTAGGTGGACCAAGCAACACAGAGATCCATCACAACTGGCTCCATGACACGTTTTCACCCGGCCCTAAAAACAAAGCGGCTGGTATCTACCTCGACAACGATGCGTCAGGCTTTGATGTTCACCACAACGTGATCTGGAATACCGAGTGGAGCAATATTCAAATCAACTGGAACGGCACTGACATCAACATCTACAACAACACCTTGTGGAATGGCAGCGTCACCATGGGGGCATGGCATAAGGACGGCACCGCATTCTCTAATGTCAGTGTATGGAACAACCTCTCAGACAAAAGCGATTGGGAGCCACAATCAGATAAGCAAAATAACCTGACGGTCGCAGAGTCTCCTTTTGTTGATGATGCGAATGGTGACTTCCGCCTGAAAGCGAACACCTCGCCGATTGACTATGGCCGGGTCATCGCCGGTATCACCGATGATGTCAGCGACGGGCAGCCCGATGTTGGCGCATATGAAAAAGACGGTGAAAATGCCAACTGGACGGCGGGCATAACCTGGAGCAGAGAGTTTGGCCCTACTGGTAACGGTTGCTACGGTTTACCTGGGGAAGATTGCATCGACCCAATAAAAGAACTGCCAGTAGTAAGCTTTGCTGTAGAAGGCTTTGCCATTGATAGTGTAACTGCCGACGAAGGCAGTGATATCACGATTAAAATGATGCTGTCTGAACAGGCAGAGGATTACCCCGTCACCGTGTCATACACCCTCAACGGCACCGCTGATCATCAAGACCACAACATCATTGATGGCAGTGTTGTTATTAGCGATGGCACCGAAGTCAGCTTCACCGTCACACTACTTTCAGATGAACTGATTGAGGGGGATGAAACACTGAACATCGCCATAACAAACGTTGAGAATGCGACCCCCGGCACCGACAACACGGTCGCGCTGACAATCAAAGATAAGACAACGGAACCAGAACCAGAACCAGAGCCAGAACCAGAACCAGAACCAGAACCAGAGCCAGAGCCAGAGCCAGAACCAGAGCCAGAACCAGAACCAGAGCCAGAGCCTGAGCCACAACCAGAGCCCGAGCCACAACCAGAGCCTGAGCCGCAACCAGAGCCTGAGCCGCAACCAGAGCCTGAACCGCAACCAGAGCCTGAGCCACAACCAGAGCCTGAGACGGAGCCAGAGCAAGCACCGGAGTCTGAGCCTGAAGCAACAGACGCTAGCGGTGGCGGTAGCATCAGCTATGGTATCGGCTTACTGTTGGCATGGTGTGCATTCATCAGAAGGCGCAATTTGGGCAGGTACTAACGCCTTGCTCAGTTATGCTGCGATTCTTGAGAGGGAAGTTCGAAACGCTCGGGGCACGCACTCCTACACTCTAAACATACGCCTCTGAACCCCTTCAGAGGCGCAGCAAACAGCACAAAGCCAGAGTGAATTTGCGACAGTGTCGGATGGGTGGCGTCTGAATTACCGCTGAGTCTACTAAGCGATTTAGCACTCTGGCGTCAGTGCATCCAGCGGGGATCCATGTTTTGATAGGTATTACTGAAATTAAGCAGCGGCTGGCCATCAGCTTGAAAGCGGATATTGAGGATCAACAGCTGCCGTCCATCTTTGGCTGATGCCTGGTACGCCAAGTCATCTTTGTACTGCATAAGGCTTAGGTTGAAGCTCTGATATTCAGCACCTTGAAAGTCTAACTGCTGGCTTATAAACGCATCCCACTGCGCCAATGAGTCACTCTCCCCCGAACTGAAAAACGCTTCTGCCACTTTACGATCCAGCGGAGCGATTCGGTAAGAGATTACGATGGTATCAGGCAACACCTCTCCTTCCGGTAGATCAAAATACCCAGTGAGACTGCCCCCCGCAGTCGAACCATAGCCCATAAGGAACTGCGGGAATAGATGACGTTGCTGGCGATTATTGCTGGCAAATGCGCTATTAAATGTTTTGATTTCCAGCCAGCTATCTCCCGAGGATATCGTGAAGTAAGCCGCCCTTGGCGTGGTAGGAAACAGCGATTGGCCAAAAAAGCCCAAATACCATGCTAAAAAAACAAGGCCGATGCTTAGGATGGATAGTGCCAGCAACATGGTTTTGATCAGTCCTTTGAGTTTTGGATGCATAGGGTTAGAAGCCTATTCCATATAGCGTATCTTTTACTGGCGCTTGTCACTGGCAAGCGACCCAAACAAGCCTGACAGCTCCATCATGCAAATGAACTTTCACCTCCGTACTGCAATCATCAAAGCCACACATTGACGGTTCCGGATACAACGGAGCGAGGGGAATGCAGCTAGGACAGATCTACACGCCCCAGATATATCCCCCTGAGATAAAACTTGCTAATTTGAAGAAAAATGGCTTTCTATCCATTGATAGATTGTTCCCATCTTAATGTCAGAAAAAGCTATTTTCAGTGTACTCTCGTCGGCGTCTTTATCTTTGAAGCCAAAAGTACAAACAATCTGCTCAGGATTAGCATCAAGTATCATCACGACGATACGCTTTCCTGACTGGGGACAGTCAATCGTCATAGCGTCAGCGGGGATACCCTGCTCTCTTAACCGCGTATGAGCGCCGACAATGGGATTAATCTGTTCATAATCCTGTTGAATAAGACGTTGAGCATCGGCCGCTAAATCCATTAACGCGCCTAATTTTGTACCTTCCATCTAACTTCCTATTAATCTCATTGGCAGATAATTTACGTTGTTTAAAAATCGCACAGCAGGTTCCCTCTAAATACCCAAGGCACATATTGAGTGCCTGGCGGAACCGAGTCTGCGACCTGACGATGCAGTAAGCCATAGAAAATACTCATAATTTGAGTAGCAACACAAGCATAATCAGCCCATGCTCAATCTAACCAGCCTGCTTCCATCTCCTCAAGCGTTCCGCCAACGTAGCAACTCACCTCTTCAATGGTTTGATTAAGGAAGTCTTTAGCTTCCGCTTCATCACTAAACTGCTGTAGCTCCTCTTTAAGCTGATCAGTTTTTTGCTGCACTACGTGCTCAAAAATTGCTTCTGGTACATCACTGAATAGGACCCGATTAATACTTTCATACTTAGCAATAAAGGGCGCCAACGCCGGGAAGTAGCCATCACACTCTAATATGAGTTCAATATCTTCCTGATCTGGCTGGCTGGCAAAATCTTTCTCAGTCCATACGTGAAGCACCTTACCTGCATCAACGTCGGCTAAGCTGGGCGCATTAACAAGCGCAATTTTGAAGTCAATGTCAGCACCGCTTTGCCAAGAATCGAACTTCAAGGTTAAGGTGTTTTTGCCCGGCACCCCGTTATACGCCCCCAAACCAGTGGTTAACGTGCAACCGCCGCAATGCCCCGTTTTTGTACCATTGAAAATAAAAGATATTGTGATGCCGTTTGAGCTGCACTTGGCATATAAGTGCTCTGGTTTCTCAATTTTGAATTTCATCTACTTCCTTTCGTTGAGTCATTATCTAGCGACAAATAAGATGCGAAGAGACAATCACCAAACCTTTTAAACACTCAGCTCGGCCAAGGACTGCTGCGCCAAAGCAGCAATGCCAGCGAAATACCCTAACAGCAGCCGCGCCCTCAACAGCACACTAAATAGAATACTGCTACCTTACATTTATACGTTTGTTCTTTGTCGCTTAACTTGAGAGTCAACGATGATAATCCCTCAGAGGCGACTGTCTTGGTATCTGCCGCTGCTACTATGTTTGCTGTTTGCCGCAGGGTGCGCTGAACGTTATGAAGTCATTGAGCTTGGCACGCTACCCGGTGGGAGCTTCAGTTCAGCCCGTGACATCAATGTGAATAACGAAGTGGTTGGTATTGCAGACACCGAGTCTGGATCTATTCATGGCTTCCTCTATCGCGACAATACCATGATTGATTTGGGGCCATTAGATGGTGGCCTCAACAGTGCTGCACTTGGCATCAATGACAGAGGTGCTGTCGTTGGGAGAAGTCAGGACTCAAATGGTAATTATCATCCTGTCGTTTGGCGTAACGGTTATATCATCGATCTTTACGACGAGCTTGCTGATGGGGCGTTTGGGGAAGCCACAGCAATTAATAACGATAACTGGATAATCGGTTCAGTTATGACAACCGCTGTTATTTGGAAAAACAACCTAGAACCCACCCCTTTAGTAACTCACTTCTTGCCACGAGCAGCCAATGCGATAAATCAATCAGGTACTGTTGTGGGACAAGACCAATCCGCTACTCGAGCGTTTACCTGGGAAAATGAGATACTGACGCACCTCCCTCAGCATGATCTTTCGTGGAGTGAGGCACTTGGACTTAATGACACCGGAGATGTAGTGGGTTGGATCCACAGCGAACCACCCGGTCCCGTACACAAAATTGCAGCACTATTTGCCTCTACCGGAGCGGTACGTTTAGGCACGCTGGGCGGCGCGAGTAGTATCGCGCATGACATCAATGATCAGCAACGCATCATAGGTGAAGCTGATAATGCTGATGCTCTCCGTCTGCCGTTTTATCTAAATTTCGCATCTAAAGTGATGCATCTACTACCAACCAATGACAATGAAGGTGCCGCTTACGCTATTAACGAAAATAATGTGATTGCGGGAGAGATCGTCGACGATTCCGGCCTGACTAAGGCCGTCATTTGGAAACTAAAAGCTCCATACGATTACTTCGACTAAGCACAGCATAAGCTGAAGCCTACCAGCCCGTCTAAACAAGAATTTCTGCTATTCGGCCAATAAACAGCACAAAACCAAAATGCCGTGTAGTTTTGTTGCCCAAATGAGCCTACGAGCGACTTGATGCGTTTGTTAAATTTTCATAGCTCGTGACCACTTTGTTTTCCACAAGCTATGTTCCTACGAAAACTGACGCCCTGATTTTTAAAAATATAATGCCCCAACCATGGGCAGCTTGAGCAGGCTAAGCTACGGAGCGGAGCGACGAGTGTTTTGGCTAATTTGTTTGTTATGAGTAATTAGTTGGCATCCCAGGTACAGTACTTAGCGCCATTATTTGAGAACAAGTAAACTGTGACATCACCGCCTTGCTGATAGTTCTCAACCGTTTTTTCGGGAAGGGTTTGCCACAACCACTCCAAATCAGATTGTTCAGCGACTTTATTAGAGAAGGCCCTTTTAAACTCTTCTTTACTATCAAAGTCCTGCTTTGACGCTATTCGTTCGAATACACAAAAGCTTCCATCCACATAAGGCCAAACACGGTCTTGCCATGTTGGAAGCGCGGGCGTAGCAAAGATAATTTCGTCGTTCTCTTCAGCACTGCCACCAAAAGCTTCATTAGCCTCGATCTCAAGCGCTTTGAGCTTTCCCGCAGCTAAGCACTCATCACAGATGCATTCAATTTCGTCGATACCGTAGAATCCACCAGCATCAAACCAGACACCAAGCATGCCACAAACGGAACACTTCATTGGCTCGTCTGTTTTAAAAGCAAAATTGTCAGGATCTCTAAAGTACTTAAAATTCATGATACGCATAACGCCTAAAACAGGGAGCAAGTTAGCGGCTTTTTTATAGAAAAGGTGACAACTATGCCAGGTCCGCGTGCTTTGACTTATTAAATGCAAGTTTGAACTGAACGTAATTCACTGCAAAAAACCTCAAAATTACGGTAGTACGCTTCCTCACTGCAGCTAACTTCCTTGATGTTGAACTTTGACGACCAATGATTCTTACCAGCTAAAGCCTCAAACTCAGATATAGCTTCAGGATAGATATCTTCGATCGCATCTAGTGTGCCTGAGTTTCTAATCGAGTAATCAATTACCCAGAAACAGTACACTACTTTTTCGTAGTCAGTCAGAGCCTCAATTCCGAGTTCGGCTTTCTTTTCGATTACATCATCACCAAACTCAATTAGCCACGTTTCGTTGTCTAGTTCCATATTCATTAGTGCACTTAACGCCTCAAACACCGGATTGGTGAAGATGGCGGCTTTTTTGCGCAAGCGAAAAAGGTGACAGCTTTACCAAGTCCGCGTGCTTTGGCTTGTTAAATGTAGATGTGGCACAAACCATATTTTACCTCTATAGCATTAAGCACTTTTCCTAGTTCAGCTTTGACCAGAGACTTGAGCTGTTCAGGGTCATTCTCCACTGCCTTACCCTCACGCAAGCTAATGGTGGTTGCAACTTCCAGGCTCTTCTTTGACTTACGCAGAGGATCAATTTCTGGCTCATTGATACTTTCTTCAGCCCAGCGAATAACCATATTTATTTCTTTGAACCGCATAGCATCAAACGCTTTCGATTGCTCAATTAAAGGCTTGACCTCATCACAGACCGAAGCCATGGCCTGACCAATGTTTTTGATGCGACCTTTAACGAGACCTACACCGGCGATTAATACTGGATACTCACTCATAGACATTTAACGTTGCCCGCAACGGCGAGCGATAGCGAGTCCAAGGTCCGCCGCGTCAGCGGTTTTAAGCGGGCCATGATGTTCACCCGATAAAATAGACTACCAACTACCATAACTTCCACCATGGCTTCTTCTCTAACTCAGTTTTAGCTAGCTCTTGTGCTTTGTGATCAGGAAAAACGATAGTTGCATTATTTTCATGCTCAAGATATGGGATATCTACGCAATTAAAATAGTCGAAGCCGATCTGTAATTGGACTAGTTGATTTTTAACGAATTCTTTATATTCATCGTTTAATTTTTCTGACTCAACCTTTGAGGTAATAAGAATCTGGTGGGTATCGTCTTCAATATTGATTGCCATTAGCCAAAAATCATACTTATCACGTAGTAGCCAAGCTAATGAAGAAATTGTTACGTAGCGATCGTGACCACTCATTGTCAATGGAAGTTTATAGCGTTCATCGTTAAAATAGACCCAAAGTTCGCCATCTAATAATTCAGCCGACATTTGATCTGTGCTACTAACCTTTTCAGCAATCGTTTCTACTATTGCATCATCATACTCTCGCCAATCAATTATAATCAGCTCTTCGTCTATAATCTCTTCGGACGTTTCAGAAACTTCATCTATAGACTCATCTGAATACTCATTAACAGCTGCAACAACACTTTTTAAATCTCTCATTGTAAATTTCCAAATTAATAATCAAATGAGGCTATATATGCCTAACGTTGCTCGCAACGGCGAGCGATAGCGAGTCCAAAGCCCGCCCGCAGCGAAGCGGATGTTTTTTTGCGGGCTTGATGTTGCCGGGCCTTGTTAATTTGGGCTGTGGCTAACGCACTCATTAGTCTGAGACAGTAAAACAGGCATCAAAGAATCCCCATATAAAAACAACTCTATAGTGGATATTCCTATTTTATCAAGCTTAACTTAGAAGCAGCTTCTTCAAGAATAAGATCTAAATCAGGGTGTTGCCTATAAACTAACTTAAGGTGTTCTATATATTCAGCGACAAAACTAATCATATCTGTATGACCACCTGAATAAGGATAATTTATTCCAGAATAAGCGCACATACCAGGTTTCCACTTTGATAAATTTGGAAGTAAGTTTTGTTCACTTTTAAAACCCAATAAATCGCCATATTTATTCTTTAAAAGTTGATACCTTTCATCTGAAATAAGAAGGAGAAACCTCCCAGAAGAATCACAATAAACTTCACTCTTTTTACTATCAGGAATACTGTTATATACCGACGCAGTAAATATCTGCGAATCACAGAAAGTTCCTGTTACCGGCGGATCAATAACTTCCCCTGATACCAAATACTGATTTTCCTTAGTTTTCACTATTTCCACATTGAAGAAATCTGCCAGATCATCTACAAGCCACTCGAATTCTGCATAGTCATAAACAAACTCAACACCAACTACTTCTTCAGAGTCTAGATATTCGATTAAATCATCCATAAGAGCTTGATTGTAAGGTAACTTAGGTGCTTCATCCAAAGTTAGCTTATCAACTTCATTGGTCATTCTTTTCATCTGATTTAACTGGTGATTTAGCTTTAATTTGTAAATGTAAGTGTATGCTTTTTTTACTAGTTCTCTCACAAAACATTCCTTTAGTTTGAATTTTGAAATACCCAAACTCATGTATCAGATTTAGTCTTTGGAAAATTAACGCCGCAATCTAGCGAATCCCCTCATAATCCCTAGGAAATTCATAAAAGTAGACGCGCACCCCGTGGTTTGATCTAATTAATTTCGCCAAAAACAAATCCTATCTCACCCTGCACGGAGGCAGTCGGGATGCGCGAAGTTCAAATCCTACACCAAATGCTTGCACAACAGTGTCCGCAAATTCACAAAAAACGCCTGAGTTCCCTGATAGTTGCCACACAATCGTTGCTTGATGGCGACAGCTTGTCATTGACCGAACTAGGACGAAACATTGAGGGGCGTGTTGCGCCCAAGCACAACATTAAACGGATGGATCGGTTATTGGGCAATCATCATCTGAATAACGAACGATTGGCGGTATATCAGTGGCACGTGCGGCAGTTATGTGGTGCCAATCCCATGCCGGTTGTTTTGGTGGATTGGGCTGATGTGCGGGAGCAGTTACGAATGATGACATTGCGGGCTTCTGTCTCGGTGAAAGGACGCTCGATAACGCTCGCGATTTAAAAAGCCCGCAATACGGCTTTGGCTTGCGTCATAGTCGCTAGCGCTGTCCGCGCCGTTACGATGTACTGCTGCTAATCGCCATGCTCGCAGAAATCATGCTTTGGTGGTTAGGCTTGG
>NZ_SJXE01000016.1:0-38088 GCF_004336975.1 Corallincola luteus
TGCCCGTAGGCAGGACTCCGCCAGACACCTAATACAGTGAAGAGGCTACCCGATAGGGTAGCCTTTTTGCGTTTAAGGCCATTGAAAAATGGTATCGATTATTTGTATGGGTAATCGAACAATGCACCTGTTCTATTTACGACTAAGTGCATATTTGTGGCACAGTAGATAGCCTACATTATCTCCCTCCCGAAACTGCGAACTAGCTATCTATGTTTTCTTTGATAGACGTTAGCTAGAAATGAGGCATAGGCCGAACGAGATCGGTTAAGCTATGTAGCTAGTCTATGTTTTGGAATTATTCGCTAAGTGAACCTTCAGACTTATCATACTTTCGCCGTGGCGAGCAAATGCTCGCATTTAGCTGTCCTGAACTCTTTGGCAATGCTGGACAAACTCAGTGAAAGCAGGTCGCCCATTGTAATTGGTGGCGGTAGTAATATTGTGCCCTTTGAAACGGTTAGCCGTCCGATTCTAATAAATCAACTGAAAGGCGTTACCGTTACCGAACGGCAAGATCACTTTGAGATTTGTGCTGCTGCCGGCGAAAACTGGCATGACTTAGTCATGTATAGTGTTGAAAACGGTATGCCGGGACTTGAGAATCTTGCACTGATACCCGGAACTGTAGGTGCGGCGCCAATACAAAACATTGGTGCATATGGAGTCGAACAGTCAAAATATTGCACCGAAGTAGAGGTGTACGAGTGGAAGACAAAAGCGCGCTATATATTGACGGCTGAACAGTGTGATTTTGCTTATCGTAACTCCATCTTCAAGCAAGATCCCGATCGCTGGCTGATCTTAAATGTAAAATATCGTCTGCCGAAGCGATGGCAACCTGCCATTGATTACACCCCCCTTAAGGCATTGAGAGAACTTTCAGACGTCAACGCTCTGCAGGTAGTCACTAAAGTCATCGAAACACGTAAGGCTAAGCTGCCAGATCCGGAGCATCTGGGTAATAGCGGTAGTTTTTTTAAAAATCCCTCCGTGAGTGACGAGCAACGTGAACTATTGCTTGAACGCTACCCTGATCTTGTTTGGTTCCCTGACCAACCAGGTTTTTCCAAACTTGCGGCTGGTTGGATGATTGACAACTTAGGCCTTAAAGGGCTTAAGGTAGGTGGTGCTGCTGTGCATAAACAGCAGGCTCTGGTGCTTGTTAATCAGCAAGGGGCTACAGGTGCAGATGTAGTGCGCTTGGCTGGACATATTAGGCAACGCGTATTTGCGGCATACGGTCTGCAGCTGGAAGCGGAAGTACAGCTGGTTGGAGCCGATGGCCGATATAGTCTTGATGAGGCTTTGGAGCGCGTAGGTGAACAATAAGCAGCAGCATATACTTAAGCGTTTAGCTACAGGTGAATTTTGTAGTGGTGAGCGTCTTGGCGAGGAGCTTGCTATCAGTCGAGCTGCGATCGCTAAGCATATTTCGGCATTACAGGCATTAGGCATTGATATCTTTTCCGTGCCGGGTAAGGGCTATCGCCTTGCGAAATCCCTAGATCTCCTCTCACAGGAAACCATTCAATCTGCATTAGCGCAGTGTGGGAGCCAGCTCCCATTACCTTTTGTCACAGAGGTCATTGATTCAACCAATCAGTACCTACTCGATAGACTGGCCAGGGGAGTCACTGGTGAGAAAGCCTCAGACTTGTTGTGTGGGCAGGCGTGTTTGGCAGAGATGCAAACCGCGGGTCGGGGGCGCCGAGGGCGTCATTGGATATCTCCTTACGCCGCGAATCTATATTTGTCGTTATACTGGCGCTTGAGTCGTGGTATTCAGGGCGCTATGGGCTTGTCCCTTGTCGTTGGTGTTGTGATCGCTGAGGTGCTTAAAGAGTATGGCGTGACTGATGTACGCTTGAAATGGCCAAACGATATCTATATCGGAGACAGGAAGCTGGGTGGTGTATTGGTGGAGTTAGTCGGTCAGGTTGATGATGCATGCGATCTTGTGATCGGCTTGGGACTTAACATCTCGATGCCTCAAGAGAAATCGACGACAATTGACCAGCCGTGGACCGATCTGTCGCAGACACTAGATTGTGTGCCACCTAGAAATGAACTTGCTGTAGCCATCTTACTCGCATTAACAGCCGCCCTAACCACTTTCGATCGCAATGGTTTCAGGCCTTTTGTCTCTCGCTGGCGAACTTTCGATCTGTTTGATGGCAAGGTTGTGAAGTTGTTGATGGGGAATAGGCAAGTCACGGGTATTTGTCGAGGTGTGGATGAACAAGGCGCTCTAGTGCTCGAGCAAGAGGGTGTGCTGGTTAACTATATGGGCGGCGAAATATCGCTACGCAGCGTGGCAACGTGAAGCTCCTAATTGATATTGGTAACACCAGAGCCAAGCTCTATGGCTTAGAGGGGGGAGCGCTGACCCTACTCAAAACATCCAGCCATCAACAACTGCCGGTTGACACCGAATCCTTACTGGCGTGCCGTGCCTATTCTCAGATCTGGGTTGCCTCAGTGGCTCAGTCAGCTGTTATCGCCAAGCTGTCAGAGGCGGTTGCGCCTTTTGCCGTTAACTTCAATCTAGTTAAGACTCCGCGTTCAGCGTATGGCTTGATCAATGCCTATGCAAAATATGAGAGCTTGGGGATCGACCGTTGGTTAGCAATGTTGGGCGGCAGACAACAGTGCAAACGTCCGTTTATTGTTATCGACTTCGGCACCGCTATTACGGTGGATCTGGTCGATGAGTTTGGCCAACACAAAGGGGGTTGGATTGCGCCTGGCTATCGTGCAATGACAAATGTCCTGCTGAGCGATACATCCCAAGTGACAGCGGATCAAGCAGCTGTCTTAAGTGGCTCCAGATTAACCTTTGGTGTCAGTACAGAGCAGTGTGTTAGTGAGGGGATCAGAAGTGCGTTAATCGGGTACTATCAACAAGCGGTCACCACAGCGCAAACAAGCTTAGGCAGCAAGATACCCGTTCGCGTATTTTTAACTGGCGGAGATGCCGCGCAGCTACCCGCACAAATACTTAAACAGGCACAGTTGTCCCCAGAGCTCGTATTAGAGGGGCTCGCAGTCTATGCCAATGCTGAAAAAAGCAGCGATTATTAACGCTTTTCGTACAAAAAGACATCAACCCTATTTTTTTACTCTTTTTTTCAAATAAACGGTTGCGTAGGCAAAATCCTTTCTTTAGAATGCGCTCCACCTGAACGGGGCAGTCCAAAGATTAGGGCTTCCAGGGGCAACCCACCGTCAGCACAAAATTTGGAGGGGTTCCCGAGTGGCCAAAGGGATCAGACTGTAAATCTGACGGCTCAGCCTTCGGTGGTTCGAATCCACCTCCCTCCACCATATTTTTTGATGCTTTTGAGGTCGCCTGAAGACATTGCGGGCATCGTATAATGGCTATTACCTCAGCCTTCCAAGCTGATGATGCGGGTTCGATTCCCGCTGCCCGCTCCAGTAGCATGTAGTGCTGATATAGCTCAGTCGGTAGAGCGCACCCTTGGTAAGGGTGAGGTCGGCAGTTCAAATCTGCCTATCAGCACCACTCCTATTTAATGCTTTCAGATCCCTCAAAATCGTTTATACTCTTCCGCCACTAAAGCGGAGGGGTTTTGGTGGTGTCTGCCGCCCGATGCCTGACTAGAGGAACGACCATGGCTAAAGAAAAGTTTGAACGTACAAAACCGCATGTAAACGTTGGCACTATCGGTCACGTTGACCACGGTAAAACGACTCTGACAGCTGCTATCACTAACGTACTGGCTAAGGTATACGGCGGTACAGCGCAAGCTTTCGATCAGATCGATAACGCACCAGAAGAGCGCGAGCGTGGTATCACCATCGCGACTTCTCACGTTGAATATGACACACCAACTCGCCACTACGCGCATGTTGACTGTCCTGGACACGCGGATTATGTGAAAAACATGATCACCGGTGCAGCCCAGATGGACGGCGCTATCTTGGTAGTTGCAGCAACAGATGGTCCTATGCCACAGACACGTGAGCACATCCTGTTGGGTCGCCAGGTAGGCGTACCTTACATGATCGTTTTCATGAACAAGTGTGACATGGTAGACGACGAAGAGCTGCTTGAGCTGGTAGAGATGGAAGTACGTGAACTTCTGTCAGACTACGACTTCCCAGGTGACGACCTGCCAGTGATCCAGGGCTCAGCTCTGAAAGCATTGGAAGGCGAGAAAGAGTGGGAAGACAAGATTGTAGAGCTGGCTGAAGCGCTGGATAGCTACATCCCAGAGCCAGAGCGTGATATCGATAAGCCATTCTTGCTGCCTATCGAAGACGTATTCTCAATCTCAGGTCGTGGTACAGTTGTTACCGGTCGTATCGAGCGCGGTATCCTGAAAACAGGTGACGACGTAGCGATTGTTGGTATCAAAGAAACCACAAACACGACATGTACTGGTGTTGAAATGTTCCGTAAGCTGCTTGACGAAGGTCGTGCAGGTGAGAACGTTGGTGCACTGTTGCGTGGTACTAAGCGTGATGACGTAGAGCGTGGTCAGGTATTGGCAGCGCCGGGTTCAATCAACCCACACACTAAGTTTGAAGCAGAAGTTTACGTTCTGTCTAAAGATGAAGGTGGTCGTCATACTCCGTTCTTCAAGGGCTATCGTCCACAGTTCTACTTCCGTACCACAGATATCACTGGTGCAGTAGAATTGCCAGAAGGCGTAGAGATGGTAATGCCAGGTGACAACGTACAGATGAGCGTAGAGCTTATCGCACCAATCGCGATGGACGAAGGCTTGCGCTTCGCTATCCGTGAAGGTGGCCGTACTGTAGGTGCGGGTGTTGTTGCTAAGATCCTCGACTAATCGAAGATCGAAATTTTGACATGAGCTCCTTATATGGGGGCTCTTGTTTTTAGGGGTGTAGTTCCAATTGGTAGAACGGCGGTCTCCAAAACCGACGGTTGGGGGTTCGAGTCCCTCCACCCCTGCCAGAATTACTTAGCAGTGACCTCGCCTATGTAGCGGGGTTGTTGTGTCTTTAGATGGATGCAAGGTTGGTGTATGAACGCAAACACAGAAACCCAGAGCGGTGGGCTTGACGGCGTTAAATGGTTGGTAGTTTTTGCCGTCCTGATTGCGGCCGTTGTAGGTAACTACTATTTCGCGGAGCAATCTGTATTAGTCCGTGCTGGCGCCGTCGTGCTTGCCGTGGCAGTTGCTGCATTAATTGCTCTTCAAACAGAGAAGGGTCGCAACGCACTGGTATTTTCGAAAGAAGCCAGGGTAGAAGTGAAGAAAGTTGTTTGGCCTACACGGCAAGAAGCTGTTCACACCACTCTTATCGTCTTCGCTGCAGTGGTTATTATGTCGCTGTTGCTTTGGGGACTTGACGGCATCATGGTTCGTTTGGTGGCGTTTTTCACTGGAGTGAGTATCTAATATGTCAGACTCCGAAAAAATGCGTTGGTACGTAGTGCAAGCATTCTCGGGCTATGAAGGCCGAGTATCTCAGTCGCTAAAAGAACATATCAAAATGCATGATATGGAGCATCTGTTCGGCGAGATATTGGTACCTACCGAAGAAGTGATTGAGATGCGTGCCGGCCAAAAACGCCGCAGCGAACGTAAATTCTTTCCTGGCTATGTACTTGTTCAGATGATTATGAACGATGATAGCTGGCACTTGGTGCGTGACGTGCCGCGGGTACTTGGCTTTATTGGCGGTACCAGTGACCGTCCAGCGCCGATCACTGATAAAGAAGCGAATGCTATTCTGCAACGCCTTCAAGATAATGTTGATCAGCCGACACCGAAGACTTTGTTTGAAGTGGGTGAAGTGGTTCGTGTTATTGATGGCCCATTTGCAGACTTCAATGGTGTTGTTGAAGAGGTTGATTATGAGAAAAGTCGCTTGAAAGTGTCTGTTCTTATTTTTGGTCGCTCGACACCAGTTGAACTTGAGTTTATCCAAGTCGAAAAAGCCTGATCAAAAAAACATCAGTCGTATTGTCAGGGGCAACGGATCTGTATATAATCCGCTGCCCTTAAATCGATGGGGAGCCCTAAAAAGGCGTTTGCACCCGTAAGAGGAAATCTAAAATGGCTAAAAAAGTCGAAGCTTATATCAAGTTGCAAGTTGCAGCTGGTGCGGCTAACCCAAGTCCACCTGTTGGTCCTGCATTGGGTCAGCACGGTGTTAACATCATGGAATTTTGTAAAGCGTTTAACGCGAAAACAGATTCTATTGAAAAAGGTGCGCCAGTACCTGTAGTTATCACTGTATATAGCGATCGTTCATTCACTTTTGAAACCAAGACACCACCAGCTTCTTTCCTATTGAAGAAAGCTGCCGGTATTAAGTCTGGTTCTGGTCGTCCAAACACTGAGAAAGTGGGTACTGTTACCCGTGCTCAGCTGGAAGAGATCGCGAAAACTAAAGAAACAGACCTTACTGGTGCTGACTTAGACGCGATGGTTCGCTGTATTGCTGGATCAGCTCGGGCCATGGGCCTGAATGTGGAGGGCTAATCGATGGCTAAATTATCAAAGCGTTTACGTGCTATTCGTGAAAAGGTTAGCGCAACTAAAGAATATGAGATCAATGAAGCGGTTGCTTTGTTGAAAGAGTTAGCGACAGCTAAGTTCGTTGAGAGTGTTGATGCAGCCATTAACTTGGGCATCGATGCACGTAAATCAGACCAAAACGTCCGTGGTGCAACTGTATTGCCACACGGTACTGGTCGTGACGTACGTGTAGCCGTATTCACTCAAGGCGCGAACGCTGAAGCAGCTAAAGAAGCTGGTGCAGATTTGGTCGGCATGGATGATCTTGCTGCTCAAGTTAAAGCTGGCGAAATGAATTTTGACGTGGTTGTTGCATCTCCAGATGCAATGCGTGTTGTTGGTCAGTTAGGTCAAATCTTGGGTCCTCGTGGCCTGATGCCAAACCCTAAAACTGGCACTGTAACACCTAACGTAGCTGAAGCAGTTAAAAATGCGAAAGCTGGTCAGGTTCGTTATCGCAACGACAAGAACGGTATCATCCACACCACTATTGGTAAGGCTGATTTCAGCGAAGATAAGCTGAAAGAGAACCTCGAAGCACTACTGGAAGCGTTGAAGAAGGCTAAGCCTGCTCAAGCTAAAGGTCAGTACATCGCTAAGGTTAGCCTGTCTACCACTATGGGTGCGGGTGTAACAGTTGATCAGGCATCACTGGCGCGCTAAGCGACAGCGATCTCTGGACAATGTGGAGCCGAGGGTTTTATAATACTCGGCTACGCATGGGTTGAGGCGAGTTTTCGCCTCCATCCAAGACCGTAGGTGTCGTTGGTAAATCAATGACTTAATAATGCCTACGCAGATGGTGTCAGCCCAGGAGCTTATTACACGCACTCCTGGTGTTACACCTTATAAGGTGCCTCAGATTTTTTGAGGTTGTATTACGAACCGGTATTCCGGTCCAAACCAGGAGTTGAGCCAATGGCATTGAAACTCGACGACAAAAAAGCCATCGTCGCTGAAGTCAACGAGGCAGCCAAAGGCGCTCAATCTGCAGTAGTTGCAGACTCTCGTGGTGTCGAAGTTGGCGCTATTACAGCGCTGCGCGCTAAGGCGCGTGCTGAAGGTGTTTACATGCGCGTAGTGCGTAACACTTTAGCCCGTCGTGCGGTTCAAGGTACTGATTATGAGTGCCTAGTCGACACTTTCGTAGGTCCTACACTGATTGCTTTCTCTAACGAACATCCAGGTGCTGGTGCACGTTTGTTCAAAGAGTTCGCAAAAGGTGAAGAGAACTTCGAAGTCAAAGCTGCTGCTTTTGAAGGTGAACTTGTAGACGCAAGTGTTCTGGCTACCCTGCCGACATATGACGAAGCAATTTCTCGCCTGATGAGCGTTATGAAAGAAGCCTCTGCTGGCAAGCTGGTTAAAACCCTTGCTGCGCTTCGCGACAAGCTGGAAGGCGAAGCTGCTTAATTTGGCAGAATCGTACTTAATTACACGATTTTTGAGCATAAGCTCAAACGTTTTAGGATAGAGAATCATGTCACTGACTAAAGACCAAATCATCGATGCAGTAGCTGAAATGTCTGTAAAAGACGTTGTAGAACTGATCGAAGCGATGGAAGAAAAATTCGGCGTTACTGCCGCTGCTGCTGCTGTAGTTGTTGCTGGCGGCGACGCTGGCGGTGCTGCTGAGCAAACTGAATTCGACGTAATCTTGGCCAGCGTAGGCGGCAACAAGGTTGCTGTGATCAAGGCTGTACGTGCAGCTACTGGTCTAGGCCTGAAAGAAGCTAAGGGCGTTGTAGACGGCGCTCCAGCTCCGATCAAAGAAGGCGTTGAGAAAGAAGAAGCAGAAGCATTGAAGGCGGCTCTTGAAGAAGCTGGTGCAACTGTTGAGCTTAAGTAAGCCTAGCTTACAAAGCTAGCCTGAAAAGGCTATGGGCTGGTGACCTCTGGGTCACCAGCCTTTTTGCGCTGTATGCGGTTAGTAATTTTCCACCGTAAATTACTCTCTGAGCGCAGGCGGTTTACCGCCAAAAACAGACGGTGGATAAAAGAGACTGTCCTAGTGACAGAGTCGGGTCAATATTCCGCGAGCTGAGGAACCCCATGGTTTACTCCTATACCGAGAAGAAGCGAATTCGTAAGGACTTTGGCAAACGTCCGCAAGTTCTCGACATTCCTTACCTCCTGTCGATTCAGCTGGATTCGTTCAGCAAGTTTATCGAGATGGATCCAGAAGGTCATTATGGTCTGGAAGCGGCGTTTCGTTCCGTTTTTCCAATTGCCAGTTATTCAGGTTATTCCGAACTGCAGTATGTTAGCTACAGATTGGGCGAGCCTGTATTCGACGTTAAAGAATGTCAGATCCGTGGCGTAACTTATTCAGCTCCACTGCGAGTGAAGCTGCGTCTGGTACTTTACGATAAAGATGCGCCTTCAGGCACTGTAAAAGATATCAAGGAGCAGGAAGTCTACATGGGTGAAATCCCATTGATGACTGACAATGGCACCTTTGTTATTAACGGTACTGAGCGTGTGATCGTCTCCCAGCTACATCGTAGCCCGGGCGTTTTCTTCGATCACGATAAAGGCAAGACACACTCTTCCGGTAAAGTGCTATATAACGCACGCGTTATCCCCTACCGTGGTTCGTGGCTCGACTTTGAGTTTGATCCGAAAGATAACCTGTTTGTGCGTATTGACCGTCGTCGTAAGTTGCCTGCATCAATCATCTTACGTGCACTGGAATACACGACTGAACAGATCCTTGAGATGTTCTTCGAGACAACCGAAGTCCAGATCAAGCGAAATAAGATCATCATGCACCTGTCGCCAGAGCAGTTGCGTGGTGAAATTGCTGCCTTTGATGTTAAAGATGGCAATGGTGATGTATTGGTCGAGAAAGATCGCCGCATTACCGCGAAGCATATTCGTCAGCTGACCAAAGCGGGTATTTCTGAATTTGAAGTGCCACATGAATACTTGGTTGGTAAGACACTAGCTAAGGCCCATGCCAATAAAGACAGCGGTGAAGTGATCGCGGAAGCGAATGCTGAACTGACGTTAGAGTTGGTTGCTGAACTCGCCGAAGCCGGCGTGAAGAAGTTCGATGTGTTATATACCAACGAACTTGATCAGGGCCCTTACATGTCTGAGACCCTGCGCGTTGATCCATCAACTAACCGCATGGAAGCCTTGGTAGAGATCTATCGCATGATGCGTCCTGGTGAGCCACCAACGCGTGATGCAGCAGAGGCCTTGTTCCAGAATTTGTTCTTCTCTGATGACCGTTATGACCTGTCAGCGGTTGGCCGTATGAAGTTCAACAGCCGTTTACATCGTGATGAAATCACTGGTCCGGGGATCCTGGAACATGAAGATATTATTGATGTAATGAAGAAGCTCATCGAAATCCGTAACGGTAGCGATGAAGTGGATGATATCGATCATCTGGGTAACCGTCGTATTCGTTCTGTTGGCGAAATGGCAGAGAACCAGTTCCGTATCGGTTTAGTTCGTGTTGAGCGAGCAGTGAAAGAGCGCTTGAGCCTGGGCGACCTTGACCAGCTAATGCCTCAAGATCTGATCAATGCCAAGCCAATCTCTGCGGCGGTTAAAGAGTTCTTTGGTTCGAGCCAGTTGTCTCAGTTTATGGACCAGAACAACCCGTTATCAGAAGTGACCCACAAGCGTCGTATTTCGGCCTTAGGCCCGGGCGGTCTGACCCGTGAACGTGCTGGCTTTGAAGTTCGTGACGTACACCCGACCCACTATGGCCGTGTGTGTCCAATTGAAACGCCAGAAGGGCCAAACATCGGCCTGATTAACTCGTTATCATGTTACGCCCGTACTAACGAATATGGTTTCCTCGAAACACCATATCGTCGCGTTATTGATGGCGAAGTGACTGCGGAAGTTGATTATCTTTCTGCGATTGAAGAAGGCCAGTATGTGATCGCTCAGGCGAATGCTGACCTTGACAGCGATGGTCGCTTTATCGAAGAGTTGATCACCGCCCGTCATCGCGGCGAATCAATTTTGAGTGCACCTGATGTCGTCCAGTATATGGATGTATCACCGCAGCAGATTGTTTCTGTCGCCGCTTCACTGATCCCATTCCTAGAGCACGATGATGCTAACCGAGCCTTGATGGGCTCAAACATGCAACGTCAAGCGGTACCTACATTGCGTGCTGATAAGCCGCTGGTTGGTACAGGTATGGAGAAAGCGGTAGCTGTTGACTCCGGTGTAACTGCTGTCGCCAAGCGTGGTGGTGTAGTTTCTTACTGCGATGCTAGCCGTATTGTTATCAAGGTTGATGAAGATGAGTTGGTACCAGGCGAAGCCGGTATCGATATCTACAACCTGATGAAGTACACCCGTTCTAACCAGAACACATGTATTAACCAACGTCCAGTCGTTAGCGTAGGCGACCCGATTGTTCGTGGTGATGTGCTGGCTGATGGACCGTCGACGGACCTTGGTGAACTTGCCCTAGGTCAGAACATGCGCGTCGCGTTCATGCCTTGGAATGGTTACAACTTTGAGGATTCAATCCTTATCTCCGAGCGTGTTGCTGAAGAAGATCGTTTCACTACGATCCACATTCAGGAACTTTCTTGTATTGCTCGAGATACCAAGTTAGGTCCAGAAGAGATCACTGCAGATATCCCGAATGTGGGTGAGTCTGCGCTCTCTAAGCTTGACGAGTCAGGCGTGGTTTATATCGGTGCTGAAGTTAAAGGCGGCGATATTCTGGTCGGTAAAGTGACGCCTAAAGGTGAAACACAGCTGACACCAGAGGAAAAACTCCTCCGTGCCATTTTCGGTGAGAAGGCGTCCGATGTTAAGGACACCTCTCTGCGAGTACCTAACGCTGTTTCCGGTACCGTTATCGACGTGCAAGTGTTTACTCGCGATGGCGTAGAGAAAGATAAACGTGCTCTCGAGATTGAAGAGATGCAGCTCAAAGAGGTTAAGAAAGACCTCGGTGATGAGTTAGCAATCTTTGAAGCGGGCGTATTCGACCGTGCACGCAATTTGCTATTAGCCAACGGCTATAGCGAAGCACAGTTGGAAGGTCTGAATGGCGAGAAGCTGTTGACCCAATCCTTGAAAGAGGAAGACGCGCAACAGTCGCTTGAGCAGATCGCTGAGCAGTACGAAGAGCTGAAGAAAGAGTTCGATAAGAAGTTTGAAGTTAAGCGTCGTAAGATCACCCAAGGTGATGATCTGGCGCCTGGCGTACTGAAGATCGTTAAAGTCTATCTTGCGGTTAAGCGTCGTATTCAACCGGGTGACAAGATGGCTGGTCGTCACGGTAACAAGGGTGTTATCTCAACAATTGTTCCTGTTGAAGATATGCCTTATGACCAGAACGGCGATCCGGTAGATATCGTACTTAACCCGTTGGGCGTACCTTCACGTATGAACATCGGTCAGATCCTTGAAACACACTTGGGTATGGCTGCAAAAGGGGTTGGTCGTAAGATTGACGCCATGTTGAAAGAGCAACGTGAAATTGCCGAGCTGCGTGAGTTCCTGAAGAAGTGCTACACCTTAGGTGAAGTGCTGCAGGAAGTTGATATCGACAACTTCACTGACTTCGAAGTGAAGCGTCTGGCTGAGAACCTACGTAATGGTTTGCCGATTGCTACTCCAGTATTTGATGGCGCTAAAGAGAGCGAAATCAAGGACCTGTTGGAGCTTGGCGGTATTCCTCGTAGCGGCCAGGTAACGTTGCATGACGGTCGTACCGGTAATGAATTTGAGCGTAAGGTAACTGTCGGTTACATGTATATGCTCAAACTGAACCACTTGGTTGATGACAAGATGCACGCACGTTCAACTGGCTCCTATAGCTTGGTTACTCAGCAGCCGCTGGGTGGTAAAGCACAATTTGGTGGTCAGCGCTTCGGTGAGATGGAAGTGTGGGCACTGGAAGCATACGGTGCAGCTTATACGCTTCAGGAGATGCTCACTGTTAAGTCGGATGACGTTAACGGTCGTACCAAGATGTATAAGAACATCGTGGATGGCGATCATCGTATGGAACCTGGTATGCCTGAGTCCTTCAATGTATTGCTCAAAGAGATCCGTTCTTTGGGTATTAACATTGAGTTGGAAGAGGAATAGCAGACCAACGAGTCTGACAGCAGTATGCGTTAGGGAGCGCCATTGGCGCTCCCGTGAAGAGTCACTCCGACAGGAGAGAGAAGGTGAAAGACTTACTCAAGTTTCTAAAGCAGCAGGGTAAAACCGAAGAGTTCGATGGCATTAAGATTGGCCTGTCGTCTCCGGATATGATCCGCAGCTGGTCTTTCGGCGAAGTTAAAAAGCCGGAAACTATCAACTACCGTACGTTCAAGCCAGAGCGTGACGGTCTGTTCTGTGCCCGCATTTTTGGTCCGGTAAAGGACTACGAATGTTTATGTGGCAAGTACAAGCGCCTTAAGCATCGCGGAGTGATCTGTGAGAAGTGTGGCGTCGAAGTAACACTGACCAAGGTTCGTCGTGAGCGTATGGCGCACATCGAACTGGCGAGTCCGGTTGCACATATCTGGTTCTTGAAGTCATTGCCGTCACGTATCGGTTTGATGCTGGATATGACGCTGCGCGATATTGAGCGTGTGCTCTATTTCGAATCTTATGTTGTGACCGAACCGGGCATGACAACCATGGAGCGTGGTCAACTGCTGACAGAAGAGCAGTACCTCGATTCCTTGGAAGAGTTTGGTGACGAGTTCGAAGCCAAGATGGGTGCAGAAGCGATTAAGGAATTGCTGTCTGACATCGAGCTGGCACCTGAAGTAGAAGCGATGCGCGAAGAGTTGGCATCTGTCACTTCAGAAACCAAACGTAAGAAGGTTACAAAGCGTCTGAAATTGATGGAAGCGTTCCTGTATTCAGGTAACGATCCACAGTGGATGATCATGACTGTATTGCCAGTTCTGCCACCGGACCTGCGTCCTTTGGTACCGCTGGATGGTGGCCGTTTCGCGACTTCAGATCTTAACGATCTTTATCGTCGTGTGATCAACCGTAACAACCGTTTGAAGCGCCTGCTGGATTTGGCTGCACCTGACATCATCGTACGTAACGAAAAGCGTATGTTGCAGGAAGCGGTAGATGCCCTGCTGGACAACGGCCGTCGTGGCCGCGCCATCACCGGCTCTAACAAACGTCCTCTGAAATCTTTGGCTGACATGATCAAAGGTAAGCAGGGTCGTTTCCGTCAGAACTTGCTCGGTAAGCGTGTTGATTACTCAGGCCGTTCAGTTATTACTGTTGGTCCTACGCTCAAACTTCACCAGTGTGGTTTGCCTAAGAAAATGGCACTGGAACTGTTCAAGCCATTTATCTACGGCAAGCTCGAAGCGCGTGGTTTAGCTACCACCATTAAAGCGGCCAAGAAGATGGTTGAGCGTGAAGTGCCGGAAGTATGGGATGTACTGGATCATGTGATCCGTGAACACCCAGTACTGTTGAACCGTGCACCGACCCTTCACCGTCTCGGTATTCAGGCATTTGAACCTGTGCTGATTGAAGGTAAAGCGATCCAGCTGCACCCATTGGTTTGTGCGGCTTATAACGCCGACTTCGATGGTGACCAGATGGCGGTACACGTACCGCTGACACTGGAAGCGCAATTAGAAGCCCGTGCCTTAATGATGGCTTCGAATAACATTCTTTCACCTGCTAACGGTGAGCCAATTATCGTTCCTTCTCAGGACGTTGTATTGGGTCTCTATTACATGACTCGCGCTGCGGTAAACGCAAAGGGCGAGGGCATGTTGCTGACAGGACCGCAGGAAGCAGAAAAAGTTTTCCGCACCGGTGACGCTTCTATTCATGCGCGCGTTAAAGTGCGTATCACTGAATACGAAGTGGCTGAGAATGGCGAGAAAATCGCCAAAACATCAGTCAAAGACACCACGGTTGGTCGTGCGATGTTCTACACGGTCGTGCCTAAAGGCCTGGCATTTGAACTGATTGATCAACCAATGGGTAAGAAGCAGATCTCTAAGCTGCTTAATGCCTGTTACCGCGAATTGGGTCTGAAAGACACCGTTATTTTCGCTGACCAATTGATGTACACCGGTTTCCATTACGCCATGTTGTCAGGTACCTCGGTAGGTGTTGATGATATGGAGATCCCGGCGGCGAAAGCGGACATTATTGCCGCTTGTGAAGCTGAAGTGTCAGAGATCCAGCATCAGTTTGATAATGGTCTCGTTACCGCAGGTGAAAAATATAACAAGGTTATCGATATCTGGACCTCAGCCAACGAGAAGTTGTCTAAGGCGATGATGGATAACTTGAAGACTGATGTGGTTATTAACCGCGACGGTAAGGAAGAGGAGCAACCCTCTTTCAACAGCATCTTTATGATGGCTGACTCCGGTGCGCGTGGTAGTGCCGCTCAGATCCGTCAGCTGGCAGCGATGCGTGGCTTGATGGCAAAACCGGACGGTTCAATTATTGAAACGCCAATTACTGCGAACTTCCGTGAAGGTTTGAACGTACTTCAGTACTTCATCTCAACTCACGGTGCGCGTAAAGGTTTGGCCGATACGGCATTGAAAACAGCGAACTCCGGTTACTTGACTCGCCGTCTGGTAGATGTGGCACAGGACATGGTTATCACCAGTACCGATTGTGGTACTGAAGAAGGGCTGACCATGAAGCCGCTGATTGAAGGTGGTGACGTTGTAGAGCCGTTGCGTGAACGTGTGTTAGGGCGAGTATTGGCTCGCGACGTACTGAAGCCAGGTACTGACGAAGTGCTGTTGGCGCGCAACACGCTGCTGCATGAGCAGGAGTGTGACTTCCTCGAAGAGCATAAGATCGATGAAGTAGAAGTTCGTTCTGTTATTACCTGTGACAACGACCACGGTGTTTGTGCCTACTGTTATGGCCGTGACTTGGCTCGTGGCCACCTCATCAACTACGGCGAAGCCGTTGGTGTTGTTGCTGCACAGTCAATTGGTGAGCCAGGTACACAGTTAACGATGCGTACCTTCCACATTGGTGGTGCAGCATCACGTGCGTCCGCTGAGAACAGCGTTCAGATTAAGAACGATGGTACCGCTAAGCTACACAACGCCAAGTTTGTAATTAACACCGATAAGAAGATTGTGATCACTTCACGTTCATCTGAAATCGCTGTGATTGACGATCTTGGTCGTGAGAAAGAACGTTACAAGGTGCCTTACGGTGCGATCCTGTCTGTTAAAGATGGCGATAAAGTCGCAGGCAATGAAGTTGTTGCTACTTGGGACCCGCATTCACACCCAATGATCACAGAACGTCCGGTTACCGTTCAGTTCAGTGACGTTGAGGATGCAAACACCGAGAAGCAAACCGATGATTTGACCGGTTTGACCCGTATGGTGGTTAAAGACCTCGCAAAAGCTAACGCTAAAGAGCCGAAGCTTATCTTGAAGTCTGAGAACGGCGACCTGCAAGAAGTGAAGCTACCTAGCTTTACCTCTATTGATGTTTCAGACGGTCAAGAGCTACAGCCTGGTGATGTGCTTGCACGCATCCCGCAGGAGAGCTCAAAGACGCGAGATATTACCGGTGGTCTACCGCGTGTTGCCGACCTGTTCGAAGCTCGTAAGCCGAAAGATCCAGCTATTTTGGCGGAAGTCAGTGGTGTGGTGTCGTTTGGTAAAGAGACGAAAGGTAAGCGACGTCTGATCATCACTCAGGATGAGAATGGTGAACCGTACGAAGAGATGATCCATAAGTGGCGTCAGCTTAACGTATTCGAAGGTGAGCGCGTTGAGCGTGGTGAAGTGATGGCCGATGGCCCTGAATCACCGCACGATATCCTGCGTGTTCGCGGTGTTCGAGCTGTAGCTAACTACATCGTGAATGAGGTTCAGGACGTTTATCGTCTTCAGGGTGTGAAGATCAACGATAAGCATATCGAAGCGATCATTCGTCAGATGTTGCGCAAGTGCACCATCGTTAGTGCCGGTGACACCGACTTCCTTGAAGGCGAGCAGATGGAAGTGTCCCGCGTTAAGATCGCAAACCGCGAACTTGAAGCGGCTGGCAAGTCACCTGCTACCTACGAACATGAGTTGTTAGGTATCACTAAGGCATCGTTGTCGACAGAGTCGTTTATCTCTGCGGCATCGTTCCAGGAAACAACACGCGTACTCACTGAAGCAGCGGTATCTGGCAAAATGGACCAGTTACGTGGCTTGAAAGAGAACGTGATTGTAGGCCGCTTGATCCCTGCAGGTACCGGTTTTGCTTACCATAGCGAGCGTCAGCGCAAGCGTTTGGAAGCGGAAGTGGGCGTGCCTCAGGTCAGCGCCGATGATGCAGAAAAAGCACTGACAGATGCTCTAAATGCCGAAGTTCTTTCCGGTGATGAAGAGTAATAAAGGCGGCTAAGTTAGCCTCTTTACTTGACAGTTTAAAATCTGCTCAATAAAATCCTCCGGCCTCTCATAGTAGGGGCCGGATTTTTCATTTTTTGTAAACAGTAAACTCAACTAGCCAGGAGCCTATTAATGGCAACTATTAATCAGTTGGTTCGCAAGCCACGCAAAAAGCCTGTTACTAAGAGTAACGTGCCTGCGTTGGAAGCGTGTCCACAGAAGCGTGGTGTGTGCACTCGTGTATACACAACTACACCTAAGAAGCCGAACTCAGCATTACGTAAAGTATGTCGTGTTCGTCTGACTAACGGTTTCGAAGTGACTTCGTACATCGGTGGTGAAGGTCATAACCTTCAGGAACACAGTGTTGTTCTTATCCGTGGCGGTCGTGTTAAAGATTTGCCAGGTGTGCGTTATCACACCGTACGTGGTGCTCTTGATACCGCTGGCGTTAGCGACCGTCGTCAAGGTCGTTCTAAGTACGGCGCTAAGCGGCCTAAGTCTTAACGGTTCTCCGTTAGTAAGGCCAAACATTAAATTTAACGTTTTGGGATATTCCTGAATCAAACGGAGAGAAAACAATGCCAAGAAGACGCGTTGTTGGTCAGCGTAAAGTATTACCTGATCCTAAGTACGGAAATGAAATCATTACTAAGTTCATCAACGTAGTAATGCTTGATGGTAAGAAATCAATCGCCGAAAAGATCGTTTACGGCGCATTGGAGTCTGCCTCTGAAAAATCTGGTAAAGATCCGCTCGACATTTTTGAGACGGCTCTGGATAACGTTCGCCCAACTGTGGAAGTTAAAAGTCGCCGTGTAGGTGGCTCAACTTACCAGGTACCGGTAGAAGTTCGTCCAGTACGTCGCAATACATTGGCGATGCGTTGGTTAGTTGAGGCTGCGCGTAAGCGTGGCGAAAAAGATATGGCTAAGCGTCTGGCTGGCGAGTTAGCTGATGCTGCAGAGAACAAAGGCACTGCAGTGAAAAAGCGTGAAGATGTTCACCGTATGGCTGATGCAAACAAAGCGTTTGCTCACTATCGCTGGTAGTCACGCTTGGTATATGCCCTCCGGGGCATATACCTCTTGTTATTTATGCTAAGGCAACCCCTTAGTTAAGAGGAAATCATGGCTCGTACAACCCCCATTGAGCGCTACCGAAATATTGGTATTGTAGCTCACGTTGATGCCGGTAAGACGACCACCACCGAACGTGTACTTTTCTATACAGGTCTTTCACATAAGATCGGTGAGGTACATGACGGTGCCGCAACTATGGACTGGATGGAGCAAGAACAGGAGCGTGGTATTACTATCACCTCTGCGGCTACCACCACGTTCTGGCGCGGTATGGAAGCGCAGTTCCCAGAGCATCGCGTCAATATCATTGATACCCCTGGACACGTTGACTTCACGATTGAAGTTGAACGTTCTTTGCGTGTACTCGATGGTGCTGTTGTGGTTTTTTGTGGTGCATCGGGTGTTGAACCACAGTCAGAGACGGTATGGCGTCAAGCAGACAAATACGCGGTTCCGCGTATGGTGTTTGTGAATAAGATGGACCGTGCCGGCGCCGATTTCCTCCGTGTTGTAAATCAGATTAAAGATCGTTTGGGAGCAACGCCTGTACCTATTCAGCTGAATATCGGAGCTGAAGAGAACTTCAAGGGTGTTGTTGACCTAATCAAGATGAAAGCCATTAACTGGAATGAAGAAGACCAGGGTATGACTTTCACTTACGATCCGATTCCTGAAGATCTACAGGATCTGGCGGAAGAGTACCGTGAGCAGATGATCGAAGCGGCAGCTGAAGCTTCAGAAGAGATGATGGATAAGTATCTCAATGATGGCGAGCTGACTGAAGAAGAGATCAAGAGCGGGCTGCGCGCACGCACCTTAAGTAATGAGATTGTCTTAGCCACTTGTGGCTCAGCGTTCAAGAATAAGGGTGTACAGGCAGTGCTGGACGCAGTGGTTGATTTCATGCCTGCGCCGATCGATGTACCTGCAATTACAGGTATCGATGACAACGAACAGGAAGTTGCTCGTCCTGCGGATGACAACGCCCCGTTTGCTGCCTTGGCATTTAAGATCGCGACAGACCCTTTTGTGGGCACCTTGACCTTTTTCCGCTGCTATTCTGGCATCGTTAACACCGGCGATGCAGTTTACAACTCGGTTAAACAGAAACGTGAACGCTTCGGGCGTATCGTACAGATGCACTCGAAAGATCGAAAAGAGATTAAAGAAGTTCGTGCTGGTGACATCGCGGCGGCCATTGGCCTTAAGGATGTGACCACAGGCGATACCCTGTGCGATTCGGCTCACAAAGTGGTGCTTGAACGTATGGAGTTCCCTGAGCCAGTGATCTCTGTGGCTGTTGAGCCAAGAACACAGGCTGATCAGGAAAAAATGGGGATTGCGCTGGGCAAACTGGCGGCTGAAGATCCCTCTTTCCGTGTCCATACAGATGAAGAGTCTGGTCAGACTATTATTTCTGGTATGGGTGAACTTCATCTCGACATCATTATTGACCGCATGAAGCGGGAATTCAGTGTTGAGTGTAACGTTGGTAAACCACAAGTCGCTTACCGTGAAACTATCCGCAAAGCAGTGGAAGTGGAAGGCAAGTTTGTTCGCCAATCCGGTGGGAGAGGGCAGTTTGGCCATGTTTGGCTACGCCTTGAACCAATGGATATTGAAGCGGATGAAACCTATGAATTCGTTAATGAAATTGTAGGTGGTGTGGTGCCGAAGGAATTTATTCCTGCGGTGGACAAAGGCGTACAAGAGCAGATGCAGAACGGCGTTGTTGCCGGTTATCCTGTGCTTGGCGTTAAGTGTTCATTGTATGATGGTTCTTATCATGATGTTGACTCTTCTGAAATGGCATTTAAGATTGCCGGTTCAATGGCGTTTAGAAATGGCGCGATTGACGCCGGTGCAGTTCTTCTTGAGCCTATGATGAAGGTCGAGGTAACGACTCCGGAAGACTTCATGGGTGACGTGGTTGGTGATTTAAACCGACGTCGCGGCATGATTGAGGGCATGGATGACGGTGTTGCAGGCGTAAAGCTTGTACGTGCCCAGGTACCACTGTCGGAAATGTTCGGGTACGCAACTGATTTGCGTTCACAAACTCAAGGTCGTGCATCGTATTCGATGGAATTCCTCAAGTACGCTGAAGTACCTGGGAATGTTGCATCTAGCATCATCGAAGCACGCCGGTAGTAATTTACAGGTCTGGTCCCGGTCACGTTGGACCGGGCCTAATTCTTACTCGGAAGGAAAGTAAAGTGGCAAAAGAAAAGTTTGAACGTACGAAACCGCATGTAAACGTTGGCACTATCGGTCACGTTGACCACGGTAAAACGACTCTGACAGCAGCTATCACCAACGTACTGGCTAAAGTATACGGCGGTACAGCGCAAGCTTTCGATCAGATCGATAACGCACCAGAAGAGCGCGAGCGTGGTATCACCATCGCGACTTCTCACGTTGAATATGACACACCAACTCGCCACTACGCGCATGTTGACTGTCCTGGACACGCGGATTATGTGAAAAACATGATCACCGGTGCAGCCCAGATGGACGGCGCTATCTTGGTAGTTGCAGCAACAGATGGTCCTATGCCACAGACACGTGAGCACATCCTGTTGGGTCGCCAGGTAGGCGTACCTTACATGATCGTTTTCATGAACAAGTGTGACATGGTAGACGACGAAGAGCTGCTTGAGCTGGTAGAGATGGAAGTACGTGAACTTCTGTCAGACTACGACTTCCCAGGTGACGACCTGCCAGTGATCCAGGGCTCAGCTCTGAAAGCATTGGAAGGCGAGAAAGAGTGGGAAGACAAGATTGTAGAGCTGGCTGAAGCGCTGGATAGCTACATCCCAGAGCCAGAGCGTGATATCGATAAGCCATTCTTGCTGCCTATCGAAGACGTATTCTCAATCTCAGGTCGTGGTACAGTTGTTACCGGTCGTATCGAGCGCGGTATCCTGAAAACAGGTGACGACGTAGCGATTGTTGGTATCAAAGAAACCACAAACACGACATGTACTGGTGTTGAAATGTTCCGTAAGCTGCTTGACGAAGGTCGTGCAGGTGAGAACGTTGGTGCACTGTTGCGTGGTACTAAGCGTGATGACGTAGAGCGTGGTCAGGTATTGGCAGCGCCGGGTTCAATCAACCCACACACTAAGTTTGAAGCAGAAGTTTACGTTCTGTCTAAAGATGAAGGTGGTCGTCATACTCCGTTCTTCAAGGGCTATCGTCCACAGTTCTACTTCCGTACCACAGATATCACTGGTGCAGTAGAATTGCCAGAAGGCGTAGAGATGGTAATGCCAGGTGACAACGTACAGATGAGCGTAGAGCTTATCGCACCAATCGCGATGGACGAAGGCTTGCGCTTCGCTATCCGTGAAGGTGGCCGTACTGTAGGTGCGGGTGTTGTTGCTAAGATCCTCGACTAATCGAAGATCTAAGTCATATTGAAAAGGCGCCGTTAGGCGCCTTTTTTATTGCGCTCAAACTAGTTCACGCTGTAACGCTTTCTAATTTTCAGCGGCCTCTAGTTTTAGACGCGATTCTGGATCCGTTGGTGGTTGCTCTTCCTCTGTTGGCCCTCGTCTATATTTGGGTTTTCGTCGGCTCTTGCCGAACTGGATCTCAACCGAAAATACAATGGCTGGGTTCCAACTCCAATCATACTCGCGTTCATAATTGAGCTGGGGTTCAATTTCGTAAAAGTACCAGGGACGATAGAAACTGCGGCGATAGTTCGCAGCTAAACGCCAGCGTTCAGTGTTCTCTTTGTCTTCATCCGTGGCGCCGGTAAAAGAGATATACGTTGAGTAGGCGGACCGTTCATCGATCTGTTTCACGCGAGAAAGGCTGATCTCCCATTCAAAACCATCAGTTTCGTCACCATAAGTTGCCGAATTACTCCAGCGGTAGCCAACGGCTCCTCGGAGATGGTCAATATCAATGCGCGTAGTTTCACTCCAAAAATCAGAATTACGTAAGCGAAGCTGTTGGCTGAATTTTACGACGGTGTCGTAACGTAGGGCGTAGTTATAGCGATAACGCAGACGGGTGAACGGATCTATCTCACTACTACGAAGGCGCACGCCAGCATCAAAATCGAGATCACTGGTATCAAGTTGCTTGATACTCCAACGCAGCGCAGCGGCTAACCCTCTGTCGTCATCGTTTCCGCGAAGGTCCGAACTTTCGTTATACTCGCGAGAGCTACTTTGGCTGCTGCCATCATCGCCTTCGATGATTAGCCTTACATCTTGTTCAAAACGTGGTAGATGGAAGCTTGCGGAGATCCTCGGTCGAAACTCCACACCTTCCTCTTTATGCCATTCGACGGAGTTAATCAGGCGCACGAGAGAGCTGGCAGCTTCGTTCTGTTCGATATCACCAAAGAAACTATCAAACCATAGCGCCTGTTCGCAGACACCATCAGATAGCAGTAGGTGCGCGCGATCAAACCAACCTAACTGGTCTGTTTCGGTTTGTTGGCAGGGCTTAATTTTATCTGCTGCTTCTTCCCAACTGATCTCATCCTCGCCGCTATCATCCTGGGCAACCGGTGGTGCGCCAAAAGATAGGCTGTGGTAGAGAAGACATATTGGTAAAACAATTAGTTTCATGGCGTTATCGTTAACCTAGATAGGGTAAATGTTAGGTTATCTACCTAAAAAAAGTGTGTTGGTAAGCCGTCTTCGGGAGCAGTGGCGCAAAAATCGACAAAAACTTGCGCGAGTCATTGTTTCGCGTATAATGCGCCTCCACTCGCTCTGACTATTTTTAGTTAAAGTGGTGTAGCACTAGGGGGATTCAACTTGTTGAATCGGCTTAGTGCTAAGACAGCAATCCCGATTGGGGATTGAATGATATGTATAACCCACTCTCCTCCTGGTATTAGGGATGGTAGGGTGCGTGTTTTTTGTTCTTTATAATTTGGAGCTTGGTCCATGCAGAACCAACGAATCCGTATTCGACTAAAGGCGTTTGACCATCGTCTGATTGACCAGTCAACCGCAGAGATCGTAGAAACAGCAAAGCGCACTGGCGCGCAGGTACGTGGACCTATTCCTCTGCCTACACGCAAAGAGCGTTTCACTATTTTGGTCTCTCCGCATGTTAACAAAGACGCGCGTGATCAGTTAGAGATCCGCACACACAAGCGTCTGGTCGATATCGTAGAGCCGACCGACAAGACCGTAGATGCACTTATGCGTCTGGACCTGGCAGCTGGCGTAGACGTTCAAATTAGTCTCGGCTAATTGAAGCTCTCGAAACGATTAAGAGGTTGAAACAATGGCTATCGGATTAGTCGGTCGTAAAGTCGGCATGACACGCATCTTCACTGAAGATGGCTTGTCCATTCCGGTTACCGTTATCGAAGTTGAAGCCAACCGCGTTACTCAGGTTAAGAGCCTGGATAATGACGGCTACCGTGCACTTCAGGTAACCACCGGCACTAAGAAAGCAAACCGCGTCACCAAACCAGAAGCGGGCCATTTCGCTAAAGCAGGCACAGAAGCCGGCCGTGGCACTTGGGAATTCCGTCTGGCAGATGGTGAAGGCGTAGATATTGAAGTTGGTTCAGAACTGAATGTTGATCTGTTCAGCGATGTAACCAAAGTAGACGTAACTGGCACATCCAAAGGTAAGGGCTTCCAAGGCGTTGTAAAACGCTGGAACTTCCGTACTCAGGATATGACCCATGGTAACTCTTTGAGTCACCGCGCACCCGGTTCTATCGGTCAAAACCAGACCCCAGGCCGCGTGTTTAAGGGTAAGAAGATGTCTGGTCACATGGGCGACGAACGCACAACTGTGCAGTCTCTCGAAGTGGTACGTGTTGACGCTGAGCGTAAACTGTTGCTGATTAAAGGCGCAGTCCCTGGAGCTACCGGCGGCGACGTTATCGTTAAACCAGCCGTTAAAGCCTAACGTCTTAGGAGATTGGTGATGGAATTGGTATTGAAAGATGCGCAAAGCGCTCTTGAAGTAAATCCGACTATCTTCGGGCGTGAGTTCAACGAAGCGTTGGTACACCAGGTAGTGGTAGCTTACGCAGCCGGTGCGCGTCAGGGCTCTCGTGCTCAGAAGACTCGCAGCGAAGTAGCTGGCGGCGGTAAGAAACCTTGGAAACAGAAAGGCACGGGCCGCGCACGCGCGGGTACAATCCGTAGTCCTCTGTGGCGCTCTGGTGGCGTGACCTTCGCGGCAAAGCCGCAGGACCACAGCCAAAAGGTAAACAAGAAGATGTACCGCGGTGCAGTTCAGAGCATTTTGTCTGAGCTAGTTCGTCAGGAACGTCTGATTGTGGTTGAGAGTTTCGCAGTTGAAGCTCCTAAAACCAAAGAGCTTTCAGCAAAACTGAAAGAACTGGATCTGAACGACGTGCTGATCGTGACAGAAGAAGTTGATGAAAACTTGTTCTTGGCCGCTCGCAACCTGTACAAAGTTGACGTTCGTGATACCACTGGTATCGATCCGGTAAGCCTGATCGCTTTCGATAAAGTGCTAATGACTGCTGCTGCAGTTAAGCAACTCGAGGAGAAACTGGCATGATCCGCGAAGAACGTCTGCTGAAAGTTATTCTGGCGCCTCACGTTTCTGAAAAAGCGACTATCTCAGCTGAAATGGAAAACACTATTGTGTTTCGTGTTTCAACTGATGCGCAGAAAGCAGAAATCAAGGCAGCTGTTGAGAAGCTGTTCGAAGTTGAAGTCGACGGCGTTCGTACTGTGAACGTCAAGGGCAAAACCAAACGCCACGGTGCTCGTATCGGCAAGCGTAACGATTGGAAAAAAGCCTACGTTACGCTGAAAGAAGGTAGCGAGATCGACTTTGTTGGCGGCGGTGAATAAGTAAGAGGAGTACACCAATGGCTATTGTTAAGTGCAAGCCTACCTCTGCCGGTCGTCGCCACGTTGTTAAAGTGGTAAACGGTGACCTGTATAAAGGTAAGCCTTACGCTCCGCTGCTGGATAAGAAAAGTAAGTCTGGCGGTCGTAACAACGCCGGTCGTATCACTACCCGTCACATCGGTGGTGGACACAAGCAGCACTATCGTTTGATCGACTTCAAACGCACTAAAGATGGCATTCCTGCCACTGTTGAGCGTTTGGAATACGATCCGAACCGTAGCGCAAACATTGCGTTGGTTCTTTACGCAGATGGCGAACGTCGTTACATCCTGGCGCCTAAGGGCATCAAGGCTGGCGACAAAGTACAATCTGGTGAAGACGCGGCAATCAAGGCAGGTAACACTCTGCCAATGCGTAACATCCCGGTAGGTAGCACAGTACACAACGTCGAACTGAAGCCTGGTAAAGGTGGTCAGATCGCACGTTCAGCTGGTGCTTACGTGCAAATCGTTGCTCGCGATAGCGGCTACGTTACCCTGCGCTTGCGTAGTGGTGAGATGCGTAAAGTACTGTCTGACTGTCGCGCAACTATCGGTGAAGTAGGTAATGCTGAGCACATGTTGCGTCAGCTCGGTAAAGCTGGTGCCTCTCGTTGGCGCGGTGTCCGTCCTACTGTTCGTGGTGTTGCGATGAACCCAGTAGATCACCCGCATGGTGGTGGTGAAGGTCGTACCTCAGGTGGCCGTCATCCAGTATCTCCATGGGGTATGCCTACTAAGGGTGCCAAGACGCGTAAGAACAAGCGTACAGATAAGTACATTGTACGCCGTCGTACTAAGTAAATTAGAAGAGGATTCACCATGCCACGTTCTCTCAAGAAAGGTCCATTTATCGACCTGCACTTGCTGAAGAAGGTAGAGAAAGCGGTGGAAGGCGGCGACAAAAAGCCTATCAAGACTTGGTCTCGCCGTTCAACGATCTTCCCAGATATGATTGGGTTGACCATCGCTGTCCATAATGGTCGTCAACATGTCCCAGTATTCGTTACTGAAGAGATGGTTGGCCACAAGTTGGGTGAATTCGCCCCGACTCGTACTTATCGCGGCCATGCTGCTGATAAGAAGGCCAAGAAGCGTTAAGGGGTAAAAGATGGAAGTTTTAGCTAAACACCGGTTTGCCCGTACTTCGGCTCAAAAAGCGCGTCTGGTTGCTGACCAGATCCGCGGTAAGTCAGTTGCCAATGCTTTGGAACTTCTGGCCTATAGCCCGAAGAAAGCGGCAACACTGGTCAAGAAAGTACTGGAATCTGCGATTGCTAACGCAGAGCATAATGAAGGTGCTGATATTGACGAGCTGAAGGTCGCTAAGGTCTTCGTAGATGAGGGGCCGATCATGAAGCGCATTAAACCACGCGCTAAAGGTCGTGCTGACCGCATCCTTAAGCGCACCAGCCACATCACTGTGGTCGTAGCGGAACGCTAAGTAGGAGAACGGACAATGGGTCAGAAAGTACATCCGAACGGTATCCGCTTAGGTATCGTTAAGCCGTGGAACTCTACTTGGTATGCAGATACCAAGGATTACGCAGACAACCTGCATGGAGACCACCAAGTACGTGAATTCCTTACTAAGGAACTCAAAAGTGCTTCGGTTTCTCGCATCGTTATCGAGCGTCCGGCAAAAAGCATCCGCGTGACTATCCACACCGCCCGTCCAGGCGTTGTGATTGGTAAGAAAGGCGAAGATGTAGAAAAACTGCGTAAGCACGTAGCCAAATTGGCTGGCGTACCGGCGCAAATCAACATTTCAGAAGTACGTAAGCCTGAACTCGACGCAAAATTGGTTGCGGACAGCATCTCTAGCCAGTTGGAGCGTCGTGTGATGTTCCGCCGTGCGATGAAGCGTGCCGTTCAAAACGCAATGCGTTTGGGTGCGAAGGGCATCAAGGTGGAAGTAAGCGGTCGTCTCGGCGGTGCAGAAATTGCACGTACCGAATGGTACCGTGAAGGTCGTGTACCTCTTCACACTCTGCGTGCTGATATCGATTACGCAACGTCTGAAGCAGCTACTACTTATGGCATCATTGGTGTCAAAGTGTGGGTCTTCAAAGGCGAGGTTCTTGGTGGTTTCAACCCAGTTGAAGAAGCACCAGCACCTAAGCGTAAAGGTAAGGGCAGCAAGTAGGAGATCCGACCATGTTGCAACCAAAACGTACTAAATTCCGCAAGCAGATGACAGGCCGCAACCGTGGTCTGGCGCTGAACGGTAACAAGGTAAGCTTCGGCAGCTTTGGTCTCAAAGCCGTTGGTCGTGGTCGTTTGACTGCGCGCCAGATTGAAGCCGCGCGTCGTGCGATGACTCGTCACATTAAGCGTCAAGGTAAAATCTGGATCCGGGTTTTCCCAGACAAGCCGATTACCGGTAAGCCGCTTGAAGTTCGTATGGGTAAAGGTAAAGGTAACGTTGAATACTGGGTTGCCCAGATTCAGCCTGGTAAAGTCCTGTACGAAATGGATGGCATTCCAGAAAATCTGGCACGTGAAGCATTTGCACTTGCAGCTGCGAAACTGCCGATTCAAACCACCTTTGCAATTCGGACGGTAATGTAATGAACGCCAGCGAACTACGTGAAAAGAGCGTTGAAGAGCTGAACGCTGAAATGCTGAACCTCCTCCGTGAGCAGTTTAATCTGCGCATGCAGAAGAGCACCGGTCAGCTGTCTCAGACTCACCTGCTCAAAAATGTGCGTCGCGATATCGCGCGCGTAAAAACTGTGTTGAAACAGAAGGCAGGTGCGTAAATGAGCGAATCAGTAATTCGTACACTGCAGGGTACTGTGGTTGGTGACAAGATGGACAAGTCCATCACTGTTGCTATCGAGCGTAAGGTAAAGCACCCGATCTACGGGAAGTATATCAAGCGTACCACTAAGCTGCATGTACACGACGAAGACAACCAGTGTAAAACCGGTGACAAAGTTTCAATCAAAGAATGTCGTCCACTGTCTAAGACTAAGTCTTGGGTATTGGTTGATATCTTGGTTAAAGCCTAAATCGACACACTGTTGACGATAAATAAGGGCTCCAAAAAGGAGCCCTTATTTTTTTCTATTCAAGGCCGCTTACCGGTGGTATACTGCTGCGCCTTTTCGAAGGTAAGGCAGCCCAATTACGGTGAGTAATTGGCTATTTGAAGTAAATAGCGGAGCACTGAAATGATCCAGATGCAGACTATGCTAGATGTCGCTGATAACAGCGGCGCTCGTAGCGTACAGTGTATTAAGGTCCTCGGTGGTTCGCACCGCCGCTACGCGAATATCGGCGACATCATTAAAGTTACTGTTAAGGAAGCAATTCCGCGCGGTAAGGTTAAAAAAGGTGATGTCCTGAACGCGGTGGTTGTGCGCACCAGGAAGGGCGTGCGTCGTCAGGATGGTTCTCTGATCCGTTTTGACAACAACGCCGCTGTGTTGCTAAACACGCAACACGCGCCCATCGGTACTCGTATTTTTGGCCCTGTGACACGTGAACTTCGTACGGAGAAGTTTATGAAAATCGTGTCTCTGGCTCCAGAAGTACTGTAAGGAGAACTTAGATGGCAGCAAAAATCCGTAAAAATGACGAAGTGATCGTTCTGGCCGGTAAAGACAAAGGTAAGCGTGGCAAAGTCACTAGCGTACTAGCGTCTGGCAAAGTGATTGTAGAAGGCGTCAACTTGATCAAGAAGCACCAGAAGCCTAACCCGCAACTGCAGGTTCAGGGTGGTATTGTTGAGAAGGAAGCCGCAATTGACGTTTCTAACGTCGGTATCTACAACGCAGCGACTGGTAAGGCCGATCGTGTAGGTTTCAAGGTTGAAGACGGTAAGAAAGTACGTGTCTTCAAATCTTCTAACGAAGTAATAGCTTAATCTGGAGTGTACGATGGCGAAACTGCATGATTTCTATAAAGAGTCGGTAGTGCCTGAACTGATGAAAGAGTTCAGTTACAGCAGCATCATGCAAGTCCCTCGGATTGAGAAGATCACCCTTAACATGGGTGTCGGCGAGGCATTGGCTGACAAGAAACTTCTGGAAAACGCGCAGGCAGATATGCAGGCGATCGCTGGACAGAAGCCAATTGTTACCAAAGCGCGCAAGTCAGTAGCGGGTTTCAAAATCCGTGAAGGCTATCCGATTGGCTGCAAGGTAACCCTACGTGGCGAACGTATGTGGGAGTTCTTTGAACGCCTAGTATGTATTGCTATGCCCCGTATTCGTGATTTCCGTGGTGTAAGCCCGAAATCATTCGACGGACGTGGCAACTACAGCATGGGTGTTCGCGAGCAAATAATCTTCCCTGAAGTCGATTTCGACAAGGTAGACAAAGTACGCGGTATGGATATTACCATTACCACTACTTCTGGTACCGATGAGGAAGCACGTGCTCTGCTGGCTGCCTTTAACTTCCCGTTCCGCAAGTAAGGTGTAGGGTTATGGCAAAATCTTCGATGAAAGCGCGTGAAGCAAAACGCGCCAAGTTGGTTGCCCAGTACGCTGAAAAGCGTCAGGCACTGAAAGCGATTATCGCTAGCCCAGATAGCTCTGATGAAGAGCGCTGGGATGCAAGCCTTAAGCTGCAAAGTCTTCCGCGTGATTCCAGCGCATCACGTCAACGTAACCGTTGTCGTGTGACTGGTCGCCCTCACGGTTTTCTACGCAAGTTCGGCATGAGCCGTATCAAGTTGCGTGAAGCTGCGATGCGTGGTGAAGTTCCAGGCCTTCGTAAGGCCAGCTGGTAAGCACAGGAGAAAGCAGATATGAGCATGCAAGATCCGATTGCAGATATGTTCACTCGTATCCGTAACGGCCAGTCTGCCAACAAGATTTCGGTGACTATGCCTTCATCTAAGCTGAAGACTGCTATCGCAGCAGTTCTTAAGCAAGAAGGTTACATCGCTGATTTCAGTGTGTCAGAGGGTCCGAAAGCGGAACTCGAGATCGCCCTACGTTATTTCGAGGGCAAACCGGTCGTAGAGACCATTCAACGTGTAAGTCGTCCAGGTCTTCGTATCTATAAGAAGAAAGACGAGTTGCCGAAGATCCTTGACGGCCTTGGTGTCGCCATTGTCTCTACTTCTCAAGGCCTGATGTCAGACCGTGCTGCTCGCAAAGCGGGTATGGGCGGCGAGATCATTGGCTACGTGGCGTAACAGGAGGTAGGAAATGTCTCGAGTAGCAAAAGCACCCGTTACCATTCCTGCCGGCGTAGAAGTTACGCTGAAGGGCCAGGATCTGACGGTTAAAGGTAGCAAAGGCACTTTGAATTGCACTTTCAATGACGCAGTTGTAGCGAAGCAGGACGACAACGTTCTGACTTTTGCACCTGTTGAAGGAGCTGCTGGTGCCAATGCGCAAGCCGGTACCGCACGTGCACTTGCCAACAACATGGTCGTTGGTGTGAGCGAAGGGTTTACCCGTAAATTACAACTGGTTGGTGTGGGTTATCGTGCCCAAGCCAAAGGTAAGGTTCTGAACCTTAGCCTTGGTTTCTCTCACCCAGTTGAATACGCTCTGCCAGAAGGCGTTACTGCCGAGTGTCCAAGTCAGACCGAAGTGGTTCTGACAGGTGCTGACAAGCAGTTGGTCGGCCAGGTGGCTGCAAATATTCGCGCATACCGTAAACCAGAGCCTTATAAAGGCAAAGGTGTTCGTTATGCTGACGAAAACGTGCGCCGTAAAGAGGCTAAGAAGAAGTAAGGTAAGACGATGGATAAGAAAGCATCTCGACTGCGTCGCGCGACTCGCGCACGCAAGAAAATCCAGGAGCTGGGTGCCGCACGTTTGGTGGTTCACCGTACTCCTCGTCATATCTACGCTCAGGTTATCGCACCTACTGGTAGTGAAGTGCTGGCAGCAGCATCCACTGCAGAGAAGGCGGTACGTGAGGAGCTGAAAGGCACCGGTAACGTAGAAGCTGCCAAGGCAATTGGTAAGCTGGTTGCTGAGCGTGCGGTAGAGAAAGGTATCGAAGTAGTTGCCTTTGACCGTAGTGGCTTCAAGTATCACGGCCGTATCGCAGCGCTAGCGGAAGCAGCGCGCGAAGCGGGCCTTAAGTTCTAGGAGTAGATCATGGCGAAAGTAGAACAACAGCAAAGTGATCTGAATGAAAAGCTGATTGCCGTTAACCGCGTATCAAAAGTGGTTAAAGGTGGTCGCATCTTCAGTTTCACAGCATTGACTGTCGTAGGCGACGGCAATGGTCGCGTCGGTTTCGGTTATGGTAAAGCACGTGAAGTGCCAGCAGCTATCCAGAAAGCTATGGAAAAAGCGCGCCGTAACATGAACACTGTTCAGCTTAATGGCAACACCCTGTACCACCCTGTTAAGGGCCGTCACACAGGTTCGCGTGTTTACATGCAGCCTGCGTCAGAAGGTACAGGTATCATCGCCGGTGGTGCGATGCGTGCCGTTCTAGAAGTGGCTGGCGTACAAAACGTTCTTGCAAAGGCATATGGTTCAACTAACCCAATCAACGTGGTTCGCGCTACGATTGACGGTTTGGTTGGTATCAAGTCGCCAGAGCAAGTTGCCGCTAAACGCGGTCTGACCGTCGAACAAATTCTGGGGTAAGACACCATGGCAAAGAAAACTGTCAAAGTGACCCAGACCCGCAGCGCTATCGGTCGTTTGCCGAAGCACAGAGAGACCCTTAAAGGTCTTGGTCTGCGTCGAATTGGTCACACTGTAGAACTGGAAGACACGCCATCAGTACGCGGCATGATCAACCAGCTGTATTACATGGTTAAGGTGGAGGGGTAATCTGATGCGTCTTAATACTCTATCACCTGCCGCTGGTGCAAAGACTCCTGCCAAGCGTGTTGGCCGTGGTATCGGTTCCGGTCTGGGTAAGACTGGTGGCCGTGGTCACAAAGGTCAAAAATCACGTTCAGGCGGCGGCGTTCGCGTAGGTTTTGAAGGCGGTCAGATGCCTTTGAAACAGCGTTTGCCTAAGTTCGGCTTTACTTCACGTAAGTCTTTAGTGACTGACGAAGTACGTCTGAATGAGATTGCCAAAGTAGAAGGCGACGTAGTGTCTCTGGAAACTTTGAAAGCAGCTGGTCTGGTGAGAAAAAACATCAAACACGTGAAAGTCGTACTGTCTGGCGAAATCAGCCGTGCAGTTAACGTACAAGGTCTGCGGGTAACCAAAGGCGCACGTGCTGCAATTGAAGCCGCTGGCGGCTCAATCGCAGAATAATTCGAAGTAGGAAAGTACTTATGGCAAAGCCAGGGTTGGATACCAAGAGTCAAGGCGGCGGACTGAGCGAATTAAAGCAACGTCTTCTGTTTGTGATTGGCGCAATTATTGTGTTCAGGGCAGGTTCTTTTGTGCCTATTCCTGGCATTGACGCCGCAGTACTGGCTGATCTGTTCGAACAGCAAAAAGGTACCATCGTGGAGATGTTTAACATGTTCTCCGGTGGCGCCTTGGAGCGTGCCTCGATCTTAGCGCTTGGTATCATGCCGTATATTTCGGCGTCGATTATCATGCAGCTGCTGACAGTTGTTAGTCCACGACTCGCTGAATTGAAAAAAGAAGGCGAATCAGGACGTAAGAAGATTAGCCAATACACCCGTTATGGGACACTTGTATTAGCAACTTTTCAAGCGTTTGGGATTGCAACCGGTTTGCCGAATTTGATGCCTGGCCTGGTGATTACACCGGGCTTTGGTTTCACTTTCACAGCGGTAGTCAGTTTAGTAACAGGCACCATGTTCCTCATGTGGTTGGGTGAACAGGTCACCGAACGTGGTATTGGTAACGGTATTTCAATCCTGATTTTTGCAGGTATTGTTGCCGGCCTACCTACCGCAATCGGCCAGACAGCAGAGCAGGCTCGCCAAGGCGAGATCCAGCCTCTGTTACTGTTGTTGATTGCTGCGGTTATCTGCGCAGTCACCTACTTTGTAGTATTTGTTGAACGTGGCCAACGCCGCATAGTGGTTAACTATGCTAAGCGCCAGCAAGGACGTAGAGTCTTTGCCGCGCAAAGCACCCACTTGCCGCTTAAGTTGAACATGGCCGGGGTTATCCCACCGATCTTTGCTTCTAGCATCATCCTATTTCCAGGCACGCTGGCTCAGTGGTTTGGACAGAATGAATCCTTAGGATTCCTGCAGGATGTATCGCTGGCATTGTCACCGGGGCAGCCACTCTATGTAATGTTGTATGCAGCAGCGATTATCTTCTTCTGTTTCTTCTATACCGCGTTGGTGTTTAACCCGCGCGAGACAGCTGAAAACCTGAAGAAGTCCGGTGCTTTCATTCCAGGTATTCGCCCGGGTGAACAGACATCACGTTACATCGATAAGGTTATGACTCGCTTAACACTGGCAGGCGCGCTGTATATCACGTTCGTTTGTTTGGTTCCTGAGTTCATGATGATTGCGTGGAGCGTACAGTTCTACTTCGGTGGTACATCATTATTGATTATCGTCGTGGTTATCATGGATTTCATGGCACAGGTTCAAACTCATTTGATGTCTCATCAATATGACTCGATCCTGAAGAAAGCCAACCTTAAAGGCTATAGCCGTTAAGTTGGCGTACGGAGTGAAAAATGAAAGTTCGCGCATCCGTTAAGACCATGTGTCGTAACTGCAAAGTGATCAAACGCAATGGCGTAGTTCGCGTAATTTGCAGTGAGCCGAAGCATAAGCAACGGCAAGGTTAGTAGTATCTGGTGATGGTGTGGCCAAATGGCCCGCCATCTTAGTTTGCAAATGGCCGAATGGTTGAGTATCCTTACGGGCTTTTCAACCAATAGCCAACGAATAGGAGATGTGTTAGTGGCCCGTATCGCTGGCATTAACATCCCTGATCATAAGCACGCAGTCATTGCCCTGACTGCTATTTATGGCATCGGTAAAACCCGCGCTCAGCAGATCCTTGTTGAGTCAGGCATTGCCGAGAGCACTAAAATAAGTGATCTGGACGAAACACAAATCGATAGACTTCGCGAAGTAGTCGGTCAGTACTCTGTTGAGGGTGATCTGCGCCGTGAAGTTTCAATGAACATTAAGCGTCTGATGGACCTCGGTTGTTACCGCGGCCTTCGTCATCGCCGAAGCTTGCCTCTACGTGGTCAGCGCACTAAGACAAATGCGCGTACCCGTAAAGGTCCACGCAAACCGATTCGTAAGTAAGCGGGGGGGAATCTATTATGGCTAAAGCTCCAGCTCGCACTCGTAAGCGTGTAAAAAAGCAGGTTGCTGACGGAATGGCGCACATCCATGCGTCTTTCAACAATACTATCGTAACCATTACTGACCGTCAGGGTAACGCTCTGTCATGGGCCACTGCTGGTGGTTCAGGTTTCCGTGGTTCACGTAAGTCCACTCCGTTTGCTGCTCAGGTAGCTGCGGAACGCGCCGGTGTTGCCGCGCAGGAATATGGTTTAAAGAACCTTGAAGTGTTCGTGAAGGGCCCAGGTCCTGGCCGTGAATCAGCGATTCGCGCATTGAACGCAGCGGGTTATCGCATCACTAATATTACTGATGTGACACCTATTCCTCATAACGGTTGCCGTCCGCCTAAAAAGCGTCGCGTGTAACGGCGTTTTAGGACCGATTGGAGAAAGAACATGGCAAGATATTTGGGTCCAAAACTCAAACTTAGCCGTCGTGAGGGCACCGACCTTTTCTTGAAAAGTGGTGTTCGCGCGATCGATAGCAAGTGCAAGATCGATAACGTACCTGGTCAACATGGTGCGCGTAAAGGTCGTCTTTCAGACTATGGCGTACAGCTGCGTGAAAAGCAGAAAGTTCGTCGTCTGTATGGCGTCTTAGAAAAGCAGTTCCGTAATTACTATGGCGAGGCAGCTCGTATCAAAGGTAATACCGGTGAAAACCTGCTTCAGTTGTTAGAAGGCCGTCTGGACAATGTTGTTTACCGTCTCGGTTTCGCCGCTACTCGCGCCGAAGCTCGTCAGTTGGTAAGCCACAAGGCTATTGAAGTTAACGGTCGTGTGGTAAACATTCCATCGTTTGCCGTTAAGCCAAACGACGTGATTAGCGTTCGTGAAAAGTCCAAGAAGCAGGCTCGAATCAAGGCTGCTCTCGAACTGTCTGAGCAGCGCGAGAAGCCCACCTGGATCGAAGTAGATGCAGCGAAACTAGAAGGTACTTATAAGCGCCTTCCAGAGCGCAGCGACCTGTCTGCTGATATCAACGAACAGTTGATTGTCGAGCTTTACTCTAAGTAAGGCCAGATCCAAGTCTTAAGAGAGGACACAATGCAGGGTTCTGTTACAGAATTTCTCAAGCCGCGGTTAGTCGACATAGACGCCATCGATGCGTGTCGCGCGAAAGTTACACTCGAGCCGCTCGAGCGTGGCTTTGGACACACTTTAGGTAATGCGCTACGTCGGATTTTGCTATCGTCAATGCCCGGCTGTGCCGTCACCGAAGTTGAAATCGATGGTGTTCAGCACGAGTACAGCAGTAAAGAAGGCGTGCAGGAAGATATTATTGAAATCCTGCTTAACCTGAAGCAGCTAGCCGTTCGTTTGGATGGTAAAGATGAGGCCGTGCTGACTCTGACTAAGGGTGGTGCGGGCCCTGTTGTTGCTGGTGATATCGTTCATGATGGCGATGTTGCTATTGCAAACCCGGAGCACGTGATCTGCACGTTAACCGGCGAAGGTGAAATTAGCATGCGCATTAAGGTCGAGCGCGGTCGTGGTTATGTACCATCGACAGCTCGTGCCAACAGCGATGAAGATGAGCGCCCAATTGGTCGCTTGCTGCTAGACGCATCGTTCAGCCCGGTTGCTCGCATCGCCTATAATGTAGATGCAGCACGTGTAGAACAGCGCACTAACCTCGATAAACTGGTGATCGATATGGAAACTAACGGCACAATTGAGCCGGAAGAAGCCATTCGTCGTGCCGCTACCATCTTAGCTGAACAGCTGGATGCGTTTGTCGAGTTGCGTGACATCAGTGAGCCGGAGCAAAAAGAAGAGAAGCCGGAGTTTGATCCGATTCTTCTGCGTCCTGTCGATGACTTGGAGCTGACAGTACGCTCTGCTAACTGTTTGAAGGCAGAAGCGATCCATTACATTGGTGACCTGGTTCAGCGTACAGAAGTTGAACTCCTCAAGACCCCGAACCTCGGTAAGAAATCACTTACTGAAATTAAAGATGTTCTGGCGTCACGCGGACTTTCGCTCGGTATGCGTTTGGAAAACTGGCCTCCAGCCAGTCTTTCAGACAGAGACTGATCAGGTTGCGTGGTCACAGATTTAGTGAGAAGGATATAGATCATGCGCCATCGTAAGAGTGGTCGTCAGCTAAATCGCAACAGCAGCCACCGTCAAGCCATGTTTCGTAACATGGCCGGTTCGCTAGTTCGTCACGGTGTTATTAAAACCACCGTTGCGAAAGCGAAAGAGTTGCGTCGCGTAGTTGAACCTCTGATCACATTGGCTAAGGCCGATAGTGTTGCAAACCGTCGTTTAGCGTTTGCTCGTACACGTGATCAAGAAGTTGTAGGCACCCTGTTCAATGAACTGGGTCCTCGCTATCAGGAACGTCCAGGTGGTTACACCCGTATCCTGAAGTGCGGCTACCGTGCCGGAGACAATGCCCCGATGGCTTACATCGAGCTTGTTGACCGTCCAGTAGTTGAAGAAGCTGACGTTGAAAATGAAGTAGAAGCTAACGCTGAATAAGCGAGTGGACACTTTAAGGAAAAGCCGGGCATTGCCCGGCTTTTTTATTTCTGTTTATTGTCGAAGTAATAGCTGATCCGTGTTCGTGGATTAAGATACTCATATACTTCAGGCTTGAGGCGTCGAGGCGGTAACGCTTTGGCAATTGAAAAATCCACTTCCTCTAAGTTTATGATCGTGGCTTCGGTTCTCGGGATCCCGGGGTCGTATAGCAGGATATTTGGATAGAGCAGCTTAGTTTGGTTTACCGATATGACTAAGCCTACCTGCTTATTACTCAATTGGACGATTGTCCCTGGCGGGAACACGCCTAAGTGTTTTACCATCAGCTCGATATCTTCAGCCGCAAATTTTTCTTTGCACGACTTAAAAATATAGGACAGCGCTGAGTAGGGGGTACGAGCCTTGCTGATGTCATGAGGATGGCACAGCGTGTCATATTCATTTACTAGTGCCACGAGGAGACTTGATGGCTTCAAGTTGTCCTTGGTCAAGCCTTTGGGATAGCCACTGCCATCAGCATACTCATGATGCTGGGCAATAATGGTGTTTGATAGCTCTGGTAAATTTTCCCCTTGGGCAAGTAGTTGGACACTGTATTGTGGGTGCAGCTTTAAAAAATTCTCTTCCGCGGTATTTAATGGTGTTTTCTTATTTAGGATTTGGCTTGGCACCTTCATCTTACCGATGTCGTGAAATAACCCCGCCATGCCGATAGCGGTCATCTCCTCTTTATCTAGTCCTTTAGACTTCGCAAGAAGCATGCTCAGCACTGACACATTCAGGGAGTGGTAATATAAATTCTCTCCCTCCTTTGTCTCGTTCATGAGGTGCAGAACCATCTCATCTTGAGCCAACAGTGTTTCTACCATGCCATCGACAAGCTCTTTAGCTTCGGTGATAGCATTCAACGGTCGAGACGTCACTTTCGACATAACAGCACGGACTTGCGCTACGGATTGCTCAAACGCCTTTTCGCAGCGCTGCATATCGCGACGATAATCCTGCAGCGCTTCGATGCGCTGTTCTTTTTCCTCTTTAAGTGCTTGCAGTGCTGTTTTGTCATCTGCAGATACCGGTACGATATCCACGTCAGCTCCTAGCGGTGCCGAATCGCTCTTATCGGGCATCACTATCACATGGCTGATGCCGAGCTGTTTTATGAGAGCTATCTGTCCTTCATCTTTGATCTTGAAGCTATTGAAGAGAAAAGGGTGATTACGCCAGCTCAGAGGCAAACGTATATAGAGACCCTTTTGCAGGCGATGTACCGAGAGTTTAATGCCTTTCATTGTTGCCGCTGCTTATATGGACTGACTTAATGCTAATACACGGTTCTTAAAGGGAAAAGGTTGAAGCGCTAAGTTTGCTATGTGAGCACGCTTTTTGTTGTTTTGCTCATTACTTGAGCGAACAGAAAAAAGATCCGCAATAAGCGTTGACGGCAGGATTAATCTCCCTATAATGCCGCCTCACTCGCTCAGGGCGAGGCAGCGGGAAGAAACGGACGGTTTAAGTTTTTATCTTTCTTCTGGTCACTTGGTAAAAAAGATGTTTTTACTGGGTTGACAGCGGGGCTGAGAAGCGTAGAATGCGCAGCCCTTGC
>NZ_SJXE01000017.1:0-28057 GCF_004336975.1 Corallincola luteus
AGCGTTATAAGCGGGCAATTATGTTTCATTTCGGTGGGCTGGACTTGGCACCTACCCACTCTAATTAGTGAAGGGCCGCTTTTATACAGCGGTTGTTGCTCAAGCGGCAATCGGTACAACACTAACTATCTACGATGTGATCGCACAAAAATTGGAAGACATCGCCCGTATGTCCCCTGTTTATGCAGAGCAAGAGCTGGGATTACTCGGTTGTATGCTGACATTTGCAGGAAACAAGAAAGCGGTCAAAGCTGCCGACCTTACATACACTTTTATCCGTTGGGTACTGCGACTGACATTAGAGAGGTTGTTCAAATCAGCCAAATCGGCAATACAAATTGCTAGCGCTGTTCCTGCTTAGCAATTTGACTGCAAGGGGCTGTTGGGTGATTTTTCATTGACCATAGCCCCTTGTCTCCCCGTTAGATAAAAAACTCCCCCGTTAAATAAAAAGCCGTCTTCGTAGAGATGTGCATATTGTCTGCACATTTTCTTGTTTATATATACCCGCTCTCCACTCACCAGGGATCAGGTGCCGAAAAAGTGGAGCAGTCGACCATAAGCCGCCCTCGTTCGATCCCTACAGTCGGGCTTGGGCGGCGCCTTTACTAGCTATTCAATGTGTCTTTTCTGGTAGTTCTGAATGCAGCGTTTCGCCACGGTTGGTACCGTACTGTAACGACAATCCGTTTGATTCTATGCGATACCAAAGATGCTGTCTGACCACAAACAACTGGCCACTTTTTAACAGATGCTTCTGGTTAGTATCAGCGACCCTAACAACAATCGTAGCTTCACCTTCTAACTGGTGGATCAACGCATCCGCATCTGGATGGCAAGTCCAGGGGGAGACACCTTTAAAGCGCCCCATCCATACTCTGCCATCGTCAATAGTATCGAGGATCCAAAATTCAGCATCACCGTTTTCACTCACCCAATCAGCCGTTCTTTTAAGGGCAGCGGATAAATCGTGACTTCTCATGGTGGGCACCTGTCATTTGATTAAGGTCTCACCTTCAATCTTAGGATCGAAATCAGTTCACAGAGACAAATTCTCTCGCTGGTCAGCAGTTAAAAGATGCTTTAGCTTAAACTGCATCAAGAAATATAAGGAAATTCCCCATGCAGTTCAGTGTCGCCACTTCACCCAAGCTAGCTATCTGTGGGCTGAGCCTCTCAGCGTTATTGCTATTAAGTGCTTGTGAACGCCCTTTAACGGAAGCACAAATACAAGACGCGGCGAACTGGCAAGCATGGGTAGAAAAAGAGAACAGTCACAGCAAAGATGGCCAGCACTCTTTTCTCAATATCCGCGATGCCCGCTATATGCGCCCCGGAGACACAGTTAGCTTAGATATCAGCCTAGGTGCCGAACAGGTTCTCTGGCAGGAAGAAGACAAAAGCAATGAGATAGCAAACAGCTCACGGTTAACCCTCTCATTTGATGGTGAAAATGCGCTGATATCGGAAAAGGGCAAGTTTCGTCTAATAACGGCGGATGAAAAATTCTCGCTTCCTAATGATGAGCTATTTATCACCGTTGGCGCCTTGCACGACAGTGGTTTGCGCGCGTTTATCCGTGATCCTAACCATCCCAAAGTAGAAAACTTTAAAGGCCACCACTACTACGATTACAACCCCAAAATGCGTACCACTGCCAGCTTCACTGCAGCGGAGGAACTTAACACCGTCTCTTTTCAAACGGTGCAAGGGCTAACAAACACACTGGTGAGAGTGGGAACTGTGGCTTTCAAATTAGACGGTGAATCCGTCACGATGTCGGCTTATCACGAATCAGGAGAGCCCCCGCTTGATTACCTGCTGTTCCTGTTTAAAGACCAAACCAATGGTGACACCACCTATGGTGGTGGACGCGAACTCGTTGTGAAATTGGCACAAGCCCCAAGCGAAGGCTTCATCATCGATTTTAACTACACGTTTAATCTCAATTGTGCCCACAGTACATTCTGGAACTGCCCAATTATTTGGGACAGCCCCCTTGAACTCGCTATTACAGCAGGCGAAAAGCTACCCTACGACTACGAATAGAACTCGCGATTAAGAAGATTGTATTGTTAAGGCGGAGCTGGCTCACTACTTGTTGTTTTCCTGCAGTTCGCTAAGACGCTGGCGTTCCAACTTTGCTAACAGGTTCGCCAGGCCCTGTGGGTTGCGCATAAACTCTGCAAACGAATCTAACGCCTGTTTCGTTAATTCAGGTGATGCCTCTCGATCAAAAAACTGAAACAACTGATCCGCTTCTTGTAATGCCTGCGCACTACTTTGCAGTACAGGGTTATCAGGCATGCTCGCCATTCGATGAGGCGGCAATGTCATGATCGCCGCATTCACCCGACTCTGTACAACGGGATCGCCCATGTGTCGAAGAAACGCACTCACGGCAGGGTTGACCATCCCGCCTCTCTTAACCAACAAGATATCGGTCGGTGCATTCTCCCCCACTGACAGATCAGGCGTTATGGTAGGAAACGGAAAAAATCCAATGTCTGGCTGGAGCTGATCGGGGATCTGATTAACGAAAAAGCTGCCCATAAGCAGCATGCCGGTTCGTTGACGAAAGAACAGCGGTAGCACTTCATCCCAGCTATAACTAGCGTGCCGTTCTGGAAAATAGCCTTTGTCTAATAGTTGTCGCCAATGAAGAAACGTCTTAGTCACTCGCGGATCGGTAAAACTTACCTTGCCCTGCAATAACTGCTGGTGAAACGCGGGTCCATTCACTCGCATATTCAAGTAATCAAACCAGCCCGCTAGCGTCCAAGGATGCTTGCTACCTAAAGCAAACGGCGTAACCCCGGCGTCAATGAGCTTTTCGGCCACGGCCAGGAACGCTGGCCAAGTTTGGGGCGGCTGCAAGTCTAGGCGTTTAAACAGCGATTTTTGATAGTAGAAGCCCCAACCGTAATGTGAAAACGGCAAACCATAAATATGGCCATCACTGCTTACGCTGCTTAACACACCTGGGGAAAACTTATGCGGCCATTCGGCTGACGGCCATAACTTATCCAGTGGCGCTAACAACTGCTTGCTTGCTAGAACATCCATTGGCGTACCAGCAAACCAGAAGAAAACATCGGCGTCGCCATGTTGCCCTGCCAACATACTGGGCAACAAACGTTTGTACTCTTCATGGCCATAATGCCTAACGCTAACTTGGTGTTGCGGATTCAGTTCGCGAAACCGCATGATCTCATTTAACAAAGCGCGGTTTTGCTGTTCGCTGACCGGCATCGTTGCCAACGTAAGCGGCTCGGCAGAAAGTGCCGAGTAAAAAAGAAGCAGTCCAAGTGACAGTGTGAGTTGTAGTATTCGCATCCATTCTAATATGGCAGATGCTCAACAATTTGTTGCAATACATCGATGGCAAACGGGATCCAGAGAGCATTTTTGTGCTTTGTTGCACTTTCCTCGTTGTTGACTACATTTTAATCAAACTAGGAATTATCAGTCAGTTAGATTGACGCAGTCCACTTAACAACGTTTTCAGTAAACAGATAAAGAAGCAAATAAAGACACAAGGAGGTGAATACCTAACAAGGTGAGGCCTCCCATGTTTTTGAGCGCGAAAATTAGTCGATTATTGCTTATTACGCTGCTGTTTTTACCCTCCTTTCAAAGTAACGCTGATCAAGATAGAACCACCGCAAGTGCATTATTAGTGCAAATCGTTTCCTACTTAGCTAAACAGGGGCATAAGTCTTTGCTTAGCTTTGAAAATTACCACTGGCATGAGGTAAACGCGGCAGCGCGTTGGTCGCCCAGAGCCGGACTGCAAGTCGTTAAATTAGGCAGAAAGTTCTTTCTTATGGGGGGAAGAACACCGAACAATTCTACCATTCCAGGCGATAGTGTCATTTGGGGGGATGTATGGGTCAGCCAAGACAAAGGAATAAGCTGGGATCAGGTTGTCGGCAGCAATGACCAGGAGCATTGGCCAGCCCGAGCTTACTTCAAAGCCGTCACCAAAGGCCGCTATATCTATGTATTGGGAGGGCAGAATTTCAATCTGGCCCCCTGCCCCAACGATGTCCCAACATGTCAGGAGCAGATGCCTTCATCGGACTTTTTTAATGATGTGTGGCGGAGTAAAAATGGCAAAGAGTGGCAGTTGATGACGGCCAACGCACCGTGGCAAGGCCGCGCAGGGCTCAGTGCTGTCGTCATGCGCAATCGAATATTTGTAATCGCAGGCTCCAAAAACGACGACACAGCGATTGTCGGCCCCAACGGCCCCGCACGAAAATACTTTAATGATGTATGGAGTAGTCGCGATGGTAAAGAGTGGAAACAGCTCACCGACAATGCACCATGGGAACCTCGAGCAGGCGCTGTAGCGTTAACCAAAGATGGCTATATCTACCTGCTAGGGGGTGAAAATGGCTTTCTTTGTCAGCCCCAGCCTAGCTGTAAACCACCCTACTTCAATGATGTATGGCGATCTCGAAATGGCAAAAACTGGGAGTTAGTAACCGCAGATGCAGCTTGGTCAGCGCGTCCAGGTCATCAATGTGCAACTTTGTACCACCATATTGTCTGCTTCGGTGGTTTTGGCCTGCCGCAAAACCCGCAAGATATTTGGGTAAGTCGTCACGGGTTACACTGGCGGAAAGTCAGCGACTCTCCGTGGAATAGCCTCAGCCCCAGTGAGATTAAATACGATTTCGCGGTCTTAGTCGACAAACAGGGATATTGGGGGCAAACGCAGGCAATTTATACATTCGGCGGGGATCGGGAAACTTTCGATTTCTCCGATCCTGCCAATTATCTCCGGGTTGATAATGATGTTTGGCGCTATGCTTCTGAACATTTTCGCTAAACAGTCATCACCAAAGTGGCTACATTGTGTCACGCCATTTAATTGAACACCCCATGCTGGGGTGTTGTTCTTTCGGCCCCACACCTGTCTCCGCAATCATTCTCATGGCATTTATCAGTTCGGCAACCCGACCCGAATGTTGTCCCATTCCAGCATCGTCTAACCGGCCACGGTACTGCAATTCTCCGTGGCAATTCAGACCAAAGAAATCAGGCGTGCAGATCGCGCCGTATGCCTGTCCAACCAATTGCTCTTCATCAACTAAATAGGGAAAATTGAAGCCATATTTTTTAGCAAAAACTTTCATCTTTTCTGGCGAGTCAGCCGGAACCGATTGGTAGTCATTGGACATCACCGCTAACACATTAATCCCCTCAGCCATCAACAGATCGGTGTCTTGTGCTAAACGCTCAGCGATGCGCTGAACATAAGGGCAATGGTTACATATAAAAGCAATCAATAAGCCTTTATCGCCGAGCTGTTCACGCATACTAAAACGATTGCCATCAATATCTTGTAAGGTGAAGTCTGGCGCTTTCCAGCCAAAGTCACAGGTAGGTGTATCAAGTAGCATCGCTGAAATTCTCCATGTTTCGAACAGGCCAACCTATGAGACGATTGTCATCTCATTGAGTGTAAATTCGTCTACAGCGCCCTCTGTTGCGGCCATGTAGTCAGCCAAGTGCTTGTTGCCCATGTGGGTCTGCCACAATTCACGAGTTTCCCAATTTTCATAAAACATAAAGTGTGCTGGGTTTTCATTGTCCTGATGCAGGTCATAGTTGATGCAACCCTGCTCGGCTCGGGTGACATCAATCAACTTTAAAAGCTCAGCTTTCACCAAATCTACTTTTTCTGCTTTAGCGATAATATTAGCAACGATAGTTAGGGCCATCTCTGTTTCCTCTTCGGGTTAACCCTTATGTGGGTTGATTTAATCAGCCATGAGTACGCTTCGTTTAATCACGAAAAACACCTCTGCGCTTACCCAGCATAAACGCTTTATTACTTGAACCAAGGTGGTCATCCGGTCGCCGATGCGCCAACAGATGAAAGCATAGTTTTTAATTGAGACTATTAAAATAGGGAAAATAATGAATCATTATCAAATATATTTTAATAATGATCCGTCACCACTCTGCTACGAATGATGCCGACAGGCGCAATATCTATTAGTGATAGGTCGCCAAGCAGAGGCACAACTAAAAATCCCGCACAATGACGGGATTTTTAGCTAAATAGCGCGTTAATAACTATTCATCACCACTGGCAACAAAACGGTAGATCACAGCACCAATCACCGCACCAACGATGGGAGCAACCCAAAATAGCCACAGCTGGCTAACGGCCCAATCACCGACATAAAGTGCGACACCGGTACTACGTGCCGGATTAACCGAGGTATTAGTCACCGGAATAGAGATCAAATGAATAAGCGTCAGACACAAGCCAATAGCTATGGGAGCCAATCCAGCAGGCGCTCGGGAATCAGTAGAGCCCATAATCACAAACAGGAACATCATGGTCATCACGACTTCACACACCAGCGCCGCGGTTAATGAGTAACCACCGGGGGAATGTGCGCCGAAACCATTAGAAGCAAAACCAGAGGAGACATCAAAACCGACAGCGCCACTGGCGATAACAAACAGCACACCACCCGCAGCTAAGCCACCAATCACCTGAGCGACAATATATGGCAGTAGATCACTTGCCGGAAAACGCCCTCCGGCCCAAAGACCAATAGAAACCGCAGGATTAAGATGACACCCGGAAATATGGCCAATGGCATACGCCATCGTGAGTACCGTCAAACCGAACGCCAGCGATACACCAAGCAAACCAATACCCACATCTGGAAATGCAGCCGCCAATACCGCGCTACCACAACCACCGAGTACCAGCCAGAATGTACCAACCAGTTCCGCAATATATTTTTTCATCCGTTCAACCCTTATATAAAAATCCTTCAACCCTGACGCTATGCGCATTCCACCACACAACAGATTCAAGTGTAGAAGGAAGTTTCAGGAATGGGTTGCTAATTCAGCATGTTATCTCGGTAATTACCGATTTGAATGCTGATCCATGCCGGCATAAAGAGTATTACTCCTATGATCAAGTGGATCTGGGCTGCCACCACTCAATTTTGTTGCGAGAGGAGTTATTGCACCAAGCAAACAGAAAAACTTCGATGATTTAACATCGGCCACCAGCGCCCATCGCCAGCCTGACCTGTGCAAGCAGTGCAATTAGGGGGCTATCAACGGGGTCATATAAGTTTGGGGGGCAAAGTAGTCAGTTGACCAAAGAGAATAGCCCCCGAAGGGGCTAACAATGGAAGGAGGAGCAATATCAGACGCGGTTTGTCATCAGCCTACTGACTTAATCAATTTGTCTTCCAACACGCCTTTGCCGCTGAAAAACCAAACTAACGGAAACCGGTACGGCTGTCGCTATATCTGACAAATTGGCTATTTTTCTCAACGCTTCGATGCCCGTCTCTAAGTTAAAATCTTTAGCGGAGATCACTACAGGTTTAAATGAGGTCACCAACAATCTATCTTTGCTAAGGCGGGTCATCGTCAGCTCTGCGGTAAACTGTTTTTCTTTTCCATGCAGTGACAGTCTCAACGGAACCGACAGATTGTAACTGTCTCCCGCCTTCATCGCAGAAAGGCGGCTAATGGGGATCACCCCGCTAGCGTCAGCGGTAGCAAAGGATGCCACCTCAAACAGCAGCTCCTTCATGCGATCATTTCTTATCGGAATATTGGTTTCGACACTACTCAGGTCAATCACTAAATTGACCGCACCACTTTCCACAACGCTACCAGAGATTTGCTTAAACTGATGAACTTCACCAACTGAATTTTTCTTAATCGAGACAAAACTCACTACCGATTGGTCGTTCATCAGCTGCCATTCAGCCAACACAGGGGCCGAAATAAACAGCGCCAAACACCATATCAAAAATCTACTTTTCATCGTTATTCCCTTACCATCGCACCTTTGACTAGAGGCAGCAGAAGCAAATAGCTTGCGCCAATACCGTCAATATACTCAACATAGTACCCTAACTTTAACGACATCTGACAAAACAATCTCAACTGATGCTGTAAGGATCAAAGGGCAAATGCCCGGTTTTCACCAAGATAATTGTTTCCTCTTCAACAAACGGATAGTGCTGGCTCATGTGCGGGCTTCTTATCCAAGTGCCCTTAGGATAACTACCGTGCTCATCCTTAAATTCGCCCGATAAAACCAATATCTCTTCTCCGCCAAAGTGACGGTGGGGCTGAAAGCGCTCACCCGCAGGCCATCTGACCAAAGCAATATGCTCATGTTCAAATTGATGCAGCGGCATCACCTCTAAGCCACCAATACCCGGTTGCCAGGGGCTCGTCGAAGTGTCGATACGTACCGTTTGCCCATCGCGACTATCAAACTGGTTTAACTTAACGAAAATGGTACACCCCTGCTCACTAAACGGTGCATGGGCACTCCCTGGTGGGTGACGCAAATATGTACCCGCACCATAATCACCGCTCTCATCAGAAAACACACCGTCGAGTACAAAAATCTCTTCTCCTAAAGGGTGTGGGTGCGGACTAAAGCACGATCCAGCTTCATACCTAACGATACTGGTCACATGTCCCGCCTCCTTATCATCACGCGCCAGAGGCTTACGCAGCACACCAACAGAGGGACTGGCGATCCAATCCAACTCTGCAACGTTGATCACCACTGCTTGTTTAAAGTTCATGTTCAGCATCTGTTACCCCTGCGCTTACTCAAGATGTCACACTCTCCGGATGCGGTTAGTCGTTGCCACGTCATCGACTCGACTGATTAGCCACAGCCTTGCACCTGCACCTGCACAGTAAAAGCAAAGGCTGCCAACACTACAAATCAATGGCTGCCGATTATTCGTTCTCAACGTCTCAGCAATGACATAAGCTGACTCATTTAGTACTTTTAATACCGGATCGAAAATTAACATGACCGCTCACTTAGTTATAATCCTGTGGTTACCAAGAAGGCTCTTTAGTCAATGCAACAACCATTTAGTTACTCACACAGCGCTAAGCTAATCGCGGTATAATCCAGTTAATTAGGATACCCCGCTCCTTCATAAACCACCTCGGACACCTGACATTGCGCAAAAACCTGTCAAGAAATAAACGTCAATCCCGCACAGATAGCAAAGGACTACACCCGAGGAATAAACACAAAAGAGGGTATGACTTTCCTCTTCTGGTGAAGAGTTATCCGCCACTGGAACCCCACGTTAAGCCCAACGCACACGGCAACCTGTCCATTCAATTTGCCGATCCAAAGGCAGTAAAAGCTCTCAATGCTGCGCTACTAAAGACCTATTACCATACGACGGATTGGGATATCCCTGACGGCGCTCTGTGTCCACCAATCCCCGGCAGAGTAGATTACATCCATTATGTCGCTGAGTTGCTTGGCATTGATGAGCCATCAAAGGGTCAAACCAAAGACGGGCCGACAATATCCATGCTAGATATTGGCACCGGTGCCAGTGGCATTTATCCGGTACTGGCTTGCCAAACTTACCACTGGCACTGCGTAGGCAGCGATATCAATTCCCAATCACTCGATAATGTCGCCATCATCATCAACAACAATCCGGCACTAAAAGAGCGCTTCTCTGTGCGCCTACAGACTGATAAGAATCAATTCTTCAAAGGGATCATTCAACCCGGTGAAATTTTCGATATCAGCGTGTGTAATCCACCGTTTCACGCTTCACCAGAAGAAGCACGTAAAGGCAGTCAGCAAAAACTAAACAATCTCGCTCGTCATCGGGGCGTCGACGATGCCGCAGGCAAAGTTAACATTGCCTCACCCGCTCTAAATTTCGGTGGGCAGGAGGCAGAGCTATGGTGCAAAGGGGGGGAACGCATGTTTCTAAAAAAACTCATCAAGGAGAGCCGCGACTATTCATCTCAATGCCGCTGGTTCAGTAGTTTGGTATCTAAAATAGACAATGTAAAACCGGCGAAGCAATGGCTGCGTAAGCTTGGCGCCTCTGACATTCGAGAGATAGAGATGGCTCAAGGCAATAAGATCACACGGGTACTAGCTTGGACCTACCGCTAACGTAGCAGCGCTGAAAGCTGTCATCTTCATAATCTTGATGCACGAGGCGGTCTCAGCCGAAATAGAATGAGCCTCCATTGGAGGCTCATTCTATGAGAAGTCTCGCGGTATCACTTCTGCACTAGCACCTCTGGCGCATTTACCATGCCATAGACCGCTAGATTAAAACGTTTTGACTCGCGAGCGTCTGCCAGCGTCGATACGATGATCGACTTGGTTTCACTGTCTAATACTGCGAATGCGCCTGCATTTAGATAGAAATCGAGATAGTCGACCACCGCCTCTGCTTTCACTTCGTCGTCGCCGTCACTGCCTTCCCAAAGCATTTCTAGGTGGCTGATATCTAATTTAACCCTCGCCTGATCTAGGGTATATGAACCACTATCATCGACAGTACCTCGCACCAAGCCATTGCCAATCAGCTTATCGAATGCATTCAAGGTCGCAAACTGACGGGATTCGGTCATTAGCTCTAACTCTGGCGCGGTCAACGAATTGGCAGCTAGTTCCCCGGCAGGCGAATAATCCGGCAGGAAGAAATTAAAGACTGTCGGAGCGCCTAATGCTCGCTGGCCGATATCAAAGTTGCCTACTCGTAATATGGTGGCGCCCGCATCAAAGCGATCCGCAAACTCATAGTTCAAGCCATTTTCAGAATCGTCTAACGGAATACTTGAATATGCAGTTAAGAGTCGCATCAACGCAGTCGCTCGCAGTATCGGCTCTTTCACTTTGCCGAATGTAGATGATGCCGTCACACTCGGATTACGGGCTTCCGGATCTAATAGGATCGCTTTGACCATCGCCTTGAGATTACCCGACGTACCGTAAGCATCAGACACTCGCTTGATATAGCCAGCACTAGGATTGGACGTCACCAAACGCTGTATCAATATTCGGCCAATATAAGGCGCTGCACTGGAATGGCTCGCTAAAGCCGTAATAACGCTACTGAGCTCCTCATCAGCGCCCTCTGCAGACATATCGCTTGAAGCAGGGATGATCAAGGTTTTACCCTGATCGGTAAACAGTATTTTTTCACCAAAATCATGATGCTGAGGAAAGAACTTCATCGGCTCAGTCCAACGATATTGAGTCTCTGGCACCCCACCGCCGCCCAAACCAAATTGGGTATTGTCGACCATCTCTCCATCAATATTCCGGGCGCTCATGGCCAAGCCGGTAAAGACCCGAGCCATCTGTTGAATGACCTCATTGTCGTATGTGGCAACAGGAAGCCCATCACTACCTAGACGGATAGCGCCATTCTTTTGCCGTTGCACCAAGCCAAAGCTAAATAGCTGCATCACTTCACGGGCATAGTTTTCATCGGGATAATAACCACTAGCAGGATCGGCTTTCTTATTACGTAGGTGACTTAACCACTGCCCCATGGTCGCATGCCGTGACGCATCTTCAAGTAGATCCCGGTATGAGCCAAATGCATTCTGGCCTAACAAATCCCAATAATCGGCTAGTCCGCGATGTGCGTTACGCAGTATATTTACCGAGTCTGAAACAACCAATATTTCACTTAATGCAAAAGCCATCCGCTGTCGCAGTTGATCTTTAGCATAAGTGGCTATAGTCCAAAAACCATCTTGGCGATCTTCAAAGCCTCGGGTTTCAAATGCGGAATTAGAAGCATCGGTCAAAGCTAACAAAGAGGTCTGTGGCGCCATCATTTGCGCTTCAATCCAGGCATCATAAACCTGTAGTCGATTCGTTCCCGCTGAATCAATTTGGCTGCGCAATGCCTCATACTCTGCTGGTGTTGCACCGAACGTGGCCTGAGTCAAAAACCGAATAATATCCCGATCAACATCTTCCGGCGTTAACTCTATCTCTTCTGGCGGTTCTACGCTTTCATCGTAACGAAAATGAGCACTGATCTCGCCCGCTGGATAATTTGACGTATGGATGTTTAAAAACAACTCTCCAGCAAACAAAGCATCTAACATCTCCTGTCGGGTAACAAATATGCCACCCGGGACTAAATCCCACTCAAAGCCAGTTAATGGGCCTAAGGTCTCGATATCCTTAATCATTGTGCCCGATGGTGACAAATGAATATGTTGATCGGTTTGTACTGAGCTTAAATTGAAGAAGTTATAGCTGAGTTTTGCTTTGGTATTATCACCTTGCAAAATAAGACTCACGGTGCCGCTTGCTGTCGTTACTGCTTCGCCTTGAGGCCCGAACAAACCAATAAATACTTTGGCGTTTTCCGTTGTGTTTTTGGCATCACTAATGACAATTTCAGCGGTCGTGTTAGCGCCCAATTTATACTCTTCACTTGCGACTAGGGTTATCGACAAGGTTTCAGGCACCTCGTGCAAGCCGTCACGGAGAGGGAGAACTTCAATCACCCGCCGGTTCTGACTTTGCAAAAATTCAATTTCAGCACCGACAACACCACCATCACTGTAAACCAACTCGTAGTCAGCAGCAGATGCAGACCCCTCGGCTTGGTCTGATGATCCGGCCACGAGATAAGGCAGCGCGAATGAACCGTTGGTGCTGTCCCGTTCAACAATAAATTTGGCTATATCATTGCTTTGCTCATACGCCTCAGCAGTTAAAGTTGATATAGAAACCGTTACAGGCACAGGGTCCGGAGTCGGATCGGGGTCCGGCGTTGGATCAGGGTCCGGTGTCGGATCAGGGTCCGGTGTCGGATCAGGGTCCGGTGTTGGATCAGGGTCCGGTGTTGGGGTCGGATCAGGATCTGGCGTGGGCACAATAACCGAATCGTCGTCACTACCACCGGAACCACCACAAGCAATCAAACCTGATGCTAACCAAGCAACGACCAGAAGACGCAACAAGACAGAGCCATTCATTACGCGTCTCCCATATTTAAGAAATTCAAATTAGTGCTCTCTGCAAACGGGTCGGGAAAGTTAGTCATCGACGGAAAAACCGAACTCAGCTCATCCATAGGGGTTCCCAACCAATGGGCGAGTACAGCCGAACATTGTGACGTTGCCGTTGTTGGGATCCATCGCCCTCGACCTTTGTTCTTGTCGGCATCTAAGCCCTGCCCCATCTGAAAATCAGGATGTGTACCAAAGAAGCGACTTCCATTCACAGCTCCGCCTAAAACAAGCGCATGCCCGCCCCAACCGTGGTCTGTACCAGCACCGGCATCATTGCCATTTGGCGTAAATGTACGGCCAAATTCTGAACCGACATAGCTCAGAACTTTATCGAAGTCATTTTGGCTCACTAAGGCATCGCGAAATGACTTAAGCGCCGCGTTGAGGTCTTCCATCAACGCACTGTGATCAGCCAAAATATTTTGGTGGGTATCAAATCCGCCCATCTTGACGAAAAAAATGGGGCGCTGATTGGTGCTGCTCGCTCGTCCGGCGATCATTTTTGCCACCGTTTTCAGCTGTCGGCCAACAGTCGTTGTATCAGCACCTGTCGCACTGAATATCCCGTCGTAATCAGTATTATTTGCTTCAGCGATACTGAACGCATCAGCCACTACCGCACCCGCAGTGATGCCTGATCTAAAGGTCTGCTGATACTTCTCCGACATCAAATGCGAAGAGCCCGCATTCATATATGCCTCAACCATCTCTTCGCGTTCAGCAAAAAAACCTCTGAGACTGACCTGCCCCTTATCACTCAACACATATGTATTTACTTCAGAGTCGCGACTTACTTGAAATGGATTAAGACCCGCAACAGAGATCAACGGAGAAACTTTCGAATCAGGATTCCTATCACTTACTAATTCAGCTACACGTCCACCCCAGCCATAGCTAAAGCGCGACGTTGGTTCGCTTTGATACTGCCTTTGCTGATCAGAGTGTGAAAAAAGTTGTGGCGGCAATGTAACCGTACCACTTAAAAACTCTTCCCGAGATGTTGGCTCATGTAGGTTACCCACATTACAGATAACTCCCATTTCGCCAGCATTAAACATATCGGCCATATCAGTACACTGTGGGTGCATGCCGAAGCCATCGTAACTTTCATCATTATAAATCTGCGGCGGTTCGGATAGATTCAATGCAACAAGATCTTCTTTAGCAAGAGCAGCATTCTGTCGGCTCTCTTCATACCGCGTACGAAGTACACCATCCTCCTTGGGGGCAACCATATTGAAACTGTCGTTACCACCAGCCAGAAAAATGTATACCAGCGCTTTATAATCATCACCTGCATCAGCATTCTGCATCTCGGCCGCTTGCAGCAGCCCCGGCAAGCCAATAGATACAGCGGCCGTAGCCACCGCCGCTGATTGTGCTGACTGTATAATGAAGTCTCGACGAGACATTTTAGTTTTCATGAAATCATCCATATAAGCATGAGTATTTGTTGTTGACGTAAACAACAAAAAGGCTTGTTCCTGTGCAGCAAGAAGCGCTTGAATAATGTTAATCTAATGTTATTAAGGTGTTACATTGGCGAGGTAAGATGAATGATGAGCCGGTTGAAAATCAATCAACTTTTCAGATATTGAGATGTAACTCACACAAATAGGGGCTGTAGACAGGCGAATAAATCCACAATTTTTCAATGGGTTAGGCTGTTAGCGGTATCAATCACCTAATGATAGGCGAGTAAAGAGAGACAATACGAAAATGATAACGCTAGGGCTTGAAGATTAGCCCTATATCCAGTGACTCAGCGTCAGGTTTCTACAAGCCAGAGTGCCACGATAACTGGCACCAAGGATGAGACGGATCTGATAGGATCGCATTCAAATGCTCAAAAGCCGTTTCCATCGCGCCGTCCAGTTCTGAACTGGGGAGTAAATCTGCCTTGTTCCAATAGAGCCGCCCAACTAAATGGCTGGTAGCAAATTGCTCCGCACTTGCAAATAGATTCTGCGCCACCCTACCGGCATCGATCAGATATCGCCAAGCATCCTCTAAGCTAACCATGCCAACGGTGTATGCACTTCGAACCAAGAATACGATCCGAGCGATATCAAACCCTTTAACGCCGCAATCTCTTAAACTCCAACAGTGTGGCTCAATTAAGCGTTTTCTATTGCGCCAAACGGTATCACTTTCAGCATCGATAACAGCCATATAGTCACGTTTATCAGCCAGAAGAAATTGCTGATTGATAGCAAAAAAATCCTTGCTGGCTTGAGTGGAATGAAGCCAGTTAATTCTATCCCGTAGCTCATTTGCCGACGTCACCTCGTAATCTCGCTCCAACATGAGCCTGAGTGACGTACAACGTTTTTCATTCTCTGGCTCAACCAACGCCATCGTTTGATATTGATTCATGCCGTTCTGCTGACACAAATGAGCGCACAAGCTCAATAGCCAAGTTTTCTGCGTCGGAGTCAACCATTCTGACGTCCAGCCTGCGTCCAGTTGTTGCTTATTCATTATGACCTCCTACGACAAGTGGATCTTGTAACGCCTCTAATTGCTGAGTAATCGCCGACTGTAGCTCAGTCAGAGACGACTCTGGTGACTCAATGTTGTCACAACATGCGCGCGCTTTTTCCAGCCACTCTATGTGCTGAGAGGCTTCTTCATGCTGAAAACGAACAGCTTGCAAGTAAGCCTCTGCCGCAGCCTGGAACTCATTTCTTAGCTCCAATGCGTCAGCCTTAGCTTGATACAACACCCGTTCGGGCGCCAATGCCTCTAGGTTGAAGCAGAAGTCGAGAAAGTGACCATCGTAAAACTCCATCGTAAGCCTGAACTCATTGGCTAGCCTCATGCCCAGCTCAGATGCATTGCGCTTATCTGGGCAGGTATTGTCGAATTGAAGGGCGCTAATCAAACTATTAAGAGCGGCATGTCGAACTGAATGACGCTGCTCTTCATTCAACTCAATGGCATCAAGATCGATGGCTCTCAGGTAGGCCAGCGCCTGCGCATAGCTTTGCAACCCGTACAAATCATTCTGCTCCAGGTCGAGCTCCTGTTGCACATTTGGCCAGATATATTCCACGAATGTTTCGTCATCAACTTTATCCAACGCATATACAATGACGTCCGCGATCACTGGCCAAACTTTTTTTCCATCTTCCAATCGCTGCTGCCATTCATCCCAAAAATAGTCCAGATCCATTGCTCGTAAGCACTCGCCTCTAGCCTGTTCTTTTCGATCGCCATAAGCGTGCGGATACAGTCGGATAACCTGCAATATTTCGGCATAGCGTTTACTCGCCAGTTGCCGCTCAAGAATATCTTCGTTATGTGGTTGTGATAATCGATGCTTCAAGTGCTCCAGCTGTTTACGCCAAGCTGACGCTAGCAATGCGCGAGCTTCAATATCCTGAGGAACTTGTTTAATGACCTGTTCCAGCAGCCCGATGGCCGACGGTAACTGTTCTAATTGGATAAGACACTGAGCATGAAGCTTTATCAGCGACGGCTCCTCCCGCGAGTCAACAGCCCACTCAGTGATTAGTTTTGCTGCAGCAGCAAAGTCTTTCAGGCCGTAAAGCACACGAACCTGCAACTCTCTGATCACAGGCCCATGGCGTTGGGTAAACTCAGTCTGATCCACAGCAATTAACGGTTCAACACTACTCAGGCAGTGCCATGCCATCTGAAACAGACCGCACCGCAAAGCGGTTCTGGCGACATAGGTGAATAGCGAAATATCTTCTGCGAATGCTGGCTGGATCTGACTCAGCAATGACTGAAGTTTATCCTGAGAAGGTCGACCAAAGATGCACAACTCTTCTATCGTATGGCGCAGTTCCAAATGCTGTAAAAGCGGTTCAATGGCCTGAGTCTCATCGAATTTAAACTCATAGGGAATGCGCTGCAAACGGGTAGCACAATGCCTGCTAATAGCCTCAGCCAATCCCCGTATGGTCTCATTGAGGCTATTGCTTTGCTCCGCAGACAACTTCAAGGCGTTATCTAAGTAACTCAGTACCTCTGGCGGCAACAACAGGTGCTCGCTTAAAAATTCCAGTGTACACAGCATGACCGCACTGCTCTGATCAAGATCCCAATACACTGGAGAATCAAGCAATTGCTTCCACGCTTCAGGGTTACCTCGCTCAGCGACATCCGAGTACAGTTGCAGCAGTGAATAACGCAACTGCTCTATTGTTTTCGCTTTACCTCGCGCAGCAGTGATCGGTTCAGAAATTTCAACGGCAACCGGTGCAACAGGATCCGAACGACTCGGGTCCTCAAACTCTTCCTCATCACTTTCTGAGGCAAATGGTTGTGGCTCCTGTGCACTGTTGTCCAATGCTGGAGATGCAGGGGGTTGGGGCGTAAAGGTTAAAGCATCTTCGTTGTTATCTGATGCCGATCCTGCGCTCTTCTTCTGACGCTTTGCTTCTTTCTTGGCGCTTTCGTACGCCTTACGCAACTGTTTGAACTGTTCTGGTTTATCTTCTGGATTGCACTGTTTAAGCAGCGTTGTATAGGCCAACTGGATCGTACGTTTATCCGAGGTTGGCGCTATGCCCAAAACTTCCCAACAACTCATACTCAGGTTCTCATTAATGCTTTAGAATGGGTGTACTTAAATGGCAAACAAAGCTGCACTTTCAGTGTTGTTAGCTGTGTAGACATCAGTCTATATCCGCATAATCTAACTCGACTTTTATCCTGCGCATCATTTGTTCTATTGCACTGTTGTCGTGACCTTTCAGCACTTGGGAAAAATCTGCCAACATCGTGCCTACCGCTTCACGCTCTTTGCCTAGTTTTTCTTGATACAGGCGCTCAAGCTTCGCCATGAAAGTGGTGTTAGCTAGTTTGTCTTTAGGCAGGATTTTTAACGCATTCAGTCGGGCAAAATTTTGCTCCAGCTGTTCGCGGTTCAAGTCATCATCGCCTTCGCTGACATAGGTACGATATTTCTTACCACTCGAGACCTCTGTCACCTCGACTTCCAGTACACCATTCAGATCGTAGGTGTAAGTCAGATAAAGCTCTTGGATCTTTTCTATCGGGCTTAAGCGGATCTTCAGCTCCCCAAGAAAGACATTGTCCTGCGGTCTGAAGCTTTCCCCCTGATAGATATGCAGTAAAACCTCTTTCTGAGCGGGGTGAGTTGAATACACCGAGCGGGTTTCACTGACAGGAATAGTGGTGTTCCGTTCTATCACCGGCAAAAATTCAGTTTGGTCATGACGGCCCAACACTTCGACACCCAGGGTATAAGGGCAAACATCGGTCATGATAACTTCGCGCAACGCATCACTGCGCGCTTTCACGCCAGCCTGAATAGCGGCGCCAACCGCGATGGCATGGTCGGGTTGATAGTGAGATTGCGGTATACGAGAAAAAAGCCGGCTTACTTGCTGGCGGAAAACCGGCATTCGCGTGGCACCACCCACCATGATTAAACCGTCAATATCGTCAAGAGATAGTTCAGCATCAGACATTGCTCGATTCAGAGGGAATTTAATCCGCTCCATCAGCTCGCTGCAACGTAATTGAAAACGCTCTTCAGATATCTCATAACGATACTGAGTGCCATCAACTTCGTATTCAAATCCAGCCTGACTTTCAGACGTTAAACGGCGCTTAAGACCATCACATAATGACCACAATCGACGCTTCAGGGTTTCGGGCAGATTAGAAGGAAGCGCTGGCTGATTGGCGATCAAATCTTCAACCAGGACGTTGGTGAAATCGTTGCCGCCGAGATGATTATCACCTGCGGATGCATGTATCTCAAAGGTGTTGTCAAAGACTTCAATCACCGAAACATCAAACGTGCCGCCACCTAAATCTAAGACAAGATAGGTCTGTTCAGTATCTTTTTGTTCAAGCCCATACGCTAACGCCGCCGCCGTTGGTTCATTGATTAGCCGCTCAACTTGCAGTCCTGCGAGTTCGGCTGCTTGCTGTGTTTCTTGGCGTTGCTTGTTATTGAAGTAAGCCGGCACCGATATAACCGCCTCTTCGACGGGCTCGCCTAAGTATCCCTCGGCTTGCTCTTTCAACGCTTTAAGAACGATGGCGGACAGCTCCACAGGAGTATAGCTCTGGTCACCCAACCAATAGGTTTTATCTGTACCGAGAAAACGTTTGAATTCTGCAACCGTCTGTTGGGGGTATATCGCCATGCGATCTTTCGCCGCTTGCCCTACCATCATGTACTGATCATCTGACAAACTGACTACTGAAGGGGTCAGTACATTGCCTGCAGCATCGGGGATCAGCTCAACTTCTGTATCCTGCCAAACACCAATAACACTGTGGGTTGTACCGAGATCGATCCCGACTTTCATTGCTCACATCCTTCTACTACGAATGAACAAACAAGGATTGATAAAACTGGATAGAAAACAATTCTGTTTCGACAGCGAATGTCGATTGTTTCTACGTCCTTGTATGGGGTAAATAGCACGCATTAGCGCTCACTTGTGAGGCTAACATTATCACGACACATTCGACAAATATCATAGTGTGACAACAAGTTACGATCTATGATCTATCCCCTGCTCGCTGCTGCTTATTATTTTCCTTAACACAACCATTCCATTCGTTCAGCTGCCAATAGCGCTCCGTAAACAGTGATTGTCCATTGGCTCCTGCTCGGATCCGCTGCGCATATTCAACAGACATTTCAGCATTGTGCGCGAAAGTACCGACAAACACTCGTTGCTGGGAAGCATAAGCGCCGTACGCTCTCTGGGCTAAGCTAAACTCGTCTTGGCCAAAGTCATAGTGTTGAAAATGTGCCTGATAACCTTGTTCAGAAGCCTGCTCCAACGAAGCGGAAATCAAATCAAAACAAGCTACGCGCGCTTCTCCTCCGGGCAAATATTGCTGCACATAGCTCATCTGGCTCAGCGCTTGTAAGTAAGGGGCTATATCCGTGGGATAGCGATACCAAGTGTGGTTTTCAGCAACCGGATCAGGGCGCGCCCCAAGCTGATAAAGGCGGGCTTCAACCGCCCCCGAACATAAGGCATAGGGCCTGTCTTCATAGAAGCTCAACTTGGGCAGATCGGCATGCAGCGAAGCGCTAAAGCAGAGGCGATGATCCACATGGGTGCCCACCGCTAACGGCGCATAAACGCGGTCGATGCTCAAGTCACACACCAATCCACGCAACTGTGTTGCCAGCGTTGCGACGACGGCAGCATCTGCTGCGGCGATATCCTCCAAAATGAGCGAGCGAAAATCACAATAGGCTGAATGGCGAAATGGCGCATCTTCAAAGCCAAGTTCAAGCCCCCTCGCCTGCAATAGATCAAGCGCGCGGATATTCTCGGCCAAGCGCTGGGCATAGCTGTCATCCCCCTTGCTAAAAACGGTCACGACCGTCACATCAATACCCGCCTCAACATCCTGCATGATCTTGCCTGCGCAAGAGAAAACCACGTCATCAAAATGAGGTGAAATATAGAGATGTTTCATCGACACAACATCGCCCCGCCGACTGCATAACCCAAGGTCAATACGAGCACGCCGCGATAGGTTGCCAGCCGTGAGTCATTCGCCGCATTAACGGCGGCAATTTGCGCGTCATTAAACAGATAAACCGTGTCGATACCGCCTGCGGCGAATTGGTTGATAGACTCCAGCAAGGAAAAATCAGCCTGCGCGGGAAAATAGGAACAAGCACCGAGCGCCTGCGCTGCTTGCTTTTGCCCGCTATTAACTTCGCACGGCAATGCCAAAGCAATAGATGAGGGCGAATCAGCCGGCCTTTGCGCCAATGCCTCGGCCACCCAGTGGCTAAATTTATCTTCGTCTTCGTCATGCGTCGGCGTGTGCTGAGGCAACAGCAAAGGCAGTTGTGCCAAATCGCGTTCGAAGGTCTGGTAATGGTGGCCAAAGCCTAGCTTAATTTGGGTTTGGCCTATGTCCATCGCCCAGCCATTAAGCCCGATGCTCGCCAAGTACTGCAAACCGCCATCAACCCCACAAAATAATGGGTTAGGCGCGGTAAATACCGGCCGCGCCAATCCGGCCAAACATGCCGACACCTCCGAGTCTAGCGCCCCGCCACCGCACAAAAAAACAGCTTCAAATGGCGCCGCCGACAAGCACCGCCCCGCACTAGACATTGTGGCTAACTCACCTCGATGCAGTTGCTGCAACACGGTCACCAACATCGGCGCAAACCGCTTATCTGTCATTAATTGCCACAAAGGCCCAAGTTCGGTTTGTGCATCCCACAGTTCCAACGGCGTGATTGCTGGGGTATCAACAGGCTTAATGATCATAATCAGACTCGGCCAATGCCAACACCAATTGGGCCGCACTCTGCGCACCATCGACCTGATAACTTGCTGACACCCTGCGCATATTTGCCTGGATCTCAGGGTCGTTCAACAGTGCAGCTAACGCTTGGCTACATTCGCTCACACTCGCCTGCTGAAGGTCGAGTACTCGGCCGATATTCTGTTTCGCAACGTAAAACGCTTGATGAAATTGATCATTACAGATGGGACTGATCAAAAGCGGAACCCCGCCATGGATCGCCTCCATCACCGAATTGGCCCCGCCGTGAGTGATCATCACCGCAGCGCGTTGCAACATCGATAATTGCGGAGTGTAGCGCGACAAGTAAACGTTGTCGGGTAGATCCACCAGCTCATCACTTCCCAGCAGGTCACTCACCGTGGCAACCAATTGCACCGGCATATCCCGAACCGCAGCAAACACCGTATTAAACATCTGCGGTTGGTAATAGATCTGGCTACCCAGCGACATATAAATCAGCGGCATATCCGCGTCTAACCATGCCCAATCAAACTCTGTTTCATCACCGCGATCACACAGCGGGATCGATGGACCGACACATTCAACATCATTCGCTACCGGCCCCACTAGCTGCTCGGTAGTAAAGGCGATATTCAAAAATGGTGAAAGCATGTCACTGCTTTTAAACACGACATTCATGCCATGTTTCGAAAACAGCGCCTGCCGCTTGCTTTGCAACGAAGCCAGCGTATCAAGGAGCTCACTGGAGACCCGAGGATTCAATACTGGATTGAGTGAGTTGGATATAGCAACCCAAGGCAACTGAGCAGCATTGGCAGCAATCGCTGCACCATAGAGCATCGGATCGGTAATAATGATATCCGCCTTAAACTGGTTGATCGCAGCAGAAATACCCGCAATCCCCTCTTCTACCACGTCCACTAGCAACATCTCTATCCACTGCCTAAGCCACTGCGCATTGCTCACCTGTTCGGCAAATTCGCAGCCACGATTTGCACTCCTTGCCGTCTGAGCCAAAGGCTGACCCAATTGGCGCGGCAGCGAAGCGGCGTGCAGTTGCGCTGAAATGTCATGGGAGGCATAAAAACCAACCTCAACCCCGGCGCGTTGCAAGTGCTGTGCAACCCCAATATACGGATTGATATGGCCTTTTTCGGGGATCAGCGTGAAAAGAATACGAGTCATTAAATAACAACCTTATAGCGTTGCTGCCAATACGATAATGAGATGACACGAAATAACAGCGCGCGTTCCATCTCAGTTAACGGCTCGCGCTGTGTACTGAGCGAGAACAAGGGCGCCAACTCTAAAAAGTGACCAATGAATTCAGCTGAGGTCTGCAATGCCGTCCGTGCTAATCGCTGATAAACCAGGCCTACTGATTGTGCTTTAGGTAAGGCGGATTTGGGCCGGGTACGCACCTGCTCCGGTAACAGACCACGACTGCCCTGACGCAACAACCACTTCTCACAACCCTGTCGGTAACCCAGCTCTGGATGGACCTTGCGGGCAAAGTCTAGCAACTCAATATCAGCAAAAGGCACCCGCGCTTCAAGGGAGTGGCGCATGGCATGAATGTCACCATTGTGCAGCAAGCGCGGCAACCAGCGTTTAACCACCAAATAGGCGGTCGCCAGCGAACGTTCGGTGGCGCTGTGCCAACCGTACCCCGCAGATCCAGCCAGCTGTTGATACTTGTCGTTGAACATCTGCGTCAGTTCCTGCGCACTGCCTAGCGCCAATTTGGGCAGGCTAAATCGCGCCAAAATACCAGCCGGCGAACGGGTGGCGGCTTGGTCAAGCAAGAACGGATAGCCCCAATGGGTTTCATCCGCCGCATCGCCCACCAGTACCGCTTTAAACTGCGCCCCGGCAACACGGGCCAAATGAAACTGGGCAAACTCTTGCTCCCAGGCAGGCAGCGCATCATTCACCGCAGCCAATTCACTGAAACTCTCGGCAATCTGCTGTTCGTCCACATCAACAATCTGCTGCCGCAGCCCAATCTCTTGCGCGGCACTAAGGGCAAACGGCATATCGTCTGAACTGACAATAAGTGAGTTGGCATAATCAATCTTGCCATGATCCGCAAAACGAATACTGAAACAGGCAAGTGGCTGCGGAGCCGCTTTATTGGCAATGGCGCTGATCAAAGTCGAGTCCAACCCACCACTGAGATAGGTTGCAACAGGCACATCCGCTCGCATTGCTCGATTCACCGCTTTACCGAGTAAATGGCTCAACTCGTCTTCGACATTCTGCTCTGGTGTTATTTCAGCCGTTAGTTGGTAATCGCGCCACTGCCGGAGCACAAGGCCATTACTATCGATGTGTAAGCAATGACCCGGTTGCAGGTATTCAATGCCAGCGAACATCGAACTCTCTACCCCGCTAAAATAGGGCGCGACCAGATACTCAAGGATCGCATCCGCATCGGCCTTCACTGGCGTTTGCGCCACCGCAACAATGGCCTTGGCTTCAGAGCCGAACAGCAGTTCACCGTGCTGGTACTGATAGGCAAACGGCTTAACCCCAAGTAGATCTCTGGCGGCAAAGCCCTGCTTTAAGTGCTCATCCCAAATAAAGAAAGCGAACATGCCATTAAAGCGATGCAGCGCCCGCTCTCCCCAACAGACATAAGCTGCCAGCACCACTTCGGTATCAGACTCGGTGACAAACGACCATAGCGGCGCTAACTCACGGCGTAACTCGGCAAAATTATATATCTCACCGTTGTACACCAGGCAATAACGCTGATCGCGGGAAATGAAGGGCTGATCGCCGCCCGCAAGATCAATTAACGCAAGGCGCGTATGTGCCAGCGCAGCACTGCCATAGTACTTAAACCCACAACCATCCGGGCCGCGATGACGTTGCGCAGCAAGCATCGTCGGTAAGCGAGTTTTAAAATTGGCGTTAGGATGATTAAAGTTAACAATGCCCGCTAGGCCACACATGAGTTAGACCTACTCAACTGTTGGCGCAATAGCGTTAGCGTGATCCAGAGTGATCGGTTAGCGAGCGAACTCAGGTCGGGCTGAATAGCCAAACTTTTCGCCAACCGGTCAACAGCGGCACCATCCCAATATCTATCGAGACAAAAATCCGGTGCTAATCTGGGTTGCTTAACTTGGTTACACAGCCAATCTGGCAACAGGTTTTTCCCCAATTGACGCAATACAGTCTTGTTACTATCAGCAACCCGTTGCCCCGCAGCAACCACTTCAGGGGCAAAAAAGGGCGAGTGATAAGGCAACTGTTGGCTACGAACAATGGCGCCGACTAACGGCAAATAATTAGCAGAGGGCACACCACTGAATACCTGATCTGCGGCATCACCGGTGATCAGGCAGTCGATGCCATCCGCTTTCATCGCTTGAGACAGCAGCAATTTAGACACTGGATGCAGGTTATAGATCGGGGTTTCAGTCGCCGCAATAGTGTCGGGCAACGCGGCCACAAACTGCTCAGCATCAGCCTCCACCACGCGCAACGGCACGCCAAAATGCTGCGCCGTTCGCAGGGTGATATCCAACTCACAATAGCCCGGCAATGCGCTAGCCAAGGTATAAACCTCCACATTGTCAGCGCCGATATGCTGCAGTAAAGCCAGTATCAAAGCCGAGTCAAACCCACCGCTCAGCGCCAAACCACAGCGAGGATAGCGCCGTACGATTTGCTCAAGTGCTGAGGCCAGCGTGTCAAACAAAGGTAACGGACTAGCTAATACAGGATTGGGCTGACAGACAAGATGCCCGCGGTCCAACACAAGTCGGTAGCCCGGCGTCAGTTTATGCACCTGTTCAATACAGGTTCGGATCCCATCCGGGTCACGATGCAAATACTGCAACACTCCTTGCTGGTCGAGCTTCAGTTCGCTCGAATCTTGGCAGAGTGCCGCGATAGTTGTGCCATGCGCCTGGCTGCCAACACGATAGTAATAAGGAAAAACCGCAAACGGATCGCCCTCATAGATCACGCTCATAAGCTGATCTCTCCAAGGGCGATCAGCTCAGCTCGATTCATTTGCCGATGCGGCTTCTCATCGGCAAAACCGCCCAGACAGCGGTAGCAGGTTGCCAGCGGTTGTTCACGCGTAAGGTATTGATGCACCTCTGTCACCAATGTCGGGCGCTCGTCTAACACCACACCGTCGTCTAAATATTTGGTATTACCGCCATTGAAGCTATCGAAATGCGGTGGGCGGGTACACATATAGAACCGGCCTTGATCAACAATATGACAGCGCTCGCGCAGCCAACAACCCGCAAATACGTCGCGGGTTTCATCCTCTCCTGCGGGCGCTTGCCAGCGCGTCATCTGCACGAAATTCGATTGCTCTTTTAGGTTCAACTCAACATCAAACTCAGCGGCTTTACGCTTAATAAACGCCAGTGTGGTGGGCGGTAGTTTAGGTTTGGGATAAATTGAAATGGTTAATCCGTCCAATAATTGCCAGAAACGGTCGGGCATCTCTTCAATCAGCAAGGCATTGGTGGTCACTGACAAAATATTCGCCAGCGGCCTTGCCACTTCGATGCATTCCATCAATTGCGGATGTAATAAGGGCTCGCCGCCCACCAACTTTAAATAGGTTGGCGAAACCACTTTTAACGCCGCCTCTAAATCAGCTTTAACCTGCGCGGGCGTAACACAGCGCGCTGGCAGCATCGGCGACAGAGAACAGCACTCGGCACATTTTAAGTTACAATGATCAACGATATGCGCCTCAAGGGAACGCGTCACGATACGGCCATTTTCGATGGGATATTCAAGCAACGGCTTCATACAACGACCTCATTTAGATCACAGCCACGGCTATACACAGCTTCAATCTCAACCAATAGTTCGGAACGACAGATATCAGCCGCAACGTAGCTGACGTCAGCTGCTGTGCCCAACTCATCACCAACCACCGATTGTATGCAGGCTAAATCATCAGGATCACGCAGATAAACACGGTACTGAGCCTGAACGCCGGGCACCTGATAATCACAACCTAACGCCTGTTTGGTGCACATCAGTATTCGTTTAATGTTCTTCAGAGCTAAGCGAGTCTGTCCATTCACATCACCCAAATGCAACGACTGGTGCCCTTCAATACTCGCCGTACCTGACACCCACAACTGCGCCCCAAATGGGCTTTCAATATGCTGCGCGCGGGTAAACGAAGGCGCGTGACGCCCGTATTGAGGGGGATAATCAAAGGCACTGACCTGCTGACGGTTTTCTACGGCTTGGCAGGGAGTTCGACCAGCAATGAAATAGTGCACAAAACGATCACTGTGATGGCTGCCAACCGCAGTTGCTGCAGGCAAAGTTGTGCCCTGCCAAGCACTGGTCGCAAACGCTTCGGCGCGACCACTGCAAAAATGCTGATACTGTTCAGTTCCCTGCTTTATTCCATTAATATCCGGCAGCTCATTCCACATTCGATAGATAAAGGGAAAATTAAGCTCGGATAACAGCCGACGAACTTGTAAATAACGCGCTTCGGCTTGCATCGCCAACGAGCCGACCGCCAGATCAAAACCACCAAATACAACCTGACTGTTATAGGCCAGTATAATCTCACCGCTATGCCAATAACGCGGCTGTTCACGGGAAATAAACAGCTCCGCATACGCGCCGGACAACGGCACCAGTGAGGAGGTGATTTGAGGCCAGATAGGCGTTAGTTTCGCGGCTAAAAAACTTTGGTCAGCGCCATAGATGACGGCACCCAAAATACCCGCTTCGGACTGCCGACAGATCGCAGCATACTGCTGTAACGATACGCGCTTAGAAATAACATCATGTGTGGTTTTGTCGCCCAGGTGTTGTTCCTCAACACCCTGCTTTAGGCCTTCCTGCTGCATAAATAATCTCGACTTCCATAACGGTACTGCATCCTTTCAATAGCATCATAACCGTATTTGGGTAAGCGCCCAAACAGACCAGAGAGTGACGACCGTCACCCATTTGCGGGGGATGATAACGGCGTAGCGCCGATTAGAACATTGATGCGGAGTAATAAATGCAACGCTGAGAAGCCGTTCGTAAAGAAATTCCCTTAAGCCACTTTAAAACCTTAAAATAGCCAATAGAGACGAAAGCTTCAGCAAGAAAAAGGCAGCACTTTACACGACAACTCGATTCCTTGTTATCGAAGAGAAAACTAACACCGCAAGCAGAGGCGAGCGTAGCGAATCCAGCAGCCGAAGGCTACGTTACTGCTTTGCCTTGTTAGGGCTTGATTTGCCAACGATTCAGGCCCCATTTTAGTTCCCCATCTATAACACGTCTCCCGCCACAAGAAGGTAAGCCCGGTGGAGGGCATGCAACATTGCGCATTGTGGCTTGTATATTGAAGGGGCTAAATATACGAAGAAGCTTACTATGCTCTGGGTTTAAATCACGTAAAGAGTAAAAAACCAATTCTCCGATGGATTTGCAAAGCCAGTCCTCAACTTCCTCATCCTCAGCAAGAGGGGTCATGAAAGTTTTCGCTTCAGCCATTTCCTTCAGTTCGGCGAACTGATTGATTGACCAGCTACAAAACTCGAGAATTTCATCGGCATAGCAAAGATCGATAATGTAATCAGTATCAACTTTGGAGATCTTCTCTTCCTCTTCATCCAAAAGCTGATCATATAAAAATTTCGCAGCGACGCTTTCAAGCTTGTGAACTACAAGTCCGGGGTGTTCACCGCTTCCACCACCCAACACCAGATTATTTGGCTTAGCGCTGAAATCGTACCCACCCCATTTATCACCTTTTATCTCTTGCAGAGGCCGATAAATTGGAAGGTAGCCCAAGTATCCAATGTACTCATGGTCAAAAGAATCTATGTAACTCATAAGGTCCTATTATCGAGCCCTAACGCCCAAATCTAGCGAATCCCCTCATAATCCCTAGGAAATTCATAAAAGTAGACGCGCACCCCGTGGTTTGATCTAATTAATT
>NZ_SJXE01000018.1:0-19901 GCF_004336975.1 Corallincola luteus
GAGCTGTTGGTAGTTCATGTTGTTTCACTTCTTGGCGGGAGCGAGACACAGGAAATACCACAGTTCATCGTTCTAATTCGAGGGCTTGTTGCGGTTAGTATATGAATCCAAGACCAACTGTTTTTGTCCGCTTAAGTGGGCGCTGGAGGATCCCCTCATAAATCCTTCAATCCAGCGGTGTGAACCAGCCTTACGAACTCATTGATCGCCCACTGTATTCGCTGCTCTGAGATAACAAAGTCCGGTCGCCGTCGAACTTCTTTGCCTAAACGAACAACCGACAATACAGCTCGTTTTCTGATGGTGTTCGCCTGAAAGTGGCGGTGCCATCCAATCTGTTGCGCGTGCCAGCGATATATCGCTAATCGTTCGTTATTTAGATGATGAATGCCCAACAACCGAACCATTCTTTTAATGTTGTGCTTGGGCGCAACACGCCCCTCAATGCTTCGTCCTAGTTCGGTCAATGACAAGCGGTCGCCATCGAATAGCGACTGGGTCGCAACTATCAGTGAACTCAGGCGTTTTTTGTGAATTTGCGGACACTGTTGTGCAAGCATTTGGTGTAGGATTTGAACTTCGCGCATCCCGACTGCCTCCGTGCAGGGTGAGATAGGATTTGTTTTTGGCGAAATTAATTAGATCAAACCACGGGGTGCGCGTCTACTTTTATGAATTTCCTAGGGATTATGAGGGGATTCGCTAGATTGCGTCGTTAGCTGTACTTGGAGTTCAGATGAAAATATGGATATTGATTTTTCTTTTAAGCTTTTCATTTTCTGTGCATTGTAATAATGATATTGATTCTCAGGAAAATATAAACTCTGTAATACAGGTTATGGAGTGCTTGCGGAATATTCCCGATAAAGAAATTAAAAACCCTGATCACCTTGTCTCTAAAGAATTATCATTAATGACTAGTGTAATTGAAAATATAACTCTCGAACTTGGCACAAATACAAACGAACAGAAGGAGTTTAGAGAGCTATACAAAGTGGCGTACAAACATTGTCCAAAAATCATTGATACCTTAAAAGCTGGGTATGAAAGTACAGCTGACAAATAAATCATGGTGCTGCTGCGTAGCCGGATCCTATACTCCAGCGCTTAGGGCTTACATTCTGGCCCCATATTTGGCCGCTGCATCCGAGTAATAAGTATTAGACAACATGGAAGTACATCAATGTCATCAACATTCGATTTTTATCAAAGCGAAGAATTCAGAAATGAACTTAGGGTGTGCCGACTCTTCAGGTTGAAATACCCTAGAGGTGGTCACTACAACGATGGCTTTGAGCTTTTGGGTGAAATCAAATTTGCTAATGGAGAGGAGCTATTAAAGGCCTTAGATGTTATTGGTGTTAGCTATAAAATCCATAGCGAAAAACCACAGGTATGGTGTCCTCCACCGTTAGCTGTTGGCTCAGAAACATGCTGGATTGAGTATGAAAACATCGTCACATGTTTCGGATATAAAACATACGTAAAAATTGGCACGTGTGAGCCTTCACTTGAATTCAATTTCAACTCAGTTAGCTGGTATGAAGTCACGTTAGAAGACGTAAAACGAGCAGCTTCTTTCGAAAAGGTTCTAATCTCATACAATTTGTTGTGAAAAAGGTGCCTAACAAACAAAAGCAGAGCGCCCCAGCGTTATAATTCACAGAGGATCTCATGTTAGGAAAGCATCAAAAGCATTACGAAAATTTTTATCACTCCACTCACGAAAATGCGCATCTGGATTCCAAAACAGAGCTTTTAGTGGGGCTTGCTGCCGCCATGGCGATGAATTGCTTGCCGTGTACAAATTATTACTTAAAGCAGGCAAAGCAAGCGGGCATAACAAAAGGTGAAGTTTCCGATGTTACGGCGAAGGTTATGGCTGTTGCAGCAGGGCAAAAGAAACTGCAAATGCAGGAGGTTCTCGCCAAGTACGAAATCGACCTGGACTCCTTTGAAAAGTGAGGTCTAACAAAGCTTTCTGATTCTGTAGTTGAGCTGATTCAGTAGACCCTAAAGTCAAAAACGGTGGCAACGCCGGAAGGAGTGAGTGCCCAGAGCGTTGTGGAAATTGTCACTAAAGTTTACATATTTGTTAAAAAAATGAGGGCTTTTAAAAAATATCGATAAATAACAATTGGTTAGCGGTCTGGCGCATTTCCTGCTTATTTCAGCAAACTCTTATTGTAGTAGGGCAGTAATAATGAAAAAGCAGTTTTTTAAAATCATCATGGGGTTGTCTCTTCTGGTCAGTGCCAGTGCAGCGCAAGCCGCTTTAATTGAATATGTAGGCTCATGGCAGGTTGGTGACGGTCCGAACTGGAGCTCTAACCCGCTTGCATATTCAGGTGTTGGTGCAGCTGAGGAGCTGTTTGGTGCTGGCACTTATATGATCTCGACAATTGACGATCAGGTAGCGAACATCAATAACATGGCTCACTACGCGATTATTGGTATCGGCTTCGAGGTTTTTGCTGAAGACTACTTCCGTGGTGTAGAAGGTATTACTCGCTATCAGGACGTTTACATTTTCGATCGTGACCTCGATACCGTCTCTGCTTATGTTCGTGACTTCGGTGTTGGTGGTACTAACTATGCATTCCGGATCAGTGATGTTCCTGCGCCAGCGCCACTGGCGATGCTTGGCTTAGGTCTGGCTGGCTTGGCATTTTTCAGAAAGAAGAAAGCTGCTTAGTGTTTTAAAGAACATTTAGCGATGAGCCTCGTCTTTTGACGGGGCTTTTTTGTATCTTGAATACCGAGCGGCTTGGCTTCGGCCTGAGTGGTCTTTGGCTTGGTTATCCCATGTGGTGTATTGAACACAATGGTGCAGGTGTAATCGAATACCTGTGGTATGGGTTCAACTCCGGTGAAAGCTCAGCGGTTATATACGATTTTCAAGTTATCGAGCAGTTTAGCGGAAAAGGCTATGGCCGGAAGATTTTTGCCAAACTTGAACAAACGCTGAGATCTGAAGGTGTTGATTAAATTTAACTATTGGTAGCCTACGAAAACAAGCCAGCTGCCAATCTATATGCCGAGCTGGGATTTAAACCCACTGGCATCAACATGGTGAAGTGCACGAAAACATGCAAGTCACTAACTTGTCGCTGCTCTCCCCGGGGGCGCAGGCGTCAGTTTCCCTGTTGCCGCGATTAAGCTCTACTCCTTACGTCTACGGGTTTGTTGTTGCGACATTCGGGCTTGGTGTTGCTAGTGCTGTATTCGTGTAATATTTCACGGTGGCACTGAGGCATTGGGTTCTTAACCAATCTTAACCTTCCTTGACAGCCATTAACGCTGGTCTAGATAGACTGCTTGCTGATTTTTTAACAAAAGATACTCAGCATGTTCATAACCCAGCCAATGAAGTTAACAGTCGTTTTACTTAGTGGACTATTTCTCTTTGCATGTGATGACAGTGACGATGACAGTAGCGGTGCGACGACGATGCAGGTCTACAATGTCTCTTCTAACAGTAGTCCTCTAACGTATGAGTTTGATGATTCATATACGCTCAGTGATATCTCTTTTTCTGATGCTACCAGCCCAAGTACTGTGAATAGTGGGACTTACTCGTTAGTTATCTCTGGAGTGAATTCCAACGGTGTTGACGACGAGATCTATGACGGTGAGGTTTCTCTGTCTGGAGAGCAGCGCCATCTGTTCATTTCTGCGGGTGACTATAGCCAGCTTGAACTCTACAGCGTGGAGTACAATCTGGACGATCTGGGCGATGACACCATGCGTTTGTTTGTCGCCGATTACTCGACTGATTCGCCGGGCTACGATATCTATCTGGGGGAGTCAGGTCTGGGCTTTGAACTAGCGAGTTTGATATCAACGACAGCCTATGGTGAAGCAGCGTTAGTGGGGGATTATGCGCTTGATGTGTATGACGTCTACCTGACCTCAGTTGGCAATAGTGAAGTACTTTTTACGGCGGAAAATGTTAGCTTAACGGGTGAAACCGCTTATTTTTTGGTGGTTAGAGACTCGTTCGGTGCCACTGAAACAGGCATTGCCATCGATAAGGTGCTGCTTTCAAGCACGGTGATCCATTATGAGGACAACTACGCTAACGCCCAGTATCGGGTAATTAATGTTAGCCCTGATGCGGTCTCTACTAGCCTGAAGAGTGGTGATGATGAGGTTCGTTCAGAACTCGTCGCAGACAAGGGAGTCACTGAGTATGAAATATTACCCTACGGTGATTACAGTTTGTCAATCATGAACGAGGCCGAAGAGGTACTCCTTAACAACCTGCTGATCAGCATGCCGCAAAATGCCACTAAGGGGATCGCCGTATATCAAGATGAAGCGGGTGCGACACAATCTATCGCTTTTGAAGAGTCGGTACGGGCGATCGCTTTCAATAGTGATATCACCTTGGCTAATCTCAGCTACGACTTAGATGATGTGGATGTCTATTTCGTTCCTGAAGGGGAGACCCTAGAGAGCACTGACTATGACGCACAGGATCTTGATTTTGAGGAGCTGACAACGGGGGTGTTGCCGAGTGGTTTTTATCAGATAAGTGTCGTATTGGAGCGCGACGATGACTCCATGTTACTCCTGTATCAGTCTGACATACTTGAATTTGCCGCGGCGACAAACTATTCCTTGCTGCTGTTTAAAGATGACACTGCTGAATTTGGTTACGACATGGCGGTGGTAAGTAACTGAGCTGATTTAGTAACGCAGATTAGTTTAATTAAGTCGATAAAGCGGGCTTCAGTGACCATGGTCACTGAAGCCCGCTTTTGTCATTCGTTGGTTTTATTTTTGCTCTTTGTTTGTGCCATGGATGGTCATTCTTATTGCCGGAACAGTATTGCCTCATAAGGAATAGTGTTGCCGTTTCAGTCGGTTAGCTATTCAAATGGGTGAAATTGATTAATTCATTCTTTACGTTTGTGGCAGGATTTTCCGATGCTTTTATCGTTATGGGTGTTGAAAGTAAAGTTAGGTAAATCTGTGTAAATATTGCTCTGATTGGAATTGCATTTGCTTAGTGATTGGTGCCACCAATTTTACTATTCACGGAGAACTGGCAATGAATATTTCAGGTACGGGTACATTTAGCTCGATACAGATGAAGTCACAGATTGATGAGGTTAAAGCGCAAAGGGATGAAATTAAGGCGCAGATGGATGAGGCTTTTGCTACGGCGGATACAGACAATAGCAACAGTGTAAGCGTGGAGGAGATGAGTGCTGCGTTGGCTGCACAAGGGGCCGAATTTAATGCTGAAAAATTGGCACAGCATTTCACTGAAATGGACACGGACGAAGATGGGCAAGTATCGGTAGCGGAGCGCGATGCGCTGCTGGAAAGCATGAAAAATCGTATGGAGGGGATGCCAACAGGCATGCCTGGTGAAACCGCTGGCGGTCCTCCTGGCCCTCGTGCGGCGGCAGATACCGCACCACTATTTGAAAGTCTGTTGCAAAGTTTGAGCGAGGATCAAGAGGAGGGCAGTACCGCACAAACCGAATTGAACGAACTCATTGAGAAGCTGCAAACTGAAGGCTACAACCAAGACAATGTGGACCAAGCGGTGAACTATATTCGGGAACTGATCCCCATTGTCAGCACTACGGCTTGAATATTCGTGAAGTGGCCAGCTTTTAACGTGTCGCGTCTATCAAGGAGGCTTACATTGTTGCTCCTGACTGCGATACCGTTTCTACTTACGATAGCGACTTTGGTGCAGATATTACTAACTAAGCGTTCCGGATTAGCGATGTTGCTGCGCCAGCGCCACTGGCGATGCTTGGCTTAAGTCTGGCTGGCTTGGCATTTTTTAGAAAGAAGAAAGCTGCTTAGTTAAGCGTTTTTATGCGATGAGAAGCCCCGTCTATGACCGGGCTTTTTTTATGTCTAAAGCCCTCTGCGGGTTCTGCTCTGCTGGGCGGTTTATGCCGTTCACTAAAGCTGCAATGTTAAACGGTACCCGATTGCTCAATAGTTCGACAGTCTTCACGGTTTTTATGAATATTTGTAATTGCGTCTCAGCTTAATTAGTTGCAATATATGCTATGTATCATATTGATAAATAATATTAAGTTATCAATGTTGAGTTGTTGATGTTCGATATTACAAGGATGTTTATGTGTATTCTCACCTCTTCGCGGATTTGTTCTGCGTTCTTTTTAATCATCTCTACCTTTGTGTCTAGTACCTCATATGCAACGACTGAAGGTAAGACACTTAGTTATTCCGATGGATTTGAGTCAGGTTTAGGTCACTGGTCTAATACTGCTGGCGCAGATACGGATGAATGGAGTCGAGATGCCTCGGGTACTCCTTCTTCTGGAACCGGCCCCTCTTCTGGTGCTGACAGTAAGTGGTACATGTACGTCGAAACATCTTCGGGCGGCGCTTATCACGCAAGTGAAACAGCCATTTTAATGGGGCCTGAAGTCAATGCCGCTTCGGTTACCGTGGTGTTTGATTACCATATGTATGGTTCAAGTATTGGCAATCTATCGCTTGAAGCTTTAAGTGAGGGCGTTTGGACTCAAATATGGAATGCCAGTGGACAAAAGCACTCCTCAAATGATGCTGCTTATCTAACAGGCGAGGTTGAGCGTAATGCTTATACTGAGTCGCTACGCTTTGTCTATACCGCAGCGGGCGGATTTAGAGGGGATGTCGCCATTGACAACATTGAAGTCTGGTTAGGCTCAATGGACCCGGTTGCTCCAGTTTTTGAAAGTAGCCCTTTAGTAAAACCCTTGGCAGTTATTGATGCTTCATATAGTGCAAGTATTGCGGGGGATGCACACGATGAAAACGGTGATAGTCTCACTTTCTCTAAGTTGTCAGGACCTCAATGGTTAGAAGTTGGAATTGATGGGCAACTTACTGGAATACCTCTGGCTACGGACATTGGTGCCAACCGTTTTGAAATAGAAGTCTCTGATGGTGAACTGACTGCGACTACTTTTTTGGATGTTATGGTCGCAGAAACTGATGTAAGAGCGCCGTTACTTGCCGCAGACTTCGAATCTGGCTGGGGCGGGTGGGAGAATGACGTCATTAATGCTTCTAATCAATGGCTTCGTCATATGGGAGAGACTCCTTCTCCTGATACAGGCCCTGATTCTGGAACGAATAATGAGGCTTATTACCTATATTTCGAAACGTCCGCAAATTTTGCAAATGACGCAGGAAATACTTCCATCCTTCTAAGCCCGACGATTGAGCCTGCAAATAGTGTCGAGTTAAATTTCGATTACCATATGTTTGGGACAGACATTGGTACCCTTTCTGTCGATATATTCTCTCAGGGTATGTTGGTGGAGGATGTTTGGCAGGTTTCTGGTCAGCAGCACCTGTCATTGGCTGCTGAATACACTTCGGTAAAGGTTGACTTGAGTGCCTATACCGATGTGACAGGTATTCGCTTTAAGGCATTGGCTGTTGGTGGTTTCCGAGGTGATATCAGCATCGATAATATCCTGCTGATAGGAATTACAGCACGAGATGAAGACAGCGACAATATCGACGACGCTTATGATCGTTGTCCAGACACTCCAGAGGGAGAAAGTGTCAATGATGAAGGTTGTTCTGCTTCGCAAATCGACAGTGACGGTGATGGTGTCAATGACGCTGAAGACCTATTCCCAAATGATCCGAATGAAACGTTAGATACGGATGGCGATGGTGTCGGTAATAATAGTGATGATGACGACGATGGCGATGGAATTCCTGATATCACTGATTTTTATCCGTTAATCTCATTAGGTGGTTTAACTGACTCTGATCTTGATGGTATTCCCAATGACTGTAACGAAGCTTGCGTTGCGCTTGGTATGGCGGCTGACTTAGATGACGATAATGATGGTGTTGACGATATCGCAGACGCATTCCCAGTTAATCCTACTGAAACGTTAGATACGGATGGCGATGGTGTCGGTAACAACAGTGATAGCGACGATGATAATGATGGCGTCGCGGATATATCAGATGCTTTCCCGCTAAATGCTAATGAACAGCTTGATACTGATGGCGATGGTAGAGGTAATAATGCCGATAGCGACGATGATAATGATGGCATCGCAGATTTAACAGATGCTTTCCCGCTAGATGCCAATGAACAGCTTGATACTGATGGCGATGGTATAGGTAATAATGCCGATAGTGACGATGATAATGACGGCGTCGCAGATATAACAGATGCTTTCCCGCTAGATGCTAATGAACAGATCGATACAGATGCAGATGGCATAGGTAACAACGCAGACAGCGACGACGACAACGATGGTGTTTCAGACGCTCTAGATCAGTTTCCGCTGGACAGCACAGAATCTCAAGATTTCGATGGTGACGGTGTAGGGAATAACACTGACCTGGATGATGATAATGACGGTGTGTTGGATATAGAAGACGCGTACCCATTATCCCCTACTTTAGCTGCAAATGATCATGACCGTGATGGCATTCCTGACGTGTGCGACCCCGCATGTGTAGCTTTGGGGATGACAGAAGATCTAGATGATGATAATGACGGCGTACCAGATAGCGAGGATGCATTTCCTCTTGATCAATCTGAGAGCGCCGACCATGACGGCGATCTTATTGGCGACAATGCCGACCGTGATGATGACAACGATGGCGTAGAAGATAGCGTTGATTATTTTCCGCTCGTATCTTTGGATGGTCGTTCGGACACTGATAGTGATGGTGCGCCAGATACATGCGACATCGACTGTCAAAACTCTGGGTTGAGTGCAGACGTTGATGATGACGGTGACGGCTTGATCGAAATCGCGAGTCTGATGGATCTGGATAAAGTACGTTACAACTTGTATGGAGATGCCTTCGGGACGAAAAGCGCTAGCTCTTCAGTGGGGTGTGGTGACGGTTTAGCCGTTATTAGTTGCGCTGGTTACGAGTTGATAACGAATCTTGATTTTGATGAAAATGGCAACGGAATCAGTGATGACCCCTTTAATGCAGGTGAAGGTTGGGATCCTATCGGTGAGGAGGGATATGGTTCCTATGAGTTCAACGCTATTTTTGAAGGCAATAACCATGAGATCCGTAATCTAACCATTAATGTTATTCCCGCATACAACAATAGTATTTATTACTATTCAGGCTTGTTTGGTTCGGCAGGCCCTAACTCTGTGATCAGAAACCTTGCCGTTGTTGGTGCTAACTCGTCAGTCAATATCAATTCTGATTTCGTGGGGCTTTTGGTTGGAAAGAATAGCGGCCTGATTAGTAATATCTATGTGAGTGGAAATGTGGTTGCCCAGGACTATGCCGGCGGGTTAGTTGGCAGAAACTCTGGTCTTATTGAGCGCTCAGTAAGCATAGGCACGATCTCTGGTCAGTTTGATGTCGGAGGTTTAGTGGGCTCAAATTCCGGCACAATTTCGGAATCGGCAAGTCATATGAGGGTTTCTCGTGCATTAAACGATGGTGGTGGGCTTGTCGGAAGTGCTAGTTCCAGTAGCGTAATTATGAATGCTTTTTCTACCGGCAGCGTGACCGGACGAACGGTGGGTGGACTGATAGGGACTGCGATCGGCGGAATCGTTGAAAATACGTATAGCCTAGGTTTGGTCACGTTGTATGAAAATGCACAAGGCGCAGGCTTTGCGTATTCAGCTTCTGACACGGATATTAATGATTCATATTGGAGTACTGAAAGTAGTGGTTTCTCTATTGGCTTGCATGAGGCAGCAACTGGAGAAGGACTGACAGGCTTGAATAATGATGAATTGACTTGCCCAACAGAGCCTGAAGCTTATTCTGATTGTTCAATTGCGCCAATGTATCTTAACTGGAGTGAAAGCATTTGGTCGTTCGGAACCCAGCAAGACTATCCTACACTGATAAACCTTCCGCAATATATAGACACTGACGGCGACGGTGTTTTCGATAATCTTGATGATTTTCCACATGATCCTGAAGAGTATCGCGATAACGACCATGACCTAATTGGCGACAATGTTGATGAAGATGACGACAATGACCTGATCCCCGACCATGTTGAAATACAAAATGGTTTGAACCCGTTGAATAAATTTGATGCTGGATACGATGCCGATTTAGATACGTTTTCGAACTTGGAAGAGTATCTTGTTGGAACCGATATAAATGATTTAACTTCGTTACCAGTTGTAATAACAAGTCAACATTATTCGTTTGAAAACCAGAGCTTACCAAATGGTTGGCGGGTTAATTCCATAGCAATACCGTGGCAAGTAGATGACACAGCGTCATCAGACGGCAGCTATAGCATTTTCACTAATAACGCTGGAAGTGTGGAATTCAGCTTGCGATTTAGTGGTAATAGAGTTCAATTCGATGCCTATAATAATTGTGAGAATGTTGGACAATTTACGATCTCAGTTGATGGTGAAGAAATTGGGGCATACGATGTAAGTAATAACTGGAGTTCATACTCATTTAGCGTGTCATCAGGTGTAAGAACGGTGAAAATTGAGACGCTTGAAGATTGTGGTCTTCGTTTAGATAATATTTCTATTTCTCCTTTGGAAAACATTCTTGATTCAGGTGCAACATGGGTTGCTATATCGGATGGAGCATTGAGTCACTTTGATCTTCTCTTCTATAGTGATTCAGGTGATGTAATTCGGCGAGAAAGAATTCAAAGCCTAATAGTTGATACCGTTCCAAGAGACTTGGCTGTGTTGGAGGGGGGAAGAATCGCAGTTTTAAATGGCGAGAGTGACTCTGAGTTAGCAATTTATGATACCTCTACGCATTTATGGTCATTTATTAATTTTGAAAAATGGGACCAAATAAATAATGCGTACTTTGGCGCAGTCGATGTGTCAGGGAATTATATATTCTCGAACGACATGATTGTAGGAGAAGATGTTGATAGTGGTGTTATAAGGTTTGATACTTCTGATGGTAGCGCTGTTAGAGTAAAAGGTAATAATTATAATACACTGACGGTTGGGTTGGATAACAAGCTATATGCTCTAGATGAAAGAAAAGGGATTGATGTGTATGATCCTGTTTCAATGGAGGTAATAGGCATTGTTGAACTGCCGATTAGAGCTAAAATTTCTGTTGATGAGTTTGGATACATATACGCTTCCACATCTTCAGGGTGGATTAATAAGTATGACTCTACAGGAAGTAAAGTAGGGTCGATATTTATATCTAGTGAAGGTGTTCAGGATATATCTATTAATAGCTCTGATGAGATTTATTTTGTTAGTGGCGGTCAAGTGTTCGTTACAGATAGCTTATTGGAATCATACTTTAACGTAGCAAGTGGTGATATTTTGCTATCTGAATTTGTTAAATAATAAGCAATCTAATCCGTTTTAGATTAGCCGTTTAGACAATAAGTGCGTAGCTTGTTTTTAACGATTAAGTGCAAAAGCCCCGTTTATGACGGGGCTTTTTTTATGTCTAAAGCCCCTTGCTGATTCTGCGCTGCAGGGCCGTTTATGCCGTTAATCTTTCGCGCTGAACGCCGTTATGCGTTAAGCCGTCTAAGCTTGAATTGTCGATGGCTTTAATCAGGTGGCGGGAGGTGAGTGATGACTCACGATAAAGACAAAAGTAGTTGGGCGATAGGCGGCGGCGTGTTGATCGGCACTGGCGTGGGTTTCTTTTATATTCAGACTTCTGTTTTGGCGTTTGTAGGCTCTATTATAGTGGGGCTTGGCTTCGGCCTGGTGTTGACTGCGTTCCTGTCGAAAAGGGCACAGCCTCATGATTGACATTGACCAAGCTGTTAAGTTGCTTTTTCCCTGAGCGCATCTATAACGACTATTCAAAATAAGATTTATTTTTCTGCACCTTAGCTTCTATTTCTAAAAAACGGCTATGGTTAATAAGAGTTAATTTTGGGAGATTGTTGATGATGAAATGCCGCCTAGTATTGTTGATGTTTTGTTTGTCTGCGGGTTGTTTTAGCGCAGCTAACGCCGAGGACAGTTTTGACACCAAAACTATCGGTGATCTGCTTACCCTGTGTGATATGTCGATTGATGACCCTTGGTATGGTGTGTCGCAGGCTTACTGTCTCGGTTATATCAGCTCGGCCCAAGATGCGCAGGTTATCGGTAAGAAAGGTGATCCTGCTTCCTGCCCTGATGCCACTGTGACGCGTCAGCAGATATTAGATAATTTTCTGGTTTGGGCAAATCAACACCCAGAGCAGATGGAGAACCCAGTGCCGGTGAGCGGCCTGACATTATCCGCCAGTAAAAAGTGGCCTTGCCAGTAATCGCTAAACATTTAACCCTTGCTATTGTTTAGACCGTCAGTAAGAGTTTCTCTATGCCAAAACCAACGGGCAGGATGATAAGCTGCCCGTTGGTTTGCCCATTTCGTTAAAAACGCCCCCGAATTCACCCTCGACTTTCTCTCTTCAGATTTGTGTCTTTGGACGCTTATCCGGCCGGTGTGTACAGGTAGCTGGATTGAATACCCAGCGGGATACCCAGCCCCCAATAGATCAATAGAAAGATGCTCCACAGAATGAGAATACTGATACTAAATGGCAGCATCAGAGACAGCACGGTACCTATCCCCGTGGATTTTACATAGCGTTGGCAATACACCACCACCAGCGGAAAATAGGGCATCAGTGGGGTGATGATATTGGTGGAAGAATCACCAATGCGATATGCAATTTGGGTCAGATCCGGAGAGATATCCAACTGCATCAGCATGGGTACAAAGATGGGGCCAAGTAGCGCCCACTTTGCCGAGCTGGAGCCGACAAATAGGTTCACAAAGCCAGTAAGAAAGACAATACCAATCACTGTCACCATGGTTGGCAGCGACAACGCCTTGAGTACCTCTGCGCCCTCAATGGCCATCAACGCGCCAAGATTCGATTTACCAAAGGCATCAATAAATAGCGCACAGAAGAATGCCATCACGATGTAATAACTCATCCCATTCATCGCTTTGGTCATGCTGTTAATCATATCTTTGGTGGTTTGGTAAGTACCTGAGAGATAGCCATACACCACGCCAGGTAACAGGAATAGCAGAAAGATCAGCGGTACGATTGATTGCATTATCGGCGCTTTAAAGGAGGTCAGCTTGCCGCTGGCATCCCGCAATGGGCTCGACTCTGGCACCAGTATCGCAATAAGCATGATCACCCCTGCCAGCATCGTCAGGCTGGCCCAGCGCAGCGCACGGCTTTGTACGGCCGTAAGCTCTGCAAATTTAGGGATATCGTTAGGGTCACCATCCACTTCGACATCTTTCAATCTGGGTTCAATCACCTTATCTGTCAGATACCAGGCGATACCAATGATCAGCACTGATGATGCTGAATTAAAGAACCAGTTATTCAGCGGGTTAACCTGAATTGCTGGGTCGATAATTTGTGCGGCGGTTTGGGTAAAACTTTGCAGCAATGGGTCGATGGCCGACGGAATAAAGTTGGCGCAGAAGCCGCCACTGACCCCGGCAAATGCAGCAGCAATACCCGCTAATGGGTGTCGGCCCATGGCGTAGAAGATCACACCGGCCAGTGGGATCACCAGCACATAACCCGCATCGGTGGCGGTGTGACTAACGATGGCCACCATAACAACCATCGGTGTCAGCAAGCTGCTGGGTGTGGAATCCAGCATCCGCTTTAATCCGGCACTGATAAACCCGGAATGTTCCGCTACGCCCACCCCAAGCATGGCAACCAGCACCACACCTAAAGGCGCAAAGCCGGTAAATATGGGCACCATCCGACTCAAGAAGCTAGCCAGCGAATCGCCCGTCAGTAGGTTGTTTACCACGATCGCTTCGCCAGTACGCGGGTCGATGGCGTCGAAGCTGACCTGAGAAAAGATCGCCGATGCGATCCAGACTATCGCCAGACAGATCAGAAAGATAATCGCGGGATCGGGCAGCTTGTTACCCACCACCTCAATGCGATCCAAGGCGCGGGTGGTCCAGGTGGCTGACGTGTTATCCATGCATATTGCTCCGTGATAAATAGTTAACGTCGACTGACACAGCTACTAAGTGTAGAAGCTAAATTTATTAGTAATGAAAGAGTTAGGTGATAAATAAAAAATAGGGGATCTGTCTTCGATCCCCAATCTCATTGAAATCAGTATTTGGTGCTGCTGAAGTGGGGTATATAAGCGATTTGCTGCTGAAAGGCGTGCGAGGGTTGCCCAGAACGAGAGCGGCTTGAGCGAGCGCGTCAATATAGGAGGGAGCAACACTTTCTATCTGCGCACCTTATATCAGGAGATTTTCTATCAGCACATTGATTGCGCTATTTGTTTGAAAGAGCCGCCCAAGGGCGGCTCGGTTATCACTAGCCTGCAGTATCAAAGCTCTCTCTAACTTGTTCTCTTATCCGCTTCGACTTGCTGCTATAGCGCCTGCGTTGCCAGTACAAATACAAGCCAGTGCCAGCCAATATCACGGGAGCCAACCCTAAAACAGACCAAAGAATACGGGTGAACAAGCCGCCAAAATAGCCAAAATGCAGCTTGCGAAAGCTGTCGATGAATACCCGCAGAAAACTGGCCTCGCGAATATCTATCTTATTGAGCAAGGCGCCACTGGTTTTATCAAAACTGACTGTACTGGCGTATTCGCTGTGCAGCGGGTTATGGCTGTTTACTTCACCGTAAAAAGTGATATCACGATCCGGTTCGTGGGGCATGGCAAGGTAACCCGCTTTGTAGCTATCAATTTCTACTTCCGCTTGTAACCGCAAAGATTCGAATGAGATCTCTGGGCTATGCAGTGGTGCCTGAATATAGACATGGTCGCCGTCGCCGTGTTCGGTCACTTCATGGATGATCCCCATGATGTTCCAGTAGCCACCGGTAAAGGCGATGACGATCAATATTGGCGAACTTAAGATGCCAATAAATTTATGCAGATCACTGAACAGGATCCGCTTGGCTGCGGTGGTTCGGAGGGTGAATAGTTTGGCCCAAAAGCGGCGGTAAAGAATAACGCCACTGATGCCGAGAAACAGCATGATCAGCGCAACCACAAACCCTACGCTGGCACCTTTTACGTGCAGTAAAAAGCTGTAGTGCAGCTCCAATAGCCAGTCGGTTAGGTAGTGGTCCATCGGTTGTGGTGCTGAAAGCAGTGTCCCACTGTATTGGTTGATATAGACCTTGGCCCACTCCTCGGTGCCACGACGGATCAAGTAGCCGGCATCAGAGCGTTGCTTGTCATCAAATATCTCCCAGCCGCCCAGTTCGAATGCGGGGTTGGCCGCCAACATGGTGTGCATCAGGCTGTCCAGGCTGACGCGCGGCGTTTCCGCTGTCGCATCCACCTGCATGTGCTGCGGGCGCAGGAGGGAATCTATCTCAACTTTAAATACCAGTATGCTGCCGGTGATCGAAATAATAAGCAGCGGTAACATGGCGATCAGTGCCCCATAGGAGTGCCATTTAAACAGGGTCTTTCTCATGCTGAACTCTTCTTTCTTCGCATTGTGAGTGCGGCCAACGACAACTCAAAAGGCACCGAGAAGCACAATTGCTTTCGGTGCCTGTGTGTCTAAGCGCGCACATGACGGGTCTGTTGTCTGAGCTATGGGCGTTAAAATGCCCAGCTCAGCGTGGCGCTGTAGTTCGCCGGTGCACCGTAATAGCCCTGCGCCCAGTACAAACTGGTGAGGTACTTTTCATCAGTGACGTTGTAGGCGTTTACGCTCAGGCTGACATCGTCGTTAAAGTTGTAGCGTGCCATTAGGTCAACGATGGCATAAGCATCCTGCTCGGTAACAATCTCATCACCTGCATTGGCAAAATCGTCTCCCACGACGCCCTGACTGCGCGATATATCGTCTTGCCAGCGCATGTTCATACCTGTGCTTAGCCCTTCAACAAACGGCACTTCATATACCGCGGTGAATTTGAACATTCGGCTTGGGGTATAGGCCGCTACTTGCTCATCTCCGTCGATATCAAAGTCGGTATAGCCAATGCTGACATTCAAGCCCTCATAGATCTCACCGGCGACGTCCAGTTCAAAACCGTTACTGCTGATACCATCAGCACCGATATAGCGTTGTTGGTCTGGTGGCAGGTTTTCGGTGCTGGGATCGAGGATCGCCAGGTTTTTCTGCTGAATATCGAAGTAGGCGACACTGGCAAGCAGGCGGCCATTAAACCACTCACTCTTCAGACCTATTTCACTGCTTTCGCCAGTCACTGGATCCAGGGTTTTATCGTCAATATCCAGCTCTGTCTGTGATTGAAACGTTTCGGTATAGCTGGCATACGCGACGACGTGAGGAAGTACCCGGTACACCACGCCTAGATAGGGAATAAACTCAGTATCGCCGGTGTCACGCACCACATCGTAAGATTCACCATCGACATCCCAATCGTTGTAGCGGCCGCCGACAATGGCATGGAAGCCATCGAACAGATTAAAGCGTCCGGTCACGTAAGCGGCTTTTTGTTCCTGAGTGACGTCGCCACCGGTTTCACCGTCAGCAAAGACCGGTTTCGGTGTGTTGCCATCCCATTCATTCAGATCAGGCATCGCCGGGAAGCCTGCGCCAGTGGTGTAGTCGTAAAGGGATTTATCGGTGTAATCCAGCTTGGCGTAGTTAACGCCGGCTACCAGTTGATGATCACGACCAAACAGCTCGAAATCACCGCTGAGATAGAGGTCGAACAGATTGTGTTCGTCATCATGATGGTACCCGCTGGCGTAGCCTGTTAGTCCTAATTCGGTATCGCGGTCGGGTGTACCAAACACGTAGAAAAGTTCGCTGTCTTCGTCGGTCTTGCGGTACGAGTAGGTCGAGCGTATCTGCCAATTGTCGTTAAGCTGGTGGTCAAGTTCTACCACGGTGTTGTTGCGTATCACGTTCCAATTGGACCAATCCGCTGAGGTGCTGGTGGAGCGTCCGTAGTCGGTGGCACTACCGTCGGTGTAATACAGTGGCAATGCGCCCCACAGGTTACCATCAGCATTGTTGTTGCTATAGCTGTGACTGAGCGAGACCGTGGTGTCATCGGTCAGATGGCCTTCGAGAAAAATATAGGCCACCTGTTTGTCGGTTTCGTAACGGTCGAGATAAGATTCTTTGTCCTCACTTACCAGCACCGCGCGGGCGGCAAAGCGGTCACTGAAACGCTTGCTGCCATCAACCTCGACGCGACCACTGTTCCAACTACCGTAGGTGCCATTGACTACTAACTGATCGTCAGCGGTGGGGCGTTTACGGATGAAGTTGATGGTTGCTGATGGGTTGCCCACACCTGTCATCAGGCCGTTGGCACCTCGGATCACCTCTAATCGGTCATAGATGGCGGTGTCTTCTCCGGCGTGATTGTTTCCTGACGCCAATGGCAGGCCGATACCGTCAATCTGGAAGTTGGTAACGTCAAAACCACGGGCGGTGTAGTAGGTGCGATCGGTTTCAATACGTTCGACATTGATACCCGTGGCGGTGTCCAGTGCAGCGTTGATATCTGTTAGCTGGAAATCTTGCAGCTGCTGATTGGTGATAACTGAGACGGATTGTGGGATCTCAATGATAGGCAGTTCTAACTTCGAAGCACCGCTCGCTGAGTGGGCGTTGTAGCCTTGAATATAACTGCCTTTTACTTCGATCCTTTCGATATCGTCTGTGTCGTTAGGGGTGTCAGCCCAGCTAAGGGAGCTGGTGCTAAGGGCTAAAGGGATGATTAACAGAGACTGCTTCATGTCGGTTTTCATCTATACGTCAGAGTGATGGTTTGACAGGCGGGGTAAGCGCCTTGCCAACGATGGTGTTAACAGCATGTGCTGTATTAGCGGCAGAATAGTACGATCATGTAATACGAATGTAAATGATAATAATTCGCAATAATAACCATAAGGATGAAGAGGGAGAGATGAGAGAGAGGGGAGAAAGATAAAGGAAGGAGCACTATTTGGAGGGTAGGCCTGCGTAACTACTTTTACGCTTGTTGACGTTAATTTGAGCGGTACCTAAATATTCGCTATTGATTATTTAGCAAGGCGAAGGGCTTTGCGCTCAATCATGGTTTTGTTCACTGGAACATGGCTTAGTGTTCGCGATGAAAGGAATCATAGCTTACTTAATCTCTTGTTTTCCTTTCCAAATCTGATACTTCTGGTTTGATTTTTATCGCGTTTGGCTTAGCTTCCGATGCGGTGAGTTATCAAGGATGAGTATCCAACCAATGTATATGAAAAGGAAAGCACCATGAAAATCGTTGGCATTATTCTAATTCTTATTGGCTTACTGGATGTGATCGGCAGCCATGTCGGTTTTGATCTCTGGGGTGGCTTCTTCGGTATTGAACTGCCCGATCTGCTTTGGCAGTTCTCCGGTTATATCGAATTGGGTGCTGGTTATCTGTTGATGAAAATGGGCAGTAGCAGTGACGATGCCGCAGCCCAAACAGAAGCGGAGTAACCAGAGTGATTTCTAGGCTCGAGAAAATACTCGAGCCTAGAAAGCTAAATAGCGTTCTGCTTCATCACCCTTGTCAACTTTTGATACCCCCAATCATCCCGCCGCGGGGAGGGGCACGCTGGTTTGAGTGGTCAAAAATAGTGGTTCAAGTATGATTGGATAGCACGTAGTTTGAAGTTCGATAAAACGGCCTATTGAGCCGCAGGAACCGCCAACACAACACCGTGTGTGCCTTCGTTGTATCAAGAAGGCACACATTGCCAAGATAAAGAGCAAAGCGATTGCTTAGCCATTCCAATCAAGCCTCATAGTCAGGTTTGAGCGAATTTCGGTCATACAGAGAATAATCGTATTTTGGTATGAATACCTTAAAGCGGTCATCCAAGGGGTCTCAGTTGCCTTGGAATATTCACACATAACTGGCCTGCGCCTCTTCTACTTTGCTACCCGGTAGCATGTCTGCGGGGCTGGTAGTGCCAGCCCGCCGATCTCCCACAACATGCGTGTAGATCTCGGTCGTTTTTAGATCTGAATGCCCGAGTAATTCCTGTACTGTGCGAATATCTGTGCCTTTTTGAAGCAGCCGTGTAGCAAAAGAGTGCCGGAAGGTATGCGCCGTAACTCGCTTTTTAACGCCACTTTTAAGCACAGCCTTGCGTAGTTGCTTAGCAAAGCTCGTAGCATGTATATGATGGCGACACACGTAACCATCATGCGGATGTCGGCACAGCGTCGTTGATGGAAAGAGATACTGCCATGCAACGTCGGTCATAACGCCCTTGTACTTGCGATAAAGGGAAGACGGAACCGAAGTCATTCCTGCTCCCTCGACAAGATCTTGAGCATGACGTTTTTCAACGTAAGTAATTTGTGCCTGAAGCCTTGGCACCAGGGATTGGGGTAGCAATGTGTATCTGTCTTTTCGTCCCTTGCCTCGAAATACAAGGATGGACTTAAGCGAAAAATCGATATCCTTTACTCTCATAGAAAGCGCTTCCTGCAAACGCAGCCCACAGCCATATAGCAATACAGCGATCAGCCAATACTTACCTGTCATATGCGCGAGGATCTTGGCCACTTCCTCTTGGTCTAACACCGTTGGAATGTTTCTCGGTGCGCGCGTGTAGCTGTAGTTCAGTCCTTCAATTTCCCGACCAACCACATGACGGTACATAAAGATGATGGCGCACAGAGCGAGGTTTTGTGTGGCAGCACTGACCTCCCTGTTAACTGCTAAGTGACTGAGAAACCGTTCTATCTCGGCGTTGCCCATCATGTCTGGATGTTTGTAGTCATTGAAGCGAATAAAGTAACGGATCCAATGCAGGTAGGTCTTTTCGGTGCGGTAACTGTACTGCCGCGTGCGCAGCTCCTTGCGCACCGACTCGATGAATGGAGACTTAGCCATGTTGAACGTCCTTGTTTGACTGTATATATATGGCCCTTCGCGTTTTTTGGTGGGTCACCCTTTCTTAACTCTTTGAACCTGTGCATCATTTAAGGCCTCATCTCT
>NZ_SJXE01000029.1:0-1671 GCF_004336975.1 Corallincola luteus
CGCTGGGCTATGAATGAATTTTTAAGGCTGGTTCACACCGCTGGACTGGGGGATTTATGAGGGGATCCTCCAGCGCCTGGTTAATGGGCAACACTTGGCACGTTCAATTTGCGTTTATTGCAAATTGCGTGACGAGTAGTTGTCCACGTATTGAACCACTTGTTATACAACTTTTACCTCTTTTGCCCAATTCTCCCAAGAAATGCTTCTCCCTGGAAACGCGATATTATTGAAGGGCCAACGATCTTTTAGCCACTGCACGACAGTTTGATATAGTCTCTCATCTAATGCTGCGCTGTCTTCTCTAACCCACAAATAAACTTCACAATCATAGTTTTCGGATTGGCTTGGATCTATGTAAACACTGCCAAGACACTTGTCTCTTGAGCTATTGAAAACTGAATATGCGAACGCCTTACGCGATTCGAATTCTTGTTTGTGAACCTTTAAATCTGCCCTGTTTTCTGCAAGCGTCATGTTGCTTTTGGGCCAATGTGAATTTGGGCCAAAAATCGACTTTAGTCGTTCACGGCTAGACATAACGGCTTCATAATCTAACTCTGCGACATTCTCTTCAAGAACCCTAAAAAAGAATTGGTTCGTTTCTAAGGTTTTTGGAACTTTATATGATTGAGGAATGAATTGGGTTGGCATAAGCCTTACTTTTCACAGTTGTATAACGCCTAAAACAGGGAGCAAGTTAGCGGCAAAGCCGCGTCGTTTAACTTGTCGCATTGATTTTTCTTGTTAAAAGGCACTACCACGCATAAACCTCACCTTCATCTCCGATGATCTTAGCGGAGAGAAGCCTAGCAGCTTGTGATGCGACTCTATGTACCGGGTTTGCTGGAGAATCAATATCGTCAGTGGCATTAAATGATACCCGGCCACTATTAAACCAGATACAAAATTCCCATCTAGATTGCTTTTTGAGGCCAAAAAATTTACTCGTCGTAAACTCAACTTCGACGTCGCCAGGGTTAGCAGATATAGAGATCTCTTCTCCCTTAGCCAAATTGACAGCCTTAGTTCCTACGCTGTTAATTCGAGCCCCCTCAATAGCATCTATTACCGAAATCCATTGTTCCAACTCAATTGCAGAGTCTTCCAACTCGATATGTAGCGCATATCCCATGATGTGCCTTTTAACGCTTCACGAATGGGCTGGCGAAGCCAGTCACGCGGAGGCCGCGCTTTTCAGCGGCCGGAGTGAAATTGCGTGACTTGTTATATGCCGAGGCGTTCATTCAGTTCACTCACTTTTTTTACCTTAAAGGTTTCCATACGGGATTTGCTTAGCCTCTGGTAGTGCCCCGACTCAACATAGAGCCAGCGCCCCGACAGCGGGCTAGATTCTGAATAAAAGTCGACTTTGTATAAGTCACGTGACTCAAGTGGGTGCAGTGATATTTCGCTAGATTCCTCAGCTACTTCCCAGAGCGCCAAAACTCTTGCCACCTCATCTTTCTCCGTGATGACTTTTATAACATTAAACTCAGGATCAAAAACCCTGATCTCCACCACCTCTGAATCCGCGAATGAACACCCCGAGAACAAAAGAAACATCAACGTAAGAAGTAAAATCTTCATGGCATATAGACAATATGACTCCCACAAAAGGTGCTGACCTCCGCCTTCGTGGGTTAGCTAAAAGCCAGAGCCATAATGTAT
>NZ_SJXE01000019.1:0-8102 GCF_004336975.1 Corallincola luteus
ATCTGATGTATCAGCTCTTTTTTAGGAGAATACGATGGCTAGTTTTTTAGCAGGGATCAGTGCGTCAAACTTGACAGTGGGAGTCATACCAACGCCGCAAGCACGGGCAAAGGCCAGCGGATCCGCCGCGTCGTAACACTTGTCACCGCGAGGAGTGAAGCGACGAGTGCTTTGGTTAATTTGATTGTTATATGTCTGAACTGAACCACTGTAGGTTTTGTAGCAGCCATTACCGCTTGGCTCTCAACTCGTTCGCCCGATAGGTAATCATCTTTATGACACGATCACCTGTTTCGATAAGTTCGTCTTTCAACCCAGAATTCCGCTCCAAAATTTCGAGCAAATCCAGAGCGTACTTATCCTTGTATACCAACTTCCAGTTTCCGTCTGCGTGATAGTAGAAAACATGACAAGCTTCGTTGAGAATGAAGTTCACCCTTTCATTATCGGAATTGCTCAGTTCGAATCGGTATTCGACGTTTTCCCACCCAGTATTCTTAGGATATGTTTTATTAGCCACTCCATGCCCCATACGTATAACGCAAAGCTAACGGACAATAATACTGCGGTAAAGTGCGCAGCACCGCAGTGTTATTGTCCCAGCGACCGAAGGGAGCGAGTTAAGCGCCTTGTTAGAAGGCATTACCCACCGTATCTGAGTTTGTTTAAGACCAATATGAAACCTTTGATATTCATTAACAGCGGCACTAAAACAATGAGCTCAATAACTGTAGTGATTATTGAGGCTTTATCGTGTGCGATTATGTCTTGAGAATCAAATTGAGATTCGCCGAAGAAAAGTAAATAGCTACCCCAATAAATTACATCTGATAACACGTTGAAAAGTAGATAAAAAGTGATTGATGTAAAGCAAACAACCTGAAAATCAATAGGTTCTAATTTGCTAGGGCTATTTGAAGGTTCTGACGAGCGTGGAAGCAAACCAGATGCGACGATGAGGGGAAAGAACCACAAAAAAACAGCTACCAATAGCATTGTGATGATAGATGCAACTTGAAAATAGGCTATTGATTTGTATGCCGGATCATCAATGAGTGGAACAACATTGGCTCCAGAATTTACTGCGTACAAAAAAATAACAATAGAAAATACTCGGATTACTATTGATACGAAATGTTTAGCTTCCATGGGGCCTCCTATGCCTTCTAACGCCGCAAGCACGGGCCAAGGGCAACGGCTAGCCGCGCAGTGGCCTTTGTCCTCGAGGAGCGTAGCGACGAATTAGTGACTTGCATTGTTATACGTAACTTCACTCCGCTGCTCCAGGCTGAGAGGTGGAATTTAAGTAACAGTGATGGGAGCGTTTACCGAACCAATTCCAGAATAGAAGGCTGCTCATGGCTTCATTGCGCCACTTGCCTGCATGGAACACCTCAAGCACCCACTTGTATGGTTTGTTGTTGGAACGGAGCTCTCTAATGCGCATGTGGCCATTGAGAAGTTTTCGCACTTGTTCAAACACGGTTTCTAACGCTTGTTCTTCGCTCGAAAAGTATTCCAGGTGCCAATGGTTGTTATAACCCCGGTCCGTGAAAAGATAGACTGAACCTGAATCGACACCAACGGTGACGTCGAAACCGCTGTCATTTAGCTTCCTAAATAAAACCTCGGAGCACCCTTCATTCCAAACAACGTTGGCCTGCTGTGCGTCGGAAATAAGTCCTTCCACGAACGGTTTGATTAGATTGCTCATCTAGTTACGTATAACGCTTGCAGCAGTTGCGCGGTCTTTTTCGCGTCGACTGCCTGTGATTGTTATGGCTGTAGGTCGTTAACATATGCTCGCCTCATTTGCCGCCCGTACCCACAGCCATTAGAAAACAGGTTTTCCCTGAATTTAGATTGAACATATCTCTTATCAATTTGTTGAAGGCTGATATGAACTTCATTTCTCACAAGAGATTCACGAGCTAGCTTATGCAATCCACAGAACATGGCCCAAACCATTAACTGATGCCAGTCATTCCATGACGCTGCTCTTTCTTCCGCTTGAGCCCAGGCTATATTCAATTGAGGAAAATTCCCTCCGTTATCAGAGAGGATCTTACCATCAGAAATTTCGATTTCTCTCTGCCAAAGCAGTCTAGTTTCTTTGAAAACTCTACTGAACTTCATTTATGTATTGCCATAACAGTGTATTAGACGGAATTCTCACTAAACCACAGCGTCCGCCAATAAATTATTTCACCAATATACGCCCCCAACTCTATACCTATCAAGCAGTTAGCTCAATGTTTGGGCTGTTTACACACTCATCTGTGCCGATGAAAGCGAGAGTGCGGCGTGATAGGGTTCCTATATGCACGCAAGAGAAAGCTAAATAAGCAATAAAAACAGCAAGCTAGAGCGCCATATCTTGTAGATAAGAAGAATGCTGTTCCGCATAAAAACAGTTAACAGAAGTATCCATCTCTTATCTAGCCATTAAACATGACCTACACATCACCCATGCTGAGGATTCTCTACATTGCCTGCGCCCGTTGGCTAAAGCCTGCAGAGGGCGGGCGTCCGATTTTCCTCTTATCTTTTAAATAAAGCCGTTCACATCGATACAGATTTAAACCCAAACGCTTCGAGGTAACGTATATCTTTGCGATAACAAACAATTTTGTTTGTCGCCACAAAGGTAAAACCACTTGCTCGCAACCGACTCACAAAAATATCGGCTAGGCCTGTTTTGGTTCAGTAACGATCTACGGCTCAAAGATCATCCACTGTTGGTGCGTGCTGCGCAGCAATGCCAACACCTGCTATTCATTTTCATTCAAAGCCCACAGCAGACCCGTGGTAACCGATTTGTGGCCAGCCGCATGAGTGCAGAGAGGCGTCGCTTTCAGTGGCAGACATTGCAGTCACTAAACACCAAGCTGAAAAATTTAGAGCAAACCCTGCATTACGCAGAGGGCGAACCAACAGCCATCCTTGATGGCCTGATTGAACAACTTCAACCCGATGCTATCTATCGCGCTCGCCAGGTAGCCAGTGAGGAGCAGCATCCTTGGCAACAACTGCAAAGTCGATTTCCAAACACAACATTTATCAGCGCCGCCGTGCAAAGCATCTACCAACCTGACGAGTTACCAATGAGTGTTGATGCCCTGCCGGACACCTTCTCCCAGTTTCGCAGGCTGATAGAAAAGGCCGCGCCAAATTATGGTGATGCGCAGGTGCTGGCCGCCCCGCCATCACTGCCCCCGCCACCAACAGAAATAGATCAGCAAGGAAGTCAGCCTGCACTTTTACCCGTCGACAAATGGCAGGCCAGGTTAGGCTATTCAAGCACCACAGACGCGTTAGAGGAAACTCAGTTAACCTCCCTGCCCATGAAAGGCGGCGAAGATACAGCAGCAGACTTTCTGCGTGCCTACTTCCAAACATCAGCAGCCAGTCATTACAAAGAAACTCGCAACGCCCTTGATGGTGAGTTCACCAGCACTCGGTTTTCTCCTTGGTTGGCTAACGGCACGCTTTCTCCGACCCAAGTTTTAGCGGCGCTGGGAAAGTACCAACGTTTGCACGGCAGAAACGAAAGCACCTACTGGATCTACTTTGAGTTGCTTTGGCGCGAATACTTTCAGCTTTACGCGATCAAGCATGGCAACAAGCTGTTTCAGCTTCGCGGGATCACCAATAAACCAGTGACGGGCTGCCTATATGGCGAAAGGCTTGCCCGCTGGATCAACGGCACCACACCCTACCCTTTAGTGAACGCCTGCATGAATCAACTTAGAGCAACAGGCCAGCTATCAAATCGTGGCAGGCAGATAGTCGCCAGTTGTCTCATTCACGAACTGCAACTCGATTGGCGTGCTGGTGCCTACTACTTCGAGCAACAGCTTTTGGACTATGACGTAGCATCCAACTGGGGCAACTGGCAGTACATCGCGGGCGTGGGGGCAGATCCCCGTCAGGGTCGCCATTTTAATCTCAAAAAACAGCAACAGATGTTCGACCCAGAGGTTGAGTACATTGCCAAGTGGCGCGGTGATGGGGGTGCCTGCGGTGCAGTTATCGACTCCGTCGATGCAGCAGATTGGCCGGTCTCTGTTCCAGTGAGTAAGTGAAGCCGAAGAAGGATCGCCAATGCACAAGAAAACTCAACTCCCATCTAAGCGCTGCCCGATCTGCGAGCGGCCATTTGACTGGCGTAAAAAATGGGAAAAAGTATGGGATGACGTCAAATACTGCTCTGAACGATGTCGCCGTCAATCAAAACAAAAACCGGCTAACACCAATCCGAGAATAAGTACATGATAGATAAAGCACTGCAGTCAGCCTTAGAACGCGCCCAGACTTACCTTTCCAAGAGAGGCGAGCTCGCTGACCAAACTCAGCCGTCTGCCCCTCTGCTACCTACTGAACGGATCAGACTGATATTGGGTGATCAGCTCAACCCGTCTCATAGCTGGTATCGCTCTGTCGATCCCGGCACGCTCTACCTGATCGCTGAACTGAAACAGGAAACCGGTTACGTCAAACATCATATCCAAAAGATATGTGCCTTTTTCTGTGCCATGGCGGGCTTTGCCAACGCACTAAAAACCGCAGGTCACCAGGTACTTCACCTGACGCTGGACGACACTCACGCCTATGAGAGCCTGCCACCACTGATAAACGACATACTGACGTTCACGGGCGCCGGCGGTTTTGAATTTCAGCGGCCAGATGAGTATCGATTAAAACAGCAACTAGAGACCATGCAGCTACCTGATGGAGTGAGCCGCACCATATGGGACAGTGAACATTTTTTACTCCCGTTCGATGAACTTAACCACTATTTCAAAGCAGGTACAGCACACCGCATGGAAACCTTCTATCGGAAAATGCGCCGCCGATATGAGCTGCTGATGAACGGCGATGAACCCGAAGGTGGGCAATGGAATTACGATGCCAACAACAGAGAGAAGTTAAGCCAACAGGAGATCGAAGCGCTGCCTGAGCCACTCTGCTTCGCCAATGATGTCACTGATATCAAGGCGCGACTCGACAAACACAAGGTCGAATATTTCGGCAGTTATCATAGCGCCCTGTTGTGGCCGGTTACCCGCCAACAGGGGTTACAGTTGCTCGACTACTTTTGCCAGCAGCTACTGCCTAAATTCGGCCGATTTCAGGATGCAATGACCTGCCAGAGCGAAACCAAATGGAGCCTCTATCACTGCCGACTTTCCTTCGCCATGAATGCCAAGCTGCTGCATCCAAAACAGGTGATCGATGCAGCCATTACTGCATATCGGCAAGCAGACGGCGCCATCACCTTTGCCCAGGTTGAGGGTTTCGTGCGTCAAATCCTGGGATGGCGAGAATATGTTCGCGGCATTTACTGGCTAAACATGCCGCAATATGCAGAAAAAAATGCACTCAATGGCCATAGAACACTGCCAAAGTACTTCTGGGATGGCGAAACTCAGATGCGTTGTATGCGGGAGTCTTTGGGCCAAAGCCTTGAGTATGCCTACGGCCATCATATTCAACGCTTGATGGTGATCGGTAACTTTGCACTTATCACAGGTATGGATCCTGACTTAGTCGACGCCTGGTATCTCGGCGTCTATATCGACGCGATTGAATGGGTGGAAATGCCCAACACCCGGGGGATGAGCCAGTTTGCAGACGGAGGCTTACTTGCCAGTAAACCCTACGCTGCTAGCGGAAACTATATCAATAAGATGAGTGATTACTGCGCCAACTGTCATTATCAAGTGAAGCAAAAAACCGGATCGAAAGCCTGCCCGTTTAACGCCCTCTATTGGCACTTTATGAATGAACATCGTGACCGCATCGCCCGCAACCCACGCATCGGTATGGTGTATCGCAACTGGGACAAGATGAGTGATGAAAACCGCACCGCAATTTTAAGCCAAGCCGGCACCTATCTGGCGGATCTGGATTCGCTTTAACGCAGTTGGCCAGTCTCTTTTAACACCAAAGCGCGAACAAGCATTGTGGCTCAGATGAGGTGGTTTTATTGCCCCGCTTCACTAAGCTGGCCAACAAATAGGCGTATCCAAGCTCTTGGAGAAGAGCGTGAGCCAACAGCCATTTAGCCTGTCTCGGAGGAAAGCATCCCGCGAGCACCGATTAAAGGACTTTTACCTTCAATCTCTTGCCGATTTATCAAGGCGCACAAGCTGTCCTTTCCCTTCTCTAATTCAAATCTTGTCGACTCTTAGTGCACATCAGAGCATTAAAAACCCCTCCCCCATCAAATTCAGCATTACCGAAAGGGGAGTATAGAGAAGACTTTACACCCTGAAATTTTATGTTTATTTCCTCTGAGTCACAGTCTACAGCTAATGCCATTAGTGTGAGCACATCAAGTCCAAAACCTTGGCTAATATCAGTATTAATTACACCAATAATGCCCTCTTTTTTTCTTTGTTTCTCAATACTGGTTAAAGCCAAGCGACGCTCTGCTTGGCTTAACCGGGGGAAAATGGTCCAATAAATTTTCAGTCTTTCACCAAACGGTACTTCTCTCATTTCTAATATGGTCTTAATAGATTTTGGAGGTAACTCAAGACTTCCTATTAGCTCTGCTAATTCTATGCGCCCATTATTTTTTCTCATTCTCTCAAAATCAACCGAAGAGAAATAAGCCATCGCATTGACAATCAATATGTCAATATCCGCGCCTTGACTAAAAAAACTCGGAAACCATAACTGGTAGTTGAGTAGACGAGCACTTTGAAAGCTCACATCACAAGAATACGACCAAAAAAGGCACTTTTCATCCGCTAGCAAGCCTGAAAGATGAAGAGCATACTCATCACGCATGTACTTATCATTGCATCGACGTTGTTCTTGCAAACATTGCTTATAGGCTATTGCTTCCGGAAAAGCCTTAGAGAGATCGATGTTCATAAGAAGCAGCATCTCTAAATGATAAAACTTATCCCCCCATCGCTCTTCTGATAATAGATCTATATTCAGCAAATCAGCATGAGCTGATAGTGCCTTTAGGTTACGAAAGGGTTGACTATTCCAAGGTTCAACTGGCAGGTTAGTCAAAATTTCAAGTAAACGTTGATCGATGTACTTCTGAGCTATGCTACTGCACGGATATACAGGCTCTTGTAAATAAGCAGTATAAACATAGTAACTATTACTCTTACTCAAAAAATAAGAATCTATGAAAGTATTTGCAGGGATTAGACTAAAGCTGTGCTTATCTTTTTCATAACCTTCAATAAATCCTTGGCATTCAGTGGGTGATTTATCATAAAGGAGCACATCAGCACTGGCCGGCAGTATTACTCCGTAACCAAGCAATAGCCATAACACGTATCTCATAACTAGCGATTCCAAGAACTATTTATATATTCAAAATAACCGGCGCGTAAAAACAATATCGCTCACTGTGAACAACAGAAAACCATCGTCATTTAGCCATCCCGTCGGGTATATGTCCTGAGAGAACTTTTCCACGGGAGCCCTGCGACCGCTATTTAATCGCCTTGGTAAGCTTTCTTGATAGCTAGCTTCAACTCTTTAAAGCGATGATGCTCCTGACTTGAAAAATCACCGGATACTTCAAGCACTTCTCCATCAGAATTGACGAATATAAACTTACCAAAATGATTATCGATGTCGCTAAACCCTTTGAATTCTACTAGTTCATTAGCCTTTAAGTCGCACAAGCCCTCTAAAACGACGTAGTTATCGCCACTAACAAGGTTCAACGCACTCAATTGCCATGAGTCGTAGAATATGTAATCCGTAATTTTCTTCATCAAAAACTATTTCCTGTCCCCTACGACTTAGAAATGATTAACAGAATCTAAGATTGCAGTCAGTATAAACAACCGAGGCTTTGTTGGACACAGGCGGGGCTGAACGGCGGAGCTGCCCCCTTCATCTTCTAAACATGCGTTGCTCAAATTCTGCAGGGGCAGAGTAAACAGCAAAAAGCTGGAGTCCGTTAGCGATCTTGTCGGGTGGATGATGTCCTCCCTCGTTTAAAGCCAACAGTACTTTGTCCTTGTTTAACAGTTTGTTATATTTCTTGGATTCATATACTAACCGCAACAAGCCCTCGTATTAGAACGATGAACTGTGGTATTTCCTGTGTCTCGCTCCCG